>CAYRGJ010000003.1:0-175085 GCA_964423835.1 uncultured Dehalococcoidia bacterium | reverse complement strand
GGCTGTGCATGAAGCACGAGATCCCTCAGATGCTCAAGCAGGGGGGCGGCGCCATCGTCAACACGGCCTCCATCGGGGGAATGCGGGGACTGGGGGGGATGAGCAACTACTGCGCCTCCAAGGGCGGCATCATCATGCTGACCCGTACGGCGGCGCTGGAGTACGCCCGGTCCGGCATCCGGATCAACGCCGTCTGCCCCGGTGGCATCAACACCCCCATGGGCAAGAGGCTGGTAGGGCAGCCCATGATGAGCGAGACCCGGGGCAACGCCATGAAGCGCTGGGGGAAGCCGCACGAGGTGGGTGAGGCGGTGGTCTGGCTCTGCTCCGACAAGGCCTCGTTCGTCACGGGCCACGCCATGGCCATAGATGCCGGCTTCCTGGCCGCGTGAAGCGCTGCGGTGGCCTCCAGCCGGCGTTTGGCGATGCCCGGCGCTGCCCTGGTGGCCTGGACGAGACGGCAATCCCTGGCTGGCGCGCCCCAGGTGCGCCGGCCGCCACGATTCAGTCGATGACGTCCTTGGTGCTCGGCACCCTGCCCGCAATGCGGGGGTCCGGGCGCGTGGCGGAGTCCAGGGCCCGGGCCAGGGCCTTGAAGGTGGCCTCGGCCCGGTGATGATCATCGGTGCCGGCCAGGAGCTTGGCGTGGAGGTTCAGGCGGGCCTCCGCCGCGAAGCTCTCCAGGAAGTGGACCACCATCCCCGACGGAAGGTCGCCTATGCTCTTGTCCGCAAATGATATGTCGGTGGCGAAGTAACCCCGGCCGCCGATATCTACCGCTACCATCGCCAGGGCGTCATCCATGGGCACGATGGCGTGGGACATCCGGACGATGCCGCGCTTCTCGGCCATGGCCAGATTGAAGGCGCGGCCCAGGCAGATGGCTACATCCTCCACCATGTGATGAGCGTCGGCGCCGGTGGCGGCCACCTTCAGGTTGAAGGCGCCGTGGCGCGCCAGCTGGGTCAGCAGATGGTCCAGCATCCTGATGCCGGTGGTTATCTCGAAGTCCCCCTTGCCGTCCACATCGAGCTCCACGCTGATGCTGGTCTCGCCGGTCTCCCGCTTCATGGTAGCCATTCTTCTGGACATATCGGCTCCGCTCCTTATCCCTTCCTCGTGTCTATCGCCGGCGACAATGGCCTGCCGGCCCGGGCGGGCAGCGGGCCGGGACGGCCCGGCGCCGCAACTGAGAGGGTTTTGTGACCTTTTTGCATTACGGCATTGTAACATGCCTATTGACAAAAGGGAATCTGGTGTTAAACTCTTGGCGATTCACGCTCAGGCGTGGTTCTTTTGATGAAGAGAAGGTGAGAAAACGAAGGGGGTGATGCCATAGCGATGGTGGTTTGAGCGGTTGCTCCATGGAGTATTGGGGGGCAAGTGGCGAAGACGAGTGGGATAGCCAAACTGCAAGTAAGGAGGATGCAAGAAGTTGAGAAAGAGCCGTTATGTGGTGCTGGCGTGTGTGGTGTTGCTGGCGGTAGTACTGGCCGCCATCCCGACCACCGCGTCGGCCGCCATAGATTCTGTGAAGTGGACGGTGCCCGTCTACCAGGGCGTCGACGCCTACTATGGGGGCGTCAACGTGGTAGCGTTCACCGCCGGCAGTACGGCCAATGTCACGGTGCAGGTCACCAATGATCAGGGCGTGGACGTGACCATCAGGGAGGCCAAGCTCCTGGTGGACTGGGGCCCTCCTGAGTTCCAGGGAACCGGCCCGCAGATGTTGAAGGCGAATGAGACGGGGAGCTTCACCTTTTCGGTGACCATCCCGGCCGGCGCCTCCAGCGCGGTCCTTCATGCTTACCAGGTTAAAGTGGGCTATCAGAGACAGGATGCCAGCTACGTCACCACGTATCAGGCTGGTCAGCTGATCGGAAACGGTGACGGCGCTACCCTTCAGTTCAACACCGGTTTTGCCCCCATAATGGAGACCTCGTTGAGGGTCTTCTGGCGCGACACCGTGCCGACGCCGGACACCATCACCTTCAAGGATCCTTCCACGTATTCGGTGGACGCCCTTACCGGGAGGATCACCTTCGGCGCGGCCCCTCCGGCGGGCACGCAGGTGTACGTTGACTACCAGTACTTCCAATCGCTCGGCGCCGGCAATGGCGTGAAGACGGTCTTCTTCACGGTCTCCAAGCCGGTGGTTGAGGGGACTCTGCAGGTCTACGTGGCCAACGGGGCCACGGGTACATTCGTGGCGGCCACGGGCTGGACGGCGGACCTGGAGACGGGCAAGATCACCCTGGCTTCCGCTCCGACGGCCTTCGAGACGGTCTACGTGACTTACGAATCGTGGACCCGGTGGCCCATCGTGGCCAACAACAACCTGGCTGTGTATGGTGCGACCCAGTCGGACGCCATGGTCGCGTTCCAGGAGTACACTGCTCTCAATGCCAATGCTCCGGCCTTCTGGGTGCCGCTGAGCACGGGCGGCGCGACGGCAGCCTCCAATGCGGCGGTCCTGGCAGCCGGGGGCAATGCCCGGTATGCGGCTGGTGACTTCGCCGAAGCCGCCGACCTGTATGACCAGGCGGTGACCCAGCTGAAGGCGGCCTATGCTGCCAACAACACCCTGAGCCTCACCGCTGAGACCGCGATAGCCGGCCTGGCTTCGAATGCCGCGCCGGCCATCGACGCCTACGGCAAGAAGCTCAACGGGGAAGCCGCGGCAGCCCATGGACAGGCCAGCATGTACAAGAACGTGGGAGTGTTCACCATACTTCTGGGTGTGGCGACGCTCTTGGCTGGCATCGGTGGAATACTCTGGGCCTACTCCCGGCTGGTGGAGGCGCGGAGCCACCACGACGTTCACTGACGAGTAGCTAGCTTTTCGGAAACCGACCGGGCAGGGGATGGTGACAACAAGGCATCATCCCCTGCCTCTTTTCAGGTCCCGGCGGCGCCAGCCCGGGCCCGCACCGGCGCGGGGGTGGCATTTGGCCCTGGGCCCGGGGCAGGCGCCCGGAACGCTGCCAGTCCGGGCCCGCCTTGGGCCCTGGGCCCGGGCCCGGTGCACTGGAACGCTCAGGCGCGTGTTGCAGGCTCAGGCCATCCGGATGGCCGTGGGAGACGCCTGTGGGAAGGCTGACGCGCGTTGCCGGCTGTGGCGACTGCGGACAAACGCGCGGGCTGCCGGCCAAGGCCTGTTGGGCCTGCGAGCGGCAGCCCGCTGCGGAGGCGGAAGCTTAGCTCTCGGGCGCTTCAAGCACTATGAAGGAGAAATGGTCCCGTTGCCTGGCGGCGCTGGTGTTGCGGAAGAAGATCACCAGGTTGCCGGAGTCGGCCCCGTAGGTCGCGGTGTAGTTGCTGTCCCCAGCGGTCACCATGGTGACGCCGGTGTTGTGGGTGTAGGTGATACCCGTCAGCTTGATCACGTAGCGCTGATTGGCTGCGTCCCAGGTGGTCGAATCCACGTTGTAGGACTGGCCCATGCTGGCGTCCGCATTAACCTGCCCCATGGCCACGATCATGCTGGGTCCGGCCGCGCCCGGGTCGCCCTTCTCGCCCTGCTCCCCCTGTGGCCCCTGAGGGCCGACGGCTCCCTCGGTGGAGCCGCAGGCGCTGCCGGCGAGCATCAGCAGGACCAGCGCCAGGAGCAGAATGACAACTGATGGTTTGAACTGTCGCATGTGCACCCCTTTCTCCCCGCCTTCACGAAGGCCTCTCCGTGAACGCAGACGTCCATGTATTGGCCGCGCCGCCCCCCATCGGGGGTGAAAGCGCGCGGCCCCGCCTCAGGCGGAGCTCAGGGAGATTCTATCGGGGAGGGGTCACACGCGGGTATCAGTCACAGATGGCCGGCTCACGGATATGTCTCAATGGATGGAAGCCGCCTTCTCATATTGGTCTCAACGAGCGGGACCGGGGGGGGAACGGCCACGCCAGTCCCGGCCGCCGGCAGCGCTCACAGCGGCCGCAGCAGGTCCAGACCGGGCCTGGGCTGCACGAAGGCCAGCTGCACCCCGTGGAGCGGCCCGGGATGGGCGAAGATGACCCGGCCCTCGGGAAAGTCCAGCGGGCCCGGCGTCAGGAACCGGATGCCCCCGGCGGCCAGCGCCGGGATGTCCTGCTCCAGGTCGCTGACCTCCAGGGTGAGGTGGTTGACGCCTTCGCCCCTCTTCCGGATGAACGAAGCTATGGGGCTGTCCGCATCTTCAGAGGCCACCAGGCTGATGGTGGCATTGGAGAGGTAGAAGCGGGCCCCTTTCAGCCCCGGGTAGGCGTAGTCCGCGGGCCCCAGCAGCCGGGCGGTGGTGCCCAGGACTGCGGAGTACCTGGTGACTGCCGCCTCGAGGTCGCTGACCGCTATCCCCACATCTATGAAACGCTTGATCACGCTGCCTCCTCCGGCCCGCGCCGCCGGCGCCGGAATCGTTCCCCGAATGAGAGAGAGGCCAGACACCAGTCTGGCCTCTCCAACATGCATTGGCTGCTGCCGCTGCCCGCCGCCGGGCGCGGCCCCGCGAATAAGACTATTTGTCGGGCTGGATGAACTCAATCTGGACGCCGTGCAGGCTCTTGGGGTGGCCGAAATTGACCTTGCCGCCCTCGTAGGCCAGCGGGGTGGGGCTGGTCAGCTTCACACCGGCCTCGGCCAGGGTCTCGGAGTCCTTCACCAGGTCATCCATGCGCAGGGAGATCAAGAACACGCCCTCGCCGTTCTTCTCGATGAACTTGGAGACCGAGGTCTCCGGGTTGGATGAGGTGATAAGGTTGATCATCACGCCGTCCGGGAGCACGAACGAAGCGCCCCTCATTCCCGGGAAGGCGAACTTCTCAGGGGGGGTCCACTCGGGCTTCACACCGAGGAAGGAGTACTTCTTGACCGCAGCATCAAGGTCTTTCACCACTATGTTGACGCCGAAAAACTTCTTTACACCCATGCCGTCTCTCTGATCCTCCTATCTTTATTCGTGGTCGCCAATTAAAGCTATTCTATCAGAATGTCGCTGAGCGCTGCAACCAGAGCGTCGGTGTGCTCCGGCTTCCCCACGCTGACCCGGATGTAGCTGCGCAGCAGCGGGCTGTCGAAGTACCGGATGAGTATGCCCCGCCGCCGCAACTCCTGCTGGATGCCGCGGGCATCCAGCGCGGCTCCCCTGGCGTCCCCCGCGCCGCCGGCCTCGGGACCGGCCACCGAGCACAGGATGAAGTTGGCCTCTGAAGGCCAGGGCTTGAGCTGCGGGAAGGCGGCCAGCTGGTTGAACAGGCGGCGCCTCTCCGTCACGATGGCCCTGACGGTGGCCTGGAGGTGCTCCAGGTCCGCCAGCGACTCCAGGGCCGCCACCTGCGCCGCCGCGTTGACGTTGTAGGGGGGCTTGATGCGCAGCAGCAGGGCGGCGATGCGCTCCGGGAAGATGCCGTAGCCCACCCGCAGGCCGGCCAGGCCGGCCCACTTGCTGAAGGTGCGCAGCACGATCAGGTTGGGGTGCTCCGCTACCCGGGCGGCCCAGGTCTTCCGGCTGAACTCGGCATAGGCCTCATCGAGGACCACCACCACGGGGAGGGCCAGCAGGCTGGCGATTTCTTCGTCGGAGGCGACGTTCCCGGTGGGGTTGTTGGGGCTGGCGACGAAGATGACCTTGGCTCCCTCCCTGGCGGCCCGGGTCACCGCCGCTATGTCCAGGCCGAACCGCTCGTCACGGGGCACGCTGATGATTTTGCCTCCCCAGCCAAGGGTGCTGAACTGGTACATGCCGAAGGTGGGGACGCAGTTGATCACGCCGTCGCCGGGGTCGATGAACAAACGCATGATGAACTCGATCAGCTCATCGCTGCCGCTGCCGGGGATGATGGAGTGCGCCGGGGCGCCCGTGTAATCCTGCAGGGCCCGGCGCAGCTGATGCTGCTCGGAGTCCGGGTAGATGTGGTAGTACGGGAAGTCCGCCAGGGCCTTCTTCACCCTCGGCGAGCATCCGTAGGGATTCTCGTTGCCGTCCAGCTTGATGATGCGATCGGGGACCAGCCCGCTGTCGCCGGCGGCCGACTCCAGCGGGGCCACGAATGCATACGGCGTCACCTGGGAGAGATGCGAGCGGATCAGCCTTTCCGGGCCGTCGTCGGGTTTCAACGTTCTTTCACCATCCTCTCTAGGGCATGTGGAGGAGCAGGACCTCCAGGGCCAGGCGAGGGCTGGCATTCTGCTCCAGCTCCCTGGCGGTGAGGCTGATCCTCCGCATGAAGGCGGCAATGCTGCGGGGGGTGTTCCTTTCCGCCTCGCGCCGCAGCACCTCTTCCTGGTCCGTGTTGATTATCCCCTGGCTGTTGCCGCACTTGATGAGCATGACGTCCCGCCACCACTGGCGCCAGGCGGCCAGGGTGTCGGCCACGCCTTCGCGGCCCTTGCTGAAGAGAGCGGCCAGCTCCGCCGCATAGGCCAGGCGCTCGCGGGCGCCGGCGCCGCACAGGCGGGCGAAGTCGTCCAGCCTCCGGTCCCGCTCGGCCAGGACCTTCTCGTCGCGCAGGGCCAGGATGGCCCAGCCGGGGCAGCCGCCCGAGAGCCGGGCCAGGAGATCGGCCCTGTCCGGCGGCACGTGATGATCGGCGACCAGCGCCTCGCGGACCGCCGCCACGGGCAGGGGCCGCAGCTCCAATCGCTGGCAGCGGGAGGCGATGGTGGGCAGCAGCTCGTTCTCCCTGGCGGTGAGCAGGACCATCAGGACGGCGGGCGGCGGCTCCTCCAGCGTCTTGAGCAGGGAGTTGGCGGCCTCGCGCGACAGCATCTCCGCCCGGTCGAAGACGAACACCTTGCAGCGTCCCTCGAACGGGGGGAGGTGGGCGGCGGACTGCATGTCCGCCACCTGGCGGATGCCGATCTCCTTCTTATCCGCGGAGAGCAGGTCCACGACGTGTACGTCGGCGTGCTTGGCGGCGGCGATGCGGCGGCAGGCGGCGCACTGCTGGCAGGGGCGGTCCTCAGACTCGCAGTTGACGGCCTGGGCCAGGTTCATGGCCAGCGTGAGCTTGCCGACGTGGGCCGGGCCGGTGAAGAGGTAGGCATGCGACAGCCGCCCTCGCTCCAGGCTCTGCCGGAGAAGGGCTACGGTTCTGGAGTGCCCTTTCACCTGCCACACTGGTCTGTCCGTGCCGGGCGCCAGCCGGCCGGGGAGCAGGGGTGGCGTTCCCCGGCCTCGCGGCGATACTCGGAGCATTGGGCCCGGAGGGTGGTTTCGTCAGATGAGGAGAGCGGCCTGCTGCAGGTGTGCGCCGGAGCGGCAGCGCCGTAGCCGCCGATGGGGTGGTGTCCCTGGTTGCCTGTCGCTGCCGTGTATGGAATGAGGGTCAGTTCGGGCGGGGCGTCTTCGTTTACCACTCAAGATGGCCCGCCATCATTCGTCGGCTGCGCCCAGGTCGCTGATGTAGTCGACCGCATCCTGCACGGTCACGATCCTCCGAGCGTCCTCATCGGGGATCTCCACCTTCTTGCCGCCCTTGCTGAACTCCTCCTCGAGCGCCATCATGAGCTCAACCAGGTCGAGCGAGTCGGCATTGAAGTCCTCGATGAAGGAGGCCTTGGGGGTGACCTCCTCATCCTTGACACCCAGCTGCTCGACAATGATCCGCTTTACCCTCTCAAAAATTGTAGCCACTATGACCTGACCCTCCTCATTTGGTTTTAGTCTGAGAAACCTCGGTGTACAGCGAGCCCAGTACTCCGTTGACGAACTTGGAGGAGCTCTCGCCTCCGTAGCTCTTGGCCAGCTCGACCGCCTCGTTGATGGCAACCTTCACCGGCACCAGATCGAAGATGATCTCCACGATGCCCAGGCGCAGGATGTTGCGGTCGACAATGGCGATCTGGTCCAGCGGCCACGCGGGGGCGAACCTGGCGATAAGGCCGTCCACACGCTCCCGGTTCTCTATGACCGTCGACACCAGCTCCCGGGCGAAGTTGGCGGTGTCCTCAGGCAGGGCGGACTTCTCCAGGGTACGGTCCAGGGCCTGCCCGTAGTCATGGCCGGCGCAGTCGACCTCGAAGAGGACCTGCAGCGCCAGGGCCCTGCCCTTGCGACGGGAGGCTACCGCCGTTCCAGCCATTGTCTTTTCCACTCTTCTCTGACGGGGCCCGCCGGCCGGGCCGGCAGCCGCTACGGCACAGTATAGCATTGCTTTGCGGGCAAGTGAAAGTAGCACCGAAGCCCGTCACATCACGGTCTTCTGGCTTCGGTGCTGGCGGTCCGGACATCCCGGCTGATGCGCTTGATCAGCCCGGTGAGCACCTGCCCGGGACCGATCTCGACGAACTCCGCCACCCCCTGCCCGATCATCCACTCCACCGACTTCTGCCACAGGACCGAGTGGCAGAGCTGCTGCAGCAGCTCCCCTTTCAGCTCGTCGCCGGCGGTCACCGGCTGGGCGGTGGTATTGGCCACGATGGGCACCCCGGCATCGCGGAAGCCCAGGCCGGCCACGGCCCTGGCCATGCCGTCCGCCGCCGGCTGCATCAGCCGCGAATGGAAGGCGCCGCTCACCGGGAGCGGCACCACCCTCTGGGCGCCCTTGTCTTTGGCCAGCTGAGCGGCCTTCTCCAGCGCGGCTGCCGGGCCGCTGATGGCGATCTGGCCCGGGGAGTTGATGTTGGCGATCTCCATCCCGGTGTCCTGGCACACGCCGCGGACAATGGCCTCGTCCAGGCCGATGACAGCCAGCATCCCGCCGGGGGTGCGGTCTCCGGCCTCCTGCATCAGGCGCCCCCTCTCGCGGGCGAGCTTCAGGGCATCGGCGAAGGACAGCGTGCCGGCGGCCACCAGCGCCGTGTATTCGCCCAGGCTGTGGCCGGCCAGGAAGGAGGGCTGCGGGTGGTCCTGGAGGAGGGGGCTGGTCCTGAGGTGGACGATGCTCAGGGTCATGATGGCCGGCTGGGCGTTGATGGTCTGGCGCAGGGTATCCTCCGGCCCTTCGAAGCACAGGCGCGACAGGGGCAGGCCCAGCACGGAGTCGGCCTCCTCGAATATGGCCCTGGCCTGGGGCAGGCTGGCAAACAGGTCCTTTCCCATGCCGGCCCACTGCGACCCCTGGCCGGGGAAGACGAAGGCAACCTTCTGGTCAGCGGCCATCTGGACACCTCCTCAGGGTGTTATCGCTGTGCGCGAGCCGGATGCTCGCAGGGGGCGGGCGGAATCACATCCGAAGGGCTCAAATCGCCCGGCAGGGCGGCTGCGTCACGCCGATGCCGGAGCGCCTGGTGTCCTCCATCTGCCATTGCTGCGCGCAGATGGTCAGGATTTCTTGGCGGCCTTGCCCTTGCCCTTGCCCTGCACGACCTCCTCGCCGGCATAGGTCCCGCAGGTGGGGCAGACGGTGTGCGCCAGCTTCAGCGTGTGGCACTTCGAGCATGGCTGCATGGCCGGCGGCTTGACCGACAGGTGGCTCCGTCTCTCGCCTTGACGGGCCTTGGAGGTCTTTCTCTTTGGCAGTGGTGGCATGTGATTACCCCATCTTTCTTCGAGACTTGGCTTTGGCTGCGCCCTTGCCGGGCGCAGCCGCCCTGGATGGCGCCGTCGCCTTGCCGGGCGCCCTCGCCCTGGATGGCGCCGTCGCCTTGCCAGACGGCTTCGGCTGTCTGAGCGCTGTCGCCTGGCTCAGCGCCTCGGCCAGGGCGGTCCGCGGGGCCCGCACGCAGTGGCACCTGATCTCGTTGAGGTTGGCGCCGCAGTCGGGACAGAGCCCGGCGCAATCCACCCGGCACAGAGGCTTCATCGGAATCGCCAGGAGACAGTATTGACGAATCATCTCGCCGGTGTCAAGCAGGTGATGCTCGTCTATGGTGAAGCTGCTGCTGCCGTCTTCGTCGGGCAGCGCCAGCGGAAGGCCCGTCAGGATGTCTATGGAGGGGTAGAACATCTCCTCGACGTTGAACGACACGGGGTGGGCGAAGCAGGTCAGACAGCGCCCGCAGGTCAGCCGCACCTGGCAGGCGAAGGACCCCTGGAGCAGGATGCCCCGGGCGGCGCGGGTGAGAGTGGCCCGGCCCTGCACGTGGATCTCCTCGCCGGCGCGGGTGGAGGCCTCAACCCGGTCCGGGGCCTCAACCCGGTCCGGGGCCTCAACATCGGTGGGGGCGTCTTCGAGGGGCAGCACGTCATCGATGTCATAGCTGCGGACGGCGCCGGTGCCCTCTTTCAGTAGCTGGGCCACGTTTATGTTCATGATGGCGCTTCAATTTTAGCATAACTTCGTCGATGACGTTGTCCGGTATGGAGGTGCCGCTGGTGACGCCCACCGACCGGCTGCCGGCCAGCCATTCGTCCCGGATCTCGCCCGCCGTCTCGATGTGATGGGTTTCGGTCCCGGTTGAGGAGCAGATCTCGGTCAGGATCCGGGTGTTGGCGCTGTTGCGTCCCCCCACCACGATCATCAGGCCGGCCTTCCGGGCCAGCTCCAGCGCCGCCGCCTGCCGCTTCCGGGTGACGCCGCAGAGGGTGTTGAGGATGGAGATCTCCTGCACTCGGGGCAGCAGCTCGCCCGCCAGGTCGTTCACAAAGCGGGTGAACTCGGCCTCATTGCGGGTGGTCTGGGAGAGGATACCGACCTTCTTGGGGAACTGCGGCAGCCGGGCTATCTCCTGGCTGTCCACGGTGGCCACCCCCTGATCGCCTGCCCAGCCCAGTATGCCCTTCACCTCGGGGTGGGCTGGGTCGCCGAAGACCACCAGCCAGAAGCCGTCTTCAGCCAGGCGCCGGGCCGCCTGCTGCGCCCGGCGAACGTTGGGACAGGTGGTGTCCACTATGGTCAATCCCCGGGCCCGCAGCTTCTCCTCGGCCCGCGGCGGCAGGCCGTGGGAGGAGATGACGGCCACGCTGCCCTGCACCTCGTCGGGATCGGCGACCACCCTGACCCCCAGGCGGGCGAACTGGTCGACCACCTGCTGGTTGTGGACCACCGGCCCTACCGTCTCCACGCCTCCGTGGCGGCGGGCGGCCTCCTCCAGGCTCCTCAAGGCCCGCTTGACCCCGAAGCAGAAGCCGGTTTCCTCAGCTTTGAGGATGCGCATTGTTGCCGTACGCCCCCCGATAGCTCTCCGGCAGCAGGTCGGCGATGCGGTGCATGATCATGTCGGTGCACCGGTCACGGACGACGCGGGTGGGATGGCCCTGGGTATCCGGGAGCTTGAAGGGCTCGCCGATGTTGATCACCACCTTTGGCCGGTAGAGGATGTGGGTTATGCGGTCGAACTTGTTGCGGATCTTCTCCGTGCCTGAGACGCCGATGGGCAGGATGTAGGCGTTCTTGTGCAGGGCGATGAAGGCCGTGCCGACGTGCCCCTGCTGCAGCTTCAGGCTCTTGCTGCGGGTCCCCTCCGGGAATATCCCCAGGCAGCGGCCTTCGTCGAGGACGTTGAAGGCCTTCTTCAGCGCGGTCCCGTCCACGGCCCCCCTCTCTACGGTGAAGCCCCCGTACACGTCCACCAGCCGCCGGTGCAGCGGCGAGCGGAAGTACTCCTTCTTGGCGATGAAGGCGATCTGCCGAGGTATGCCCAGCCCGATCAGGGGTATGTCCAGCCAGCTGAGGTGGTTGGAGACCACGATCAGCGGCCCTTCAGGCAGCTTCTTCTTGCGATTGCGGTACTCGTAGCGGCAGAGAAACCGCAGCCCCACGGCCGCAATCGGCCTGGTGCAGTCGTACACGTTCAGATTCAAACGGCCTCCTTTGCCATGGCAACTATGCGGTCGGCGACCTCCCCGGGGCTCAGGCCTTCCGTGTTCAGCACCCTGGCGTCGGGCGCCGGAACTGTCGGCGACAGCTCCCGGGTGCTGTCGAGGGCGTCCCGTTTCTTCATCTCGGCCAGCACCTGATCGTAGGAGGGAGGCGGCGCCTCCCTCTGCTCGATGTGGCGCCGCCTGGCCCTCTCCTCGGGAGAGGCCACCAGGAAGACCTTGAGATTGGCCTGGGGCAGGACCACCGTGCCGATGTCCCGCCCCGCCATCACCGTCTTTCCCTCCCGGGCCATCTCGCGCTGGCAGGCCAGCAGGCTGCGGCGGACGCCGGCCACCCGGGCGATGCCGGCCACCTCTGCGTCCACCCTGGCCGTGTGCAGGGAGGCCGTGACGTCCAGGCGGTCAATAAGAACGTTCTGGCTCTCCCTGTCCGGGGACGGCCTGATCTCCACCCTGGCTTCAGCGGCCAGCATGGTGAGGGCGGCCTCATCACCGCAATTCAGGCCGCGGTGCAGGGCCATCCAGGTAAGAGCGCGGTACAGGTCGCCGCTGTCGACGAAGCGATACCCCAGCCTTCGCGCTACGATCAGCCCGACCGTGCTCTTCCCCACTCCTCCCAGGCCATCAATGGCGATCAGGAGCGGGCCTGGCGGCGTACTGTCCTCTCTGGTCACTTCCCCTGGAATTTGGGCGCCCGCTTGTGGGCGAATGCCTTCAAGGCCTCCCTGTGATCAGCGGAGTCGGTGGCGATGGTCACGCAGGCCATGGCCACTCCCAGGGCGGTCTCCAGGTCCATCTGCAGGCCCTTGTACACCTGGAACTTGGACAGCCTGAAGGCTATGGGCGCCCCGTTGGCGATCTTGCGGGCCAGCTTCAGCGACTCCTCCTGGAGCTGCTCCACCGGTATGATGCGGTTCAGCAGGCCGATGCGGTGGGCCTCATCGGCCAGGCAGGGCTCGCCGGTGTAAATGAACTCCAGGGTCTTGGCGATCCCCATGATGCGCGGCATGAACCAGGTCCCGCCGCTGTCCGGGGCGACGCCGGCGCCGGTGTAGCCGATGACGAAGGTAGACTTGGGGCATCCCAGCCGGATGTCGCAGGCCAGGGCCAGGTCGAACCCGAAGCCGGCGGCCACGCCGTTGACCACGGCCACGGTCGGTATGGGCAGGTTCTGCAGCCCCAGCATGACCTTCTTCTGCACCTGGGGAGGGATGATGCCCTGCCTCACTTCGGCGGTGGTCTTCGGCCAGAAAGCGATGTCCTCCTGGGTGAGCACTTCCTTGTCCTTGAATTTGCTGAAGTCAAGATCGCCGCCGGCGCAGAAGGCCCGGCCGGCGCCGGTCACTACGACAACCCTGGTCTCGGTGTCGCCCTCCAGGCTGTCCACCGCCGCCGCCAGCTCGAATCCCATCTCCTCATTCACGCCGTTGAGCACCTCGGGGCGGTTGAGGGTGATGGTGGCGATCCTCTCCTCTTTCTTCATGGTAATGGTCTTGAACTCCATGGGCACCTCCTTCTTATTGACTCTCTTCTAATGCTCTTTCCAGCCGCCGGACGATGGCCGCGGCCCTCTGGTCCCTGATGCCGGAGGCCGTCCGGTCCCCGATGCCGGAGGCCTCCCGGTCTGCGGGGCAGCTTGGCGACGACGATGACGATGACGAGTAGGCCCGGCCGATCAGGCAGGCCGAGGACTCGAATAGGGTGTCTATGATGCGAAGGCCGTGCTGCGCCAGGGTCCGGCCGGTCTGGGTGTTCTCGATCAGCAGATCGGCGTCCTCGGGCAGGAAGGCCTCGGTGGCTCCCCAGGTCGGGATGAGGCGGCAGGGGCTGAGGTGGTTCTCCCGGGCGTACCGGTCGGCGATGTTGATGTACTCCGAGGCGATGCGCAGGGCGGGGATCTCCTGCCGGCGCAGCGGCGCCTGAAGGTCCCGCGGGCCCTCGAACGGCGTGGTCTTGCTGACCACGGCCACGATCCGCACCCGGCCGAAGGGCAGGGCCAGCAGCTTCCTCACCGGGCTCGATGGGAACTGGTACAGGTGATCGGCCAGCCAGTCCTCGCCGGTGATGGCCAGGTCGAAGTTGCCGTTGGCCACCTGAAGTGGCATGTCCTGCGGGCGGATGACCTTCACCCGGGTTCCTTCCAGGCTGATCTCGGGACGGCGTGGGTCGGCCGCGTCCGCCGAGATGGTGATGCCGGCCCGGCCCAGGAACTCCAGGGCCGGCGCCTGCTGATGCCCATCGGGCAGGGCCATCCAGATGGCGTCGGGGTCACGGTCAGGCTGGCGGGCGGCCTGGCCCGCCGCGGCCACGGGCGTCTCCGGCCCCCGGGCCGGTGCCTGCTCCGGCGCGCTGGCGCACAGGCGGTCGAGAATGGGGCTGAGGTCCCGCGACTCCCAGCTGGGGCGGTGGGCCACCAGGCAGGCGCCGCCGTCGAGCATGTCCGCCACGTGAACCAGGCCATGGTTCACCGGGGCCCCCGCCGACCGGGCGATGAGGGCCAGGTCAGCGCTCTCCGGAGGGTAGGCCTCGGCGCCTCCCCAGAGGGGAAACACGGCGAAGCGGCGGAAACGGCGCTGCAGGGCAAATGCCTGCGCCAGGTTGGGATACTCGGTGGCGATGCGGATGGTGCCGGCCTGGCCCTCGAGCCAGCCAGCCTCGCTGGCGGCCAGGCACAGCCGGCGGTGGCCGTACCCCAGGTCCTGTATCTTGACCAGCCCGCTGGATGGGTACCGGGCCAGCAGCTCCGCCACCCAGTCCTGCCCGCAGATGCCCAGGTCGTAGTTGCCCACGGCCACCTGTATGGGTATGTCCTTCTCGTTGAACACCTTCAGGAACACCCCGGGCAGGTTGCGGCACTCCGGGCGGTAGGAGCGGGACTGGTCGTCATAGCCGGCGATGTCCAGGCCGCAGCGCTGCAGGAGGGCGCTGGTTTGCGGGAGGAGTTGCCCCTTAGGAAGGGCCAGTCTTAGTTGCATTGGCTACCTGCAGTATGCCCAGGATCTCCGAAATTGAATCGAGCTCGGTGGTGTTGCCGCTGGACTGGTTGGTGAGAACGAAGCCGGGCTTGCCCTTCTGGCCCCGGATAGTGAGGACCCACCGGTGCCCGGTGGCCCCCCGGCAGCCCTGGTCCAGGTCGGCCCGGTAGCCGGCCTCTCTCAGCTGGGAGGCCACTTCGAAAATGACCTTGTCGGCGGGGCCGGCGCCCTCGGCCCGGACCAGAATGGCGGACCGCCCATTGTCCGGGGCACTGGTGATGGCGGCCAGCTGGTCGAGATCCAGGGCGAAGCCGCAGGCGGCCACGTCGCCCCCTCCCATGAGAGGGATGAGATCATCGTATCGCCCGCCCCCACCCAGCTTGAGGCCGTCGAGCTGGAAGCGGAAGATGGCCCCGGTGTAGTACTCAAACCCTTTGCCCAGCGCCATGTCCACCTGGTACACGCAGCCCATATCGGTCAGGAGCTGGGCGATGGCCAGGAAATCGTCCATGCTGGCCTCCAGCCGGGGGAAGTCCCGGACCAGGGTGGCCTTCACGTTCTGGATGAAGCCCGGGGAGCTGCCGGTCATGTTGAACAGCAGGGACAGCGAGTCCTTCAGCCGGGGGCTCTCGACGCTGGCGGCTTCCACCATGGCGGCCGGGTTCCCATCCATGATCTGATCGAAGAGGCGGCTCTGCTGGGACGGTTTGAGACCCATCTCGCGGAGCAGCGACCGGATCAGCCCGGCGTGCGACAGGTACAGGGTGGCACTGCCGGCGCCCAGCCGGCGCAGGACCTCCTGGGCCAGCAGTATGAGCTCCACGTCCGCCGAGGCGCTGGTGCTGCCCAGCATCTCGGCCCCGCACTGCCAGCGCTCCCGGGACTCCGTCCCCGTTTCTTCGAAGCTGAAGACGTTCTCCACGTAGAAGAGCTTCGCCGGGGAGGCCTGGGCCAGGTTGTCGATATAGAGACGGACAGCCGGAATGGTGCCGTCGGGGCGCAGGACGACCCTCTCTCCGCTCCACCCGTCCCAGTCCAGGAAAGAGTAGACGCGGCCCAGCCTCTGGGGGGTCAGGGTGCCCGTGGAGGTGAAGAGGTGCAGGTACTCCAGGGTTGGCGTCCTGATTTCCTGGTATCCCCAATGCAGGCAGGACGAGCGGAAGGCCTCCTCGACCTGGCGAAAGCGCTCCATGTCCGGGGGGAGAAGATCACGGTTGCCTTTGCACCTTTTCTGCATGTGTGTTCCGCGGGGCCCGTCCGGGCCGACAGTTATTTTAGCATGGGCCACGTACCGGGGCAATTGCCGGTGCCGCCGCGGAAGCCCGGCGCGGAAGCCCGGCGTATCCTGGCGCATGGGACATAGCGGGGGGTGGAGGCGGGCGCGTTTCAGGAGGCGCGGGGGCCGGTGCCGGCCCGGGAGCGGGTCACTGAATCGATCATGGCCCTGGTCCGGTCCACGCGGCTGAGGCTGAAGGAGAGCCCCAGCTGCGCCAGGTCGCGCATGTGGAGGCCCTGGTAGAGCCCCTGCCCGGCCACGCGGCACATCTCATCGTAGAGGTGGGGCCAGTCCTTCTTTTCCCGGGTGCAGTAGAGGATGAAGCCGGTGAGTCGGGGATCGAGTTCCATGGCGGCAACTATAGCCTTCCGCCGGGGGTTAACGCAAACGGGTTGCAGCCGGTTGGGCGTACTTGCCGGGCGGGGAGGGCAAACCCTCGCCCGCCGTTTTCCCTCCTTCAGGCTCACTTTTTCGCGCCATCCACGCGGGAGGAAGACCTCAAGTCATATGTGAGGACTACATAAATTGCAGCGCCATGACCATAATCCCGTTGTCAACCATGGGCCCGGCCGCTCCGGGGCACTCATGCCTGGACGAGTGGCGACCACGATCATCCGCCGGACCTCTCGGAGGAGGCCGCGATCATCCTTATGCTGGTCCGAATGCCGCCCCGGTCATCCGCGCGAGGCTCCGGGAAAAGGCCGGGGGCACCTCGTCGGTGCCCCCGGTGACCAAGTAGACCTGTAAGCCGGGTTCTGTGGTCCTGCCTAGCCGGACCGGTGACCATCTATCTAGCCCTGAAGTTGCCCGCAGGGTCAAGCAACCAACCCGAGGACGTTATGGTCGGGCGGCCTTAGAGTCCTCCTATTCGGTCTTGCTCCGGGTGGGGTTTGCCTAGCCCGCCGGTCACCCGGCGGCTGGTGAGCTCTTGCCTCACCGTTTCACCCTTACCCCGACGTGGTCGGGGCGGTATGTTTCTGTGGCACTGTCCGTAGAGTCGCCTCTCCTGGGCGTTACCCAGCACCCTGCCCGATGGAGCCCGGACTTTCCTCCCTTCCAGAATGAGTTCCTGAAACGGCGGTCACCCGGCCTACTTGGTTCGGTCTCAGTGTACCACTTCCGGCCCCGAAATCAAGGCCAACCCTGCTTCCCAGACCCGACTTCAACCCTGACTCTGCCGATGACCGGGGAGTATTTCCCGACGGTCGATGGTGGTTCAGGCGCCGGTTCTACTCAGGGGTCTTCTTGAACCTCTGTCTCATCCAGAAGTACGGCAGGAGCAGGACAAAACCGAGTACCGACCAACTCAGCGCCATCCTTACAGCCTGAAGCAGCTCTCCCCGGGTGAGCACGAGTTCCATACGCATGGTCTCAAGCACGTTGGCGTCCAGGACCAGGTGGTCATCGATACGCTTGATGGAGTAGAATGCTGCGGCCACGGTCCCATCCTCGGTGAACACCTTCATGCCCATTGTGCGCTTCCTTCGGTCAGGCTCTTATATGCCAGCCATCTCGCCGACCCGAGCCTGTTCACTTCTTCCCGGCGACCTTCTTGAAGTCTATTCCCAGGGCCTCCATGGCCACCTGGGCAGTGGTCCTCCCGCCTCCAACGATACCTCCGCCAGGATGTGTGCTGGCCCCGCACATGTAGAGTTTCTTGACCGGCGCCTTATATTGGCCCCATCCTGGCAACGGCCTGTTGCTGAAGTACTGTGAAGGAAGATGGGCTATGTGCAGAACGTCACCTCGGAGCATGGCTGGATTGTACCGCTCGATATCCAGGGGGCTCATTACCGTTGAACCCAGGATATTCTCTGCTGTCAGGTTGGTGATGTGCTGTCTGGCCAGGCCAAGCACCTCGTCCGCCACATTCTTCTTCACCTCATCCCACCTCTGAGGCCCGCCGTCCTTCAAATCGTAGGGCGCGAAGTGCAGGAGGTCAAGGCTCTGTTTGCCGGCAGGTGCGCGCGAGGGATCGCAAAGGGAATGGGTGGTGGCGAAAGGCATTATGGCCCTCGGTACCCCGTACACAATATCATCCATGGCGCGCAGCATGTCCTCCACATAGGGTGTGATGGCGATTGTAGAGGTGCGTGTCACTTCATCGCCAGCCTTGTATTTGGGAGCTTCATTCAGCGCCAGAAAGCTGTTGATGTAGGAATAGCGACTGTGCCTGAGCCTGCTCACCGACGTCTGGAAGCCCGGTGGCAGGTCCTTCTCCGCCAGCATCTGCAGGTAGAGCTGTTTCACATTCACATTCGATATTACCGCCTTGCTGGCCCTTATCTCATCACCACTGGTGAGGATTACTCCCTTTGCCTCACCGTCCTCTACTTTGATGCTCTGCACCGGCGTCGAGAGCATGATAGTGCCACCATTGTCCCGAATGTAAGAGGCCAATGCCTCGCTAAGGGCTCCCGATCCCCCCACCGGCAAGCCTAACCCCCAGTTTTGAATCAAAGCCAGACCGGATATGGCGTTGAATCCAGTCCCGTATTCCCGTGGCGAAGCCATATAGTCGCAGGCATACCGGCACAGTCCTGCTATTACTTCCTTGCTCTCAAACCATTCGTTAACGATGTCCAGGCAGCTCGACAGGAATACCCTCCAATACTGGCGGCCCTCTGGACTTGCCTCCAGGAACGACAGTAATTTCCCCATGGGCGGCATACTGCCGGCCATGGCCATACTGCCTGCCCTCATCGTCTGTGCCGCATTCTGGCAGAATTTGGGCCAGGCCTCAGCATCCTTCTGAGAGAAGCGTGCTATCGATTCGCAGGTCTTGTTGATGTCCATGTGGATAATCAGGGAGCTATCGTCGGGGAAAACGAATGCTGTTATCGGATCCGGGTTGATGTACTTCAACCCGTACCGTGACTTCAAACCGAGTTCGTCCTGGCGTATCAGCGGGTTTCCTTGAATTCCGTAATGAGCATTCGAGCCGTAGTCAAACTTGAAACCAGGCACAGTCGGCTCACCCGAGATGGCACCGCCGCCCACGTGACTGTAAGCCTCGCAAACACAAACATCCAGGCCCGCCTTGACCATGTAGGCGGCGGCGATAAGCCCATTGTGCCCGGCACCGACTACCACTACATCGAATTTGTTCTTGGCCATTTCCTTGTCCTCTCCCAGGCCCCAGTGGCCTTCTTCCCATTCCGGCCATGCTTCGAGTCCCCTGGAGCGACTTCTGCCGGAAAGCCGGCCGAGTTCACCGGTCGCTTTGCCTGTCCAGGGCCTCGTTGGCCAGGGCGTCGGCCTCTTTGTTCTGCTCCCGCGGTATGTGGCGGATGCCGTAGCTCTTGAAGGCGGCCAGCAGCCGGGTGGCCTCGTCGTACAGCGGCCTGATGTTGGGGTTGCGCACCTTGTAGCGGCCCGCGATCTGCTCCACCATCAGCTGGGAATCGCTGCGGATGTCGATCCGCTCCGCTCCCAGCCGGGCGGCCTCTTCCAGGGCCGTGATGAGCGCGGTGTACTCAGCCTGGTTGTTGGTGGTGCGGCCGATGCAGGATGACAGCCTCACGGCGGTGGCGCCCTCGTCGTCCCGCATGACTATGCCGATGGCGGCCGGGCCGGGATTCCCCCGGGAGGCGCCGTCGACGTAGACGGTCAGCCTCTTCATGGAACGCACAGCACGCGGCTGCAGCTGCCGCACTGCACCAGCTCGCCGGCCCTGGCCTGCGTCAGCTCGCTGACGGGAATGGTTATGCGGCAGCCCTGGCATCTCCCCTGCTCTATCCTGGCCACGGCGCTGCCCTGCTTGCTGCGGCGCAGTCTCTCGTAGAGCTGCAGGTGGCCCGGGTCGATCTGGGCCAGGGCCTCTTCCCTGATGCGGCGGTCCGACTCCGCGGCGGCGGCCAGCTCCGCCTGCTGCGCCTGGAGGCGGGTGCGGGTCTGGGCCCATTCCCGCTCAATCCGGTCCACCTCCGCCGCCCTGCGGGCGGCCTCGCTCTGCAGGCCCTCCGCCTGGTCCATCATCTCCAGGACGCGGTCCTCTTCCGCCCTGACCTGGACCTGAAGCTGCTGCGCCTGCTTCTCCATGGCGGCCAGCTCCCTGGGGGAGCTGCCGGACACCTTGAGCAGCTTCTGCTGGAGGGGCTTGAGCTTGGCCTCCAGGTCTTCTACGGTGGTCTCGGCCTCCCGCTGCTTCGCCTGGAGGGCGGCCTGCTGGCCCTGGACGGCCTCCAGGTCAGCCCTGGCTCGATCCAGGTCCTCGTTGCAGGTCAGGTCGTGCTCCACCCGGGACAGCATCTCGCCGGTCTGGTCCAGGCGAGAATCGATCTGCTGGAGCTCGTAGAGCCGCTTTCCCAGATTAACTGCCATTATCCGGATCCTTCAGCTGCCAGGGGGGGCTGTCCCCCCTCAGCGCCATGGCGCCGCCTGATCCCCTCATGGGGCTGGCGCCGCCGGCTACCCTTCCGAACCGGCGCCGCCTGATCCCCTTGTCGGGACCGGCGCCGCCGGCTGCTCTCCGGACCAGCGCCGCGCCGGCGCCTTCGGTTGAAAGCACGTTCGGTTTCCATTATAATCCTTTCGAGAGCAAGAGGCGAGTATTGCTTAGGAGCCACAATTCCAGCGATCTGACGGCGGACAGCGTCGGTCAGGCAGTGACACTGGCGGGTTGGGTGCACAGGCGGCGGGACCACGGGGGACTGATCTTCATCGATCTGCGGGACAGGGAAGGTATTGTCCAGGTGGTGTTCGACCCGCGGTCGTCCCCGGCCGGGCACCGCGTGGCCGAGGGCCTGCGGAACGAGTTCGTTTTCCAGGTTACCGGCGCCGTCAGCCGCCGGCCGAAGGGGAGTGAGAACCCCGACATTGCCACCGGCCAGATCGAGGTGCTGGCCCGGGATTGCCGCGTTCTGAACACATCCCGGAACCCGCCCTTCTACATCAATGAAGAGACGGAGGTGGACGAGAGCCTGCGCCTCAAGTACCGCTACCTGGACCTGCGCCGCCGCCGCATGAAGGAGAACATCCTGCTCCGGCATCGGGTGGTGAAGTGCCTGCGGGATTTCCTGGACGCCAGGGGTTTTGTGGAGATCGAGACCCCCATCCTGATCAAGAGCACCCCCGAGGGGGCCCGGGACTTCCTGGTTCCCAGCCGGCTGCAGCCGGGCAAGTTCTATGCCCTGCCTCAGTCGCCGCAGCAGATGAAGCAGCTGCTGATGGTGGCCGGGTTCGAGAGGTACTATCAGGTGGCCCGGTGCTTCCGGGACGAGGACCTGAGGGCCGACCGCCAGTTCGAGTTCACCCAGCTGGATATCGAGATGAGCTTTGTGGAGGAGGAGGACGTCCTGCAGCTGATGGAGGACATGTTCGTGGAGCTGGTGGAGAAGGTGCGGCCGTCCTTCGAGCTCCCCCGGCCCTTCCCGCGCCTGTCGTATGCGGAGGCCCTAGAGCGCTACGGGACGGACAAGCCGGACACCAGGTTCGGCCTGGAGCTGGCGGACCTCTCGGACATCGTGGCCGGCTCTGAGTTCGGCGTGTTCCAGGGCGCCATCAAGAGCGGGGGGAGGGTGAGGGGCTTCTGCGCCCCCGGGTGCGGCCGGTACACCCGCAAGCAGCTGGATGAGCTGATCGACCTGGCCCGGTCGACGGGCGCCAGGGGCCTGGTGGCCCTGGCCCTGATGGACGGGCCGGGCGGGCCGGCGCTGGACCGGGCCAGCTCCGCGGCCGCCAAGTTCATCAGCGCGGAGGAGACCGCCGCGATGACGGGCCGCCTGGGCGCCAGGGCCGGAGACCTGCTGCTGATCGTGGCTGACCGGGCGGCCGTGGCCGGCAAGGCGCTGGATCATCTGAGGCGGGAGATGGGCCGCCGGCTGGGGCTGATTGACCGGAACAGGCTGGCGGTGGTCTTCGTGGTGGACTTCCCGCTGTTCGAGTGGAGCGAGGAGGAGAAGCGCTGGCAGGCGTCGCACCACCCGTTCACCGCGCCTCGCGATGAGGACCTGCCCCTGCTGGAGTCTGATCCGGGGAAGGTCCGCGCCCGCTGCTATGACATAGTCTGCAACGGATATGAGTTGTCCAGCGGCAGCATCCGCATACATAATAGAGATATGCAGGAGAGGGTATTCGCCTTGCTCGGCTACGACCAGGAGCGGGTGCAGCGGCTCTTCGGCCACATGCTGGAGGCCTTCGATTACGGGGCGCCTCCGCACGGGGGCATTGCGCCGGGCATAGACCGGGTGGTCATGCTGCTGGCTGGCGAGGAAAGCATCCGGGAGGTGATCCCCTTCCCCAAGAACCAGGCCGGTAGCGATCTGACTTTCGATGCGCCCTCCGAGGTTACGGATGAGCAGCTGCTGGAGCTGCATCTGGCCAGGCAGGACAATAGCTGACGGCTGCGGGAAACGGCTGCGGCGGGCGCCGGCACCAGAAAGGGACAGGTGACAGGTGAAGACATCTATAGAGAGTAGCGAGAATCGCCAGGTGGTGATGCGGGTCGAGGTCGAGCCGGCGGAGATAGACCATTCGCTCGATCATGCGTACCATCACGTGGTGAAGGAGGTGGCCATCCCCGGCTTCCGGAAGGGTAAGGCCCCCCGGGCCGTGCTGGAGCAGTACGTCGGCAAGGACGCCCTGCGGAAGGAAGCCCTGGATGAGCTGGTGCCCGAGCTCTGCATGAAGATCGTGGAGGACCAGAACCTGGAGGTGGTGGCCCAGCCGCAGGTGGAGATCCTGGAGCAGGACCCGGTGGTCTTCAAGGCCACCTTCTCTCTCCGCCCCGAGATAGAGCTGGGCGACTACCGGGCCATCAGGATCGAGCGGCCGGAGACTGAGGTGGGCGACAAAGAGGTGGACGATTTCATGCAGAACCTGCGGGAGCGGCACGTAGACTGGGTGCCGGCCTCCCGGCCCGTCAATTTCGATGACATGGTCGTCATCGACGTCACCCAGGCCGAGAAGGGCGGGGAGACCCGGACCCACGAGGGGCAGCAGGTGCTGGTGATGAAGGACGCCATGCTTCCCCTGCCCGGGTTCTCGGAGCACCTGGTGGGCCTGTCTCCCGGCGAAGAGAAGGAGTTCACCATACCATTCGCCGCCGACTACCAGATGAAGGAGCTGGCGGGCCGGGAGTTCGAGTTCAAGGTGAAGGTCAACGAGGTGAAGGAGAAGCACCTCCCCGAGCTCGACGATGAGTTCGTCAAGAGCCTGGGCGAGGGCATGGATTCCGTGGAAGCCCTGCGGAAATACGCGGCCGATGGCCTCAAGAAGGCGGCGGAGGACAGGGGGGCCAGGGAGCACGAGGCCAAGGTGCTGGCGGCGGTCATCGAGTCCGCGGTCAAGCTGGAGTACCCTCCCGTGTTCGCGGAGGATGAGATCAACCGGCTGATGAGGGACCGGGAGATGGCTACCAGGGACCGCGGCGGCCTGCGGGCGTACCTGAAGGCCTTCAACAAGACCGAGGAGCAGCTGCGCGAGGAGCTGCGCCCCAGGGCGGTGGAGCAGGTGAGGCACGACCTGGTCCTGGGCAAGGTGGCGGAGCAGGAGAAGATTACCGTGGAGCCGGCGGAGGTGGAGGCCGAGATCCAGGAGATGCTGAAGGGCGCCCCCCAGGAGAGTGAGAGGCTCCTGGAGCTCTTCGGGACCCCCCAGGCCCATGATCTGATGGAGAACAGGATGTACGCCCGGAAGGCGCTGCAGAGGCTGGTGGACATTGCCCTGGGCCGTGCCGCCGGGCAGGAAGATAAGGCGGAAGATGGGAAGGAGGCCGAGGATGGTAATGCAGCCTAGGGATATCATACCCATGGTGGTGGAGTCCGGCGTCAGGGGCGAGCGCGCCTTCGACATCTACTCGCTCCTGCTGAGGGAGCGGATCGTGTTCCTGGGCACGCCCATAGACGACCAGGTGGCCAACGTGATCGTGGCCCAGCTGCTGTACCTGGACCGCGAGGACCCCGACAAGGACATCAGCCTGTACATACACAGCCCGGGCGGGTACGTGCACTCGGGCCTGGCCATATACGACGCCATGCAGCTGATCCGGTGCGATGTTTCCACCATCTGCATCGGCATTACCGCCAGCCTGGCGGCCATCCTGCTGTGCGCCGGGGCCAAAGGCAAGCGCTACTCCTTGCCGCATGCCAAGATCATGCTGCACCAGCCGACGGGCGGCCTGGGTGGTCAGGCGGCCGACATCAAGATCCAGGCCGATGAGATCATCAAGACCAAGAACACGCTGGACGATCTGGTGGCCAGGCACACCGGCCAGACCCTGGAGAGGGTGCAGAAGGAGACGCAGCGCGACCGCTACATGACGGCGGAGGAGGCCCTGGAGTGGGGCATCATCGATGAGATCATCCGGGGCAAGGGCGCCAAGGGCGAGGAGGGGAAGTGAGGACCATGTCCAACGGTACGCCCATCGTGATAGAGCCCGGAGAGGGCGGGGAGCGGGCTTACGACATCTTCTCCCGCCTGCTCAAGGACCGGATCATCTTCCTGGGTGGGGTGGTGGAGGATGAGAAGGCCAACCTGATCGTGGCCCAGATGCTCTTCCTGGACAGCCAGGACCCGAAGAAGGATATCCGCTTCTACATCAACTCCCCGGGCGGCTCGGTCTCGGCCGGCTTGGCCATCTTCGACACCATGCAGTTCATCCACTGCGACGTGAGCACCTACTGCGTCGGCCTGGCGGCCAGCATGGGGGCGGTGCTGCTCATGGGGGGTAAGAAGGGAAAGCGGTTCGCCCTCCCCAACTCCAGCATCCTGCTGCACCAGCCGCTGATCCGGGGAAACATCACCGGCCCGGCGACGGACCTCCAGATCGAGGCCGAGGAGATGCTGCGGGTGCAGGGCCGCCTGTACCGCATCATCAGCGCCTGCACCGGCAAGCCCCTGAAGCAGATCGAAGAGGACTGCGACCGCAACTACTGGCTGGATGCCAGGCAGTCCCAGGAGTACGGGGTGGTGGACAAGGTGCTGGAGAAGCTGCCGGCCTGACCCGGGCGGGCGGCCGCGCCGGCGTCACACTGCCTGGCGGACGCCACGGCCTCACCCGATGAGGCTGTCGATCTCCTGCGTCAGGTCGTAGCCGGGGATGGGGTTCCCGGCCCGGTCCACCACCGTGGCCCCCTCGATGCGGACCTGGCCCTGGCTGAAGGCGTTGATGGTGGAGATGACCAGTGGGTGCTCCCGGACCACGCCCATCCGCCGGATCAGCTTGAACAGGGCGTTCTCCTCCCCGTCGCGGGCCCTGACCTCCGCCGCCGTCAGCCCCTCGATCTCCTTCCAGAGCGCGTCGAAGGGCCCGCCGCGCAGCGAGAAGGTGCAGTAGGCCACCGGGGGCCCCTGGTCCAGCTCCGGCGTGACCAGGTGCATCATGGCGCCGGTGCCGGCGGCCTTCTGCTCGATCAGCTGCCAGATCACCTCCTGCCAGGTGCCTTTGGGGCCGCCGGGGGCGGCGGGGTGCAGGTTGATCATCCGGTAGCGGCGGCACATCTCGCTGCCCACTACCAGCATGTAGCCCGCCAGCACGCACAGGTCCTGGCGGAACCCCCCGGCCGCCAGCCTCCCCATCACCTCCCGGTCATACTGCAGCCGCCACTCGTCCGGGGCCCGGGCCTTGAGGTCGCGCCGGAACCTCCTGGATGAGAAGCATACCAGGGGCAGGCCGTAGCTTTTCACCAGGTCGATGAACTGATCGCTGCCCGGCGCCTCGCCAGGCTCGCGGCTGCAGAACACGAAGGAGATGGTGGCCTTGAGCTTCCCTTCCCGAATCCTGTCCTGGGCAGCCGTGAGCAGGCCCCGGGAGCCGGGGCCGCGGCCGGTGGAGAACCAGCCTGCCTGATACACTAGATCACCTCAGCTCCTGCCCAGCCTCTTCTTAATGGCCCGGAAGAAGCCGGCCGTGTGCACCATGGGGCAGGTGTAGCGGCCGTGTACCTGCCCCCGGGCCAGGGACTGGCGGAAGGTGGCCATGTCCTCGAACTCGGGCATCTCCACGTAGGCGTGGCCGATCTCCCCGGCGGTGTGGGCGTCGCTGCCGGCGCTCTGCAGCAGGTGGTGCCTGGCGGCGAAGGCCAGGGCCTTGCCGTTGGGGTTGCCCAGCCGCAGCGCCCTGGCGTTGAAGACCTCGACCACGTCCAGGTCCTCGACGAAGCGGTCCATGTGGTGATGGCCGCGCCCGTTGATGCCCCTCATGTAGTCAAAGGGATGGGGGAGGCACACCAGGCCGTTCTGGGCCTTGATGCGCTTGATGGCCTCCTCCACCGGGATGTTGCTGGGCACCTGCTCCGTGAGGAACATCCCCATGATCTCCCCCAGTGGTGTGAGCACCTCCTGGGCCACGATCACCCGGAAGGGGGCGATCTCCCGTACCCGCAGGGCCCCCTCTATGGTGCCGTGGTCGGCCACGGCGATGCAGTTGATGCCCAGCCGGCCGCAGCGCTCCACGATGGTCTCCGGCGAGGTGTTGCAGTCGAACGAGGCGCTGGAGTGCAGGTGCAGGTCAGCCTTCAGCACGAGCCCGGCCCTCGCGTTAGACAACGGCTGCGGCGGGCCTCCGTCACGATGCCTCCGGCGGGCGGGCATCCTTGCCGGACCTGGTCAGCGGCTGCGCCCGGCCATTCCTGATGACGACGGTGTCCTCGATGCGCACCCCGCCCCAGCCGGCGATGTATACGCCGGGCTCCACGGTGAACACCATGTTCTCCTCGATGACGTCGGCGGAGTTGAGGGACACCCGGGGCCGCTCGTGGACCGCCAGCCCCACTCCGTGCCCCAGGCCGTGGCCGAAGGCCTCCCCGTGGCCGGCGGCGTCGATGACGGAGCGCGCCATCCCATCGGCCTGCGCCCCGGTCATTCCGGCCCGGATGCCGTCCAGGGCCGCGGCCTGCGCCTGAAGGACCAGATCGTACACGGTGCGGAGCCGGTCCGGCACCGGCCCCAGGCACAGCGTGCGGCTGAGGTCGCTGCAGTAGCCCTTCCAGCGGGCCCCGATGTCGAAGATGATGGGCTCCCCTTCTGAGAAGGGGCGGTCCGTCGGTTTGGCGTGAGGCAGGGCGGCGTTGGGGCCGGAGGCGACGATGATGTCGAAGGGCAGCGGCTCGCTGCCGCTCTGGCGCAGGCTCTTCTCCACCTCCCAGGCCGCCTCCCTCTCCGTCATCGCCGGGCGGATGCGGGAGGCAATGCAGGCCATGGCCGTGTCGGCCATGAAGGCGGCCCGCAGGACGCAGGAGATCTCCTCTTCGTCCTTGACCATGCGCAGGGCGTCCACCACGCCCTCGGTGGGGACCAGCTCCAGGCCGGCCATCCCGGCCTCCTGGGACAGGCGGCGGAACTCCGCCACCGAGATCACGTCGGCCTCGAACCCCACCCTGGCCGGCGGCGGGCCACCGGAGAGGAGCTCGGTCAGCCTCCGGGAAGAGCCGCCGACGGGGATGATGGTGAAGCCGGGGGCCTCCTGCCGGGCCTGCTCCAGGTGGATGAAATCGGTGGCCAGCGCCGCCCTGTCCGCCGAGATGAGCAGCATGGCCGCGGGGCCTCCGGACCCGGTGAAGCCGCTGAGATAGCGGCAGTCCTCGGGCTTCGTCAGGATGATGGCGTCCAGGCCCCGCTCCGCCAGCTGAAGGCGCAACCGCTGCAGGCGCCGGTCTACTGCCAAGCCTTGCCTCTGAGCTCGGCCACCAGGGTCCGCAGCGCCGCTATGTAGCCCCTCCAGCTCAGGCCGGTGACCTGGCCGCGGGCGATGGGGGCGATGACCGATCTCTGGCGGAACTCCTCGCGGGCATAGATGTTGGAGAGATGGACCTCCACCACGGGCAGGTTGGTGTCCAGGAGGGCGTCCCGCAGCGACAGGCCATAGTGGGTCAGGGCCCCGGCGTTGATGATGATGCCGTCGGCCCCGCCGGCCTCCCTCTGCAGGAAGTCCACCAGTTCCCCCTCGATGTTGGACTGGAAGGTGGCCACCTCCGTGTCGGTCTCCAGGGCGTGCTGCTCGATGAGCTCGTTGATCTCGTCCAGGCTCTTCTCGCCGTAGATAACCTTGTTCCTCTTGCCCAGCAGGTTGAGGTTCGGCCCGTGCACGACCAGTATCTTCATTTCTTCTTCTCCGAGGGCGTTTTACGCTTTTTCTTGAGCCCCTTCCGGCGCCCGCCAAAAGGCCGCCGCTTCTCCCTGTCCTTCTCCTCCCCCTCGCCGGGACCCCCGGCCTCGCCTTCGGCCTTGGGCAGCGCCTTCGTCGTCCGGCACTTGGGGAAGCCGGTGCAGGCCATGAACCGCCCGAAGCGGCCCATCCGGATGACCATCGGCAGGCCGCAGTTGGGGCAGACCTCGTCGGTGGGCTGATCGGGCTCCTTCATCTTGACCATCTCCACGCTGGCCTTCTGAAGGGTGGCCTCGAAGGGGGTGTAGAACTCCTGGATGATGGCTTCCCACTTCTGCTTGCCCTGGGCGATCTCGTCCAGCTCCTCCTCCATGTGGGCGGTGAAGCCGGTGTCCACGATGGAGGGGAAGTGGGCCACCAGGACCTTGTTCACCGTCTCGCCCAGGTCCAGGGGATGCAGGCGTCCTTCCCTGGTGCGCACGTAGCCCCTCTGCCGGATGGTGCCGATGATGGGGGCGTAGGTGCTGGGGCGGCCGATGCCCCGCTCCTCCAGGGCCTTGATCAGGGTGGCCTCGGTGTATCTCGGCGGGGGCTCGGTGAAATGCTGCTCCGGGGTGATCTTGAGGGCCTTCAGGGGCTCGCCCTCCGCCAGCGCCGGCAGGCGGGACTTGCCCTCTTCCCCATCCCCGTTGGCCTCGTCCTTGCCCTCGCTGTAGAGCACCAGGAAACCCAGGAAGTGGGGCACGGAGCCGGCGGCCTTGAAGAGGTAGGTGGGCGCGGCCGGGTCCGCCGGCCGGGCGTCGATGTCCACCGAGGTGGTGTCGAACTGGGCGGCGGCCATCTGGCTGGCCATCATGCGCTCCCAGATGAGGCGATACAGGCGGGTCTGGTCATGGGACAGGTGGGCCTTGATGGCATCCGGCTCGCGGTCGATCCGGGTGGGCCGGATGGCCTCATGGGCCTCCTGGGCCCCCTTGGCCTTCTTGGTGAAGACCCTGGCGTGGGGGGGCACGTACTCCTTGCCGTACTTGCCGGCGATATAGCGGCGAGTCTCGGCCAGCGCGGACTCGGCCACCCGGGTGGAGTCCGTGCGCATGTAGGTGATGAGGCCGGCCTCCCCCTCGTCGCCGATGGGCAACCCCTCATAGAGCTGCTGGGCCACGGCCATGGTGTGCTGCGCGGTGAAGCGCAGCTTGCGCCAGGCCTCCTGCTGCAGGGTGCTGGTGATGAAAGGCGGCGATGGCTGGCGGGTGATTCTCTTTTTCTTGACCTGGGAGACGGAGTAGGCGGCCTTCTCCAGCACCGCGGCCAGCGGCAGCGCCACGTCCCCCTTGGTGATCTCCAGCTTGCCCTTCTGTCCCTTGATGGCCGACAGCCTGGCGTTGAAGGAGACCGGCTTCTTGTCATGGGCCAGGCGGGCCAGATCGGCCTCGATGGTCCAATACTCCTGGGCCACGAAACGGCGTATCTCATCCTCGCGCTCCACGATCATGCGCAGGGCTACGGACTGCACCCGGCCGGCGGAGAGGCCGCTGCGGACCTTCTTCCACAGCAGGGGGCTGATCTTGTAGCCCACCAGGCGGTCCAGCACCCGGCGGGCCTGCTGAGCGTTGACCAGGTTCATGTCGATGCGCCGCGGATGCTGGAAGGCGTCCTTGATGGCGTCATCGGTAATCTCGTGGAAGACCACGCGGTAGGTGGGGGTGTCCTCCAGCTTGGCGGCCTCCATCAGGTGCCAGGATATGGCCTCACCCTCGCGGTCAGGGTCGGTGGCCAGGTAGACCGCTTTGGCCTTGGCCGCGGCGTCCTTGATCTCCTTCACCACCGTCTTCTTGGCCTGGGGCACCACGTAGCGGGGCACCACGCCTTCGGTCAGCGATACGCCCAGGCTCTTCTGCGGCAGGTCCCGCACGTGCCCCATGGAGGCCTTGATGGTGTACTGGCTCCCCATGATCTTGCCCAGCGTTCTGGCCTTCGCCGGGGACTCCACCACTACCAGATTCTTCTTGGCCATTCATCCGACCTTAGTTCAGAATATAGCTCATGCCGCCTACCTGCCGGGCCAGCCCCTTTATCTCCAGCATCGCCAGGGTGCTGGAGACGGTAGGAGTGGGCAGGCCGCTGGCGCGGCAGAGGACGTCGATGTGGGTCGCCTCGCGGGTCAGGTGCATCAACACCCGGGCCTCGGTGTCCGTCGGCTCCGCCGGCTCCTTCAGGGGCAGCTGGCTCGGCGCCACGGTGAGCTTGAGCTCTTCGAAGATGTCGGCGTAGCCGCGGACCAGCTTGGCTCCGTCCTGTATCAGGTGATTGGTGCCGGCCGACATTGCTGAGAATATGCTGCCGGGGACGGCGAAGACCTCGCGGCCCTCGTTCGCGGCCTGATGGGCGGTCGACAGCGCGCCGCTGCGCTCACCGGCCTCCACCACCAGCACTCCCAGGCTCATCCCCCCGATGATGCGATTGCGCCGGGGGAAGTGCTCCCGCAGGGGGCCGACGCCGGGTGGGAACTCGCTGATCAGCGCCCCCTGCTCCGCGATCCGGTTGGCCAGGGAGGTGTGATGGGGCGGATAGACGATATCGAGGCCGCAGCCGGCGACGGCCAGGGTCCGGCCCCCGGCTGCCAGCGCGGCGCGATGGGCCACGGCGTCGATGCCGGTGGCCAGCCCGCTGACCACAGTCACCCGGTGCGCGGCCAGCTCCCGGCTGAGGTCCTCGGCCGCCTGCCGCCCGTAGGCGGACGGCCGCCTGGTGCCCACCACGGCCACCGCCAGTTCGTCCTCAGGGAGGAGCGTTCCCTTGAGGTAGATGAGTATGGGGCAGGCTTTGATTTGCCGCAGCCGCGGCGGGAACAGGGGGTCGTCCGGCGCCAGCGTCGTGATCCCCAGGCGTGCCAGCTTGGCCACCTCCTGCTCCAGCGAGAGCCCGGCCCGCGTGGCCACCAGCGTCCTGGCGGCCGCCTCGTTGAGGCCCGCCGACAGCAGGTCCTCCAGGGGAGCCAGCCAGGCCTTCTTCAGGTCCCCGAATTGGCGCCGCAGGAAGGAGAGCCTCACCCGCCCGATGCCCGGAACATGGCTGAAGCCGATCAGATAGCGCAGTTGCTCAGGATCGGTTCTCATGTGATGGCCCAATCAGCTGTTCGGGCCAGGCCCGGACAGTGCGTGGCAGAGCTAATGTTATCACAGCCGTCTATGGCAAGAAAGCCCTGTCTGGCGGAGAGGGTGGGATTCGAACCCACGGTCGCTTGCGCGACACACGCTCTCCAGGCGTGCCTGATCGTCCACTCCAGCACCTCTCCCGCGCCAGCACCTACTATGATAGCCCATCCGGGGCCCGACGTGTTAGTCGCCGGGGCTGCTGCGCCCCGGCGCCGCTGAGGGCCTGCTGTGCCTCGGCGCCGCTGAGGGCCTGCTGTGCCTCGGCGCTGCTGAGGGCCTGCCGCGTTGGACCCGGCGGCCCGGTTTCGCCATCGCCTGGTGCCGCATATCCCCGGGCATCTTCTCGATGGCGTAGCGCAGGGCGGTCCGGGGCATGGCCTCCCTGTGTGCCATGACCCAGGCGAAGACCTCCTCCCGGTGGGCCTCGCTGGCGGCCTTCAGCATCCAGCCATACCCCTTCTGGACCAGGTCATCGCTGTCCAGAAGAAGGATCTCCGCTATGCCCAGGACGTGCTCCAGAAACCGGCCCTCCCGGGCCGGTATTATGAGGGAGACGGCCGAAGCGCGCCTCATCCATCGATTCTCCGACCTGGCCCATTGCCGCAGGGCCGGCAGGCGGTCCGGGTACATGTCCAGGAAGGCCCCGATGGTGTGGTTGCAGAGAGTGTCGCAAGAAGCCCAGTTGCTGACGTACCGGCTCAGCCAGCCCTCGAATATGGCCAGGTCCCCGGGCTGGTACTGCTGGCGGACATAGTAGGACCAGTTGCAGGCGACAAAGGACTCCTCGAGGTAGCCGGACTGCCACAGCTCCTCGCACAGCCCGAAGACGCTGGCCTTCCCCTTGTCGGGCAGATCGGCAAACGAGCTCCTGGCGATTCGGGTGACGGTCGCCGTCCGCACGCCGTGGAGCTTGACCTGTTCTTTGAAGAAGCCCTGTCCGCTGGCGCCGGTCCGGGGATCGGCGTTCTGCTTCAGCTCGCGGCGGATGCGGCGGATGGGCGGGCTTTCAGAAGGCGGCATGGTCTGACCTCGTTGGCAGGCGCTTGGTCACTCCCGCGCCGGCACCACCCATGATAGCCTATCGGAGCCACAATACGGTAATCGCCGAGTGGCGTTGGTGCAGTACAGCCAGAAGACGAGCTCGGGCACGTCTCCTCCTCAGCGTGAATGGTGGACGGCGGAGAGGGTGGGATTCGAACCCACGCTCCGCTTACGCAGAGACCGCTTTTCGAGAGCGGCACCATCAACCACTCGGTCACCTCTCCGCGGGTCTGGTTCATTGTATCCGAGGCTGGAAACGTCGTCAAAGACGGCGCGGGGGCGGTGAACCTGTCTGGCTACTCCAGATTCAGGTGGATTGACAGCGCCTTCTGCACCTGGACAAGGTGCTCCGAGGGAAGCGATCCCCTGAAGCTGACCAGGCGGCGCTTGTCAATGGTGCGAATCTGGTTGGCCTTGATCCTCGAGTCTGCGGTCAGCCCGGCAGTGCCCCGGCGAACCAGAACCTCGAAGGGATACACTTTCCTGGCCGGCTGACTGGTGATGGGAAGAACGGTGACGGTTTGCGAGAACTCGTTATTGACGTCGTTGGAAACAACCAGGGCCGGCCGGCGCTTGCCCGTCTCAGACCCAACAACAGGGTCAAGAGTGACCTCGTATATGTCTCCGTACCGCGGGAAACCCTGTGGGAGATTGGACCTTGGTCCACGCCGGGGCACAGTCACTCCTCATCTCCGTCGCTGGGCCACTCCTCCAGTGCCGCTCGCTCCCATTCCTGGCTGAGCCCAGCGTCCTCGGCCCGTCTCGCCTGATAGCCCTCCACAAGGGATTGTCTCAGCTCTTCCTGTTCAAGTTCTTTGAGTTTGTGGGCGACGGCTGCTGCCACAAACGCGCTGCGCTGGCGTCTTCTGACGCGGGTCTTCAATGCCTCGGCCACATCTTCAGGAACTGTGAAGTTAAGTTTCAGAGTCTTCATGACCAACCTCTCGCTTCTGGGCCAGCAGCCTGTCTTTTTTGGCCTCTCCCTCAGACCCATGCGCTGCTATCCCCCTTGACTATCTATACTATGAGTAAGTATATCGTCGACCTCTACAGGCAGTCAAGCGATTCGCCGTGAGCCGCTACTGACAACACGGGGATGAATGCGGCAGGCAGTGCCAGCATGATGCTGATGGCCCGGCCTAGGTGTACCTGAGGACCAGGTAGAGGTTGCACAGTCCGACCACCAGGATCATGGCCGGCATGGCGTACTTCATGTACCGGCCCCAGCCGATGCGGTAGCCCTCCTTCTCCGCGATGGCCGTCCCCACCACGTTGGCCGAGGCCCCGATGGGGGTCCCGTTGCCACCGATGTCCGTGCCCAGCGCCAGGGACCAGGCCAGGGACTGGGTGGCGAAGCCCTGCGTGGCGGAAAGGCTGGCGATCACCGGGCACATGGTGGCGGCGAAGGGGATGTTGTCGATGATGGCCGAGGCGAAGGCGGACAGCCACAGGATGAAGGTCAGGGCGATGGTCAGGTTGTCGCCGGACGCCCGCCCGATAAGGTCGGCCAGCTTCTGCAGGACGCCGGTGACCTCCAGGCCCCCCACGCAGACGAAGAGCCCCAGGAAGAAGAGCAGGGTGCGCCAGTCGAGGCCCTTGATGATCTGCCCCGGCTGGCCCCCGACGGTGAAGGCGGCCAGAATGGTCAGCACGGCGGCGATGACGCCGATGAGCCCCACCGACAGGCCGCTCTGGGCATGGGTCACCAGCAGCACGATGACCAGCAGGAAGATGCCGGTGCCGGCAGCGAAGTGCCGCCGGTTGATGATGGCCTCGCCGGGCTCGGGGTACTGCTGTGCCGCCGCCTCCCCGTTGGCCGCGGCGGACTGCTTGAGGGCCTTGCGGAACATGAGGAAGAAGAGGACCACGGCCACGATCATGCCCACCCAGGCCATGAGGCCGGTGTTGAGCAGGAAGTCCATGAAGGTGTAGTTGAAGTGCGTTCCGATGATGATGTTGGGCGGGTCGCCGGACATGGTGGCGCTGCCGCCGGTGTTGGCGGCGAATATCTCGGCGATGATGACCGGCACCGGGTCGAACTTGAGCAGCCGGGCCAGCTCGATGGTGACCGTGGCCAGGAAGAGCATCACCGTGATGCTGTCAATGAACATGGACAGGAATCCGGACAGGATCATGAAGGTGACCAGGATGGGGATGACGCGGTACTTCACCAGCCGGGCCACCACCAGGCAGATCCAGCGGAAGAAGCCGGCCGCCCCCAGGCCTTCCACCATGATCATCATGCCGCCGATGAAGATCATGGTCTGCCAGTTGACGCCGCTCACCTCTGTCCCGCCCTCCGCGGCCTCCGCGGCGTGCCGGCTGAACCACCAGTCCCCCTGGACGAAGTCCGGCAGGCGCAGCACCTGCCACAGGCTGTGCGGCCCGTCGTCCACCATGGCCAGGATGAGGATGGCCATCGCGGCGGCCCCGATGAGGGCGGGCACGTAGCGGTGTACCTTCCCCCACATGATGGCCGCGAACATGGCCCCGAAGATGATCACGGCCAGGACCTGCTCTGCGTTCATGTGAGTGCTCCGGGGGCCATCTTACCCTGTCTACTGCGTGGTTATCAACCTGTTTTCCTGGCGGTCATCGAGCCTTGAGGTCATCACCCCGCGTCCTCCCCGGCGGTCAAGCGCCGGGCCACCACCAGGAAGGCCATCAGGGCGCAGGGTATGGGCGAGATCACGTAGTAGTAGGTTTCCGCACCCAGGTGCGGGGCCCCCATGGGGGCGCTCTCCACTATGCTCACCAGCAGCGTGACGATGAGGGCCAGGACCACCCCCACGCCCAGGCCGTATGCCGGGCGGCCGCGCGACGATGCGACGATCTCCAGCGACAACCTGGTGCCGATGACGATGGCCAGGGCCAGGGCCAGCGCCCCCAGGATGCCGGCGTTGCACCAGAGCTCCAGGTAGGCATTGTGCGGGTGCGTCAGCTCCCAGAACCCGGGCACATTCCACAGGTCCATCCGGCCGTAATAGGCCTGCGCCCAGCACCCCAACCCCAGGCCGGTGAACGGCGCCCCGGTGACGGCTGATGCCGAAAGCAGGTCCACGGTCTGGCCCCACAGCTGCAGCCTGCCCGAGTCTCCATCGCGGCCGGTGAGGCTGTCGCCCGTGATGAGGCTGTGCAGGGACTCCCAGGTCATGGCCACTACGGCGGCCGCGGCCGCCAGCACCACCAGGGTGACCAGGGCCCTGGTCCTCCCCCGCGTGCTGAAGGCGGCCACCCCGAACAGCAGTGCGGCGGCCACCGCCAGCTCAAAGGCCAGGCCGTGATTGGTGTCCCGGCTGAGGCCCAGGCTGTGCTGATTGTAGACCTGCTGGTTGTGGACCAGGATGAGGACCATGACGGCCAGGAAGCCCAGCACCACCAGCAGCACCATGACCTTCATCCAGAAGCCGGGGTGCCCGGTGCTGGTCACGACGTAGTAGCAGATAACCAGCGCCAGCAGGCACTGGAAGGCCCCCAGGCTCATGGCCCGCTCCGGCGAGACGCACAGTCCGATGAAGGCCCCCACGAGCATCAGGGCCAGGGGTATGTCGAAGGGGGTCCGGGCGATGACGGTCCGGCCGCGGAGGAACCTCAGGGGGTAAGGGAGGCATGCCAGCGCCAGCCCCACCCAGGTCAGCGCCGCGCTCATGTCCATGAGATAGGAAATGTAAACGAGCAGTCCTGACAGGATGCTCCACGGCGGGGCCACGGCCACGATGCCATCCGCCACCCTGGCCAGGCCGGCGGCAACGGGGCTTGCCTGCCGGGGAGCGACTGATGACTGGGGATCCTGGGCGCCGGAGGGGCCTGGAGTGGATTCCATGATCGTGATTCACCATCATAGTATCCTGCCTGGGCCTTTGCAAACAGGCCCCGGCCTGCGATGGCTCCTGGAGGGGCGCCCGGGCCGCGGCCGCAAGTCCTCACTGGCCTGGCCGCCCACGCGGCCCAGGAGGCGGCCTTGCCGGGCGCCGCCAGATGAGGGCCTTTGCCCGGTGCAGAGGCCGGCCCTATAATGGGTGTTCTGTATCATGATCACTATAGCTTTCAACGCGGGTCCGGCCTCATGGTGACGGCGCGCCTCTTCCGGGGCGTGCTGCAGACTTTCCAGGACCCCCTGCGCCGCAACTCCATCTATCTCATGGCCACCCACGGGGTGCTGGGCCTCTTCGGCTTCTTCTTCTGGAAGATCGCGGACATGCAGTACGGCACTCCGGCCGTCGCCCAGGCCACCGCCCTGGTCTCGGCCGTGCTGCTGCTGCACATCCTGGCCCGGCTGGGGCTGGACATCGGGCTGATCCGTTTCCTTCCCGAAGAGGCCGACAAGCCGGCGATGATCAACACCGCCTTCACCATCGTCGGCCTGCTGTCCGGGGTGCTGGCCGTGCTTGTGATCGTGGGGGTAGGAATCTGGGGCAGGGATACCCAGCTCAGCATCGTGGCCGAGAACCTGGGTTATGCCTTTCTGTTCGTGGTCTTCACGGTGGGCACTGCCCTGGTGGCGCTCATGCGGCAGGGAGTATTCGTAGCTGGCCGCAGCACCCAATCGTCGCTGGCCCTGGAGGTAGTGGCCGGGGTGAGGCTGCTCCTGCTGCCGGCCCTGGTGGCCCTGGGCGCCATAGGCATCTTCCTCGCCTGGGGGCTGGCCGGCCTGGCCTCGCTGGCCGTGGGGATGGGGCTGGTGGTGGTGTTTCAGAAAGACTACCGGCCCGTCCTGGCCATTGGACGCGACGCCGTGGGGCGGATGGTCCGCTTCTCGGCCGGGAACTACGTGGCGGAGACCCTCCGGGAGATGCCGGGTTTCCTGCTGCCCATCATCGTCTCTCTGGTCTTCGGCGGGGCCGCCGTCAGCGTCCAGGGCTCCTCCATGGCGGCCTACTTCTACATCCCCTGGACCATCGCCAGCGGGATCATGATGATAGCCTATGCCACCGGTGCCTCCCTGCTGGCGGAGGGAGCCCTCGATCCGCGCCGTTTCGGCGCCGCCTCGCTGCGGGCCTTCCAGTTCATGCTGCCGCTGCTGGCGCTGGCCATCGTCTTCGTCTTCCTGCTCGGCGGCCCGCTGCTGGGCTGGTTTGACGAGAACGGGGAGACGGGCTACGTTGACAACGGCCTGTGGCTCCTTCGTCTCCTCACCCTGTCCGGAATCCCCATCGCCATCAACACCATCTACGTCACCTACAAGAGGATGCAGCGCCAGCTGGCGCCGGTGGTCGTGGTCTACGGCTTTGTGGCCCTGGTCACCGTCGGCGTGGGCTATGCTCTCCTGGACCGGATGAAGCTGACGGGGATCGGCATCGCCTGGCTGGCCAGCAACAGCGCCGTGGCCCTGGTGGCCTGTGTCCTGATGACCACGGGATGGCAGCGGGCGCGCCGAAAGCGGCGTCAGGGCAAGGCGGCCGGCACCACCTCGTAGATGCGGACGTCGCCCTCGGCGTGGACGAGCCTGTAGTAGGGGCAGCCGTCGAGCCACTCCCGCAGTCCCAGCGGCAGGGGGCTCCAGATCTCGGTGTGCGGATCGAAGTCCATGGCCAGCCAGTCTATGCCATTGTCCCTGATAAGCTGCGGCACCTCGTAGACGGCGACCGGCCCACCGTCGCCATCCTGCTCTGCAGAGATGTCGAACGTTATGTCTATGCTGGCGCTGGCTGCCTGAATGTCGAAGTCCAGCACAATCCGGTCGTCCAGCGCAGCGGGGGGCTGGAGCGTGGCGCCGGCGGCATGAATGGAGAGACGCGCCGTCACCGGAATCTCACCGGTATACTGCGTCTCAGGCTCCTGGACGATCTCGATGCCACCCTCCCGCGGATCGACCCTGACTGATGTCGGATCGAGGCAAAAGAGCACGGGCAACTGGAAGCGGGACACGGACAGCCCTCCGGCCTCTATGTAATAGGCCACGGTCACCTGCCGGCTGGCCTCCGCCAGGATCGTCCTCTGGGTGGCGGTGACGTTGCCCAAATCATAGGTAATAGAGCTCTCCATCCGGGCGCCGTCGCCGCTGATGCCAAACGCGGTGGGAATGACGGACTCGCGGTCTGCCAGGGGAGCGCTCAGATGCTCCAGGCCGGTGTTCAAGTCGAGGTACGTCTGGGTGTCGTCGAACATCAGCAGGTCGTGGTACCGGCCCCCGGCGTAGAGGCCGATGGCAGGGTTCCCGGGGGCGTAGTTGTAGGGGTATGAAGTTGCCACCCGAAGGGTTCCGTTTTCCATCCCCCGGTTGCGCGACATCAGCCGCTCGGCGATCAGGGCCCGCTCCCTCTGCACGCCTGAGGCTTCCCTGTCGCGGTCCGTGACCTCGAAGGAGGTCCGGAGCGCCTTGCCCTCCATCCACCAGCCCAGGTGCTCGGGGTAGCAGGCGAAGACCCCGTCCTGGGGCGTGCTGCTCTTGACCCAATTGATCATATCCAATCGGGTGCGGTCGAGGTAGGTGTAGAAGCGCAGCCCGGTCCGCAGGTCGATCTGTGATATGACGGTCCCGTATATCAGGAGGAGAGCCAGCAGAGTGACCAGGGCGGGCCTGACGGCGCGCTGGAAGGGGGCCCGCAGCCGGGACGGGAGCCAGTCCCAGCCCAGGGAAAGCACGTACCCGGTGATGGCCCAGATGGGCAGGTACAGGAAGAAGTTCGCCCGGCGGTTCAGCTCGGCCAGCGGTGGCGGCAGGTTGAATACCAGGAGGAATAGCGGGAACAGGAACAGCGTTGCCAGGAGCACGGTCGCATTCCGGTCGCGGCGCCAGAGGTAGAAGAGAGAGGCCAGGGCCGCCAGCATCCCCAGAACTGCCAGCCAGGTCCACGGCAGGTACCACAGCTTGATGGTGAACAGCGGCAGCAGGGATGTGGCCGGGGTGCCCGGGCCTCCCCCCGATGACTGCATCCTGAGCAGGTGCATGTACACCGGCACGTACGGGAGCGACAGGACCACGCCGGCGAGCACTCCCAGGGCCGGGTTGGCCCAGTACCGTCCTTCCCGGTGGCGATTGGCGACAAGCAGGGCGCACACCAGTATGACGGCCAGCGGCAAGAAGAAGGCGGCGGACAACTGGTGGAAGCCGATGACCAGGGAGCCAAAGAAGCCGGCCAGAAGCGCATTCCACCTGGAGACCGATTCAAAGGTGAGCATGAAGAAGTACGCCGAAAGCATGGTGAAGAGCACGCCGAACATGGTGATGTACCCCCAGGAGAGCATGTTGGCGTACGCCGGTGTCAGGACGAACATCAGGGAAACCGCTACCGCGATCCAGGGGCGAGAGACCCGCCTGGCGATCAGGTAGCAGGGGATGCCCATGGCCACTGAGACGGCGATTCCGAGGAGCTTGCCGCCGGTGAGGTCACCGAAGATTAGGGTGAAGAGCTTGAGCGGGATGGCGATCACTGGAGGGCGGAGAAGGCCCGTCCCCGTCACGTCATGGCCGAAGACTGTGTTCATAGTGGCGAGGTAGTTGGCCATGTCCTGCCCCATGTCCAGGTGCTGGCGCACCAGGAAGTACCTCAGCATGGCCACCACCACCAGCGACAGCAGGAAGACCACGGTGGGGAGATGGGGCCTGAGCCGTTCCCGGGCGCCGGAGGCCTTCTGGCCCTGGACCGATGAGGAATTCATGCCCTCAGCCCAGGGCCTTCCGGTAGGCCTTCTCCACCAGATCGGCCACGCGGTCCCATCCGTAGGCGGCGGCGAACTCCCGGCATCCCTCCTCCCAGTCGGACCTGGCCAGGGCCTGCTGGATCTTGTCCGCCATGTCGGCCGGCGACAGGCCGCAGGTGTAGCCGTTGCGCCCCTCTTGGATCAGGTCCTGCGCCGCGTTCTGGGGATGATTGACGGTGACTACCGGTATGCCGCAGGCATTAGCCTCCAGCACGACGTAGCCGAAACCCTCGCGCAGGGACGGGTGCGCCAGGACCCGGGAGGCCTTCATCCGGGAGTAGACGGCGTCATCGCTCTCCACCCGGCCCAGGAAGCGCACGCTGCCTGCCAGGCCCAGCTCCCGGCTCTTCTGCTCCAGCGACTCCCTGTCCGGGCCCTGCCCGATGATGATGCAGCCCGGATCCTGCCCCCGTTCCTTCAGGACCGCTGCGGCCTGGAGCAGGAGGATAATGTTCTTCTCCTGGGCCAGCCGGCCGGCAAAGATGAGGCCACTGGATTCCGGCCACGGGGCGGCCGCCTCGATGGCGGAGGTGTCGACGCCGCAGCCCACGACGTCTGACGGGCGCCGGCCGAGCTTCTCCAGCCCCTTCTGGGTGTGAGGAGAGACGGCGATAGCCTTCTGGGGCAGGCGGGCCACCAGGCCCTCGATGGCCTTGCCCAGGATGCCCTTGCGGCCCAGGTATTCATACCAGTAGTCGCCCCAGACCTCGTGCCAGGTGATCACCAGGCGGGACCGCCGGGCCAGGGCGCAAATCCACGCCGAGAAACAGGGGAAGTAGGGGAAATTGGCCACCTCCACAACGTCGAACCTCTCCTTCAGCAGGGGCGGCAGCAGCCGGATGGCGAAGTACAGGGCCCCCTTGATGGAGCGGCGGCCTTCGGTGAAGAGGGGCTGCGGCGGGCAGACTCCCCGGAACCGGACCCCCTCCCGGTAGACGACATCTGCGCCCGTCCAGTACTTCATGCCGAAGATGGTCACCTGGTGGCCCTTCTTCACCAGGCGGCGGGCCAGCTCCCAGTTCCGCTTCTGCACCCCGCCGGCGACGTAGGGGTGCACCACGTCGTACACCAGGGCCAGCTTCACCGCACCACCCTCTTCTTGGTGATGTGCAGCAGGTCGATGATGCCCACCTTCCAGGCGTTGGACAGCTTGGTCTGGCCCACGCGCGCCCGGTACTCTATGGGCACCTCTTTCCAGCGGCAGCCGCTGTAGTAGCAGGCCTCTATCTTGATCTCGTGGGACAGCGGCCAGGAGTCCGAGTGGAGCCTGAGCCGCGGCAGGAGCGACTTGCGGAAGAGCCACATGCCGGACTCGGCGTCTTCGATGCGGATCCTGAAGAGGGCCGTGGTGGCCAGAGAAAGCAGCCGGTTGCCGGCCCGGTTCAGCGGGGGCATGGCGGAGCGGTCCAGGCGGGTGAAGCGGTTGGTGGAAATGAAGTCCAGCCCCTCGCGGTCCAGCGTCTCCAGGAGCGAAGGGATGGCCTCCAGGGGGTAGGTGGCGTCGGCGTCCGCGGTCACGATCACGCTCCCGGCGGCGGCGGCAAATCCCTTCTTCAGCGCGCTGCCGTAGCCGCGGACCGGCTGCGGCACCACGTCGGCCCCGGCCTGCCGGGATATCTCCGCGGTCCGGTCCGTCGAGCCGTTGTCCACCACCAGCACCTGGACATCGTAGCCGAGGCTCCGGATGGCCCCCCGGGGGACGGACCTGATCGTCTGCTCGATGCCCTGCTCTTCGTTGAGGGCCGGGATGACTACGGTGAGGAGTCTGTTTTCTGCCATTGTGCGCTCGCTGCCGAGGCCATCGAGAATGCCCTATCTTATCGCAGAAGAGCAGTGGCGGGCAACGTGTGCCCAGGGGCCCTCAGACCGGGGTCCTTCTGCCGCGCCACCGGGCGCAGAAAGCCGGGGCCGTGACGAGGAGGGTCGCTGCAGCCATCCCGGCGCGGGGCTAGACCCAAGCGTTTGCCAGCAGGGTCAGCCGTATCATCTGCCCGTCACCCTCTGCCAAGTGGCGTTGTCCAGGACCAGGATGTATTGCTCCCTGGTGACTTCGTCACCTCCGGCGCCGTTGGCCACCGTCAGGGTCACGGTGTATACGCCCATGGCCACGTAGGTGTGGGAAGGGTTCTCGAAGCTGCTGGTGCAATTGTCGCCGAAGTCCCACTGCCACGAGGTCAGCTCGCCTCCGTCGGATTCGTTGTGGAACACGGCGGTGAACGGGGCTACGCCCCAGGTAGCTGATGCCGAGAAAACGGCCACAGGGGCAGAAGTAGGGGTGTCCTCCCCCAGAATACGGTAGGCGTCGGGGGACCCGTCGATCAGGGGGTAGCACCAGGGCCCGTCATTGTCAGGGCAGGGCTGGTCCGCGTCCCCGACTCCGTCACCGGCAATTCCGCCACTGCGGCCATCATCGGCGTACCAACAGCCGTAGTAGTTGCCCAGGTACCCGGTGTGTGTGGCGCCTTTGTAGATGTAGGTCAGCGGCTCGGGGGAGTGCCAGATGCTCTCACTGGCGCTGCCTTTGTAGCCCGATTCCTCCGCGTTGCCGAAGATCCGATTAAGGTAGATTAGATTGCCCGGTGAGTCCAGGTAGACGACCAGGCCCGGAGACAAGTTCTGAGAAAGACTGTTTCCTATCACGGTATTGGACGGCGAGCCGTGCAGCCAGATTCCCGCTCCCCACACGAATCGCGAGTTGGAGAAGGCGTTGTTGTTGATGATATTGGAATCGCTGCCGCAGACATAGGCCCCGTACATCCCGTAGTACTTGCTGGTATTGCCGCGGATTTGGTGGTTTCCGCCCCCCATGATTCGGATGGCGGCCGCTCCCCCGGCGAGGTGGTTCAAGTCCCAGCCTAACCGGTTGTTCTCTATTCTGCACCCGCGGCAATAGGCCAACTCGATCGAAACGGGAAATCCGTCCCCGTCTACAGGCACGGCATAGACGTCCAGGCCGGCGATGGTCGCACCGTCAGCGGCAACATGGAATACAGGACTTCTTCCTCCCAGCCCCCTCACCTGCGGATTGGGGCCGCTGTTGTTGTATCTCCTTATGCTGAGGCCCCTGTCCACTGCTATATCTTCGACGTAGTCATCGGTGGCCTCGTTGTCATCGTCCATCAGCTTGATGGTGTCACCGGCCGCCGCCCGGGAAACGGCATAGCCGACGCTTCGCCAGGGGCTGGCCTCGGTGCCCTGCCCGGCACTGTCGTCGCCCCAGGGGCCGACATAGTAGGTGCGGGAGGCTGTGGCCGCCACCGCTGGACCCGGCCGGCCGATCGCGCAGATGCTTAGAACGAGGGCCAGGAGCACGAATAGGGACAGCCCATGCCGCCCGTACGGCCGGCGCCGGAGCATGACCATGATCGCCCCGGCGGTGGCTATGGCCGCCAATCCCGCCAGCATCCAGCCCCAGCGCGGGAACCCGGAGGGGTCTGCGGCAGGGTCTGCCGCAGCCATAACGGCCCACCTGCCGGAATGGCTGCTGATGGTGGTGAGTCTCCCGGCGGTGCTGTCCACCGTTGTCTGGGCGATGAGCCACCGGCCGCTGGGCTCATCGTACCGGGACAGCGTGAGCCTGTCGGGGTCTCCGCCCGCGGCGGCCAGGTCGGCTTCCGAGTACTCAACGCAGATGGCCGCTCCCCCGGCCATGTTCTCCGCGCCCTCAACCCTGAAGAAGGTGCCGCTGAATCGATAGAGGGTGTTGGCTGACCCGAGCATAACATAGCCGTAGCAGGCCGGCGTGCTGGATGACGTTCGCTGGACCATGATACCGGTATCCTCAAGCTCGCCTTCGGCAGGGGCGACAATCTTGGCTTCCTCAGTGCCGGTCGGTAACGGCAAGTCACCCAGCGCTGCGTGCCATGCCAGATCGTCGATGACCAGAATGCAGTCCTCCCTCACTGCGCTATGGCTTCCGCCGCTGTTGGCGACGGTCAGGGACACGGAGTAGGCGCCCATGGTCTGGTACATGTGGGAAGGGTTCTGACAGCTGCTGGTGACCCCATCGCCGAAGTCCCAGAGCCAGGATTCTATCCTCTCACCATCTGATTCGTCGGAAAAGACCACGGTGAATGGAGCCACACCCCAGGCGGCTGAGGCTGAAAACCCGGCCACGGGAGCTGAGACGGCCGGGGGTGGTGGAGGCTGGTCACCAGGAAGCCGATAGGCGTCGACCGATATGTCGGTCAGCGGATAGGGGTCACTGCCGTCCATGAAGGAATACGGCCCGGTGTCACCCACGCCGTCACCGGCCGTTCTGCCGCCGCTGCCATCGTCCCTGCCGGCATAATCTCCATAGTAGTTGCCCAGGAATCCAGTGTACTCCACCGAATTGTAGATGTAGGTCAGCTCCTGCGGCGAATGCCAGAGGTTCTCGCTTCCGCCACCACAGGCGTTGGGTTGGCCGCTGGTCAGGCCCAGGTTGTCGTACAGGCAGTTCAGGTAAATATGATTATCTCGTCCGCCCGAGATCATGCCGGTGCACATGTTGTGCATGACGGTGTTTCGGGTTATGGTGTTTGATTCCCCGTCCTGCACGAATATCGCCGAACCCTGCGACCAGAGCGAATCGCAGAGGGTGTTGCCGCGGATGGTATTGCCGTCGCTGGCGTTCAAGAAGATGCCTGCCATGCCGAAGTATCGAATGCTGTTGTTGCGGAAGCTGTTGCCTTCTCCTCCGGTGACCTCAACGGCGAACCAGCCTCCGGCAGAGTGATTCGAGTCCCAGCCTACGCGATTGTCCGCTACAGAGCAGCCCCGGCAGGACTCCAGGGCTATTCCGTTGTTCCTGGTGGCCTCAGTCTTGACCTCCTGCACCGACCCGGCGTAGATATCCAGTCCGCGCAGGGTGATGTTGTCACCCGATATCCTGAATACCGGCGCGTAGTTGCCCAGGCCCCGCACCTGGGGATTCGCCCCGCTGCCATTGTACCTAGTTATGGTGAGGGTCTTGTCGACCGTCACTTCTTCGACATAGTCATCGGTGGCCTCGTTATCGTCGTCCATCAGCTTGACCGTGTCTCCGGCCGCCGCCCGGGAGACGGCGTACCCGATGGTCCGCCAGGGGCTGGCCTCGGTGCCCTGGCCGCCGGCATCGTCCCCAGAGGGGCTGACATAGTAGGTGACTGAACCCTCGGCCGCCGCCGCCGGCGCGGCGGGCATCCCCAAAGCCCCCAGCAGAAGGCCCGCCAGGGCCATGGCCATGAGTCCTGCCAGTATGTTCCTACCCATTCCTGCCCCCTGAAAAGAAGAAACCAGCCTCGCCAGGCCGGTTTCACTATTGACTCCACGCTGCCCAAGTGACCAGGTACAGGCAGCGCTTCAGCGCCGTCGCGTGCTGATCTCTTTAATACCTGTCGTGAGGTCCGGATACGCCTCCAGACATTAGTCGTGGATGCTGACTCAAACCCTCAATGGAGGCCTTTCCCTGGTGTTCCAGCGCTGGATCCGATGCCGGTTCCTGCCGGCGGCGCGCTTGCCGCGGCGCCATCACGCCCGGGGCGCCCCCTTTGTCCGAGAGGCGGAGGTCACGCGCATCAGGAGGTATGCCAGGACGCACAGAACGGCCGCCGCCCCCGCCCCGATCAGTCCCCAGGCCCAGCCCGGAAAGCCGGATCCGGAGCGGGCCGGCCCGGAGTCCCCGGATGGCCCGTCGATCCACTCTTCGTTGGACCAGCTCTCCCGCACCACGGTGGATTCGCCACACCACGAGATGCCTCCTTCTTCTCCCAGGGCCTGCACGCCGCTGATGATGTTGCGATGGCTCTCCCCCGCCTCCTCGACGCCCCAGGCTCCGTTATGGTCGAAGACGGAGTAGCCCACGTTGATGTGGTCGCTGTCCAGGATGTACAGGGCGCTCCCCGAGTTGTACGTCGAGATGATGTTGGTCAGGTTGCCGTAGTGGCAGGCCAGAAGAGCGATGGCAGGGCAGCCCTCGCCCTCCGTGCTTCCCACCAGCAGGTTGGAGAAGTTGAGGTAGCTGCAGCCGTCCAGCTCCAGCCCTGCGGCCTCCTGAGGCGGCGGCGATCCCATGCAGGTCGAGGCCACCCTGGTGTCGGTGATCTTGATCCGCTGGCAGTCCTTCATGACTATGCCGCTGCCCAGGCCATGGTCGAAGTCGCAGGCCGATATAGAGATGAAGGCGCATTCCTTGAACACCAGGCCGTCGCCGGCCCAGTCAAGCATCCCGAACTCGTCCAGCCCCACGCCGTGAAAGCCCTTGAATATGACCGCCGGCTGCGCCGGGTCATTGTCCACCTCGATGTGGTCCACCTCGATGTACTCGAAGTTCCAGTACCCCTCGTTGGTCACCCAGAGCCTGACGTCGCAGTACCTGGAGTTGAAGATCTTGATGTTGGTGAAGAGGTTGTCACACGAGGTGTCCCCGCCGTCGAAGTCATCGGCCAGCGCGATGCGGCAGTCGGAGAAGAACAGGTTACTGAAGATGTTGAGCTGGTTGCCCTCGGGATCGGTCTGGCCGAAGTACAGGCCCCTTCCGTAGCGGCCGTTGACGGGCTGGCTGGCGCCGTCAAGGTACAGGTCGGTGATCTGGCAGAACCAGGCGCCGTCCATAACCAGGATGTCGTTGTCCCCGGCGGCCCGGAGGGTGGTGGACCGCCAGTTTTCCCCTGCCAGGCTGATGCCCTCTCTGGTCTGGATCCGGATGGGCCGTTCCAGGATATAGGTGCCCCGGCCGATGGTGATCTGTCCGCCCTCTTGCGGCAGGGCGTCGATGGCGCTCTGGATGACGGCCTGGGCATCGCCCCCCTGGAAGGCCAGCGCGCCAGTGCGAACATCCGTGGCGGTCACGGTCTCACCGTCAGTGTAGATGACGTATGAGCCGCCGGTCTCCGCCGCGCTCACCGCGTCAAGGCTGCCCCCAAAGCCCGCACTGAACCAGAACAGGACGGAGCAGGCGAGCGACAGGAGCAGGCTGCAGGCCATGATGGCACCCTTCTTCAGCACGGCGGGCCTCCTTCAGCATGTGCCTGTTTGATCAGAGTCTCCAATGACCATGAGCGGCGCACCGTCCGGCAGGGCCAGGCAGCTTGATCAGCGCCTCCTCCCCACAGTGAGGTAGACCGCCGGGGCGGCGATGATGACGGCGGCCGCCCCCAGGCCGGCGCAGGCCCAGATCCAGGCCCGAGAGGGAGCCCCGGCTTCGCCCTCTGGCTCAGTTGGCGATTGGCCCTGGGGCGCCCGATAGTCCCGGTAGTGCAGGATGGCCCCTTGGCTGCCCACCGCGAATACGTCGTTCGCCGAGCTGCCCCACAGGCCGAGAAGGATGTTGGTGCAGCCGGTTGACATGGCCCTCCAGGTAGCGCCGTCGTAGTGGTACACGGTGAAGAAGGTGTGGCTGGTGGCGAAGACGTCCGTGCCGGAGCTGCCCCAGATGTCGCTGAAACTGGCCGCGTCCGTGTTTAGGGCGGTGGTCCAGCTGACGCCGTTGTAGTGAAGTATGCATCCTCCGCCGGCGGCAAACACGTCGGATGAGGACGTCCCCCACACGCCTTCGATGGCGAAGAGCCCGCGGTCGACATTGGTCATTGGGGCCCAGGCAGTGCCGTCGTAGTGCAGTATGGTGAGGTCTCCCACGGCGAAAACGTCCGTGGGAGAGCTCCCCCAGACGGCGGTCAGGCCGCTGGTAGTCCCGCTGGCCATCGGCGTCCAGGCGGTGCCGTCGTAGTGCAGTATCACCCCCTCGTTCCCCACGGCGAAGACGTCGGAGGCCGAGCTCCCCCAGACGTCCCAGAGGCGGCTGCTGGCATTGATCGCCTGCTGGCTCCAGGCCGTGCCGTCATAATGGAGGACGACGCCCGACCCTCCCACCGCGTAGACGTCGGCCCCGGAAGAGCCCCAGACGCCGAAGAGCCAGAGCAGCGGGTTGGGAGTGGTGTTGGGCATCGGACTCCAGGCGGTGCCGTCGTTGTGGAGGATGGTCCCCTGGGCACCCACGGCGAAGACGTCGTTGCCGGAGCTGCCCCAGACGTCCTGCAGCCAGCCACGGGTGACTATGGATGAGATGTGGCTCCAGGAATGGCCGTCGAAGTGGAGCAGGGCTCCATCGTCTCCGACGGCGAAGACATCATTCGAGGCGCTCCCCCACACGCCATAGAGGTACGAATCGCCGGCCATCTCCGGTCCGCTCCACACGCTGCCGTCGTAGTGGAGTATGCCGCCGTAGTTGTCCACGGCGAAGACATCGCCGGCCGACGTGCCCCAGATGTCCTCGATATCGTGCCAGGTGGGGCCCGGCATCCGGGCCCAGGCCGTGCCATCGTAGTGCAGCAAGGTCCCGTAGTATCCCGCGGCAAAGACGTCTGACGGAGAGGACCCCCACACTGCATAGAGCGCATTGGTGGTGGGGCTGGCCATCTGGCTCCAGGAAGTCCCGTCATAGTGCATGATGACGCTGGTCCTGGGGATAACCCTGGTCATGGCCCCGCTTCCGCCCACCGCGTAGACGTCGCTGGCGGAGGACCCCCAGATGGCGTAGAGCGGCGCCGGGGAGCTGTTGTCAGAAAGGCCCCAGGCGCCGCCGTCGTAGCTCCAGACCTGTCTCTCGGCGACAGCAAAGACGCTGGTGGAGGAGCTGCCCCAGATAGCGGAGAAGCTGGCGGTTGTCCCGGCGCTGGCAGCAGTCCAGGTATGGCCGTCGTAGTGAAGCAGCGCGCCTCCGCTGCCTGCGGCCAGGACATCCGTCGATGAGCTTCCCCAGACGCCGAGCAGATCAGCGCTGCTGCCACTGTCCATGGCGCGCCACTGATCACCGGCGTAGTGCAGGATGGTGCCGCTGTCGCCGACGGCGAAAACGTCGGAGGACGACGTGCCCCAGATAGAATAAAGGGAATTGCCCTGCGGGACGGGGTTCTGCCACCCCCATCCGTCGAGGCTGACAACGGCTGCCTGCGCCGAGAATGGCAGCACGATAGCCAGCAGGAGCAGCGCCGGCAGCACTGGCAGGACCGACCTCATCTTCATGCCCGTACCCTCCTTCACGCCCGGTTGCCGTGAGAGCTTCCCTGAGAATTGAGACGTCTGCGCCGCAGTTCTGTTCCCAGGACCAGGGCGCTGAGCGCCAGCAGTGCCAGCAGGGTGATGATGCTGATGACAGCCCCCGCGTTCCGCAACCGGGAGTGCGTGAACTCCAGGGTGACATCGTAGGCTCCGGCCGGAAGGTCGAAGCCGTTGAGAGACTGGTAGGTGATCTCGGAGCGGATCGTCTCACCATTTGACCGTGCCACCCAGCTGGGATAGTAGGAGTCCGCCAGGACCAGCTTGAAGGCCGAGCTGCTGTCGATGTGCACCAGGTAGCGCCCGGTGCCGGTCCTCGAATACTCGACAGTATCCATCTTCTGGGAGACGGCGGAAACGGCGGCGAAATAGAGGTCGACATCCTGCCCGTGGCCCTTTTCGCCAATCTCGAAGGCGCCGAGCCACAGGGTGGCCACTTGATCCGGGTCCAGGAGATGGTCCTCATCGTCGGAGTCCCTCAGCAGCAGGAGGGACAGGGGGATCTCGATCTCGTTCCAGCCGGCGCTGATGCCATCGATCCGGTCCATGTCCAGACCGTAGCGGCTGCCATCCGACTCCAGGACGTCCAGGCTGATGCCCACGTCGGGCAGAGGGGATTCGCTGTAGAACTCCAGCCGGAGCGCATCGTCGCCGTCAAGCGGGATGCCGCCCAGGTCGATGGCCAGCCCTGACCGCTGCGGTCCCGGGTGGGCGAACCGAAAGGTGGTCTTGAGCGAACGGCCCCCGGAGAGAGCGTGCGCTTCGTCGAGCGAGAATGCCAGCGGCATCTCGCCGTATGCCGGGGCCGCCCTGATTTCGTCGCCGGTCCAGAGAGCGATGTGGCGCTGGTCCGCGGCCGAAACGGAGAAGAGCCTGGGCCCGGGGGAGCTGTTCTCATACACATCCATGGCCGCTCCGGGCCGTATCAGCCGGAAGCCTTCTCCCAGGGATATGCCGGCGCTGGCCGGATCGGTTCTGTCTATCAGCACGTACCGCACGCCGTAGAGGTCCAGCCACCGGTCTATGCTGGACCCGTTGAGCTGTCTGTTCGTCAGGTGGTCCAGAGCGTCGCCGGCGTATGCCGTGGCGGCGGCCGGGACACCTCCATAGGCATCGTCCTTGCCGTGCAGGTAGACCCAGTGGACCGGGCTGACCACCCATCCATACTCGTCGCTGTGTGTCCAGGTGCTGAATGGAAGGCTGGCCACCCGGGCATCGCCGCTCTGCTGCTCCTTGAGCCATTCGAAGACCCCCTCCTGTTCGGCGGTCAGGCTGAACGTCCTGAAGGCGGCCCTGGTTTCCACCCACGTAGTCCCCACCACCGTGAGGCAGAGCAGGCCGGCGACGACCGCGGCCGCGACAGGTCTGGCCCCTTCCGGCAGGCGGATTCTGCCCAGTTGCCCTGTCAAGCTCTTGACGCAGAATCCAATCAGGACGGAGTAAGCCAAGCTGGCGAAGAGCAGAAACCTCCAGGGGGTTCTCAGGCCGGAGAACAGGGGGACCCAGCGGTGCGCCAGGCTGAACAGGTCAACGGGTGAACCCTGGCCCATGGCCAGCAGAATGGCGAAAAGGATGGAACCCGAGAAGAACCACACATACCGGCTGCGGTAGTTGAGAGCGGCGCCCAGCGCCACCAGGAGGAAGGGAAGCAGGCGCAGCATCTCCTTGAAGGCATTCCCTGACGCGCCGTAGGCGCTGGCGCGGGCACAGCAGAAGCTGGGGCGCAGGGTCACTGCCTGCCAGAACGTGGCGCTGAAATTCAGGGAGGCATCCGGCGTGAATGAGGTAGCGGCCGAATAGCGGATCTCCGACAGGAGGGGCAGCCACCAGAACGAAGTCAACATCAGCGTCAGGCAGAAGGTAGCCACGGAGCCGGCGACGGCCTTCTTGAGGTAGGCTCCACCTTTCCTTCGCTCCCAGTAGAGGCGCAGCGCCAGGTACGCCACCAGGAACGGGCCAATCAAGAGAGGGAGGACCTGCGGGTAGGTCAACGTCAGGCAGGACAGCAGCGCGGCGTTGGCCAGGACCCAGCCGGCGCTGGGCTGGCGGACCAGCCTCTCCAGGCACAGGAGCGCCAGCGGGGTCAGCATGTATGGCAGTCCGAAAACGCCATGGTGCCCCTCAAAGGCCACCTCGAGTATGTGGTAGGGGAGGAAGACATAGGCCAGTCCGGCGGCAAAAGCGCCCGGCCGGCTCCTGGTGAGGTCGAAGACATAGAGGTAGGCAAACACCCCCGAGAGGATGAAGAAAGACAGGTACAGCAGCTTGGTGCCCAGTATCCAGCCGAAGGGCAAGCTGAAGGCGATGATCAGCTGGTGCACCAGCGGGGGGTGAACGGAGAAGAGGGGGTAGCCCAGGTACCAGTCGCCGTTCCAGCCACCGAAGACCTGGTACTCGAAAAGGGACTCGCTGGCCCCACGGGCGACCAGCATGTCGGCCATGGCATCATGGCCGGTGGGCATCTGCAGGTTGAGCCAGCCCCGGGTTGCCAGGAGCGTGATGACAACCAGCAGCGCGATGTCCGCCGACCGGCGGGTGGCCAGGATGTGCCTCATTCTGCGCAGCATGGGCCTGCTACTCTCGATAGCCCTCCCTGATGCGATTCACCGCCAGCAGGATAGCTCCGGAGAGGAGACAGTAGAACACGGAGAAGGCGAGATGGTCGGCTACTCGCTGTGCTCCAAACAGGAAGGTCAGCCCGGCGGCCACCAGAAGAACCAAGGCCCCGGCCAGGGGAATCCGGGGACTCCAGCGGAAGATGATGCTCAGCAATGTATATGCCGCTATCAGTATCGGGGGTGTGATATATGCCGCCAGCTCCATCGTTCAGGCTACCTCCCCAGGCCAAGTAGGCTGCTTATGGTCGGATAGTCGCAGACAAACTCCACGTGGTGCTGCCCGCCCTGGATCAGGCATCCCGGGAATACGCCGTTGACCCTTATCACGCCGGTCTCCTCGCCATCGACAAACACCTTCCACCACGGGTTGTAGTAGTAGGCGACCGACAGGATCCCCTCACCGGCGGCGTTGATGTCCAGGGAGACCCCCGTGGGGGAACACCTGAAGCCGGATACCAGGCCGGGGGCGGGATTGCTTTCCAGGGCCTGGTGCACTCTGTCCCACAGCATCCGGGAGCGGGCCAGTATCTCCGGCATCTTCTTCTCGTTCAGCAGTGATATGCGTCCCACTTCGACGCGGTTGCGCACAATCCCCGCCGCTGCGGTGAGGGGGTTCCACCGGCCCTCGAACCTCAGCTGGTGCTGCCCGCTGGTCAGGGCCAGCGTGGCCGACCATTGCTCCATGGAGTCCCTCGAGCCGTAGCCATTGATGGTGGCCACCAGCCGGCCGTCAATCAGCACGTCCAGCATCCCGGCGTCCTGGCCCGAGAAGTAGTCCAGGGTGAGCAACCAGTCGCCCTCACTGGCGACGCTGAAGGGAAGGGACAGGTAGTTGCCCTTGATGGCGGCCGCGTCGCTGACTCCGATGTTCAGACCGGAGCCCGGGAATCCCAGTGTGTCCGGCGTCTCGCAGTCAGTCCAGCCATTGGCGTCGGCGCCTTCCGCCGAAAGGATCCGGCCGGCCAGCGGGTCGTCGGAGAGCAGGATGGCCTTCCGGCCGTGGTAGCAGAGGCCCGCGATGTCCGCCATGTTCTGGCGCACGGCCTCGGGGAGTCCTCCCGGCGCACTGACGGCTGCCACGCTATTGAGAAAGACGGCTGGATCAGCCCGTCCGCCAATGGCGTCGTAGATCTCCCACAGGGTATTCGAGAAATACAGATCACCACTGTCAACGAACAGGGTGCGGCCGGATTCGTGGAACCGGGCGTTGCTCAGGACATCCCGGTTCACCTTGTAGAGCCGCACTTCGTAGTAGTCTGTACCCAGGGAGCCGCAATACAGCAGGATGCGCATTTCGTCATCGTAGACGGCGTCCACAATCTGGTCCAGTTCGTCCATGAGGCGCAGGTAGGTCGGATCGGCGCCGGCCGGCAGCAGCCGGTGCCGGTACCTCAAGACGTAGTCATAGGAAAGGAGGTCCGAGTAGAAGGCCATGTGGTCTGCACCGCGGAGGATGAGACGGTCGACCGTGGAGTCGAACTCCGATGCACCCTGGTACTGGTCCCATGTCAGCCAGGTCTGAGAGACTTCGATGGTGAACTGGTCGCCATCATGGGTTTCAAACGTGGCCAGACGATCAGGATCGGCCCCGTCCGGAAGGACCAGAACCCGGACCGGCTCACCGGCCGGCGGGCTGTCTTTCCTGACGCGTTCGTGGAGGAAGCTGGCGATGGCCGTGAACTGGTCTCTGTTCAGCACCCGGTGCCGGTAGAAGTCGAAATAGGGGCTGAGATCCACGACCAGGGCGGCCAGCAAGATGAGCGGAACGCCGGCCACCAGCACCTTCTGCCTGCGGACCGCAAGGTTGGGGAGCCTGGATACCATCCCCCGCAGCGAGAGGAACGTCAGCGCAAACAGGACGGGCAGGCACAGGGCGAAGATGTGGTAGAAGCGTAGAGGCACCCGCATGCCGGAGAAGAACGGGATCACCCCCTTCAGCGCGGGGAACAACGGCCCGTAGACCCCCATGGAGAGAATCAGGGAGGCCATGCCGGCTATCAGGAAGAAGAGCAGCTCGTTCCGCCGCCGGCCGCGGTCCAGCAGCACCGCCACCGTGGCCCCGAGCAGGATTACGAAGGAGGCGCCTCCGGAGTAGCACTCCGTCCGGGGCGTCGCCAGGAAAGACTGCAGGCTGCCGGGCAGCCTCTCCTGGAAGTGCTGGCCGAAATGCTGGAAGGTGTACACCGGCAGCCCGCCGCTGACCTGTTCTTCGGTCAGGCTGCTGAAATCGCTGTAGTTGAGCAGGACGGTGACGTAGAAGCCGAAGGGGATGAGAAGGACCAGCAGGCAGAGGGCGAAACCGATCTTGTTCCTCCTGGCCATGGCCATGATAGTGCGCGGGCCGATCCTCCTGGCGGCCAGGGAGAAGATCAGGTAGCAGATGTAGAAGAGAAGGAAGATGAGCGCGTACTCAATCTGGAGGAGCAGGACCAGGCTGACCACCAGCCCCAGCAAGATAAGGGTGATGCGCCCGTTGCGGTCCAGGAAACGATCAGTGAGGTAAAGGACCATCGGCACCATGGCGTAGGCGCTGATGATCTCGTGATGGCCCCAGAACATCATGGAGCAGCTGTGTACCGGCAGAATGACGTAGATCAGCGCCCCGCCGAACGAGATCAGACGATTCCCGCTGACATGCTTGAGGTAGACGTACATCGATGCGCCGGCCAGCGAGAAGAGCAGGGCCATGGACAGGTTGTATGCTGCCGGGATGTCTCCCGTGATGAGATAGCAGGGGAGGGCAGTGATGTACCCGCCTGGCGGCACTATGCCGGTGAAGGGCATGCCCCCCAGCCAGAGCGGGCTCCAGCTGGGCACCTGGTGGAAGGTAACCAGGGACTCCTTGAACCAGAAGAACCAGGCCCAGGTGCCGGAGAGGTCGCTGGCCAGGACGTCGGAATGCCAGTGGAACAGGAACCGCGCCAGGAAAAGGGAGAACCCCGTAAGCAGCAGCACCAGGACTGCATCGGCGCTGTACCTCCAGCCCGCGAGCCGATGGGGGATGCCGGTCAGGCCCTTCCGCCGGGTGTTCACGTCTGCGTTGCCTCGGGGTAGTGCACCGCCATCAGGGTGGCGCCCCTTTCCTGAACCATGATTTCGAATATGGGGGACTGGTACTGGGGCAGCTCATCTGGCCGGTGCCCGACCAGCAGGACATAGGATACCCCGTACCGGGAGAGGCACTCCAACACCGCATCAGCCTCGGCCGGATGATTCAACGCCAAATCGATCGACTCCCAGCGCTGCCACTGCTCAACCGGGTCGCCGATGTAGCTGAAGAACGCCGGCGCCATGCTGGCCGGGTAGCATGGCGTGTAGGGATGGACGTGCATCGAGACGTACATGGAATCGCAGGCCACGGTGTCGTCGCCGTTTCCGTGCTCGTTGAGCCACAGCAGGATCTCGTATGGGAACGTGGGCCCGCTGGCAGCCAGCGCGCTGTAGAGCGGGCCCTGGCTGAAGCCGGACCACCCGATCAGCAAGCCCTCCCTCGACTGCGCCAGGAAGTCCATTGACCTGGAGCCGGCGAAGACCAGGATGATGGCGCACGCGGCCAGCGCAGCGGCCCTGGCCGGAGCCGCCAGTCTGTTCCGGCCGAGGCCCCAGGTGTACTGCACCAGCGATACCAGACCCAGAGGCGCCAGCAGCCTCACGGCGTTCAGGTTGTACCCCCACTTCCAGGTCAGCGGGATGGGATTGGGCACCGAGCCGATGATGCTGATCGCCAGCCACAGGATGAGGACCGCGCACAGAGGCACCCTGACCCAATTGATCACGCAGTATGCCAGGCCGGCCAGCCCCAGCACCAGGGCTGTCCATCCGAAGAACGATGGCCAGAGCGCGAGCGAGTTGAGCCCCATTATGCCCAGAGTCCAGAACGGCATTTCGACGCCCGCCAGCCTGTAGACCAGCACCGCCGGCAACGAGAGAATGATGCCGGCCAGACCTATCTTGACGTAGGGAAGGAGCAGCCGTCTCAGGAAGGCGGCTCTTCCCATGGCTGCCTGGCCAGATGCCCGCAGGGCCGCCACCTGGCCGGGGACCAGCCCCAGGAGGAGGACGGGGGCGAGGTAGGCCCAGGTCCTGGTCCACATCGCCAGGGCCCAGAATGCCCCGCAGAGAATGAGGTCGACGTTGCGGCCCTCCCTGACCCCCTTGATGGCGAAGTAGAGCATCCAGATGATGAACGCCTGCACCTGGACCGGCGGCCAGCTCATCGTCAGCAGCTCCATGGGGTATGTAACCGGTGTCGAGGTCCAGAAGTTCGGGGTATGCCAGATGAAGACGTAGATATAGGTGATGGCCACGAAGAGGCCGTGCTTTGGTGTGAACGAGTAGCTGAAGAGCTTGTATATGCCGTAGATGAGCAGCACCAGCACGGGCAGGCCGGAGAGAAGGAACGCCGTCAGCGTGTCCATGTCGAGGGCCCTGGCTGCGGCCCCCACGGCGTATCCCATGAATGACTGGGAACAGGTCGGCTGGCCCATGTTCACGAACGGGTCCAGGGGCAGCAGGCTGCCCGGCAGGAAGTCTCCCCGCCTGACCATCTCCGCGGTGCCTGAGTAGTACCAGGTGTCCGCCGCGGGGGCGAAAGCGAACCTGTTGAAGAGGAGATAGAGATAGACCGGGATGGCGGCCAGCGCCACGGCATGGATGAGGCGGCGGTCTGCGTCGCGGACCGCCGCCAGGGCAGCCATCGATGCCGCGAAGAGGACCCCCAGAAGGCCGGCGAACGGCTGGCGCGGATGACAGAAGACCAGCAGCAGCAGCACCATGAGCGCAGCCAGAGTGGCGGTCACATCCAGTCGGGACCGGAGGACCAATTCCGCTCTTGCTGCCGCGCTAGAAACGGGTGTTCTCGACGGCTTCGTCATCAGTCTCGAATGTCAGCTTACCCCTGGTAACAAGCTGTTTGAGGGCAAACAGCGGCTCGACCGCGAACGGCAGCGGGTCCCGGCACCAGAAATCATCGAAGTGGACCCTCCTGGGATGCAGCAGGTCCCCCAGCGCCCGCCATCGGCCGGCAGTGCCCAGCGCGTCGATAAGGGCCCTGAGGTAGCCGTATATCCACACGGTACGTACGCCCAGCCTGTAATCAAGGACGGGCTCAATCTGCTGCCCGATGGCGATCTGGTACAACAGGTGAGGGAAATCCACCCCGGATTGAACCGCCTGGTTCAGGGAGCCCCAGAACCTGGGGTTGATTTCCAGGAAGTACGGCTTCTGCGACCTCCTGTCGATGCGGAACTCCACCATGGCCACTCCGTGCCAGTTCAGGTGCGAAAGAAGGCGCCGGGCACATTCTTCCGCCTCGGGACACCGGATGCTGATCCTCTCCACACTGGTGCCGCCCGTGGTGGGGTACTCCCTCAATCTCAGATGGGTGAACGTGGCCCTGGGCTGACCACGATCATACAGCATCGACACCCCCACGCCGTTCCCATCGATCCACTGCTGCACCAGGGGATAACGGCCGGGGCCCAGGCCGAACTCCGCCACCGTGGTCCGGAAGACCGTCTCCAGCTCCGCGGCCGACCGAACGTACGCCAGGCCAATTGAGCCCCTGCCCTTTCTCAGCTTGATCACCAGAGGGAACTCGGCCTCACGGGCAATCGCGGACACCTCTTCCGCCGTGGCCGGATGCCAGGTCCTGGGCGTGGGAATCCCCAGATCGCGCGCCATTGGACCGGACTGCGCCTTGTCGTGGGCCTTGAGTATCGTGTCGTAGTCCGTAACCGGCACCGAGATCCCCTGCTCCTCCAGGGCCCGGCGATGCTGCGCCAGAACGAAGGTCTCCTCGTGCGACGGTATCACCAGGCTGGCCCCGTGCTCTCTGGCCTTCGAGGCCAGATGGGCCACGAAATCCGCGGGGCGCTGCATGGGTGAGGGATACACGAAGTGCCCGCTGGAGTAACGCGAGAAGGACGTCATGGCCGGGCGGATGCTGTCCGCCGTAATGACCCTGACTCCTCTGTGCGCCAGGCTGCGGCAGATCACCAGCGCGATCCTGTTCCTGGCGTAGGTCACGATGGCCGTCCTCTGTTGGCGCTCGTTCATGCTCATGCCGGCACCAGCGAAAACAGGTTGGCCGGCGAGGGGTAGTTGCAGACGAACATGACCTGATGCGGCCCCGGGGGGATGCTGCACCCGGGGAAGGCACCGTCGACCCTCAGCACCTCGACCTCGCGGCCGTCCACATACACCTTCCACCACGGATTGGCATAGTAGGCGATCCAGACGATGCCGTCTTCGGCGGCATCGATGTCCAGCGAGACGCCTCCAGGTGAGAGCTGGAACGACGAGAACCGGGTCGCCTCCCGGGCCTTCCCGGCGGTCTCTCCGTGGGCGCGCAGCAGCAGGCCGTCGACCTCAACCCAGCGGCCCCTGGCGCCCCAGGTTATGTCCCGGGGGCTGCTCCGGCCGGCCAGCTTCACCTGGTGCAGGCCTGCCTGGAAGAACAGGTCGACCGTGTGGGTCTTCATCCCCAGCTCCGTGCCGAAGGTGTCCACTGTGTCGACGAGGGCGCCGTCAACATAAACCTCGATGGTGCCGGTATCGTCAGAGGCGAGGTACGACACCTCCAGCGTCCAGTAGCCGTCCAGGCCGGTCAGGAAGGCCCATGTGAGCTGGTTATCCTCCGCCAGCGTGACATCCGGGACGGCCATGGCGAACCCCGACGTCGGCACACCGAAGGTGCCCTCCCTGTCGACCTCCGACCAGCCTTCGGCGTCGCAGTCTTCAGCTTCAACGGACTGGAGCGGGGCGCCGGCTCCAATGCAGACCATGGATATCCTTCTCCAGAGGTCCCTGGACTGGGACACGAGGTGGGGCAGGGCCGCCTCATTCAGCAGGACGATCTTGTCCACTTCAACCCAGTTGCCGTTCGATGCTCCCGGGACCTCCCGATCATGGTGCCGGCCCACCAGCGCCAGCTCGTGTGTTCCGCTGCCGAGAGACAGGGGAACGGCCTGGCTCTTCATGGCCATGCGCTCACTGTAGGTGTCGATAGTGGCCACGAGCCCGCCATCGACGCGGACCTCGATGTCTCCGGTGTCGAACCAGCCCATGTAGCAGACATTGAGCGTCCATTCTCCGCCCGTACTGATAGTGAAGTTCTCGCTGAGCTGCTGGTCGCCTGCCTGCGTAACATCACCGATAGCCATGTGAAGCCCGGAGCCGGGCAGCTGAAAGCCGTTTTCCCTGTCCAGCACCGACCAGCCATCTGACACACAGTCTTCCGCCTCCAGGACCAGGCTGGCTGCCGGGTCGCGGGGCAGTAGAAGGACTTCGCCCTGGTAGTCGAACGCGCCGGCAAAGGCCGGATCACACCAGGACCTCGCCGCCAGCCCGCTGTCCCCCCAGACAGCAGCCATCTTCCTGGAGAGATCCTGGGGTATGGCCCCCCTTCCTGTTGCCTTTATGGCCTTGCTGAGCTTGAAGAGCGACTGCGAGGCATACAGATCATCATCCCAGAAGAGAAGCGTGTCCCTCAGGGGCTGGAACCTGGCCATGTCGGATGCGCCCCTGATGATCCTGTAGAGATAGACCGAGCAGTACGCCGTTTCCAGGGACCCCCTGTAGGCCAGGGCAGGCGACTCGCCGTAGCAGAAGGGGTCTATCATAGCCTTCATCCGGTGGGCGTAGCTGGGGAGGGAAGTATCTTCGCTGATGTGCGGCACCCTGTCGTCGTAGAGCAGGATGTAGTCGCACGCCAGCAACTCCGCATAGAAACCCAGTGTCTGATTGTCGGCCGTAATGCCGGCATACATGGTGGAGTTGAAGGCCACCGCTGCATGGTAGTTGCTCCATTGTAGCCAGGACTGCACCAGCTCTATGGTGGTCCGGCCCGGCTCGTCCTGGGCGAAGGTGGCCAACCGGTCTGGCTGGCCGGCCATTTCGGGCAGTATGAGGACACGGGCGATGTTGTCCGTCGATGCATGATCTGCCTCTATTCTATCCTGAAGGAAGGTGGTGAGGCCGTCCAGCGCGCGCCGGTTCAGGACTCGTTCATGGTACACATCGAAGTACGATCCGAAATCAATGACCAGGACAACTACCAGCAGGACCGACACGGCTGCGGTGAGAAGGCGCGGCGCCGGCAGGCGGGACAGGCGGGTGGTGGCCGTCGCCATCAATCTTCCCAGCGAGACCGATGAGAGCGCCAGGAGTACGGGCAGGCTGAGTGCGAAGATGTAGTAGAACCGCAGCGGCATCCGCATCCCGGACAGCAACGGCACCATCTTCCTCAGCGCCGGGAACAGCGGGCCGCTCAGCCCCATGGCCAGGATCAGAGAGGCCAGGCCCGCCGCCAGGAAGAACAGCAGCTGGGGCCGCCGGCCTTCTTTGTCCACCATCGTGGCCGCTATGGCGGCCAGTATGACCAGGAACGACAGCGGGCCCGAGTAGCAGTCCGCCTGCGGGGCGGCGAAGTAGCCCGGCAGGCCGCCGGCCAGCCGGTCCTGGAAGGGGTCGCTGAAGTGGGTGAAGGTCCAGAAGTTCAAGCCGGCTTCGACCTCAGTCGGGGTCAGCCCGCCGAAATGGCGATACTGAGTCAGCGCAGTGGCGTAGAAAGACAGGGGTACCAGCATGGCCAGCAGGCAGATGGCCACCCCCGCCTTGCTCCTTCCCGCGAGCGCGGCCATGGAGCGAGGGCCGATTCTTCTGATGGAAAGGGCCAGGACCAGGTAGCAGACATAGAAGAGAAGAAAGATCAAGGCGTACTCGAGTTGCAGCGTCAGCACCAGGCTCAGCAACACGCCGAGGGCAACCAGGTTCAGCTGCCCCCTGCCATCGAGGAACCTGTCCGTAAACAGCAGGACCAGTGGGATGAGCGAGTAGGTCCACAGTATGTCAAACAGGCCCCAGAACATCATGGAGCAGATGTGGACCGGCAGGATGACATACAGGAGAGCACCCAGGAAGGAGGCCGGCCGTCTCCCGGTCAGGTGCTTCAGGTACAGGTACATCGACGGCCCGGCCAGCGAGAATGCCGCGATCGTGGCGATGTTGTAGGCAGCAGGGATGTCGGAGGTGATCAGGTAGGCCGGCAGGACCAGGAAGAACCCGGAGGGCGGAACCATGCCGAAGAAGGGCATGCCGCTCATCCAGAGGGGGGTCCAGGCGGGAAACTGATGAAAGGCAAAGAGGGACTCCTTCAGCCAGGAGAACCATGCCCAGGACCCCAGCAGGTCGCTGGCCAGCGCCCTGGTGCTCCAGTCGAACAGCGGGCGCATCAGGTAGAGGGAGATCCCGAGCAGCAGCAGAATGAGAAATGCGTCAGGGCAGTAGCGGTGCTGCAGCAGCCGTCTGACGGTCTTCACGGAGCCGTGTATTCCACCGGCCAGGCACTTCCATACCATCATCGCCTCAGGGATTGACCGCCGCGGGCCCTGGTCTCTGCTTCACCACTCTCGCTGGTGATCCCACGGCGACTGTGAAAGAAGGGATGTCCGCATTCACCACGGAGCCGGCTCCGACCACGGCGGCCTTTCCCACGGTCACGCCGGGCAGGACCACCGTATTGAGGCTGATGAAGGCGTACTCTTCTATGGTAACCGGCCCTTCCACTACATACTGCATGCTCTGGGGTGCCGCCGACGACATGCTCAACAGCGGCCTGTCCGGATGCGCCGGGTCCGTATGGTAGTTGCTGCCGCTGTAGATCTTGCTGCCGGCTGCCACCATGCTGTAATCGCCAAGGCTCAGGCCTCCGCGGCCGGACAGGACGCAGTAGCTGGCCACGTGGACGTATTTGCCCACTCGCACCCACCCGTGGCCCTCCCAGCCGCCAAGCACGGTGACATATGTGTCGAGATGGGCGCCATCGTCAATCTCCACGTTCCCCGGTTGCCAGATGGTGACCCCCACGTCCAGGAATACGTTCCGCCCCATCCTCTTGAGCCTGGTCTTGTAGTAGGCGCCCCGCAGAAAGAACCCGGCGGCGCCGCGACTGTAGACGCGGGCGAAGGTCTCGAACAGCGAGGCCAGCACCGGTATCTTGCAGATGACGAAGATGAGGCACTGGCAGATGGCCATGCCCGCCTTCGCCAGCCCGAGAAGCAGCTGCTCAAGGGGGCCCAGCGCCACCGGCCCGTCGTCCGAGTACGCCCCCTTGATGCCCCTGGCTATGACCGCGTCGTCGTAGAGAAGAAAGCTCACGGTCAGGATGAACCCCGGTACCCGGGCCTACTGGAGACCCATTCTGAGTTTGACGGCTCTCTTGGCATAGGTCAACCCTGCGTTGAGGTACCTGGTCTTGGTCATCCCATCCTGGCGAGGGTAATAGGCGAAGGGGATCTCCTGCAGGCGCAATCCGCGCTTGAACCCCTTGTAGAGCAGGGCGAACGAGTAGTCGCCGTAACCGGTGAACACGGTCTCCGACTCCAGGGCCTGCAGGCACCGGCGCTTGGCGGCGAAGAAGCCGCCGGTGAGGTCCTTTACCGGAATCCCCAGGACGGTGCGGACGAAGAGATTCAGCGCCCGGCTGCCGGCGCTGAGGTGGGCGGATGAGACCATCTTGCCCCCGCTCACATAGCGGGAGGCGATGACGATATCGGCGGAGCCGGCCTCGACGGCCGCGGCCAGCTGCGGAATGACGTCACAATCGTGACTGAAGTCGGCATCCATGACCACCACCGTATCTCCGTCGGATTCCAGGATGCCGCGGCGCACGGCGCTGCCCAGCCCCCTGGCGTCAGTCCTGATGACGGTCTTCAGCGCGGGGTACTTGTCCGAGAGTGACAGGCACATGGACCCGGTGCCGTCGGGGCTGTTGTCATCGATGACCACCACCTGGGTGGCGTTCCTCAAGGGGACCTCGGCGTTCATCCTCTTGAAGATGCGGTCGATGAGCGGGGCAACGTTGCCCGCCTCGTTATAGGTGGGGATGACGATAGACAGCCTGCTGCTCACTCTCAAATTCCTCCTATACCCTGATCCCCCGCAGCGATGCCACTGCGCTGGCGATCCGGTTTACTTCCTCCTCGTCGACTCGAGGCCCGCTGGGCAGGTTCAGGCCCTTCCGGCTCAGCTCCTCGGCTACCGGGAAGGCCCTGGAGTCGCCTTTGTAGGGCGGCATCAGGTGCAGCGGGTAGAACAGCGGCCTGGTCTCTATCCCCCTGTCCCTGAGAGCCCCGATCACCTCGTCCCGGCCCAGGTCGAACGCATCCTCCAGAAGGATGGAGTACATCCAGTAGGAGCTCCTGGCCCAGGGCATCTGGGGCGGCCGTGTTATCAGCCCGCGCTGCGCCAGGGTGTCAAAAGCGTTGTCGTACCAGCTGGCCAGCTGGCGTCTCCTGGCCACCAGGGTCTCCAGCCGGTCTACCTGGGCCACCCCCACCGCCGCCTGGAGGTTGGTCATGCGGTAGTTGAAGCCGATGACGTCGTACCAGTATCTCCGGCCGGGGTTCATGCCATGGTCCCGCAGTATCCGCATTCTGCGGGCCAGGTCCTCGTCATCGGTGAGGCACATGCCGCCTTCACCGGTGCTGATGATCTTGTTGCCGAAGAATGAGAAGCAGTTGACCTGCCCGAAGGAGCCGACCCGGCGGCCGCGGTACAGCGCCCCGTGGGCCTCGGCCGCATCCTCAATAACGTACAGGTTGTGGCGGCGGGCGATGTCCCCGATGGCGTCCATGTCGCACGGGTGCCCGTAGAGGTGCACCGGGATGACGGCCCTGGTCCGGGGCGAGATCCTCTCCTCCATGGCGGCCGGATCGATGCACCAGCACTGCGGGTCCGAGTCCACCAGGACCGGCCGCGCGCTGCAGTAGGTCACGGTGTTGGCCGTGGCGATGAAGGTCAGGGCCGGCACCAGGACCTCGTCCCCCTCTCCAATGCCCAGGGCCTTCAGGGCCAGGTGCAGGGCCACCGTGCCGTTGGCCGTGGCCACGCCGTGGGCGGCGCCGCAGTACCCGGCAAACTTCTGCTCGAACTCGACGATGAACCTGCCCTGCGAGCTGATCCAGCCGCTCCTGATCGCCTCCGCGGCGTTAGCCAGCTCTTCTTCGCCCAGAAAGGGCTCGGCCACCGGGATCACCTCTCTCACCTTCTCACACTCTCAACGATCGAGTCATTATCCGGGCCTCGCTGGGGTAGCTGGGGGCATCCCAGGGGAAGGCTTCGCCCTTCAGGCACCGCTGCCACCGGGCGAGGTCCGATTCCACCATGATCTCCACCAGCCTGTCGAACTTGACCCGCGGCTGCCATCCCAGCACCGCCCGGGCCTTGGTGCAGTCGCCCTCGAGCCGGTCCACGTCCAGCGGCCTCAGGAAGCGCTCGTCCACCTCGACATACTGCTGCCAGTCCAGCCCCACCACCTGAAACGCCTTCTGGGCAAACTCGCTGACGGAATGGGTCTCTCCGGTGCTGATAACGTAATCATCGGGCTTGTCCTGCTGCAGCATCAGCCACATGGACTCCACGTACTCCGGGGCATAGCCCCAGTCCCGCTTGGCATCCAGGTTCCCCAGGGAGAGCTTGTCCTTCAGGCCCAGCTTGATCTTGGCCACCGCGTTCGAGATCTTGCGGGTCACGAACTCGATGCCCCGCAGCGGCGACTCGTGGTTGAACAGGATCCCGTTGCAGGCGAAGATGCCGTAGCCCTCCCGGTAGATGGTGGTCAGCCAGTAACCGTAGAGCTTGGCCGCCGCGTATGGGCTGGAGGGCCGGAAGGGCGTGCGCTCGCTCTGCGGGGCCGAGTTGCCCTTCCCGTAGAGCTCGCTGGTCGAGGCCTGGTAAAACCGGATGGAGCGGCCCGCTTCCTTGATGGACTCCAGTACCCTGGTGACCCCCAGGCCGGTCACCTCCCCGGCGCCCACCGGCTGATCGAAAGAGGCGCCCACGAAGCTCTGGGCGGCCAGGTGGTAGACCTCGTCCGGCTGCGAGATGTTCAGCGCCTGCACGATGGAGGAGGAGTCCACCAGGTCCGCCGGAATAAGGGTCACCTGGTCGAATATGTTCAGGTACTGCAGCCGCCAGAAGTTGGGGGTTGAGAGCCGGCGATAGGTGCCGAATACATTGTAGCCTTTCTGCAGGAGGAGATGGGCCAGGTAGGCCCCGTCCTGGCCGGTCATTCCGGTAATCAACGCATTCTTCATTCACACTCCTTGGATGCCTCGATTCGGGACAGCTGCGGCGAGTGGCGCCACACCCAGAAGTTGGTGACCAGGAAATTGAGCGGCGTGGCCACCGCTATGGCGCACAGCGCCGAGAGTATGTAGTAGAGGCCGAACACCTCTGTCAGGAGGGTGAGGACGCCCAGGTTGACCCCCAGCGCCAGGGACGAGGAGATCAGGTACTTAAACCACTCCCTGGCGATGTTCAGCGGGGTGTTCATCTTGGGCCGGTCACCGAAGGTCCATACCCGGTTCAGGGTGAAGTTGGTGGTCACGGACGTGATCTGGGAAATCAGGGCGGAGCCCACATAGTGAAGGCCGGCCACGTCGGTGAAGAACTTCAGGGTCCCCAGGGCGACGAAGACGCCGCTGAAGCCGACCAGGCAAAACTTGAGCAGTCGGAGCACATCCTGGCTCCTGACAGCCCTGATGTAAGGAAGACGAACCGCTGCCGCAGCTTTCATGCGTATTCTGGCAAAGCACCACCCAAGGGTGCCGGCTGACCCATTACTATCTAAGACGGCCCCATATCCCGGAATGTTCCCCGGTTCTTTTATTGCCTGTCGCCGCCCGCCGTCTCTCATAATGGCGGGCTCAGTTGGACCCGTACCCCCGGGGGTGCTTCCGGGCCCAGGCCCAGGCGCTGGACACGATGTCCTCCAGCGACGGGAACCGCGGCGCCCAGCCCAGCTCGGCCCGGGCCCGGGCCGAGCTGGCCACCAGGACCGCCGGATCGCCGGCGCGCCTGGCGGCCAGCTCGGTTTTTATGGGGGACCCGGTGACCCGGCCCACTGCCTGGACCACCTCCAGCACGGAGTAGCCCTCCCCGTTGCCCAGGTTGTAGGCCGCGGCTTTCACGTCGTCGATCTGGCCCAGGGCCAGGATGTGCGCCCCGGCGATGTCCGCCACGTGGACGTAGTCTCGGAGGCAGCTGCCGTCAGGGGTGGGGTAGTCCGTACCGAACACCGAGACGGGCGTCCCCTGGAGAGCAGCCTTGAACACGTTGGGGATGAGGTGTGTCTCGGGCGAGTGGTCCTCGCCCCGCTCTTCGGTGGCCCCGGCCGCGTTGAAGTAGCGGAAGGACACGTGCCTCAGCCCGTAGGCCCGGCCGTACCAGCCCATGATCTGCTCGAAATGCAGCTTGGAGAGGCCGTAGGAGTTGATAGGCTCCTTGGGATGGTCCTCTTCGATGGGGGTGGAACGGGGCTCGCCATAGACCGCCGCCGAGGACGAGAAAACCATCCGGCGCACGCCGTGCTTCACCATGGCGTCCAGGAGGGCCAGGCCGCCCACCACGTTGTTGGCAAAGTACCTCCGGGGGTCGGTGGTGGAGTACTCCACCACGGTCTCGCCCGCCATGTGCATCACCGCGTCCACGGACAGCCGGTTGAACGCGGAGTGCAGGGCGCCGGCATCGGAGATGCCGGCCTGAATTAGCTCGGTCCCGGCGGGCAGGGCCTGCCGGTGGCCCTGCTGCAGGTTGTCGATCACGATGACGCGGTGCCCCGCCTTCAGCAGGCCCTCGGTGACCACGCTGCCGACGTAGCCCGCGCCCCCGGTGACCAGAACGTTCATGGCCGCGCGCCGCCCGCCGTCATGAAGTCCGCCGCCTCCGCTGTCCGGTGCCGGCAGCCCGCCCGAACAGCGACGTCTCCACCAGGTAGCAGATGACGTGGCCGGCCAGCATGTGGGCCTCCTGGATGCGGGGCGTATCAGTCGATGGAATCGAGAGGACGTGGTCCGCCCTGTGGCGGAGGGCGCCCCTGGCGCCGGTGAAGGCCACGGTGATGGCGCCGCGCTCGCGGGCTTCATCCATGGCCTTGATCACGTTGGGCGACTCCCCGCTGGTGCTCAGTCCCACCACCACGTCGCCTTTGGCCGCCAGGCCGCGCACCTGCCGGGCAAAGACGTCTTCGTAGCCGAAATCGTTGGCGATGGCGGTCAGGGAGGCCGTGTTGGCGGTCAGGGCCACGGCCGGCAGGGGCTCCCGCAGGAGGGTGAACTTCCCGGCCAGCTCCCCGGCGATGTGCTCAGCGTCCGCGGCGCTGCCGCCGTTGCCGAAGAGAATCACCTTGCGGCCTTTCCGGAGGGCCCCCGTCATGGCGCCGGCGATCTCCACGATGGTGTCCGCCTGCTCCGCCAGGGCGCCGCACAGCGCGGCGCTCTCCCGGATCTGGTCAACGGCGGCCTTCATCCCGGGCTTCAACGCGTCACTCCTCGCAGACCTCCCAGCTCTGCATCCCGCGGAGGTCGAAGGTGAACCCGACGATCTTGCCCCCGGCCTGCTCCAGCTTCTCGGCCACGATGTGCCACTTGTCGAACTGGCAGAGGAAGAGCAGGTAGCCGCCCCCGCCCGCCCCCAGCAGCTTGCCGCCGATGGCGCCGTGGCGCCGGCCCAGCTCGTAAAGCTCATCGATACGCGGATCGGTTATCTTGGCGGAGAGCCTCTTCTTGCAGTCCCAGGCCTGGCGCATCAGGGCGCCGAACTCGTTCAGGCGGCCCAGCAGGAGGGCGTTCTTCATGCTGTAGGCCAGGGCCTTGGTCTCCTGCAGGGCCTGCACCACGCTTTCCTTCTTCTGAATGTAGGAATTGGTCTGATCGTCCAGTATGCCGGCTGAGACCCGCGTTCCCCCGGTGTAGCAGAGCATCAGGCAGTACTCCAGCTCGTTGATGGTGTCCCAGTTGATGCGGAGGGGGTTGACGATGGTGGTCCGGCCCAGGAACTCGATGAAATTGAAGCCGCCGAAGGTGGCGGCGTACTGGTCCTGGCGTCCCCCCTTGATCCCTGCCTCGTGGCGTTCGATGTCGTATGCCAGCTCGGCGATGTCGTAGGAGGTGAGGGGAAGGCGGAGCATCTGCTTGAAGGCCCCCACGATGGCCACTACCAGGGCGCTGGAGGTGCCCAGCCCGGAGCCCGGCGGCGCGTCCGTGTGCAGGAAGAGGTCGAAGCCGCTCTTGGCCCCCAGGGAGCGGATGGCGGCCTTCACCAGGTCCAGCTTGCCATCGTACTTGACGTCGGTATTGACGTCGTACCGGGTCACAATGTCGTAATCCAGCGATCTGACGTTGATGGAGTCGTCCGGGCGGGCGACAAGGGTGCAGTAGGCATACTTCCCGATAGTGGTGCTGAGCACGGCCCCGCCCTGCTCCTCGGGATAGGGAGGGACGTCGGTGCCGCCCCCGCCGAAGCTGATGCGCAACGGCGCCCGGCTGCGGATGGTCATGCCGGGGGGCGGGGCTTGCCGGCTCTGGGCGATCAGCGGATTCCGGTCACGCATCTGCGAGCAGCCATTCTACCGCCTGGAAGAGGTCGGCGGCAACGTGGTGGCTGGCGGCGCCGGCGTCCTTCCGGGCAGGGCCCTGGCGGCCGCCAGGCCGCTGCAGGACGTCCGACGGCGCGCCCGGACGCTGCGGGGCGTCCGGCGACAGCCGGATGGTGCGGCAGCCGGCGGCGTTCCCCGCCTCTACATCCTTGGGATCGTCTCCGATCATGTACGAGCGCTCCAGGGAGAGTCCCATGTCCCGGGCGGCCCGCAGCAGCATGGCCGGCTTCGGTTTGCGGCAATCGCAGCCCTCGTCCGGGTGGTGCGGGCACAGGTAGATGGCGTCTATGCGGGCCCCTTCGCGGGCCAGCTCGGAGGCCATCTTCTCATGAATGCGGCGCAGCGTCTCCGGGGTGAAGTACCCCCGGGCCAGCCCCGATTGGTTGGTGATGACCACCACCTTGAAGCCGTGCTGGTTGAGCGACCGTATCGCCGCCGGCACACCGGGGAGGATCTCGAAATCCCCGGGGTCGCTGCAGTAGTGCACGTCCCTGGCGATGGTGCCGTCGCGGTCCAGGAACACTGCTTTCTGTGACATCAGAACAACTGAAGATCAGGCGCGCAGGCAGGAAGTGATGACATGCCCCAGCATGAGGTGGATGTCCTCCACCTTGTCTATGTTGCTGTCCGGGACGATGATGCAGATGTCCGCCAGGTCCTTCAGGAAACCGCCGCCGCATCCCGTCAGGCCGACGGTCACGGCGCCCGCGGCGCGGGCGGCCCTGATGCCGTTCAGGACGTTGGGCGACCGGCCGCTGCCGCTGATGCCGATGGCTACGTCGCCGGGTTCAATGTGGTCCTGCAGCTGCTGCGCGAAGATGTACTCGTAGTCCGTATCATTGGCCCAGGCGGAGATAAGGGGCATGTTATCAGTCAGGGCCAGGGCCCGGAGGCGCGGGTGCCCATTGGTGTTGGCGCCCTTGGCCAGGTCGCAGGCCAGGTGGGAGGCGGTGGCGGCGCTGCCTCCGTTCCCGAAAAGAAAGACCCGCCTGCGGTGGGAGCGGGCCTCCCGCAGCAGGCGCACCACGCGCTCTATCGTGTCCAGGGGGAGGTTGCACAGGGTGGCCCGCATGTCAGCGACATAGGCCGAGATGGCCTCTGCGGTGGAAGTCAACTGGGTAATCTGGGTAATCACTTCGTACTTCAAACTGGTCTCCTCGGCCCTGACCATCGGCCGTGGATGGCGCCGGGCGGGTCCTGGCGCTGGCGTATTCGCACTGGTATCATGGTACCACATTAGATATTGACGAAAAGAACCGGCGGAAAGTTCCCCCGGTTCGCCGTTATACATGAGAATAGACGCCCCGGAACGCGTTTGTCAATCGTATGGGTTAGTAGGGCCGGCAGGGCGGACACGACCGCATCCGTGCCCGCCTGCACAGGCGAAAGGGGGCCGGGTCCATGGCTAAGAAGAGCTCTCTCGAGGTAGCGGACGGCGTCTACATCGTCGGCGGGGCGGACCTGTCCCATCCCTACGACTGCGCCGTATACGTGGTGGACGGAGGCGGGCCGCTGGCGCTGATCGACGCCGGCGCCGGTGAAGGCCACGAGCTCATCCTGGACAACATCCGAAGCGTGGGGCTGGCGCCGGAGAACCTGGAGGCCATCATCGCCACGCACGCCCACATCGACCACATCGGCGGGCTGTTTCAGCTTCGCCAGGACTTCGGGGTCAAGGTGATCGCCCACGAGCTGGACCGCAAGGCCATCGAGACCGGGAAGGGGTCTGGGGCGGAGTACTACGGGGTGGCCTATCAACCCTGCCCGGTGGACATGGTGGTCCGCGGGGCGGAGGAGGAGATAAAGTGCGGCCGGCTGCGCCTCAAGCTGCTGCACATACCGGGCCACACGCCGGGATCGATGGCGGTCTACTTCGACGGCCGGCAGAGAGTGCTCTTCGGCCAGGACGTGCACGGGCCCTACTTCCTGCCCGGAGCGGATGTGGCCCGGGCCCGGGACTCCCTGCGCCGCCTGGCTGACCTGGAGGCCGACGTCCTGTGCGAGGGCCACTTCGGGGTATACGAGCCGAAGGCGGAGGTCAGGAGATACATCGAGGGTTACCTGCGCAGCCTGTACCATGATTGAGGAGGGCGGCCGCGCCCGGGAGAGCCCTGGCCGGCCCTGGCGCATGCCGGCGGCCGCCGGCCCCGCGTGCCGGGCCCTGGGGCCGGCTTCAGCCGCGCCCCATGACCTGGGTCATGACCAATGCGCCCAGCGCGATGGGCAGCACTACCATGACCAGGAAGGCCACTGCGCCCAGGGCCGCCGCCCGCCAGGGCGGCAGCCGGTAGTTCTGGCGGATGGCCGTCACCCCCAGGTAGAAGACCCACAGGCAGGCCAGGGGGAAGACCACCTGGTAGGCCGCATTGGCCCGCTCCGAGGCCAGGAGCGCGCGGAGCATGATCAGCGGGGCTGAGAGCCAGCCCGGCAGGTAGGCGAAGCACAGGCCGCAGAAGATCCCCCGGAACGTGCCCGGCCCTGCGCCAGGCGTTTCGCCGGGCGCCGACGCAGCGCCAGGGCCGCCGGCTGACGCAGTGCCAGGGCGGCCGGCTGACGCCGGGGCGCGGCCGGCCTTGGCCTGAGACCCCGCGCCAGGGTCCCCCGCGGCCCCGCGCCGGGCCTGCCAGGCCCTGAGGGCCATGGCCTCGAGGTGGACGAAGGCCGCCTGCAGCCAGAGGACGGCCATGAACAGCGCCACCCACAGGGGCAGGACCGTCCGCAGGCCCAGGGTCCCCTTCTCCATGCCCATGATGTCCTCCAGCAGCTCCGGAGGGTTGGGGACCAGGACCAGGCCGGAGATGACGGCCACCGATACGGCCGTAAGCAGGGCCAGCCCCAGGGGCCCCCGGTCCGTGATACGGGCCAGGGTGGAGGAGGGTGACAGCAGCACCCCGGCCAGGGTATCCAGGGCCTCAAGAGCTGTTCTCAAGGGGGGCTGCCTCCATCATGCTGCAGACATTCTACCGCAACGTATCCGATGCGGGAAACCCATGCACGCTCGAAGTGGGTTTGAACGCGGTTGACTTGGGAACGAGCTTTACCTTATACTATTTGGCCAGTTGCCCGAGTGGCGCAACGGTAGCGCAACCGATTTGTAATCGGTAGGCTAGCGGGTTCGAATCCCCTCTCGGGCTGCGGAGGGGTGGGTGAGCGGCTAATACCAACAGACTGTAAATCTGTCGCCTAACGGCTTCGCAGGTTCGAATCCTGCCCCCTCCAGTGTAATTGTGCTAGAATTGAGAGAGTGCCCACATAGCTCAGTAGGTAGAGCACGCCCTTGGTAAGGGCGAGGTCACCCGTTCGAACCGGGTTGTGGGCTCAGATAAGAGGAGGCGTATAAATGGCGAAGAAGAAGTACGAGCGCACCAAGCCCCATGTCAATATCGGCACCATCGGTCACGTGGACCACGGCAAGACGACTTTGACGTCGGCCATCACCAGGGTCCTGGCCACCCAGGGCAAGGCCCAGTTTCGCGCTTATGACGCCATCGACAACGCCCCCGAAGAGAAGGCCCGGGGCCTGACCATCCAGATCGCCCATATCGAGTACGAGACTGACAAGCGCCATTACGCCCATGTCGACTGCCCCGGCCATGCCGACTACATCAAGAATATGATCACCGGCGCCGCCCAGATGGACGGCGCCATCCTGGTGGTCAGCGCCTTTGACGGCCCCATGCCGCAGACCCGGGAGCACATCCTGCTGGCCCGCCAGGTGCAGGTGCCCTACATCCTGGTGGCCCTGAACAAGGTGGACATGATGGAGGACCCGGAGCTGCTGGACCTGGTGGAGCTGGAGGTAAGGGAGCTGCTGAGCAAGTACCAGTTCCCCGGCGACAAGACCCCCATCACCAGGGTGAGCGGGCTGAAGGCCGGCGAGTGCGGCTGCGGCAAGAGGGACTGCCAGTGGTGCGGCCCCATCTGGACGCTGATGGACTCTGTGGACAGCTACATCCCGGAGCCAAAGAGGGACAAGGACAAGCCCTTCCTCATGGCCGTCGAGGACGTGTTCAGCATCAAGGGCCGGGGCACTGTGCCCACCGGCCGTGTTGAGCGGGGCACCATCAAGCCCGGCGACGAAATCGAGATCGTCGGCCTGGGGCCCACCAAGAAGATCGTGGCCACCAGCCTGGAGATGTTCCACAAGACGCTGGACTACGCGGAGCCCGGCGATGCCGTGGGCGTGCTGCTGCGCGGTGCGGAGCGAGATGACATACAGCGCGGCCAGGTGCTGGCGGCGCCCGGGTCCATCACGCCCCATACCTCCGCCGAGACCGAGGTCTACATCCTGAGCAAGGAAGAGGGCGGCCGGCACACCCCGTTCTTCAATGGCTACAAGCCCCAGTTCTACATCCGCACCACCGATGTGACGGGCTCCATTGAGCTGCCGGAGGGCGTGGAGATGGCCATGCCGGGCGACAACGTGAAGATGAAGATCAAGCTGATTACTCCCGTGGCCATGGACGCGGGGCTGCGGTTCGCCATCAGGGAGGGCGGCCGCACCGTGGGCTCCGGGGTAATCACCAAGATCATTGAGTAGGGATGGTAAGTGGCCAAGAAAGCTGACGTAAGGGGCACAATCTACCTGGCTTGTACCCAATGCAAGGAAAGGACATACACTACCAGCAAGAACCGCAAGAATGACTCTCAGCGCCTGGAGCTGAAGAAGTTCTGTCCTCGCTGCAGGGCCCAGACCCTGCACAAGGAGACCAAATAGTGGTCTCCAAGAAGGTCAGCACCATCAAGGGGCGGCTCCCCAGGTTCAGGTTCGTCGGGGATGTCGTCGCAGAGCTGAAGAAGGTGACCTGGCCCACTCGGGAGGAGGCCTTCAGATTGACGTTGATGGTGCTGGTCGTGTGCGCGGTGATAGGCGTGATACTGGCGTTGCTGGACTACGGCTTCGGCCGCCTGGTCCAGGACGTCTTTTTGAAGTGATGGACCATGGAAGATAAGGACAAGAAGTGGTACATGGTGCACACCTATACCGGGCACGAAAACCAGGTTGAGGTGAACCTGCGGCAACGCATCAAGTCCATGGCCGCGGAGGGGGAGATATTCGATGTTCTGGTCCCGAACATCGAGGAGATTGAGATAAAGGAAGGCCAGAGGCGGACCATATCCAAGAAGCTGTTCCCGGGCTACGTCCTGGTCCAGATGCAGATGAGCGACAGGAACTGGGCCATTGTGAGGAACACCCCGGGGGTGACCAGCTTCGTGAGCACGCAGGATGAGCAGGGGAAGCTCATTCCGGCGGCCCTGGAGCAGCAGGAGGTCGATGCCATTCTGGACCGGGTCAAGGCCGGCGCGCCGCAGGTGAAGGTCGGCCTGTCCAAGGGCCAGAGCGTCCGCATTGTCGACGGGCCGTTCCTAGATTTCGCCGGCGTGATTGATGAGATCAATCCCGAGAAGGGGAAGGTGAAGGTGCTGGTTTCATTCTTTGGGCGCGAGACGCCCGTCGAGCTTGATTTTCTACAGATAGAGAAGCTATAGAGATGGCCAAGAAAGTAAAGGCAATCGTCAGAATCGCGCTGGCGGCGGGCAAGGCCACGCCGGCGCCCCCGATAGGCCCGGCACTGGGGCAACATGGGGTCAACATCATGGCCTTCTGCAAGGAGTACAACGACCGCACGGGCGCCCAGGAGGGGACCGTCATCCCTGCAGAGATTACCGTCTACGAGGACCGGACGTTCACCTTCATCCTTAAAACGCCTCCGGCGGCGGACCTGCTGAGGAAGGCCATGGGGGTCGAGGCCGGCAGTGGGGCGCCCAGGAGCAAGCCCCTGGGCAAGCTGTCCCGTGACAAGCTGCGCGAGATCGCTAAGGTCAAGATGAAGGACCTGAACGCCACTGATGTGGAATCGGCTACCAGGATGGTCGAGGGCACGGCGCGCAGCATGGGAATCGAGGTAGAGTGATCTATGACCAGTCATGGTAAGAAGTACCAGGAAGCTGTAAAGCTGATTGACCCCAAGAAGAGCTATGGCCTGGCGGAGGCCGTCGATCTGGCAAAGAAGACCTCATACGTCAAGTTCGATCAGACGGTGGAGCTCCATTTCCGCATGAACCTGGACCAGCGGGCCGCGGACCAGCAGATACGGGGCATCGCCCTTCTGCCGCATGGCCTGGGCAAGAAGATCCGGGTGCTCGTCTTCGCCCAGGGCGAGGCCGCCAAGATAGCCGAGGAGGCCGGGGCGGACAGCGTCGGGGCCGAGGACTTCATCAAGAAGATCGAAGAGGGGTGGCTGGAGTTCGACGTGGCCGTGGCCACTCCGGAGATGATGGGCAAGATCGGCAAGCTGGGCAAGATCCTGGGCCGAAAGGGCCTGATGCCCAACCCCAAGCTGGGCACCGTGGTGGGCCAGGCTGACCTGCCGCGCGTGATCCGGGATTCTCGCAAGGGACGGTCGGAGTTCAGGCTGGACCGCACCGGGAACGTGCACATGCCGGTAGGCAAGGCCAGCTTCGAGCAGAAGCAGCTGGAAGAGAACCTGGCGGCGGCCATTGAGGCCGTGGTGAGAGCGAAGCCGAGCGGGGCCAAGGGGCAGTACATCAAGAGCGCCACTATCAGCACCTCAATGGGGCCCGGGATCCCGCTGGACCTTCGGGCAGTCGGGGCGGCAGCCTAGAGCTTCCCGCAGCGGTCCAGACCCGTGGGGCCTGACGCCCATCAACGCGTTGCAGCCGCAAGGTGCGTTATATTCGCTAGGGAGGACAAGATTATGGTAGGCATAGTGTCATACGGGGCTTATGTTCCCATCTACAGGCTGAGCCGCGAGGCCATCGGGCAGATGTGGGGCAAGGGCGCCGGCAAGGGCGAGAGGGCCATTGCCAACGCCGACGAGGACAGCATCACCATGGGCGTCGAGGCCGTCATCGACTGCCTGCACAACATCGATCGCCAGCAGGTGGACGGTCTCTACTTCGCCACGGACTCCCCGCCGTACATTGAGAAGCAGGCGGCCAGCATCATCCGGGCGGCGGCCGACCTCCGCGAGGACATCCTGACCTTCGACGTGGCGCACTCGCTGCGAGGCGCCGGGTCGGCCATGCGGGCGGCGGCGGATGCGGTGGGCGCCGGCAGCGCCAAGAAGGTAGTGATGGCCGCGTCCGAGCGCCGGATACCGCCCCCCAACTCCGACTTCGAGATGCAGTTCGGCGACGGGGCGGCGGCCTTTCTCATGGGCGACAAGGACGTGGCGGCAGAGCTGGAGGGCAGCTACCACCTGAGCGCCGAGTTCCTCGATGTGTGGCGGAAGCCCGGGGACACCTACGTTCAGACCACGGAGGAGCGCTTCCTCCGGGATGAAGGGTATATGAAGATGATTCCCCAGGCCGTGGCCGGCCTGCTCAAGAAGCTCAAGCTCACGCCCAAGGACGTCACCAGGGCGGCCTTCTATGCCACCGATGCCAGGACGCACCAGGCCATCGCCACCGCCATGAAGCTGGACCCCAAGACGCAGGTGCAGAACCCGCTGCTGGACACGGTGGGCAACACCGGCACCGCACTGGCGCCCATGATTTTGGTGGCGGCCCTGGAGGAGGCCAAGCCCGGGGACCGCATCCTCTTCGCCACCTACGGCGATGGGGCCGATGCCTTCCTGTTCAAGGTCACGGACCAGATCGAGAAGGTCAGGGACCGCCGGGGCATCAAGCGCCACGTGGCCTCCAAGATGATGCTGCCGAACTACGGCAAGTACGTCGAGATCCGCGAGCTCATGGAGTGGGAGTCCCCGCGCCGCGGGGCGCGGCGCTCCTCGCTGCCGGTGCTCTGGCGCGAGAGAAAGATGATCTACGGCCTGTACGGCCAGGTGTGCCGCTCCTGCAAGAACGTGCAGTACCCCCGGCAGAGGATCTGCATCCACTGCCAGGCCAAGGACAACTTCGATCCCATACGCCTTTCGGACAAGACCGGCAAGGTCTTCACCTTCAGCATGGACCAGCGGGCCCAGGAGATCGTCCTGCCCAAGGTGTTCACCGTGGTCGACCTCGATGAGGGCGGTCGGTTCTACAGCGTCATGACGGACCGGGACACCAGCAAGATAACCGTGGGCATGCCGGTGGAGATGACCTTCCGCATCCAGATGGGCCCTTCCGAGAACCTGCCCCTGGAGGGCTCGGGCCTGTACAACTACTTCTGGCGGGTTCGCCCAATTAGGTGCTAAGGAGAGAAAACGATGGAAAGCTTGAAGGACAAAGTCGCCATAGTCGGCATGGGGTGCACCCCCTTTGGCGAGTTCTGGGATAAGGACATTGTCGACCTCATAGTCGAGGCGTCCGACGAGGCTTTCACCGATGCCGGTGTGACAGCCAAGGACATGCAGGCGGCCTGGGTAGGGTACACCGTGCAGGACAACGCCATGACCGGGATCATTCTCTCCAGCGCCCTGCAGCTTCAGTTCATTCCGGTGACCCGGGTGGAGAACGCCTGCGGCACCGGCGCCGAGGTCCTCCGGGGAGCGGCCCTGGCCCTGGCCTCCAAGACCTATGACCTGGTCCTGGCGGTGGGCTTCGAGAAGATGAAGGACGCCGGATTCGGCGGCATCGGCCAGGCCTGGCCGGGTAAATGGCACCCGGTATACGGCGCCGCCCCCGAGGTGGGCGGGGCAGTGGGCCGGTATGCCCTGGCAGCCACCAAGTACTTCTCGACGTACGGGCTTTCGCCAGACGAAGGCAAGAAGATGCTGGCCAAGATATCGGTCAAGTCCCACTACAACGGCTCCCGCAACCCCAAGGCCATGCTGCGCAACCGGATCACCGTAGAGCAGGTCATGAATGCTCCCATCATCGCCTGGCCGCTGGGCCTGTTCGACTGCTGCGGCATCTGCGACGGGGCCTCGGCCGCCATCCTGTGCCGCACCGAGGACGCCAAGCGCTACCGCCCCAAGGGCGACTACGTCACCATCAAGGCTTCAGCCATAGCCTGCGGGCCCGGCTGGGGCAAGGAGAGGACCAACTACGGCTACACCGTCTGGGAAGAGACGGAGGCCGCGGCCATCCAGGCCTACGAGATGGCCGGCATCAAGAATCCGCGCAAGGAGCTGTCCATCGCCGAGGTCCACGACTGCTTCTCCATCGCCGAAGTGATCGCCTGCGAGTCCATGCACCTGTGCGAGAAGGGCCATGCCCGCGAGGACATCGAGTCCGGGGCCTGGGAGCAGAATGGCGAGATACCGGTCAACATCAGCGGCGGCCTGAAGGCCTTCGGGCATCCGGCGGGCGCGTCCGGCGGACGGGAAGTGTATGAGTTCTACAAGCAGTTCCAGGGCAAGGCCGAGGACTCCAGCCGGCAGCTCAAGGACCTGAAGATGGGGCTGTCGCACAACCAGGGCGGGCACCCCGGCAATTTCGTGGCCGGGATCACCATCGTCGGCGAGCCGCCGTCCCGGTAGGAAGGACAGGACACTCGCTCCCGGTTTGTGATACAATCTAGAGTTGCTGAAGACAGCAGGCGCCGATCGGATCCCCGTGCCTCCGATGCCTGAGACCTGATCGGCTTAATGCAGAAAGGCTGCCTGCCGAGGCGACATGACCAATATGGCGTTTGGTTGTGGGCCCCGGGGCAGCATGCTCCGGGGCCCATTCTTTGTACGAGAGGGGGTTGCAGGGGAAGAAGGATGAAGAAAGACAAGAAGCCAGAGGCGATCCAGAAGGCGGAGAAGGTGCTCACCGAGTCCCGGGTGGCCGTGGTCACTGATTACCGCGGTATGACCGTGGCGGAGATGAGCAAGCTGCGCCGGAAGCTCAAAGAGTCCGGCATCGAGTACCGGGTGGTGAAGAACAACCTGGCTGCCATCGCGGCCAAGAACGTCGGCAAGGAGCACCTGAAGGATCTGCTGGTCGGTCCCTCGGCCGTGGCCTTCGGCCACGACGACGAGGTCACCGCTGCCAGGGTGCTCACGGAATACATCCGGGCCAACAAGCCCCCCCTGAGCATCAGGGGAGGGTTCCTTCAGGACCGGATGCTGACGGCCGATGAGGTCGGGGCGCTGGCGGCCATGCCGCCGCGAGACATCATGGTGGCCCGCGTGGTGGGGCAGATCAAGTCCCCGCTCTACATGCTGGTAACCGTATTGAGCGCCAACCTGAGCGGGCTGGTGCGTGTACTTGAGGCTAGAAAGCAACAGCTGGAAGGAGGATCCAACTAATGACGAAGGATGAGATTATAGAAGCTATCAAGGGCATGACGGTCCTGGAGCTTTCCGACCTGGTGAAGGCGCTGGAGACGGAGTTCGGCGTCAGCGCGGCGGCGGTGGCCGTAGCCGCGCCGGCGGCTGGCGGCGCGGCGGCTGCCGGCCCGGCCGAGGCGGCGGAGGAGCAGACAGCCTTCACCGTCATTCTCAAGGAGATCGGGGCCAACAAGATCAATGTGATCAAGGCCGTCCGCGAGGTCACCACCCTGGGCCTGAAGGAGGCCAAGGAGCTGGTGGAGGCGGCGCCGAAGGCCGTCAAGGAGGGCGTCTCCAAGGAAGAGGCCAACAACGTCATGTCCAAGCTGACCGCGGCGGGCGCCGTGGCCGAGCTGAAGTAGAGTAGCTCAAAGCAACGAATTTCACCCCGCGATACGGGCGGAGCCTTTCCGGAAAGGAAAGCTCCGCCTTTCCTTTGGGCGGGTGGCAGCGGAAGCGCTACCTGGAGGAGCACTCCAGGACAACGAACCCGGTCTGGTGGACGGGTGGCAGCGGAAGAGCTACCTGGAGGAGCACTCCAGGACAACGACCCGGGTCTCGGTCGGCAGGTTGGACCGGGTCACTGTGAGCTTCGGCTGGGGGACCACCTCCCTCAGCCCCATCCCGGCAGTGAACTTCTCCAGCGGCTCGAGCCACGGGGTCTCCTGGGTGTGGTAGTGCATGGGGATGACGATCTTGGGGTTGAGGAGGCGAACGATCTCGGCGGCCCCTTTGGCGTCTATGGTGGTTACGCCGCCCACAGGCACGAACAGGACGTCGACCCCGGCCAGGTCCTCGATCTGCTTTGAGGACAGGGCATGGCCCAGGTCTCCCAGGTGACAGACCCTCAGGTCCTCCATCTCCATCAGGAAGGCCGTGTTCCGTCCCCGGTTGGCGCCCTGCGCCGCGTCGTGGAAGGTAGGCAGCCCGATGATGAAAACGCCCTTCACCTCGTACTCTCCGGGGCGGTTGACCACCCTGGGGTTGCCCTCTACGCCGGCGGGGTTGTTGTGGCCTGGATGAGAATGGCTGATGGTCACTATGTCGGCCGCCGGCCCGGGCCAGGGGTACTTCAGGGTGGCGTCGAAGGGGTCAGTGACGATAAAGACATCCTTGACCTTGATGCGAAAGCACGAATGCCCCAGCCAGGTGATGTCCATCAGGCCCTGTCACCCCGGTCGGCCTTCTTGGGCAGGACGGCGGTAGCCACTCCGGCAGCCAGGGCGGCCTTCATCATGTCTCCCACCAGGAAAGGCACCACGCCCCTGGACACGGCGTCGGTGAATGTCATGCCGAAGGCCAGTCCCAGGTACGATGCGCCGATGGCCAGGATCAGGAGCATGGAGCTGGACATCAGGCATACCTGGCCCCAGAAGCCCCTGAGGGAGAGGTGCTTCTCCGTCAGGCGGCCGGCAACGAAGGCCACCACCACGAACGCCAGCAGGTAGCCCAGCGTTGGGGAATGCGCCAGGTACTGCGCGCCGCCCTCATGGCCCTGGAACCAGGGGATGCCGCAGGCGCCGAGGGCCAGGTAGAAGACCATGCTGAGGGCGCCGAACCAGGGCCCCAGGGCTATGCCGCTGGCCAGGACTCCCAGGTTCTGGCCCGTTATGGGGACGGGGGTGAAGCCCAGCGGTATCCTCACCTGGGCCAGCAGGCCGGTGATGCAGGCCATGCCCAGGGCCAGGGCCACCTTCCGGGACAGGCTGAGCCCATTGCGCCACTCGTAGGCGTCGTATCTCCAGGTGCGGTATCTCTCAACGTAGCTGCCGATGGCCATGGACCCTCCTCGCAACGATGGGAAAAGTATAGGAGAAGCCGCCGCATGAGTCAACAGCGCCGGAGCGTGCGCCAGCAGCCGTCCCGGCGATTTCGGTAACCGCGGCATGTGATGCATCGATACCCGCAGGGCATTTCAGGCAATAGGACCGCCCGGTGCGGCCCGCGGAATGCGGTGCATTGCGCGTCCAATCAAGCACACCTTACGGGTGCTGATTGGCCTAGTCCCACCGGAAGAACCGCACCGTGATGGCCAGGCAGACCACCGTCCAGCCCGCCAGGACGGCCACATTGGTGGTCATGGAGTGCAGGGGGGTGGCGGCCACCATGATCTGCCGCAGGGCGTCGTTGAAGTAGGTCAGGGGGAGGGCCTTGATCAGCGGCTCGATGAAGGAGGGCATGCTGGTGATCTCGAAGAAGGTGCCGGAGAGGAACATCATGGGCATGGTGATGACGTTGATGATGGGTATGGCGGCCTCCTCCGTCTTGACGAAAGCAGCCATGAGGTAGCCCAGGCTGGTGAAAACGAGAGAGCCCAGGATGATCACCCCTGTCAGCGTGAACCAGTTGCCCACCATCTGCACGTCGAAGACCAGGCTGCCCACCAGGATGATCAGGGCGGCGGTGAGCACCACCAGTATCATGCGGAAGGCCAGGTCCCCGATCACCAGGGTGGAGCGGCGCAAGGGGGTGCAGCTCATGCGCTTGATGATGTGGGCCTGCCTCTGCTGCACGATGGGCGCCCCTGCCCAGATGCCGGAGAACATCAGGGACATCCCCAGCACGCCGGGCACCAGGTAGTCGATGTAGCGGAGCTCGCGGGACTGGACGCTTTCCTGCTGCAGGGTGATCAGGGGAGAGGTCCCCTGGATGTACTGGTTGAGCCCGTCGACCACCTCGTTCAGGATGGGGATCAGGATCTGCTGGTTGGAGGTGCGACTGGGGTCGTAGTAGACCTGGACGGCCGCCGGGAGCTTCTGGGCCAGGGCGGGGTCCGTGGTGGCGGGGATGACCACGACCGCATCCAGGTCACCCTCTTCCAGCGATGCCATGAGCTGGTCCATGGCGCCGGGCTGCATCTTGAACACCTGGTCACCGGCCTCCAGGACCACGCCGTCCAGGGCCTGTGTGATCATGAGGGCGGCCTGCGGGGAGCCCTGGTCCACCAGCCCGACGTCGAAGCTCTGTGCCCCCACGTTGCGGAAGGCCCAGCCGAAGAGAAGGATGAACATGATGGGGAAGATGAAGGTGAAGAAGAGGGCGCCGCGGTCCCTGACGAACTGCAGGTAATAGGAGACGAAGACCGCGCGGAAGGCCTTCAATCCCGTATCCTCTTGCCGGTCAGTTTCAGAAAGACGTCCTCCAGGGTGGGCTGGCGCACGAAGAGCTCCGAGATCTCGGTGGAGCGCTGCGAGGCCATATCCAGCAGCCCGGCGATGGTGGAGGGGATGCTGCTCGTATAGACGATGATATCGTCCCCATCCCGGTGTACCTGGCACACGCCCGCCAGCCCGGTGATGACCTCGTCGCCGGGGTAGTCCTTCATCTTGAACTGGATGGCGCTCTGCCTGGTGTGGGCCTCTATCAGCCGCTGCGGCGTGTCCAGGGCGATGATCTTGCCGTAGTCCATGATGGCGATGCGGTCGCAGAGCCGCTGCGCCTCCTCCATGTAGTGCGTGGTCAGCATCACCGTCTTCCCGGCGTGGCGGAAGGTCTCGATCACGTCCCACATGGTGCGCCTGGCCTGGGGGTCCAGGCCGGTGGTGGGCTCGTCGAGGAAGATGATCTCCGGGTCGTTGACGAAGGCCAGGGCCACCGAGAGCCGCTGCTGCTGCCCGCCAGAGAGGTTCTTGAACTGGACCTTGCGGCTGGACTCCAGGGCTGCCAGCTCGACTATCCGCGATGCGGGGAGAGACCTGTGGTACAGGCTGCCGAAGAACCCGATCGTCTCGCGCACGGTGAGGCTGGGGAAGAGGGCCGGGCTCTGCGGCTGGACGCCGATGCGCTCCTTCACCGCGCGGGAGTCCTTCGAGACGTCTATCCCCAGCACGGTGGCGGTCCCGCCGTCAGCCGGGCGCAGGCCCTCCACGATCTCCACGGTAGTGGTCTTGCCGGCGCCGTTGGGGCCCAGCATGCCGAAGACCTCTCCCCGGCTGACCTCGAAGCTGATCCCGTCAACGGCCTTGATCTCGCCGTAGGACTTGGCCAGGCCGGACACCACTATTACCTTCTCGATCGTTCCATCCATATGCTTATCGGTGCGCCCTGTCTGTTGGCCGGCGGAGTCGTCCGCCGGTGGCATTGGCTGCACGTATTAGACCGGGACCGGGCGACACCCTTACAGTCTACTACAAGCCGCCGCCGCTGGCTCCTGCTCGCGCCTCAAGTCGGGACGCTCAAGACTGTGGCTCGCTCCAGGCGCCCTCGCCGATGAGGGGCACCCAGCGGCAGGGGCCCAGGTCCTCGGTGATGGTGTCGTGCTCCCTCTTAGTTACTTTTAGCAGGTTCTGCTCGTATCGGGAGCCCACGGGGATGACCAGCCGGCCGTGCACCGCCAGCTGATCGACCAGGTCCCGGGGCACCTTGGGGGCCCCGGCGCTGACCACGATGGCGTCGTACGGGGCCTTCTCCGGCCAGCCCAGAACGGGCCCCGCCAGGTGGACCTCGACGTTGTGGTAGCCCAGCTTCCTGAGGGCCTCCTCGGCCTTCTGGGCCAGGTCCGCGATGCGCTCCACGGTGACCACGTGAGAGGCCAGCTCGGCCAGGATGGCGGCCTGATATCCGCTGCCGGTGCCCACCTCCAGGACCTTCTCCGGCCCCTCCAGGTCCAGGGCCTCGGTCATCATGGCCACCATGAGGGGCTGGGAGATGGTCTGGCCGTGACCAATGGGGAGGGGGCGGTCCTCGTAGGCGGACGCCCACTGGCCGGTGGAGACGAAAATCTCCCGGGGGACGCGGCCCATGGCCGCCAGCACCCGCTCGTCCCTGATTTCGCGGCGCAGGAACTCCACCAGGTGGTAGCGTTCAGTGGAGAAATCGTCGGCCAAGGCCCATCCTCCGATCCTGGTTAGATTCTAGTTGATGTGACCAGCCCAGTCCATGGGGCCCGCAGCCGGGCGCCGGGAACGGCGGCCAGGGCTTGCCAGACGTCCCTTCCCCGTTATAATGTTTCTGGCCAGCCCCCCGTCGAGGAGCCCCGGCCGGTGCGCTCCAGGGTGGTGCTGCTGACGGGGGGGGATGATAATGGACCGGAGGTGAGATGAACCATAGGGGCCGCCTGGGAAGGGCCGGGATTGTGGTGCTGTCCCTGCTCCTTCCGGTCCTGTTCGCCCTCCTTCCGGCCCTCTTTCTCTACGCTCACAACGCGGGGGAGGTGTCCGGGGGCCAGGTCCTCCGCCCCCTGCTCTGGTCGGTGCTGGGGGCGCTCGGGCTGTGGCTGTTGCTGAGGCCCCTGATGAGGGACTCCGTCCGGACGGGCGTGGCGGTGTCAGTCTGCGTGGTGCTCTTCTTCTCTTACGGCCGGCTGTACGATGCCCTGTCGGACTGGGGCCTTTTCGTGCCCCGGCACTGCTACCTGCTTCCGGTGATGCTGCTGGCGGCGGGCTACGGCATCTACTTCATCCGGATCCTGAGGGTGGACTTTACCAAACCGGCGAAGGTGATGAGCGTGGTGGCCGTGCTCCTGGTGGCGACCAATGCCATCGGCGCATCATTGGGGGCGCGCAGCCACGGGCCATCCGTCGATGGCGGCCCCGATCTTCACGGTGTCGCTGAGGCGGAGTCGGGGCCCGGCGAAGCCGGGGCCAGGCCGGATATCTACTACATCATCCTGGACGAATACGCGCACCCTGACACCATGCTGGAATACTACGGTTACGACAACCGGGGCTTCACTGACAGGCTGGCCGGGATGGGGTTCTTCGTGGCCTCCGGCAGCCGGACCGCCTATCCCCTGACGCACTGGTCCCTGGCGGCGTCCCTCAACATGGAGTACCTGCCCGCTGGAGCATCCGACCAGCAGGCGTTTGACAGAATGGCCTGCTCCGCGGCGGTCAGCGGCCTCAAATCACTGGGGTACAGGTACGTCTACTCCGGGGTGTGGTTCAGCCAGGAACAGGTGGGCGCCGATCTGTATTTCAACTTCTACCGCCAGTGGGATGGCGATTCGGTGATCAGCGATTTTTCCCGGGCGCTGTGGAACACGACCATGGCCCGGCCGTTCTATGACCGTCTGGTGGGGGGCACGTACATGGGCCACTACCGGACGGCGATAGTCGACCAGATCAGGAGCCTGAAGGCCATGCCCGATGTCGAGGGGCCCAAGTTCGTGTTCGCCCACATCATCTGCCCCCACGCGCCCTTCGGCTTCGGCCCCAACGGGGAGCCCGTTGACCCGGCCCGGGCCTTTGACTACCAGGACCGGGATCTGTACCTGGGCCAGTATGTCTACATCACCCGGCAGATCGAAGAGCTGGTGGCCGTCATCCTGGAAAGGTCGGCTGCCGAGCCCATCATCATCCTGCAATCGGACCACGGACTGAGGGAGCACGCCGGCCTGGAGACCGGCGTCGATGAGTGGCGGAAGATCCTCAATGCCTATTACCTGCCCGGCGATGGCGCGCAGGCCCTGCATGACTCCATCTCGCCGGTCAATTCCTTCCGGGTGGTGTCTGACCACTATTTCGGAACCGGCTACGGTCTGTTGGAGGATACGCTGCCGCTTCCAGCCGGCGGCCAGGGGGCTTCATGACGGTGAGATGGGGCAGATGGTTCTGGGGCCACCGCCAGCCGGTGCTGGTCCACGGCTCCATTCTGCTGGCGTTTCTGCTCTTCTGCCTGTTCCTGTCCCCGGGGCTCTTTGCCAGGCTCGAGGACGCGGGCAACGCCCCCAGGGCGGTGGACGCCCCCATCCCTCTGCCGGACGCGACGGAGGACATCCAGTTCCGGATCGATTCATTCGTCCGCGGGACGCAGATGCTCGAGATCCAGGGCTGGGCCTTCGTCGATGGCCCCGGTTGCGCGACCAGCCGGACCTACATCGTCCTGCTGTCGGGTGATACGCACTTCGCCTTCGACACCGTGGCCCAGCTGAGGATGGATGTGACCAAATCCTTTGGCGGCCTGGAGCGGGACCTGGACTGGTCGGGGTTCCTCTGCAGCGTCCCGGCGGGTGCAGTGGTCAACGGCCAGTACGCGGTAGCCATCTTGATTGAGGGCGTGGATGAGGCGTTCCTGCGGACCACGGGGACGACGGTGGAGAAATCGGACACCGGTTTCCTGGCCGGCGACTAGGGGCCCCGCCGCCGCATCAGGTACACCACGCGTTCGGAGCCGATGACCGGCTGTGAAGCCTCGATGACGAAGCGCTCCGCGAAAGCGCCCTCGAACCCCGGCTGCGTGTAGCCGGGGAAGATGTCCTCCCTGGTGGCCAGCAGCCTCCGGACCTGCGAGTCGCTCTTGGGCACGAACTCCACGATCAGGGCCTGGCCGAGCCCGGCGAAGAAATCCGCGATCCTCTCCAGGGGCGTGTTGTTCGATATGGCCAGGTGATGGACCAGGGCCAGGGCCAGGACGGCGCCGGCCGGGCCCCGCTCTGACAGCGACATCCGCTCCCTGTTCTGCCAGCCGATGCCCGGGCTGGGGTTGGTCAGGTCGGCCAGGAGCGGCAGGATGTTCTTCTCGCCGCGCCGCCGGCATTCCAGGTAGTTGCGCTCCACGGCGGCGGGATCGATGTCGAACGAAACCGTCCGCATCCCCCCGTCCGCGGCGATCCGGCTGAACTCCCCGGTGTTGGCGCCCAGGTCCCAGACATCCGCCGGCCGGAGGGCCTCCAGGTACCCGGCCACTATCTGCTTCTTGTGCTGGAACGCCTCCGCGGAGTAGTTGGTGTCCTGGTAGTAGTCGCCCCACTCGGTGCCGCCCGGGCGCCACCCCAGGCCGGAGATGCCGGACTCCAGGCTGCTTATGATGCCGATCAGCCCCAGGCGGCTGAGGCGCGGGCGCCGAACGTCGATCTGCCGGCCGGCATACCTTGCCTGGCTGCGGGCGTGAAGGTGGATGTGCGTCAGGAGGGATGGCCACAGGCGGGTGCGGTGGGGCAGGAGCCTGCCTGCCAGGTCCAGGGGGATACCATCCAGGTGGACTCGGAGCAGCTGCCCCAGCCTGATGTCGCAGCGGCTCATGAGAGCCAGCGGCGCCAGGAAATGCTGGCAGAATTGGCGGTAGGCCACCCAGGGGCGGCCCTCCTGGTACTTCTCGAAGGAGAGCGTGTCAATGAGCACCGGCCGGCCGGCCGTGAACTGGATGTTGTAGGCGCTGCCGTCCTTGAGGGACATGCCGTACTCCATGGCCTTCCTCTGAACGGCCAGCGTGGCCAGGGCGGCGTCCTGGAGCTGGCTGAAGCTCCACTCGTACGGGTAGGATACGAACGGCACCGGCTCGGGCCGGAGCACCCTGTAGGCGGCCTCCGGCCGGGCGCCGTCGAAGGGCACTTCGTCGTGGGGCACCAGGAGGCCGCCGTCGACCAGGGCCCGGTAGAGCCCGGACTCCATCAGGTGGTCGTAGTTCTCCCGGTAATCTGTGTTCACCTGGCGGTAGAGGCTGCCATCCCGGCGGAAGACGAAGCCGGCGGGGTCCCGGAACGAGCCGGTGGCGGGCTCAGCGCTCGCGGGGCTTCCCATTGTTCCTGGACCTGGAGAAGAGGCCGGCCACGAAGGCCTTGAGCTGCTTCCAGAACATGGCCATGGCCACCAGCACCGCGGCCACGGCCCCGATGACGGCCTGGAGCACCAGGCTGCCGGACCCCGGGTCAATGTATTGAAGGATTGACTCGCCCAGAGGCAGCGCAAAGACGATGGCCATCAGCGGCGTGCCGTTCGGCATCCGGGTGTCAGGCATTCCCACCTCCTTGGCTCATTACCAGGCCCGCACCAACCCGCGGCATGCGGCCAGCGGCGCGTTAAATCAGGCAGATGGTAGCATGCCAGCGCGGCCCGTGCAATGCCCGTGGCCGGGGATTGAGCTTACACCCGGCCATGCACTATAATCCCATCACCGGCCGTGCTGGCCGGGTTAGCCCCAGCCGCGATCGGAGCCATCCGGCCCGCGGGGGCGAAAGGGAGAATCATGTTGAACAAGAAGACCATCAGGGACATTGACGTCACCGGCCGGAAGGTGCTGGTGAGGGTGGATTTCAACGTCCCCCTGGACAAGAAGACCAACGAGATCACCGATGACACCCGCATCCGGGCCGCCCTGCCCACCATCAGGTACCTCATCGAGCGCCGCGCCCGCGTCATCCTGTGCTCCCATCTGGGCCGCCCCAAAGGGGTCACTCCCGGCCTGAGCCTGAAGCCAGTCGCGGAGCGGCTGGGGCAGCTCCTGGGCCGGCCGGTGCAGACCGCCGGCGACTGCGTCGGCCCGGCCGCCGAGGCGGCCGCCGCGGCGCTGCAGGATGGCGATGTGCTGCTCCTGGAGAACCTCCGTTTCCACGATGAGGAGGAGAAGAACGACCCGGCCTTCGCCCGGTCCCTGGCCTCCCTGGCGGAGCTCTACGTCAACGATGCCTTCGGCACCGCGCACCGGGCCCACGCCTCCACGGCGGGGGTCGCTGCTTACCTGCCGGCGGCGGCCGGATTCCTGATGGAGAAGGAGCTGGAGCACCTGGGCCGGGCCCTGGCCGACCCGGCGCACCCCTTCACCATGATCGTGGGCGGGGCCAAGGTGAGCGACAAGATCGTCATGCTGGAGAACATCCTGCCCCGGGTGGATGCCCTGGTCATCGGGGGCGGCATGGCCAACACCTTCCTCAAGGCCCAGGGCCATGACGTGGGCGGGTCCAAAGTGGAGGACGACCAGCTGGAATTCGCCCGGGGGCTGATGGCCCAGGCCAGGGACAAGGGCGTCCGCCTGCTGCTGCCCTCCGATGTGGAGGTAGCGGAGAGGTTCGATGCCGGCTCAGCCCACCGGACGGTGACCGTTGATCAGGTGCCGAAGGGCTGGCTGATGCTGGACATCGGCCCGGAGACCGTGAAGCAGTTCGGCGAGGAGATCGGCCGGTCCCGGACCGTGGTGTGGAACGGCCCCATGGGCGTCTTTGAGTTTCCCGCCTTTGCCGCCGGCACCAGGGCCGTGGCCGCGCTGCTGGCGGCGCTCCCGGCCACCACCATAATCGGCGGCGGGGACACGGCCGCCGCCGTGGAGCAGCAGGGGCTGGCGGACAAGATGACGCACGTATCCACCGGCGGAGGCGCCTCACTGGAGTTCCTGGAGGGGAAGACCCTGCCGGGCGTGGCCGCGCTGCAGGACCGATAGCCATGGACAGGATGTCGCATATCAGCCAGCTGGCCATAACCTCCCCCGGCAAGATCGTGCTGGTAGTCATGGATGGACTGGGCGGGCTGCCGGACCCCGCGACGGGGCGGACGGAGCTGGAAACCGCCGCCACGCCCAACCTGGACCGCCTGGCCCGGGAGGGCCTGTGCGGGCTCTCCGAGCCGCTGGGCCCCGGTCTGACGCCCGGCAGCGGGCCCGGCCACCTGGGCCTGTTCGGCTACGACCCGTTCGCGTTCGTCATCGGGCGGGGGATACTGGAGGCCCTGGGCATCGACTTCCCGCTGGAGAAGGGGGACGTGGCGGCCCGGGGCAACTTCTGCACCGTGAATGAGAAGGGCGTCATCACCGACCGGCGCGCCGGCCGGATCTCCACAGAGGTCTGCCGCAAGCTGTGCCAGGAGCTGGCCGGCATCAAGCTGCCCGGCGTGGAGGCCCTGGTGGCGGCGGTGGAGGGCCACCGCTTCCTCCTGGTGCTGCGCGGGCCCAGCCTCAGGTCCGAGCTGAGCGATTCCGATCCGCAGCAGGTCGGGCTGCCGCCCCGGGATGTAGAGGCGCTCTCGCCGGAGGCGGGACCGGCGGCGGTCCTGGTCAACCAGTGGCTGGAGAAGGCCCGGGCGGTGCTGGCCGGGCACCATCCGGCCAACATGGCGCTGCTGCGCGGCTTCTCGGAGATGCCGCGCCTGCCCTCCATGCAGGAGTCCTTCAAGCTCAACCCGGTGGCCATTGCCGCTTACCCCATGTACCGCGGGCTGGCCCGCCTGGTAGGGATGAAGGTGGTATCCTGTGAGAGGGATCTGGAGGATGAGTTTGCCACCCTGGAACGGCACTTCCGGGAGCACGACTTCCTCTTCCTCCATGTCAAGAAGACGGACACCGCCGGCGAGGACGGCGACTTCCCGCGGAAGGCGAGGGCCATCGAGGAGGTGGACGGGCTGATGCCCCGGGTCATGGCCCTGGAGCCGGATGTGATCGTGGTGACCGGGGACCATTCCACTCCGGCCCGGATGAAGGCCCACAGCTGGCATCCGGTGCCCTTCCTGCTGCATTCGCCGCTCTGCCGGCCCGATGACGTGACCGAATTCTCGGAGAGGGCCTGCGCCCGGGGCGCGCTGGGGCGCTTCCCGGCCGTGGACATAATGCCGCTGGCCCTGGCCCACGCCCAGAAGCTGGCCAAATATGGCGCCTGATGCCTGGCACAGGCGGCCAAGAGCGAGAGGAGAATCATGCGCTTGCCCATAATCGCCGGAAACTGGAAGATGAACACCACCGTCGAGGAGGCGGTGGCCCTGGTGCGGGACATGCTGGGGGGCCTGCAGGATATAGGCGGGGTGGAGAAGGTGGTCTGCCCGCCATTCGTCTCCCTGGCCGAGGTGAAGCCGGTCCTGGAGCACTCGTCGGTGAAGCTGGGCGCCCAGAACCTGCATTTCGAGGAGAAGGGGGCCTACACCGGGGAGGTGTCCCCGGCCATGCTGACCGGGCTGTGCCAGTACGTCATCGTGGGCCACTCTGAGAGGCGGCAGCTCTTCGGGGAGACGGACGAGATCGTCAACCGCAAGGTGAAGGCGGCCTTCAAGTTCAAGCTTCTGCCCATCATGTGCGTGGGAGAGACCCTGGCCGAGAACGAGGGCGGCCGGACCGAGGAAGTGGTCACCCGGCAGGTGAAGATGGGCCTGGCGGGACTGGACCAGCCGGGCGGGCTGGTCATCGCCTACGAGCCCATCTGGGCCATCGGCACCGGCAAAGCGGCCACCGGCCAGCAGGCCAATGCCACCATCGGGCTGATCCGGCAGACGGTGCGCGGGCTGTTCGGAGATGAGGCGGCCGCCGCCCTGCGCATCCAGTACGGGGGCAGCGTCACCGGGGCCAACATCGTGGAGTTCATCTCGCAGCCGGAGATAGATGGCGGCCTGGTGGGAGGCGCCAGCCTCAAGGCCCCGGAGTTCGTCAGCATCGTGGAGCAGACGGCCAAGACCAAGCGGGTATGAAGACCGTAGTCGCTATCGTGGGGCCTACGGCCGTTGGCAAGAGCCGGCTGGCGGCCCTCCTGGCCCGGTCCTTCAACGGCGAGATCATCAGCGCGGACAGCCGCCAGGTCTACCGCTACATGGACATCGGCACGGCCAAGCCCACGGCCGAGGAGCGCTCCGAGGTGCCGCACCACCTCATAGACGTGGTGGATCCGGATGCGGACTTCAGCGTGGCCCTGTACCAGCCCCTGGCCGCGGAGGCCATCCAGCAGGTGCTCAGGACGGGCAAGCTGCCCATCCTGGTGGGCGGGAGCGGTCTCTATGTATGGTCCATGGTGGAGGGCTGGGAGATCCCCCGGGTGGAGCCCGACCTCGCGTTGAGGCAGCGCCTGGAGGCCCAGGCCGCTGCGCAGGGGGCCAGGTCCCTGTACCGGGAGCTGGAGAGGGTGGACCAGGAGGCGGCCGCCGCCATCGACCCCCGTAATGTGCGCCGGGTCATCCGGGCGCTGGAGGTGCGCTACACCACCGGCCGGCCGGCGCCGGAGCGGCGGCCCCGGCGGCCGCCATCGTTCAGGACGGTGATGCTGGGGCTCACGGCACAGAGGGCCCGTCTCTACGAGATGATCGACCGCCGCGTGGACCAGATGATAGAGCGGGGCCTGGTGCAGGAGGTGAGGGCGCTGCTGCAAAGGGGCTACGGGCCGGGACTGCCGGCCATGTCCAGCGTCGGCTACAAGGAGGTCCACCAGTTTCTGAATGGAAAGATGGCCCTGGCCATGGCGGTGCACCGGATCAAGTTTGAGACGCACCGCTTCGCCCGCCACCAGTATGCCTGGTTCCGGCTGAACGATCCGCGGATCCGGTGGTTCGATGTCGATGGCGCTCCCGAGGCCGGGGCCGTGGCCTTCGTCCGGGAGGCCCTGGCGTAGATGGCTGCCCTGCCGGAAGCAGGCCGCCCCCCCGGCGAGAGGATGGCAGGGGACGTGGCCCGGTGGCGCCGGCCGGCGCTGTTGTGGCGGTGGCCCCTTCTGGCGCAGCTGCGCCTTGCGGTGCTGCTTCTGCTGGCGCTGCTGCTGGTGGCGCTGTGCCTGGCGCCTTCATCCTGCTCTTCGGGTGACGGCGGGCCCGATGGCCCGGGCCCGGTGGAAGGCGAGACCGTGGCCGCCGGCCCGTTCACCGTTACCCTGGAGACTCCGGAAGTGGATTTCCCCGATGCCATCGAGTTCCGCCTGGGGGCCCGGGGGGATGCGGAGATAACCGCCGTCACCCTTCAGTACCGGATGGACCGGATGGGCATCTTCCCTGTCACCAGCGTGGCCTTCCCCGATTTCACGCCGGGGCAGGAGACGGTGGCCTCCTGGACCTGGGACATGAAGCAGACCGGCGGGCTGCCACCGGGCGCCGGCCTCTCCTACTGGTGGTCCATCAGTGACGCCTCGGGCCATGAGGCGGACACGCCGGCCAGGACGCTGCGGTTTGACGACGGGCGCCACCAGTGGCAGGAGTTGCGCAGCGCCAGCTTCACCCTCTACTGGTACCACGGCGATGACGGTTTCGCCCGCAGGCTGGCGGACGCCGGCGAAGAGGGATTGGACCTGCTGGCGGGGGACATCGGGGCCAGGCCCCGGCGCCCCATCGAGGTCTACATCTACAATGGCATTGGCGACCTGCAGGACTCAGTGGTCTACCCGGATCCCTGGACCGGGGGCCTGGCATTCACCGAGTACTCCATCGTGGCCCTGGGGGTGGGCACGTCACGCGCCGAGGTGGAATGGGGAGAAGGGGCCATGGCCCACGAGATGGCCCATCTGGTGGTGCACCAGGCGACCATGAACGGCTACGGCGTTTCGCTGCCCACCTGGCTGGACGAGGGGCTGGCCATGTACTCCGAGGGCCCGCTGGACGCCAGCTTTGCCTCCGTCTTGAGTGCGGCCGTCAGGGCCCGGCAGCTCGACTCGGTGCAGAGCCTGTCCAGCTCATTCCCCACGGATACCAATGCCGCCTACCTGGCCTATGCCGAGAGCTACAGCCTGGTGGACTACCTGCTGGAGCGCCATGGCGGCCAGGAGAGGATGCTGGCCTTTCTGGCGGCCATCACCGCGGGTAGCGGCTACGAGGAGGCCCTCCAGGCGGTTTACGGGCTGGACCCGAGCGCGCTCGACGCGCAGTGGAAGTCCTACCTGACGGCGGGGAGCGTCTAATGGCCGGTGACCTGAGAGGCACTGCCCGTTCAGCGTCACCATCTCTGGCGGGACGCGTGCGATCCCGGGCCTCATCCCGGGCCTCGTCGCTGGCCCGGGTCCTGGTGGCCCTGGCCCTGACGGCCCTGGTGTTGCTGGTCCCGCTCTGCCTGGGCGGCGACTGCTTCACCGGCGCCGGGCCCGGGCTCTCCATCCCGGACCGGGACACCCTGCTGCTGGTGGATGCCGACCCTGCCACGCTGGACCCGGCCCTGGCCCGGGAGGTGGGCTCGGTCAGCTACATCATGCAGATATTCAGCGGGCTGGTGACCTTCGATGCCGGCATGGACCTGGTGCCGGACGTGGCCGCCGGCTGGGAGACGGACAGCACCGCCACGGTGTACACCTTCCACCTGCGGGAGGCTGCCGCCTTCCATGAGGGCCGGGCGGTAACCGCGGCCGACTTCAAGTACTCCTGGGAAAGGGCCTGCCGCCCCGCCACCGGGTCGCTGACCGCCGCCACCTACCTGAACGACATCGTGGGCGCGGCAGCCGTGCTGGCCGGCGATGCCGAGGAGATATCGGGCGTCGCGGCCCTTGACGACCACACGCTGCGGGTCACCATCGACGCGCCGAAGGCCTACTTCCTGGCCAAGCTGGCCCAGCCGGTGTCCTTCGTGGTGGACCGGGAGGAGGCGGAGGGTGGCGGCCAGTGGTGGCGCCAGCCCAATGGCACCGGGCCCTTCAGGCTCGAGGGCTGGGAGCAGGGCCGGCTGCTGCTGCTGGCGCGCCACGATGGCTTCTACCGGGAAAAGGCCAGGGTGGGTCACGTGGCCTTCCGCTTCAATGCCGGCTATCCCATGCAGCTCTATGAGCAGGGCCAGGCCGATGTCGCCGGGGTCTCGATATACAGCCTGGAGAGGGTGACGGACACCGCCAATCCGCTGCACTCCCAGCTATCCATCTACCCCCAGTACAACATCACCTACCTGGGGTTCAACTGCACCAGGGCCCCGTTCGCGGATGCCAGGGTGCGCCGGGCCTTCTGCCTGGCGCTGGACAGGGAGCGCGTGGTGAGCCAGGTCCTGCTGGACTCCGTGGAGGCGGCCGGCGGCATTGTGCCGCCGGGCATGATGGGCTCCGGCGCCGGCTCTGCCGGGTTGGCGCCCGATCTGGATGCGGCCAGGGCCCTGCTGGCCCAGGCGGGCTACGGCCCGGGCGGGAGCCCGCTGAAGGTGGTGGTCACCCTGCCCGGCAGCAGCGGCGACGTGGCTCCCTACTTCACCGCCGTGCTCTACCAGTGGCAGCAGGGCCTGGGCGCGGAGGTAGAGGTGCGGCAGCTGGATGGCGATGCCTACTTCGACCATCTTGATGAAGAAAAGGATGACCTGTTCTTCTTCGGCTGGTCGGCGGACTACCCTGATCCCCAGGACTTCCTGGACGTCCTGTTCCGCAGCGGCAGCGTGAACAATGTCGGGGGCTACGTGGACGCCGCGTACGACGCTCTGCTGGACCAGGCGGCGGTGGAGCCTGGCGAGGCGGCCCGGGCCGCTCTCTACTCGCAGGCTGAGGTCAAGCTCATCAGCCAGGACGCGGCCTGCGTGCCACTCTGGTTCGGGCGGAGCTACCTGCTGATCAAGCCCCGGGTGCAGGGCTACTTCCTGAGCCCGCTGGGATACCCCCTGCTGTCCGGCGTCTCAGTGCGGGACTGACGCCGAGCGCTGCTATCCGGCGGAATCAGCGCGGTGCCAGTTGGGCCGGCACCCGGTCAGCGCTACGCCAGATGCGCCAGAACCACCGCCCAGTTGTGCCCGTAGGTCTTGGCGCACTTGGGGCAGGTGGTGAAGTACACGTAGTACCTGGCGGCCTTCCGTCCCTGGCTGGTGATCTCCGCCTCCATCCGCTTCAGCCACTTTGGCACCGCATTGTACGGCCCATCGAAGGTCCGGCTGAAGAAGGTGCCGCTCAGGGTCACGTTGCGCGCCCCGAGGACCGGCTTGGTCACGGACATGTACATCTCGGACTTCCAGGGCGACGGGTCGTAGGACATGAGCAGGAAGTCCTTCGTCTCGGGCGTCGCCCTGGCAGCCTCGGCGCGCAGCCACAGCAGCTTCACCTTCCGGCTGAACATGGGAGGGAACGGCATGTGGAGGAACTGCGGGATGGTCTCCACTATGAAGGGCTTGTCCTTCCAATCGTGGGTCTGCCCATCCCAGGGAGCGGGGTCGAACCGGGGGCAGCAGGGTCCGTCCAGGGCTCGTTTCAGCTTCATGGGCACATAATAGTCCAGGCCGGTCTGCATGGCAATACCGGGGTGTTGTTTGATACCATGAAGGTGTGAGCGCGACCCTTTTGCCCCGTCGCCCCATGCGCCTGCTGCTGGCGATGGTCATTGTCATGGGCCTGGTGGCCGCCGCCCTGGGGCTTGCTGGCTGCGGCGGGTCCGAGCCGTCCGGGCCCAGCCGGACCCTGCCCATTGACCCCGGCAGCATCCCCAGCGGCTACGGTGCCGGCGTCAACCCCACAGGCGACGGCATCGGGGGAGGAGAGGGGTACAGCCGCATGGTGACGCCCGCATCCGCGGACCGCGTGGTCCGCACCAAAGCCGAGCTCCTGAGCGCCCTGTCCGGCGCGTCGTCCGGCGATGTGGTGTACGTTGATGATGCCGCCGAGATCGATCTCACGGGGAAAACGGACATCGCCGTCCCGGCGGGGGTGACGCTGGCCAGCGGGCGGGGGCAGGGCGGGTCCGCCGGGGCGCTGATCTATGCCAACGATACCACCGCCTCGGGCTTTCCGTCCTTCATGGAGATCCGGAGCAGGGGGCGGGTGACGGGGCTGCGGGTGAGGGGACCGAACGGGACCACCTCCCGGACCTACCCGCTCTATGCCGGGCTGGTGGCGGCGGGAGACGACGTTGAGGTGGACAACTGCGAGGTCTTCAACTGGCCGCAGTCCGGCGTTGGCGTGGGAGACCACCACTACGCGCATTTCCATCACAACTACATCCACCACTGCCAGGCTGCCGGCTTCGGCTACGGGGTGTGCGTGTCCGGCGGCACCGCGCTCATCGAGGCCAACTACTTCGACTACTACCGCCACGCCATCGCCGGGGCCCGGGGATATCCGGTGAGCAGCTACGAGGCCCGCTACAACATCGCCGGCCCCAACGCCACCAACACCGCCTTTGACATGCACGGGGGCAACGATGACCCATCATGGGGTTTCAACGGCGGCCCCGACGCAAGCGTGCCCGCCGGCGGCACCATCATCATTCACCACAACACCTTCCAGGCCACGGGCGGCAACCGCATCAGCGTGGGGATCAGGGGAGTGCCCACCGATGCCTGCCAGGTCTACGAGAACTGGACGTACTGGGAGTCGCAGTACTCCTCCGACACCTTCAAGCAGTGCGTCGACAACCTGGGCCTCAAGGCTTACGTCAGGATGTCGGTCCGCGACAACTGGTACGGTGAGCAGACTCCATCCTCGGCCGCGTGATCGGGAGGGCTCCTTCCACAACCCTACTTCCGCCCGCAGTAGCCAGGCTCCGTTGCTGACAACCATCTGCCCGCATGCGCGGGAGGCGAGGCTCCGCTGCTGGCAACCGTCTCTGCGGCACGGCCGATGATCTGGCCGCCCGCGGCTTCTTCGGTGCTACGCGGCGGGTGGCGGGGAGGCGGGCTTCTGCGGGGGAGCCGCGGGCCTGGCCTTCTCCTGGGAGCGTTCGGCCGGCTTCACCCTGTCGTGGGGCTTAGCCTCTCCGGCGGCCGCCTTCGGCTTGTCGGCGGCACGCGCCTCTCCGGCGGCCGGTCTGGCCGGCTTCTCCCCGGCTTTGGCCCCTCCGGCAGGCGCCTTCGGCCTGTCAGCGGCTCTTATCTCTCCGGCGGCGGCCGGTCTGGCAGACCTGTCCCCGGCCCTGACTTCTCGGGCGGCGGCCGGCCTGGCGGGCGCGGGCCTGCGAGGCGCCGTCGGTTTCCTGGGGGGAGCGGTGGCTGACACGGTGGTGGCGGGGGCGCTCGAGGGCTCCCTGGCCGGAGCAGCCTCGCCCGGGACTCCACGGCGCCAGTAGATGCCGTTGCTGACACAGATAGTCATGCCGCACTTGGAGCACAGTATCCGGTACGGGGGGTCGCCGGGTGGCTCCACGGCGGCGACGGGCCGGCGGCAGGTGGAGCAGTAGATCTTCTTTATGCAAAGTCTCATGTATTGACCTCCGTTATTCCCTCATCTTTATACCATGCAGAGCAGCCCCCCTGCCAGTTTGACGAGGGAGAGGCGTGATTTGCCGGCGGAGGGGGTGGGATTCGAACCCACGCTAGCCACAAGGACTAGAACGGTTTTCAAGACCGTCTCCATAAACCGCTCGGACACCCCTCCGGGGGGCCGTTTTCAACGGGAGTCTGGCCCGCCGGGGCCGGCGGCAGACCAGACAGTTCATAATCCGAAAAAGCTAACGGATCGCTAGCCAACCCTCTGTCCGGGCAGTTCATTGTAGCTTGGGGCAAAGGCGTCGTCAAAGGGTGGCCGCGGCCGATGGCTTTGTAATGGACCTCCGGGGCAGGTACAATAGGTGCCCGTGGACTTCCTGATCAGGCCGAAGACCCGGGCGATGGGCCCGGATGGAAGGATGCCGTGAGCCCGGGCTGCCTGGTATTCATCGTCATAGCCTGGACGGTAGCCATCGCGTACGCTATCTACAAGCGGGCGCGGCCGCAGATTGGGTCCGGGACCAAGGAGGACCGCGGGGCGGCTCCGAGGGATCGACGAGCCCGGCGGCGCCCTCCGATGCCAGATGGGGAGCCAGCCAGACGCGAGGAAGGACCGCCCCCGAGGATAGAGGAGGCTCCAGGCAGCGGCGGCGGAGAGCCATCCCACATGCTGCAGCGGCCGCCAGCGGAGGAGCCGCCCGGCGTGCCGGTATACCAGCGTGAGGCGGCCGAGAGTGGGTCCGCAGCGCCGGAACTCGAGCCGGCATCAGCGCCAGCGCAGAGCGGGGCCGGAGCGCCGGAACTCGAGCCGGCATCAGCGCCAGGCGAGGCCCACACGGCGGAGCCCGCTCACGAGCGGCCGCCAAGCGACGACGTGAGCATCGACAGTCTGCTCAAGGGCATGGACGGCCCCGTCCTCGATGACGGCGTGAACATCAACGACCTGCTCGAGGATATGGGCAAGCCCAGCGTGTGACGGCCGCCAGGCCGCTCGCTAAGCTATTCCCGAGCCGCCGGCTGCCGCCTGGCCTGTTCGGCTTCCATCCGGCGCAGGCTGGCCAGGGCCGGGCGGATGAGCAGCATGGGGAGTCCGGATTCCCGGAGCACGTGCTGGGCCACGCTGCCGAACAGGGTGTTCTGAAGCCCGCCGCGTCCGTGCGTGGCCATGGCGATCAGGTCAACCTGGTTCTCGTGGGCGTACCTGACTATCACCTTTTCCGCATCGCCCAGCAGGGTGACACAGTCTACCTCGGCCCCGGCTTCTTGCAGAGGCGCCACCAGCCTTTTGAGGTACTCCTCGGCGCGCTCCTGCATGGTCAACGGAGTCTTCTGCGACGTCCCGGTAACTCCGCCTATGGTCTCCGGGAGCACCTTCAGCAGGGTGACCCGGGCCGGCCCCGGCTTCACCATGTCCGACACGTGCGGCAGAACATGCTCGGCCAAATCCGAACCATCCAGGCAAACGAGGATCTTCTTGAACATCTGGGCCACCTCCTCCCGAATCATTAGCATGGAGCGGCCGGCCGGCAGCCAGAGCCAGCGGAAGCTTTCGCCTTCGATCCGGGAGCCACGGATGGCGTCGGCCGGACCGCCGCTGTGGTCCAGGCGCAGTCATCAACGGCTGCGGCCCGGGGCTCTGCTAGTGGAAAGGAGGGGCGGGTACCACCTTCATGATAGCACGTCCCGTCAAGAAGGGGCCCGTGCGGTCCGCGGCCCCGGAGAGGTATCATGGATAGAGGCCCCCGAACAAAACAGAGAGGTGTGTGAGTGAACAGTGTCCATCCCCTGGATTACATATTCCACCCGCGTTCCATAGCCGTGGTCGGTATCTCCGCCGACCCGCCCAAGCTGTGGATGAGGAGGCTGTACCTGGAATCGCTGGTCCAGAACCGGTTCCCGGGCCAGCTGTACCTGGTGAACCCCAGGGGCGGCGAGATGGATGGCCTGCCGCTCTACCGCAGCCTCAAGGACATCCCCGGCCCGGTGGACCACGTGGTCATGTCGGTCCCGGCTGTTCACACGCCGGCGATCATGGAGGAGTGCCGCCAGATCGGGGCCAAAGTGGTGCACGTCTTCACCTCGGGATTTGCCGAGACGGGCGAGCCGGACCGGGCGGAGCTCCAGGAGCGGCTGGTCCAGATAGCCCGCCAGGGGAACATGCGCATCATCGGCCCCAACTGCCTGGGGCTCTTCTATCCGGCAGGCCGGATCGGGCTCAGCCCGGACCTGCCCATGGAGCCGGGCCCGGTGGGCTTTCTGTGCCAGAGCGGCGGCAATGTCACCTGCGGGGCCCGGCACGGGGGGTCGCGGGGTTTGCGCTTCAGCAAGATAGTCAGCTACGGCAACGGCTGCGATATCGACGAGTGCGACCTGCTGGACTACTTCGCCTCGGACCCGGAGACGAAGGTGATCGCGGCCTATATCGAGGGGACCCGTCAGGGCGTCCGGCTGGCGGAAGTGCTGCGGCGGGCGGCGGCGGCCAAGCCGGTGGTGGTCTTTAAGGGGGGGTTCTCTCCCGACGGCGAGAGGGCGGCCGCGTCGCACACCGGGTCCCTGGCCGGGTCCGATGCGGTGTGGGACGGGCTCCTGAAGCAGATGGGGGCGATACGGGTGTTCAGCATCGAGGAGATGGTGGACATGCTGGTGGCCCTGCTCCGGGTGAGGCCCTTCACCGGGCGCAACGTGTGCGTCATCGGTCACGGCGGGGGCGCCAGCGTCATGGCCACCGACGAGATGAGCCGCGTGGGGTTCCGGCTGGCCCCTATCCCGGAGGAGATAAGGTCCGGCCTGATGGATTTTGTCGATCTGGCCAACAGCATGCTGAGGAACCCGCTGGACCTGGGCACCGGTTTGGTGCCCGATTCCATGCACGTGACGCAGACGATGGGCAGCCGGGCGCCGGCGGACATGCTGCGCCAGCTGGCCGCGTCAGGGCTCCTGCCGCGGGCGCAGCGGCTGAACGGGCTGCTCAAGCAGTGGCCCGGCCTCGACCTGGTGGTCTACCACCACGGTTTCGACATCAGCCCCGTGCCGGTGGAGCGGGCCCGGGCCGCCGGAGGCCCAGGATCGGTCCTGCTGGCGGCCAATGCCTGCGACCTGCCCCGGGCCCTGGTATTCCACTCCATAGGGAACGACGCCTCCCAGGAGGCGTCGAAGGATGTCCGGTCCGTGGCCGCGGAGCTGGGATTGCCGCTGTTCCTGTCCATGAGAGGGGCCGCAGTGGCGCTCCGGAAGCTGGCGGACTATGCCGCTGCCTATCCCGAGCGGCTGGCTGGCCTGCGCGACGCAGTGTAGCGGCTGGATGGCCTGTACGACGCTGTGAGCCGGGGGATCGAAGCCAGGGGATGGAGCGGGGGATGTGACAGGCGGCCAGGGGGCCAGTGGTGCGGGCGGCCCGGGATCAGGAGGGGCAGCCGTCCTCGTAGCGCTTGATCATCTCGCTCAGCTCGTCCTCCACCAGGATCAGGCTGTTCTCGGTGTCGGCCTGGTCTTCTTCGGTAGCATGACCCGGCTGGACGCGTATGCGGATGAGCTCCAGCCGCATCTGGGTGCGCACGCGGTCGAGCTCTGCGATCTTGCGTTTCAGGTCGAGGCACGTTCTAGGAGATAGCTTCTCTACCATATCCTTTCCTCCTCTCCCGGGACGTGACTACAGGGTCGCCCGGCTTCGTCAGCCCACCGGGATTGTTATAGCATGCGGCCGCCTCAGAAGTGTCTCCAACGCGGGTAGCGGCATCACAAGACAGTATCCGACCGGCTCATCGGGGCCGGCGGGAGAGGCGGCGTGACGCCAGGAAGGCCAGGATGGCGGCTGCCGCAGCCCCGGCCACCGCGGCGGCCACCCACACCCAGCGGGGCGTTCCCGAGGAAGGCTGCTGCACGGCGAAGCCGTCGGGCATCGTAGCTATTCCCTGAGATGTGGTGACAGTGACCATCCTCTGCCCGACAGCCGCATCACCATCGATGGCGATGCGGGCCGACAGCTCGTTATCGCTGACCACGGCGAGCTCGACCAGGGTGATCCCGGCGCCGAAGTCCGCCGCGGTGGCTCCGCCCAGGTTGCTGCCGGTGATGCTCACCGTCAGCGCCTCGCCGGGCCGGCCAGCGTCACGATGGAGGCCGGCAATGAGGGGCAGCGGTCCGGTGCTGTCCCCGGGTGGGGTCGGGGATGGATCTACGGGGGCGGCCGGCTCAGGCGGCCCTGGTTCCGCAGGCTGGGGGATGGCATAGTGCAGCACGGCGCCAGCGTCTCCCACGGCCCAGACGTCCGAGGCGGAGCTACCCCAGAGGCCGCGCAGGACCTCCGGCGCCGTGACGCCGGCCATGGCGCTCCATGAGCTGCCGTCGAAGTGCAGAATGACGGCGGCCTCTGCCGCCGGGTCATAACCCGCGGCGAAAACGTCCGACGGGGAGCTGCCCCACACGGCGTGGAGGTCGACCAGGGTGCTACTATCCAGGGTCCAGTCGCTGCCGTCGTAGTGCAGGATGGTGCCGCCCAGGCCCACCGCGAAGACGTCCGAGGCGGAGCTGCCCCAGACGGCGCGGAGGTTGGCGGCGGTGGGATCGGTGTCCATGAGCAGCCATGCGCTGCCATCATAGTGAAAGACCACGCCCATTTTTTCGCTCAAGCGGCCGCCCCCCACAGCGAATACGTCTGAGGCCGAGCTGCCCCATATGCCCTGCATCTGAAAATCGAGGAGGGCCTCCACGTCCTCCATCGGCGGGGTGGTCCACACCGTGCCCTCCCAGTGGAAGATGCTGCCCATGACATCGTCGCCGCCCACAGCGTAGAGGTCGGAGGCGGAAGCGCCCCAGAGGCCATTGATGGCGGCGCTGTCGGCGGCGTCCAGCGGATAGGTTGTCCAGTGGCCCTGGGTATCGTAGTAGTACACTGCCGAGCGCGGCCCGGCCTCCTCGCTGCGCTCGCTGCCGGCAATGTAGAGGCCGGAGTCCGGGGTTCCCCAGATGGCGCTGATGGAGGCATCCTGCTCCAGGCCTGCGGAGGCCAGCGGCCCGGCGTCGCGCAGGCTCCAGGCCTGCCCATCATAGTGCAGCAGGCTGCCGCAGGAGCTGACGGCATAGACGTCGGCGGCGGAGTTGCCCCAGATGCCGGCCAGGCCGGAGCAGGCCGGCTCCAGCCCGGAGGGGAGGTCCGCAGCCTCCCAGCCCGAGGGCTCGGCGGCCAGAGACGTGGCTGCCGCCGGCGGGAACGTGGCCGGCAGGAGCACTGCCGCCAGCAACAACAACGCCGCCACCATCACAGCTCGGGGTCTCAGGTATCCACTATGCATCACTGCCCCCTGTGAAATAGGATAGGTAGCCTCGCGGGGCAAGTCAATGCGCAACGGCTCCGGGTTGAGCCTGGCTTGTGGTATAATTCTGGCCCGCTGATGGAGCCTGATAGAGAGGGGGTGAACCGGACCAGCGCGGCCAGCCAGGGCCGCCTTCCGCGGGTGGTCACCCGCATAGACCTGGCGATCGCGGCCCTCTTCTGCCTGGCCGGGGCCTATCACTTCACCCAGCCCAACCAGGCCTGGCGCTCCGGGGTCATCGAGACCACCTGTGCCGCTGCGCTGGTGGTGGCTGCCTGCTGGCTGGGCTGGAGGCTGGCCTCGCTGGTCCACGTTGCGGTGGGACTGGGCGTGGCCGCCCTGGGGATACGCCACCTGGTGATAGGATCAGGCTGGCGGTCCGGGACCATGGAGCTGGTCATGGCCGCAGTCCTTCTAGGCCTCGTGGTGGTCATATTCCGGCACCGGCCGGCAAAGGGTTGAGAGCCTCAGGCGAAGATGTCCATGGGCGCATCCGCGGAGACCTCTATGTAGCGCCCGTCCCGTTTGATTTTGATGCTATCGGCATCGACCCGGTCCGGGTCCGCTGTAACGTCCGCCTCCACCTCTTCGAACGCATCGTCTGCGGCGTCCTCATCCTCGAACTGAAACACGAACATCACCTCCAGGGCATCCGAGTCCTTCTTGGCGACGCTGACGGCGGTGGCCTCCAGGCCGTCGTAGTCATCCTCGAAGAAGTCCAGGTTTCCGGCGCCGCCGTAGACCAGGAACAGGCCGGCGGGCAGCCCCGACAGGCCCTCGGCGATGTCCTCGTCGTCGTAGACGGACGCCCTCTTGCCCTTCATGGCGTCCACACAGTCCTCGATGTCGCCGCTGGTCTGGAAGATGATGCTGGTTTCGCTCACCAGCGCCACTCCGACCCCGCTCTCCTCCCATATCTCGACCCCGAGGTACTCATCGTCGTCCATGCCGCCGTCGTCGAGCACGTCCCGGATCTCGTCGAGATCGAAATCGCCCTTGAACACGACGGTGTCATCGACGTCAGTGGCCATGGCGCTGAAGTCCTCCGGCGGAATGCCCAGCGTCCGGACGGCCGTTTCCCACTCGCCCAGCCCCTGGTATATGACGGCCAGGTCATTGTCGCTGCGCAGGGCCTCGACGTCGAAGTAGCCAAAGGCGTCGGTCCCCCTCGGCATCATCTTCATCATGGCGGCCACGTCCTCGCTGATCTGAATGTGGTCGTCGCCGTTGCCGCAGCCTGCGGCCGCGACCGTCGCGGACAGGAGCAGGATCACCGCCAGGGCGCGCATCAGGAAGGCGTTAATAGGTCGTCTCATCGGTCTGCCTGGCCTCTCCTGGCCACCAGCGCGGTCATCTCAGACGTTATGACGGTCTCGTCCCTCTGGTTGCGCATGACCGTGGCGAACCGGGCGATCCCGCGGTCCGGCTTGCTCGACGCCCGCTTGTAGGCGCACTGGTAGGTGGCCACCAGGCGATCATTGGCCCGGACGGGGGCCATGAACCTGGTCTTCCACTCCAGCCCGCCGATGAAGGCGATGCTGGGGCTTGCTTCCTGGACCAGGGCGCTGGCCAGCGATAAGGTGTATGACGCCGGAGCGATCAGGCTCCCGTGGGGAGACGCTTCGGCCGCCTGGCGGTCGGTGTGGATCGGCAGGGGGTCCCAGCGCCGGGCGAAGGCTACCATCTCCTCCTCGGGCACGGTGTATTCCTTCGTAGTCCAGGGCTGGTCCAGGGGAATATCGTCGAAGTACAACGGATCCATATGTCAGCCCACCTCCTGGGGCGGAACGCGATCAGGATAGGCCCAGCGCGGAGCTGCTGTCAATTCTCAGGGCTGCACCGGGCAGGTGCCCCACCGCGGCGCGACGGCTGGACAGAAAGGACCAGCGGGCGTTGCACCCGGTGGGAAAAGGAAGAAGGGTGGGCATGCCGCCCACCCTTCGGTATCGCGCAAGGTATTGGGGTCACTCGAACAGGGACTCGTCCATCTCCACGTCCCCGGTGACCTTTACGTACTTCCCGTCCTGGGTCACCTTGACGTTCTTAAACTCGGCCTCCGAATCCTGCTCGATATCCTCCTTCACCTGGTCCACTGCGGCCTTGGCGGAGGCGTCATCCTTGAAACGCAGGTAGATGGTGGCGCTCATCTCATCCGCGTTCTTCTTGTCTATCGAGGCCACAACAGACTCCATCCCGGCGTAGTCCTCGTCTTCGCCGAGGATGCCTTCAGTGCCGCTGCCCCATATGACCAGCAGGGCGTTGCCCGGCAGCTTCCCCATGTCATCCTTCAGCCCGGCATCGTCATAGAGGGACTTGGTCTTGCCCTTCATGGCGTCTATGCAGTCCTCGATGTCGGTTGTACTCCCGTAGATGATGGTATTGCCGTCCAGGGCCATGCCAAAGCCGAAGGCTTCCCAGGTCTCGACGCCCTGGTATTCGTCCTTGTCGAACCCCGAGTCCTCCAGGTAGTCGCGCATGTCCTCAACGTCGAAGCTGCCCTGCATCATGAAGAGCTCGTCGCCCATGACGAAGAAGTCCAGATCTTCCGGCGACATGGCGTCTCCGCCCATCCCTCCGGTGGTGTCCGACAGGCTGTCGTAGAGGTCCTTCAGGTCAGCGTCGTTCCGCATGGCTTTGATGTCCATGAACATGAACGCCTCTGATCCGGGGGGAAGCTTCTTCATGAGGGCAATGGCGTCCTTGTCCCCGCCGCCACCGCCCCCGTCGCCGCATCCGACCATCGCCAGGATCAGGGAGACCAGCACCAGCAGGCCCAGGGCTCGCCACAGAATACCTCTTCCTTTCATTCACCCTCCTTCGCAGAATCGCCTTTGCCCGGTCTTGCCATAGACTCGTGTAGCATAAAGCTACTCGGATGAGACTGTCAATACCCGTTCGCCCCTCCGGCTGGTGAATCCGCCCCAACGCGCCGTCCCCTTCTGATCGAATTGATCGCATATAAGTATTTTCCACAAGTCCCTGCTACGTATGATTGCGAATAGGACCGCGGTGGCAGCCCTACTATGCTTTGGGCGTCGGGGTCCGACGGCAGATGTGTGGGGCAGGGGATGACCCCGACCTGGGCGGCTGAGCCAGATCGAAGGTTCCGGACGCGGGACTGGAGGCTGGAGCGACCGCCCAGTTTCTGCCATACCTCCTTCGGGGTTCCCGATGCTGGAGTCTCCAGCTCGAGTCTGGAGCTCATGAGGGCCCGCGGGGTTGTGTGGGCGGGTTTCGGTCTGAGAGAGCGCCGCCGTGCCGCCCTGGCTTGCGGGGCCGCATCCCTGTCGCCGTCCGCTGCCGCCGGCTGGTTCGCCTGGGGTCGTGAGGAAGGTTGACAGGCTCCGTGACTGCTCGATAGGATTCATGCGTATGGTGAGAAACGCGGTATCGAGTGCCATATGTGAATGAGCAGCCATTAGGGCCATCATCATGAGCGCGGAGGTATACTGCTTCACGGGAACGGGGAACTCGCTTGTTGTGGCCAGAGATATCGCCGAGAGAATCGACGCGAAGTTGGTGTCCATCGCCTCCGTCATGGACGAGGAAAGCATCAGCATCGATGCTGATGTGGTTGGCATCGTCTTTCCTGCATACTACATGAGAATGCCCGGGATTGTCGAAAGGTTTGTGGACAAACTCACGAACCTGGAAGGCAAGTACGTCTTTGCGATTGTCACGGTTGGCGGAGTTGCCGGGAGTGTTCTCACCCGTCTGTCGGAAGCCATCAGTGAACACGGCGGAAGCCTGGCGGCCGGGTTCATTGTACGGATGCCGGCCAATTACATTCATGACGCAGATGCACTCCCCTTGTTCCTCCAAAGGAGGATGTTCCGTGGCTGGGGCAAGCGAGCGGACAAGATCGCCTATGCCATTCGTTCTCGTCAGCGCGGTCTGGCCAGAATGTTCAACCCAATAATGACACTGCTGTTCTCCGGACAGATCGACAAAGCGTACCGGAAGGGTGAACTGAGTCCTGACATCGACCAGAACTTCTGGGTGGACGGCGAATGCAATGGGTGCAGCGTCTGCCTTCGAATCTGCCCTGTCGGGAACATCAAGATGGTTGGTGACAGACCTGTGTGGCAACACCATTGCGAAAAGTGCCTGACCTGCATCCAGTGGTGTCCAAAAGAAGCCATACAGTTCGCAGATGCAACAACAAAGAGAAAGAGATATCACCATCCGGATGTAGGGCTATCAGACCTGCGGAAATGGAATGAACGGCAGCCGCTGCCGGAATAGGTCTCCGTGGTCCATCGAAGCGTCAAGGTCTGGAGGCGGATCAGGAGAGTAGCACATGATATCCAGAAGCATCGTCGTAACGAAAAGGGGCGGTGTTGGCCAGCAGTCCCTGGCGAGCCGGCGCTGGAAAGGGTGGAGGAAGCGGCCCATCTGGTGTTACGTTGTGGGTCGGCGCCTGGTGTTGACTACATGCCCAGCGACTTCATCATGTCCGCACTGCTCATGGCAGGTGCCCAGTCACACTCAGCGATGTCCATGAATGGCGCATGAACCGCGAATATGGCCTTCTCGTCTGGCACGTCCACCACCTCGACGAGTCTGCACTGCCCGAGCACCACGTACTGCGCAATAGTCTTCATCCCCGGCGCAGGTGGCTTCTTGAATTCCTCGGCCGCTCGTTTGGCTACTTCGAGCGTCTTGTCGACTGACCAGGTCATCGTGACCACGAATACCATTCCCGTCCTCCTCTCTGGCCCGCGTTACCGTGGCATCGATGTTGGCATGAGGATGGATTGCGCTTCCCGGAGCCGCCTCCTCCCAGGGACAGTCGAAGCACTGTCCCTATCCCCCGAGAGCAGCCATTATGTCTCTCCTGGTCGATGATAGCACCCGGACATGACGGGATGTCAATGTCGTGCACGACCAATATAGGCGTCCACGCCGATGCGATCCGCCGCCCGTCCTGCGGGAATCCGGACAATGGGGTGGCCGGGCAACAGCCCAGGTCCACACCAGGACCTTTGGTGTGAGGGCGGCCGTGTTACCAGTGGCTGGTCCAAGCGAGTAGGGTCAAGAGCTGGCTACCGTGCGACCCCATCGAGAACAAGCCAGGCCAAGCTGGGCCGAAGGAATGGGCAGGCCAGGGACGACTAAGGTTGGCAGAGGGGCGCAACAGAGAACCAGACGGCAAAACGCGACGATCTGAACAGGCGACGCCGAACCACTATCTGTATGTGGTCACTTGGGCAGTGGGGAGTCAATAGTGAAACCGACCTTGAAAGGGTCGCTTTTTTTATTCCGGAGCATTGCCACAGGCTCAGCCGCTGGCAGACAGCGAACCCAGCAATGATGCGGGGTGGTGTAACAGGAGCACACAGTGTTCTGAACCCTGAGGTCCAGGTGCGACCCCTGGCCCTGCATCCTCGTGCAAGATGTCATGCATCACATCATGGAAAGTGGGACGGCCGGATCCGGACGAGCGCCTCCATGGGAGCCACGGATTACCAACTCTGTGCCCATCGGTACAGAGTTGTCTGAGGGCACTGCAAAGCACGGGGGAGCATGGCCGCCGTGGCTGCCCGGGTTGCAGGAAGAGGCGGTGAAGGACCTGGACGTCTACCGGCCGCGGCAGTTGCCCGGGCCAGACCCGGAGAATCGGGTAGACATCGGGTAGACATTTCTGGGGTTTTATGGTCGGGGCGGTGCGATTTGAACGCACGACCACCTGAACCCCATTCAGGTGCGCTACCAGGCTGCGCTACGCCCCGACACGCTGAAAAGAACGCGGCGCTTTACATAGTATACTGCAAAGCGCCGCGGGATAACACTGGCCGGGCCTGGCCCTATACTTCCCTGAACTCGCCCTCCACCGTCCCCTCGTCCGGCTTGCCCTGGCCGGGGCCCGGGCCTTCGGCGCCCGGAGGCGGCTGGCCGCCGGGGGGCGGCTGCCCGCCAGGCTGCTGGTAGACGGCGGCGCCGATCTTCTGCAAGGCCTCTGTCAGCTCCTGGACGGTGCGGCGGATATATGCGGCATCGTCGCCCTGCATGGCCGAGCGCACCGCGGCGATCTTGCCTTCCACCTCGGTCTTGACGTCTGGCGGCACCTTGTCGCCATGCTCCCGGATGACCTTCTCCGCCTGGTAGATGAGGTTGTCGGCCGTGTTGCGGGCCTCGATCCCCTCCTTCCGCCTGGTGTCCTCGGCAGCGTGCGCCTCGGCGTCGCGCGTCATCTTCTCCACTTCGTCCTTGGAGAGGCCGCTGGAGGCGGTGATAGTGATCTTCTGCTCCCGCCCGGTGCCCTTGTCCTTGGCGCTGACGCTGAGAATGCCGTTGGCGTCGATGTCGAAGGCCACCTCGATCTGGGGCATGCCCCGCTGCGCCGGCAGGATGCCGTCCAGTATGAACCGGCCCAGGGTCTTATTGTCATTGGCCATGGGCCGTTCGCCCTGTATCACATGGACCTCGACGCTGGGCTGGTTGTCAGCCGCCGTCGAGAAGACCTGGCTCTTGCTGGTGGGTATGGTGGTGTTCCGCGGGATCAGCGGCGTGGCCACGCCGCCCAGGGTCTCGATGCCCAGGGTCAGCGGCGTCACGTCCAGGAGGAGGACCTCCCTGACCTCGCCCTTGAGCACGCCTCCCTGTATGGCGGCTCCCAGGGCCACGGCCTCGTCCGGGTTCACCGACTTCTTCGGCTCCTGGCCGAAGAACTCCGCCACCTTGGCCTGCACCAGGGGCGTGCGGGTCTGGCCGCCGACCAGCAGCACCTCGTTGATCTGCGAGGGCTTCAAGCTGGCGTCCTGCAGCGCCTGGCGGCAGGGGGTGATGCTCCTGTCCACCAGCTCGCCCACCAGCTGCTCCATCTTGGAGCGGCTGAGGGTGATGTTCATGTGCTTCGGCCCGGAGGCGTCGGCCGTGATGTACGGCAGGCTGATCTCGGTCTGCTGCATGGTGGACAGCTCCCGCTTGGCCTTCTCCGCGGCATCGCGGACCCGCTGCAGGGCCATCTTGTCCTGCCTGAGGTCGATCCCGGCCTGCTTCTTGAACTCGTCGCACAGCCAGTCCAGTATCCTCTGGTCGAAGTCGTCACCGCCGAGGTGGGTGTCGCCGCTGGTGGACTTCACCTGGAAGGTGCCCTCGCCCATCTCCAGCACGGAGATATCGAAGGTGCCGCCGCCCAGGTCGTAGACCGCCACAATGGCTTCCTTCTTCTTGTCCAGCCCGTAGGCCAGGGAGGAGGCGGTGGGCTCGTTGATGATGCGGATCACGTTGAGCCCGGCGATGGCCCCCGCATCCTTGGTGGCCTGTCTCTGGCTGTCATTGAAGTAGGCGGGCACGGTGATGACGGCGTCCGTCACCTTCTCCCCCAGGTAGGCCTCGGCATCGGTCTTCAGCTTTTGCAGGATCATGGCCGAGATCTCCGGAGGGCTGTACTCCTTGTCCCCCATGACCACCCGGCAGTCCCCGTTGGGGGCCTCGGTGATCCGGTACGGCACCTTCTTCAGGTCAAACTGGACGGACTGGTCCTTGAACTTCCGCCCCATGAGGCGCTTGATGCTGAAGACGGTGTTCTCGGGATTGGTGACCGCCTGGCGCTTCGCCAGCCAGCCCACCAGGCGCTCTCCGGTCTTGCTCACCGCCACCACTGATGGGAGAAGGCGCTCTCCCTCGGAGGTGGGGATGATTACCGGGTCGCCGCCCTGCATGGTGGCTATCAGACTAAAGGTGGTACCCAGATCGATTCCAACTGCTCTTGCCATGTTTACCCTCCTGTATCCTCGGAATCCTGAGATGGTTCCGCTTTGCGTTTCTCACTTGACTGGCCGTTGCCCACTATGACGAAGGACGGGCGGATGAGGCGCCCGTGCAGGGTATAGCCCTTCTGGGCCTCCTCCAGCACCACCCCTTCCTCACCGGCCGCCTGGCCCACCGCTTCGTGGACGCTGGGGTCGAAGCTCTGCCCCAGGGCCTTGACCTCGGCCACGCCCTGGGCCTCCAGGGTGGCCTGCAGCTTGCGCTGGATCAGGCGTATGCCCTCCGTCCAGGACAGGTGCGCCAGCTTCTCCGGGATGACCTTGAAGGCCCGTTCCAGGTCATCGAGCACGGGGAGCAGGTTGATGATGAGCGGCATGGCGGCGAACCGGGCCGACTCGGACCGCTCCTGCTCCACGCGCTTCTTGTAGTTCTCGAAATCGGCCTCCGCCCGGCGCCAGTTCTCCAGGTATCGCTGGGCGTCCGGCGGGGACAGCTCGGCGGCGGTTTCCTGTCTAGCCTCTTCCATATCGACCTCTCGATTCACCCATAGGTTTCGTTGACCAGCTCGCTCATCAGAGCGGACACGTAGTTCACCAGGGGGATGACTCGCCCGTAGGGCATGCGCGTAGGCCCGATGACGCCGATGGCGCCCCGGTGCTCGCCGGCGCCATAGGCAGACATGACCACTGTGCATTCCCGCAGGGCCTCCTCCGCGTTCTCGTTGCCGATGGTGATAGTGACCCCCGGCGCGCTCTCCAGGTTGGCCAGGATGGTGGCCAGGATGCTGCGCCGCTCAAGGGCCTCCACCAGGCTGAGCATACGGCCGGCCTGGATGGCGCCGGCCTGGGCTACCAGGTATCGCCACCCGTCGAGGTAGCACTGCTCATGCTGGTGCTCGTCCTCGGCCTGCATCATGCGCAGGACCGTGCCGGCGATGATGTCCTCGATGGGCGACAGCGCCAGCTTCCTGTCCCGGATCTCAGGCGCGGTAAGGCCGCGGCAGGCCTCGCTCAGCCTGGCGGCCGCGGCGGTCAGGACCCCCTGGGGTACGGCCTGGTCCAGGGTGAGGAACCGCTGCCTGGTCTTGCCCTCCCTGAGCACCAGGACGATCAGGATCATGAGCCCCTCCAGGGCCACCACATCGAGGTGCCGCAGGTGGCACAGAGGCGCCCGCAGCGGGGTGGCCAGGGCGATGTTCTGCAGCCTCTGGGTCAGGATGGACACGGCCAGGCGGGCCCATTCGTCGGGGTCCTGCCTGGCCGACTGGAAGCGGCGCCTGATGGCGGCCCGCTCGTCTGCAGCTATGCGGGCCTGGTCCAGGAGGTCCTCTACATAGTAACGGTAGCCCCTGTCGGAGGGCACGCCCCCGGCAGACGTATGGGGCCGGGTGATGAGGCCTTCTTCCGCCAGGTAGGCCATCTCGTGCCGGATGGTGGCCGGGCTGGCCCGCAGCGAGTAGCGGCGGTAGATCGTGTCCGAGGACACTGCCACCCCGGAGGAGATGTACTCCCCGACGATGATCTTGAGTATGGTCCTTGACCTGTGCGGAAGCTCAATCATCTTCGTGCGTCTTCGTGAAATTAGCAGTTACTGACATTGACTGCTAATGATGGTACTGTACTGCCGGGCCGGGTGTCAAGTGACCCAGGTCGCATGAAGCGAGGCCCGGCCAGAGGGCTCAGCGGCCTCGCCGGCGCCCGGCCCCTGCCCGGAGGGCCGGGGCTAGTTGCGGCAGATGACCCAGAGGGCCATGTCCAGTGAGCGGGCATCCTTCAGCAGCCTGCGGACCTCTTTCTCCGTCAAGCCCACATCCTTGTGCAGGTGCTGCGTGAAGATGTGGAGAATGAGGTCGAAGGTGGTCACGGAGCTGAGGCCGCACTGAAGGCAGCAGTAGGTCTGCATCTTGTCCTCACTCTTCGGGCCCGGGACCGGTGGAGGACGGCCATCTCCACTTATATGACATAATGCATCGCCTGTCAATGGCCTCCGGAGCGGCTGCAGAAGGATGTTGACACCGCCTCTGGGCCGGTGCTATTGTCCGGGGCGAAACAGGCACATGGCCGGGGCCGGAGCACCGGCGCTGGGGGGTGAACGTGCCCGCAGTCAAGGTCGGCGACATCAGCCTCTACTACGAGCAGTCCGGACAGGGTTCCCCCGTCGTTTTGGCCCACGCCCTTCTGGACGACTGCTCCGTCTGGAGGGCCCAGGCGGATGCCCTGGCGCAGAACCACACGGTGGGATTTCACCATACCGATGAGTATGACCCGGCTCATGAACCAGCGGATCGGGGGCTCCAGGCTGGAGGTCATTCCGGACTGCGGGCACCTGCCCATGATCGAAAGGCCCGCGGAGTTCAACCGGATCCTGACGGGGTTCCTGGGCTGAGCCTATCTGACCGGCGGGGGTGACAGTGGCCGCGAAGTTGGGACGGCCGATCAGGACCGCACCCGGCGAGAAGCTGGTCCGCACCGTGTGCCTGCAGCAGTGCGGCATTGGCTGCACCATCATGGCCCACGTGAAGGATGGTGTCCTGCAGAAGGTGGAGCCGGGCGACTTCCCGCCCACCAGCCATATCTGCGCCCGCGGTCTCTCGTCCGTGAAGCTGGTGTACCACCCGGACCGCCTGAAGTACCCGCTGATGCGGGCCGGCGCAAGGGGCGGGGGCCAGTGGCGGCGGGTCACGTGGGATGAGGCCCTGGAGGGCATAGCCGCCAGGCTGGCGGAGATCGGGGACAGGCATGGGCCGGCCTCCCGGGCCTGGATCCTGGGCGGCATGGGGCTCATCTTCACCACGGCCATCACCGGCCTGCCCGGGGCCTGCGGGGGGACCTTCATACTTCCGGGAGGCTGCGGGGACTCGGCGGGTCAATGCGCCGACATCGCCAGCTACGGCTCCGCTCTGTGGTACGGCGACGACTACACCACCCTCTTCGAATCGCCGGGCCTCTGCCTGATGTGGGGCAGCAATGCCGCGGAGACGGAGCCGCTGAAGTGGCGCCGCATCCGGGAGGCCCGGGACCGGGGCGCCAGGCTGGTGGTCATCGATCCCAGGTTCACCGTGTCGGCCTCCCGGGCGGATGAATGGGTCCCCATCAGGCCCGGGACCGATGCGGCGCTGGCCCTGGGCATGATGCACGTGGTCCTGGACCGGGGGCTGGAGGACCGGGCTTTCCTCTCCCGCCACACCTCGGCCCCGTTCCTGGTGCGGGCCGACAACGGGCAGTACCTGCGGGAGAAGGATATGCTCTCCGGCGGCTCGGACAGGCAGATGGTGCGGGACGCCTCGGCCGGTATGGTCTCCGACACTGCGCCCGCTGTGGTCTCCGATACTGCGCCAGCCGTGGTCTCCGACACTGCGGCCGCTGAGGCCCGGGACCGTGCTACCTCTGCCGTTCGCCGCTTTGACGAGGAGGGAGTCAGTCCAGCCCTGCGGGGCCGCTACCAGGCCGGGGGCATCGAGGCCAGCACGGCCTACGAGCTGCTGGTGGGGCTGGTGGAGCAGTACCCGCCATCAAGGGCCAGCGCCATAACGGGTGTGCCGGCGGACACCATCGTCAGGCTGGCCGTGGAGTATGCCACCCGCAAGCCGGCCGCCTCCTACCGGGGCATGGGGTGCACCCGGAGCAGCCTCTACGGGGACCTCAGCTTCAGGGCCATCACCGCCCTGGCGGCGCTCACCGGCAACATCAGCCTGGAGGGCCACCGGCCCTTCGGCGTGAATTTCGCCGCCTTCATGACCCGCGGCGCGCCCAATCTCATGCCGCTGATGGTGATGAACCAGGCCATCATCACCGGGAAGCCCTGGCCCATCAAGTCCCTGTGGATGGCCAAGACCAACCTGGTGAACATGAACCCCGACTTCAATCGCTTCATCCGGGAGCTGGCGCCGCGTCTGGAGCTGATCGTGGCCGCGGACATGTTCATGACCACCAGCGCGCAGTATGCCGACTTCGTGCTGCCGGCGGCCAGTTGGTTCGAATACACGGATGTGATGATACCGGTGGGCAACGGGGCGCCGAACTACCTCCAGCTGCAGCAGCAGGCCATCGAGCCCCTCTACGAGTGCCGGTCGAACTTCGACATGCTGGCCGCCCTGGCCCGGAAGATGGGGCTGGAAGGCTTCATGCAGGAAAGCGCGGAGGAGTGCGTCAGGATGGTGCTGGAGACCGGTCACCCCTCCATGGAGGGCATCACCCTCGAGCGATTGAAGGAGGGCCCGGCGCCGCCCGCGCCCCAGGATGTCCCCGACTTCGGCACCGCCTCCGGTCGCCTGGACCTTTACATCGAAAGGCTGACGAAGTTCGGGCAGGAGCTGCCGGTCCACATCGAGCCATTGGAGACCGGCTGGGAGCGGCCTGACGCCAGGTACCCCCTGACCCTGATCAGCGCGCATCCCAGGCTGCGCAGCAACTCCACCTTCGGCAACATCGGCTGGCTGCGGGAGCTGGACCCTCGCCCGGTGCTGGAGATCAGCCCGGCCGACGCCGGCCCCCGGGAGATCACCGATGGGGACCCGGTCCGCGTCTACAACGATCGCGGAGAGGCCAGGCTGCGGGCCCGCCTCACCCAGGGGATCCGCCCCGGCTCGGTGAACATCTGCCAGGGCTGGTCGCCCTCCGACTTCGATGGCGGGACGTATCAGGCGCTGACCCATGCCGCCATCAACCCGGCCCAGATGGAGATCGGTGAGCCTAACGCGGCCCTGAACGACACCGCGGTGCAGGTGGAGAAGGCCGGAGGGTGATAGCGGTGAAGGACAAGAGATACGGGCTGGTCATTGACCTGGAGCGGTGCGCCGGCTGCCACACCTGCACCGTAGCCTGCAAGGTCGAGAACGGGATGGAGGGGGCCTCCGGGATCAGGGTGGCCACCGTCGGCGGCGGCCGGCCGGACACGCCCCGGGGCACGTACCCCGATGTGGCCATGCACTTCCTTCCGGTGGCCTGCATGCACTGCCAGGAGCCGCCCTGCCGGGATGCCTGCCCGGCGGGGGCCATAAGCCGCCGGCCCGACGGGATAGTGCTGCTGGACGAGGAGCTCTGCGACGGCTGCCAGGCGTGCCTGTCCGGCTGTCCCTACGGCGCCCTGGTCTATGACAAGGAGGCCTCCCGGGTGCGCAAGTGCAACCTCTGCCGCCATCGCCTGGACGATGGGTTTGAGCCGTTCTGCGTGCTGTGCTGTGGGTCCGGGGCCATCTTGTTCGGAGACCTGGCCGACCCGGGGAGCGCTGTATCGCGGCTGGTCTCGGGAAGAGGGGCCTGCCCCCTCAATCCCGAGGCGGGGACCGGGCCCTCCGTCTACTACCTTCAGCCGGGCGCTGCACAACATCCGGGCCCATCCGGATGATCGCGGGTGATGCCCCTCCCATTACTTGACTTTTGCCGGACCGGTTCCTATGCTAAGGATTGAGGCTGATTGACATAAGGCGCAGCAGTCCGGTGTCAGTTGGCCATCGGTCAACAAATGGCTGGCAGGGGGGTGCCAGATGGTGTGGACGTACTGTTCAGCGTGCGGCCGGCGGACCCAGTGGGCTGTTTCCTGCTCGGAATGCGGGTCAGACAACCGGCTGTATCAGGCATTTCTTACTGACGAGGCGCCGGACCGGGTCCAGGGAGAAGCGCGCCAAGCCGCAGCGGTCAGCCGGCAGCCCGGCTCCTCCTGGAAGCCCTGGGTCTACTTCGGCGCTATCCTCCTGGTGCTGCTGATCGCGCTCTCGCTCATAGTGGCTGTTCCGGCGCTGCTCTTCTGATCCACGCGCATCTCTTGAATACCGGCGTCCGCCAGCGGTCGTGTGCGCGCATCGAATATAGGTATTCTTACTTAGCGGCCTCCTTCGCGGAATACTCGTTGTGGCCTGCCTCCGCCCGGTTTCCTTGTGCCGAGCACATCCGGGAGACTAGAATCAACTGGGTCTGTGGCCGATCAGGCCACTTTCTTTGACCGTCGCAGGGGGGAGGGCGAATGAACAAGGGCCACCCTGGTCGGCTCACCGCAAGAAGGCCGACGTGACCCGGGCATTTGACCGTTCCGTGGCTGCCCCCAAAAGGGGCAAATACGTCCTCAAGCTATACATAACGGGCATGACCCCCAGGTCCCAGTCCGCGCTGGCCAATGTGAGGAGCGTGTCCGAGGAGTTCCTGGATGACTACGAGCTGGAGGTCATCGATATCTACCAGCAACCGGAGCTCGCGGAGGGCGAGCAGATCGTAGCCACGCCGACCCTGGTCAAGAAGCTGCCGCTGCCTCTGCGCCGGCTGGTCGGTGACCTCTCCCAAAAAGAGCGGGTTCTGTTTGGCCTGGACTTGAAGCCGAAATAGCGGGTTTGGTGAAGGCGCTTGATGAGCAGTACACGGAATCTGAACCGCCTGTCGAGCGAAAACGAGAGGCTCAGGCAGGAGCTGGAAGAAGCCCGCGATGCCTTACGGGCCATCCGCAGCGGGGAGGTCGATGCCCTGCTGGTGTCGACGGCCGCGGGCGACCAGGTCTTCACCCTCGAGGGGGCCGATTCCCCCTATCGCCTGGCCATCGAGAACGTCAATGAGGGGGTGCTCACACTGGGGCGGGACGGCGCGATCCTGTACGGCAACCGGTCGTTCTCCCGGCTGCTGCAGCAGCGCCTGCCGAGACTCCCCGGGATGCAGATTCGGGAGTTCATCGCTCCCCACAGTCTGGCCGCGCTGGAGGGCCTCTTCGCTCACGGCTCGGGCAGGCGCGAGGTGGATCTGCTGGCGCGGGACGGGAGCGCCGTGCCGGTCCACCTGTCCCTCTCCAGGATGAGGATCGGCGGCCTCGCCGCCTACTGCGCCATCTTCACCGACCTGAGGGAGCAGAAGCGCCGCGAGTACCAGATTGCCGACGGGGCCCTTATCCAGTCCATACTGGCGCACTCGGACCAGGCCATCGTGGTGCTGGATTCCTCCGGGATCATCAAGTACGCCAGCAACGCGGCCGACGCCCTGGCCGGGCGGCAGATCACCGGCGCCGGGTTCGATGAGGCCTTCAGCGGCATCCGGCACCAGGGGAAGGCCATATCACTGGGCGCGATAGCCGGGCGCGAAATCGCATCCAGGGCGGAGATGCAGTGTGATGGCAGCGAGGGGCCGCGGACGCTGCTGTTCTCGCATGGCGAGCTGAGCTCGGAGGGCGGCACCCTGGGCCACGTGGTGAGCTTCCTCGATACCACCGAGCGCCGGAAGCTGCGCGACGCCCTGGAGGAGAGCCAGAAGAGGCACAAGGCCCTGGTGGAGACGACGGCTGACTTCATCTGGGAGACGGACAGCCGGGGGCGGTATACGTACTGCAGTCCGCAGCTGAATACGCTGTGGGGTTATGAAGCGGGCGATCTGCTGGGGAAGACCCCCTTCGATCTCATGCCGGAACCAGAAAGGGCCATTGCGATGCAGCACTTTGAAGCGCTGGCGGCGTCCCCGGCCGGCTTCAGCATGGAGCTTCGCTGCTTCAGCAAGGAAGGCCAGGTGGTCGATCTGGAGGTGTCCGGCACCCCCTTCTTCGACAGGCAGGGGCGATTGCAGGGCTTCCGCGGGGTCAGCCGGGACATTACCCAGCGCAAGAAAGGGGAGGAGGAGCTGAGCCAGCGCACTGCCGAGCTGGCCAGAGAGCGGCAGCGCTTCTTCGATGTCCTGGAGACGCTTCCCGTCATGATCTGCCTGATGACGCCGGACCATCACGTGCCCTTCAGCAACCGGGCCTTCCGGGAGAAGTTCGGCGAATCCGGAGGGCGGCGCTGCTATGAGTACTGCCGGGGGGCCACGGAGCCCTGCGATTTCTGCCAGTCCTTCCGGCCCCTCAAGACCGGGCAGCCGCATCGATGGGAGCTGGTTCTGGCCGACGGCGAGAGCATCATCGATGCCTATGACCTTCCGTTCAAGGACATGGACGGCTCGCCCCTCATCCTGGAGATGGACATGGACATCACCGGGCGCCGCCGGGCGGAGGAGTCGCTGCGCCGGACCGAGGAAGCCCTGCGGGCGTACTCCTCCGAGCTGGAAGCGGCCAACAGGGAGGTGGAGTCCTTCAGCTACACGGTCTCGCACGACCTGCGGGCCCCGCTGAGGAAGATGGATGGCTTCAGCGAGATACTGCTGCAGGATTACGCCGACAGGCTCGATGACACTGGCCGGGACTACCTGAAACGCATCAGGAACGCCAGCCAGACCATGGCGCAGCTCATCGACGGTATGCTGAAGCTGGCCAGCATCAGCCGGGCCGACCTGCGCCTGGACAGACTCGATCTCAGCCGGATTGCGGAGGCCATTATCAGGGATCTCCGGGCGGCGGAGCCGGACCGCCGTGTGGAGTCCGTCATCCAGCCCGGGGTGAGGGTGGTCGGGGACGGGCAGCTGCTGCGGATACTGATGAACAACCTGCTCGAGAACGCCTGGAAATACACCAGCGGCCGGCAGGATGCCAGGATCGAGTTCGGGACCAACAGGCAGCGCGGGAACCTGGTGTGCTTTGTGCGCGACAATGGCATCGGGTTCGACCACAAGTACGCCGGCAAGCTCTTCCAGCCCTTCCAGCGTCTGCACACCTCCGGAGCGTATGCCGGCTCTGGTATCGGGCTGGCCATCGCCCGCCGGGTGGTCCAGCGCCACGGCGGGCACATCTGGGCCGAGGCCCGGCCAGACCTGGGGGCCAGCTTCCACTTCGTCCTGGGGACGGCCCGGAAATGAGCGGAGGCGGCGATGGCATCGTCCTGCTGGTCGAAGACGATCCGGGTGAGGTGCTCTTGACCCAGATGGCGTTCCAGCGCGTGTCCATCGCGCAGAGGCTGGTGGCGGTGGGGGATGGCCGGGAGGCCCTGGACTGGCTCTTCGGCTCCGGGCAGTACTCCGGCCGGGACCTCAGCCAGAAGCCCAGGCTGATCCTGCTGGACCTCAAGCTCCCCCTGGTCAGCGGGCTGGACGTGCTCAAGGCGATACGCTCCAATGAGAGCACCTGCCTGATTCCGGTCACCGTGCTCACCTCCTCGGCGGAGCCCAACGACCAGCGGGAGGCCTGGCGCCTGGGAGCCACCGAGTACATCTGCAAGCCCACCAGTTTCTCAGACTTCCTTCAGATTGTGCGGCAGCTGAGGTCCCGATGGCTGGAGCCGGCCGGCCCCAACGATCCCTCACCCTGAACTGTCCTGTCGAGCGCCACGGATGTGCCGTCGCCCCCGTCGCCGAATTGCGCGGCCCGGCGCCCCTGAAGGGCGCCGTTGCTCCTCTCCCCGAACTGCGGCCCGGCGCCCTGGTCCGTGCCTTTGACTCGGTGCCAAAACGCTAGACTTGGCGGCGGAAACGAGTAATAATCGGGGCCAAAGAAAAGCCGAACAGGAGGCGAGTATGAAGAAGCGGCTCCCAGTCCTGGCAGTTCACCTGCTTTTGGTGGTGGCCCTGCTCATGCTGGTCTGCGCCGGGTGCGGCGACAGCAAGGACAACGGCAACAACAACCAGCCGGCGGATGCACCCAAGATCCCGCCGAAGTCCACCTTCGTCATGGATTTCACTGACTTCAGCCCGGGCACGGCGCTGAACGCCGGCGGGGCGGATGGTTCCCTGGCGGTCAATGCCCTGGGGGACCGCTCCAACTACGACTTCGCTGCCCTCAATGTAGGCTTCTGGAACCTGGCGGGGATCCTGGGGCTGGCCATCCCGGTGGCGGCCTTTGCAGAGTCCCTGAAGCAGGTCCCGGTGAAGCAGCCGGACAACTCCTGGGTGTGGACCTACAGCGTCACGGTGCAGTTGGTCACCTACACCGCTGAGCTGCACGGCAAGTACATTGACTCCGGCGTCCGCTGGGAGATGTACATCACCAAGCAGGGCGAGTACACCGACTACCTCTGGTACTACGGCGAGTCGAACCTGGCCAACACCGAGGGGTTCTGGATGCTTAAAGCCGAGTACCCCAAGGGCACCGACCTCCTGAGGATCGACTGGCACCGGGATCCGGCCAAAGAGACCGGCGACATCAAGTACACCAATGTCGTGCCGGGCGGCCCGGAAAACGGCGGGTTCATATCGTACGTGGTGAGCGAGGACGAGCCCTTCGATCGCTCCTACACCATCTTCAACAAGAGCGGGAACCAGACCACCTACATCGAGTGGGCCTTCGCCACAAAGGCCGGGCGGGTCAAGGATTCCAAGCACTTCGGTGACGACGTCTGGCACTGCTGGGATGCGAGCCTGAAGAACGCTGTGTGCGCCTGATCAGGGCCGGCACCAGTGGAAAACACTAGGCGGAAACAGGTGGCATCCCGGATGGTCGTCCTCCGCGGCCGGTGGTACTCTGGAGGCGTCCGGGCAGCCCGGACGCGGAAGGAGGAGTCGGAGATGCCTCGCCGTATCCGAACCCCGCGCCGCCGGCCGGCGGCGGAGGTGGCGCGCGCCGTCCCGGCCGTGATGCTGGCCTCTGTCGTACTGGCGGTGGTGCTGGCGCCCCTCCTTCTGGCCTTGGCGGCATTGTTGCCGGCTTTCGTTGCGACGCCGGCGCCCATGTCTGCGGCGCCCGCCGTTTCGGCGCTGGCGCCCGCGTCCGTGGCCAGGCCAGGCGCCATCGTCACCATTCCCGACGCCAGCCTGGAGGCGGCCTTGAGGGAAGCGCTGGGAATCCCCGCGGGAGCCATACGTCAGTCTGACCTGGCGGAGCTGTTCGATCTGAGCGCCTCCGACGCGGGCATATCGGACCTCACGGGCCTGGAGCACTGCGTGAACCTGGGGCACCTCGACCTCAGCTCGAACCGCATAAGCGACCTCTCCCCGCTGGCGGGCCTGTTCAACCTGACGGAGCTCAACCTGGGCTCCAACCAGATAACTGACGTTTCGCCCTTGTCCGGCCTTCCCCTGCTGAGCTGGTTCTGGCTGGACCACAACCGGATCAGCGATATCGGGCCGGTCCCGAACGCGGCCGATATTCTGGACCTCAGCTACAACAGGATAAGCGACCTCTCGGGCCTGGCCGGCTCCGGGGCGGACACCGTCCTCCTGGCCGGTAATCAGATCAGCGACATCGGGCCGCTGGTGAACGATCCTACCATCGGGATCGGAAGCGGGGTGGACCTGCGGGGGAATCCGCTGGACGCCAGGTCCCTGGAGACTTATGTGCCGGAGCTGGAGGCCAGGGGGATCTTCGTGGAGTGGGACCCGCCGGCCAACGAGTCGCCAGAGCAGCCGGCGGTGACGCCGCCGGCCGAGGCTGATCCCGACCCGGTGACGCCTCCAGCCGAGGCTGATGCCGATGCTACCCCGGTTACGCCGCCGGCCGAAGCTGATCCTGCCCCGGTGACGCCTCCGGCCGAAGCTGATCCTGCCCCGGTGACGCCTCCGGCCGATGCCGATGCCGAAGCCGCTCCCACGCCGGGCTCGCCTTCACCGGAGTCGTCTTCGTCCGGGGCCACGGTGGCCGGGGAGAACCTTGAGGGCGCTGCCGCCGCTGCCGAAGCGCCGCGGGAAGACCCGGCCCCCGGCCGGGTCCGCCTCTGGGTCTACCTGGCGGCGGGAGCCGGAGGCCTGGTGGCCCTGGGCCTGCTGGCGTCGCTGGGGCTCCGCCTGTCGCGGCCTTCGAAGTCGACGTGAGCCGCTAGCTTCAGCCCAGTCCGGCATACTCGAACCTGCCTGGTTCCCGCTCTAGGTATCCTCCACGATGAGCGCCTAGCTAGTTTTACCAATGCGCCCTCCGGTCGTCATCTGTCATGCTGGTCATACCGGGGCCGGGGGCCCCCGGGCTGATTATCGCGAGGCAGGGCCATGCTGGCGGGCACGCACATCGTCGTCGGAGCCGGGATATACCAGTTGGTCGAGCGCAAACCTCGCTGGATGCGGTGGGTGGCCGTGATCGCGGGCGGTTTCTTCTCCCACTACGTTCTGGATTCGATGACCACCTATCACTCCGTCTACGGCAGCCGCCTGTGGCCCTGGGACAACAACTGGTGGCCATGGCATAACGTGGCCTACATCGATGTGCAGATTGTGGCCGTGTTCGCCATCTGGTTCATAGGGGCGCTGGAGGCCCGGGGCTGGAAGAGGCTCCTGCCGCCCATGTTCCTGTCAGGGCTGTGGGCCTGGCTCTGCTGGGATGGCGAGAGGATCTTCGGTGTGACCTGGCTTCATATTCAGTCAATCCAGACCTGGGCCCCCAGGGCGCTCTCCGGCTTCAGCCGCAACCCCTGGACGGGCCTCTGGGAAGTGGGCCTGGTGGTGGCCCTGATCGTCATCATATTCATGGCCAGAAGGCGGGCCGAGAGCCCCTCAGCGGTGCCGGCGCCACGGGCGGTAGTGTCAGCGGCCCAGGCGTTGCCTGTTGTGGCCCCGCCGGCGCGCGTTCTGGGAGCGGCGGCCGCACAGCCGCCGGATGCGCCGCCGCTGACCTCAAGGGCCAGGGCGTCGCAGGCGCATCTGTCGGGGAACCCGGCGGCACGGCCGCCGGCCCGGGCCCGGTCGTAGGACCGGTCCCCCCGGCGCACACCGCCGGCGGGGATTCGGAACGCGCGCCCCTGACCTGACGGGCCCTGTCCTCGATCTCCCCCGGCGCGAGCCTGGGCCCCGCATTCTAACGCGTTTCCAACATTCCTCAAGCGCATTTCCAACATTCACGGCCTAGACTCGCAGTTCAGCTCGGGGCAGGGCTGCGGAGAGTGAAGAGGATGGCAGAGAGCAAGCCTAAACCGGGACAGAAGCCGGAGCCGAGGCGGGGCGGCAAACGTTCCGCTTCGGGCAGCGGCTATACCATCCCGGCGCAGATGTTCTAAAGGAGGCATAGCCATGTGGCTGCTGGACACGTTCGTCAGGTTCAACTCCAACATCGATCGGATGGAGTCCCGGAAGGACGTCAAGGGGCTGGCCAGGGTCCTGAAATACCGGAAGGCCCCGTCCCTCAGGGCCAGGGCGGCGCATTCCCTGGGCGTCATACGTGATGCCCGGTCAGTCGAGCCGCTTCTCCGCGGCCTGAAGGACCCGGACCGGGGTGTCCGCTTCGCCGCCGCCGAGGGCCTGGGCATGATCGGCGATCCCAGGGCGGTGGAGCCCCTCTCGGAGGCCCTGGCCGACCAGGACTGGTATGTGCGGCTGCATGCGGCGGCGGCCCTGGGCGACATCGGAAGCACCCGAGGGGTGGACCCCCTGATCAGCGCTCTCAAGGACAGGGAGAGGGCAGTCAGGGAATGGTCAGCCCGGGCCCTGGGGAACCTGCGGGACTCGAGGGCCCTCGGGCCGCTGATGCTGGCCCTCACGGACAGCGAGACCTCGGTGAGGGACGCCGCCAGGATGGCCCTGGCCAAGGTATCCGTCGGGAAAGGGCCGGGCGCCGTCGGGGCGGCCGGCGCACACCCCCATTAGGCCGGCGGGCGGCACAGGCGGCCGGAGGCGTTCTGCCGGCCGCCAGGGAGCCCGGGCCTCGCCGACGGCGATGAAGTACGGCTGGCCCTGCAGTGGGCCGGAGCGGAGGTGACCAGTGTCGGGCACTCTATCCATTATTGGCAGGGTGGCTTTCATTGTCGGGGTGCTGTTTGCCGTCTTCGGCGGCATATGGGGAGGGGTGTCCACACCCACCAATGACTTCGTAATCTGGGTCCTGGTGCTGGCCGGAGTGGCCATCGGACTGCTCAATGTTACCGCCAAGGAGGGTGGAGTCATTATGGCGGCGGCGGTGGCCCTGCTCATCCTGGGCACCTGGGGGATGAATGGTGGACTGGCTCCCGTGGCTGACATATCACGGCCGCTGGCCGAGAACGTGCTGGGCATCGTCTACTGCTTTGGCCTGCTGATGGCCCCCGCGGCCATCATCGCCGCCGTCAAGGCGGTCATCTCGGCCGCCAGTCCAGGGGATTGAAGGGGCGGAGTCGCCCCAGGGGTATTGACGCCCGCGCCTGCTCTGCCATAAGATGCAGTCGACTTTTTCGGTTCGGACGCAGTCGCCTCCGGCACGACAGGCACCAGCCAGGAGGCCCGCAGGAGGGCAATCATGAATCTGGAGGATCTGGAAACCTCATGGGGCACCCTGGAGGCCCCCGAGTCCCCTGACGGCATCAGCGGCCGGAGGGCCACCGGAATGCCCCGGAGCCAGCCGGTCTACCTGGGATTGGACGCCCGGGAGCACCGCCACCTTCTGATTCAGGTCCCCGACAATACGCCGCCCCTGTCGCAACAGCGTACCCGGGGTCTGGAGGTGACCACCGCCAGGCGCCGGGTGGGGGTGGACCCGGAGGCGTTGTACGTAGACCTGGCCTGCGTCGACCCGGCCCAGAACCCCACCTTCAATGCGGTGGCCGAGGACCTGCTCCGGGTCCTGCTCCGGCCGCACGGCAGCGCTCGCGACGTCATCATCAGCACCCTGTCGCGCTGGCGCACATTCTGGAGCACCGGCGCGGAGGGGATGAGCCGGGAGAGGTCCCTGAAGCTCTTCGGGGAGCTGTGGTTCATGCAGAAATGGCTGGCGCCGGTCACCCCCCGGGTGCTCGAGGGCTGGAAGGGTGGCCAGGGCTCGCAATATGACTACCGGTGGCCGGCGGCGGCCGTCGAGGTGAAGGTGTCGGAAGGCCGTTCCAACGAAGAGGTGCAGCACCTCATATCGAGCCTGGACCAGATGGATGATCCCCAGCTGGGTCGGCTCTTCCTGTTCAGCCTGCAGGTGCGTGAGGATGCCGTGGCCACGGACAGCCTGCACAGCCTCGTCCATGGCCTGGCGGCGGGCCTCAATGACCCCCGCGCCCTGGCGGATCTCGACCGCAGGCTGGCCATGCGAGGCTACAGCGCCGGCGACCGGTCCGGCGGCGCCCGGAAGCTCCGCATCGTATCCGAGAACCTGTACCGGGTCGAAGACGGCTTCCCCCGCATCACCCGGCGGTCGCTCCAGTCCGGGGGGCTGCCGGCGGGGGTGGTCAAGCTGGGCTACACGGTGAGCATGGCAGCCTGCCAGCCGTGGCTGGTGGCCAGGTCCCCTTCCGATCCCGGGGCAGCGGCGTTGCGCGCCGAGGAGTAGGTGGGGGGCGAGCCCGCCGTTTCGCCGGGCTCCGGTCCGGCCGCCCGGGTCGAGCTCCGCCGCCGGGGTCGGGCTCCGCCGCCCGGCGGGAACCCGGCAGGCGCCGGACCTCAGCGCGGCTCTATCTGGCCTATGATCGGGCCCACTCCATGGGTTTCGGCGGCGGAGAGCGTGTACTCGGTGTATTTCCGGAACCGGTTCTGCAGGTATTCCTCGATCTCCCGGGGGCTGTAGTCTACCAGCGGGCGGACCTTTATCTTCATCTCTTCAGCCTTCCGCCGGCAGGCCTCGACGTCGTCCACGGCGAAGACCACGCCGATCAGCCCCTCGCCTTTCAGGGCGATGACCCTGGTGACGAAAGATTCCTGCCCCGGCAGGGGGCTCACCAGCTCAATCCCCGCGTCCCAGCTGATGGCGCACCTGATGCCCAGCGATTTCGCCGGCCGGTCCTGGTCGTGGAAGGTAGCCCCCAGCAGCTTCGAATAGAAGGCCACCGCGCTGTCCAGGTCCTTGACGGCTATGGTCACCCTGTTCACTCCTTGAGGTTTCATGCTCCCCCTTTCGGACGGTTGGGTTGCTCTGGCCATGATTCTGCCATCATCCGCGGCCTCAAGACAAGTCCCGCCGGGACCTTCAGGGCCCCCGGGTGCTGCGGGCCCTTCTCGTCCGTTGACGGCGGTGCTATCATCAAGGTGCCCCCCGCGCCCATCCCTCCCCGGCACGGTCACGTTGTTTCCGGCCGCGCGGGCGTTGACTGCAGATGCCCCTGCATCGCCGGGGAGAGGAGTGACATGTACGGACGCGTGGAGGCCAGGATACGCCGGTTTGCTCCCAGGGAAGGCTTTGCTCCGAGACAACGAGGGTACTACGAGGTCCGAGTCACCAGGAACTTGGGCCCCAACAGGAATGACGAGCTGGCGCGGTTCATCCGGAAACGCATTTCGCGGTTTGACGGATGGATCGAAGAGAAGCACGGGATGCCGCTGATGGCCTTCGAGAGGAGGCAGGACGCCCAGCGGTTCGCCAGCGAGCTGGGGGGCCGGCTCAATATCCGCCGCGAGCACATCGCGGTCAGGGCTGGCCGGAGCGCACGCGGCCGGCCTTCGCCTGCAGGAGAGCGCAGCCTCGGCTCGCCGGTGGAATAGGATATCGCCCGAACACGCCAGTGTGTCCGGAACACGCCAGTGTGTCCCGAACACGCCCGTCCCCAGACACGCCCCGTCCTCAAACATTGCGCCCCGGGGCCGGATGCCCTAGCATATTGGGGAAGGAGCGGTCAAAGATGACGACGATTCTATACTGGGTGGCCCTGGTGGCGCTCATGCTCGGCGCCTGGTACTTCCTGATGATGCGCCCGCAGCGCAAGAAGATGAAGGAGCATGAGGCCATGATGAAGGCCCTCAAGCCCGGCACCCGGGTGATCACCATGGGCGGCATCTACGGCGAGGTGGACAGCGTCAGCGAGGACACCATGGTGCTGAAGCTCGAGGACGGGGCCCGGATGAAGGTCTCCAGGGCCAGCATCGCCGGCCTGGAGGCGATCGAGGAGCCCGAGGAGGAGGAAGAAGAAGAGGAAGAGGCAGAGGAATCTGGCGAGGGTCCCTCCGAAGAGAGCCCGGACCAGACGTCGGATGCGGAATCTGACGAAACACCCGACCGGCCCTCCTAGCGCATAGCCCATCCGTCGGCGGCTCCGGCCGGACTGCAGCGGCTCCCGGCCGCCTGCGGGCGCTCCCGGCCATCGTCCCGGGCCCACCTAGGGCTATTGCCGTGCCATGATAGAATGCTCCTGTTATGCGTTCTACGCTTGCAGAGAGGCACCAGGGGGGAGGGTGACATGGCCGACAATAGCGAGCGCACCGCACTCTTGCAGGAGGCCGGGGACACCGACGCCTTCACCATATGCGACAGGCACCTGACGGTGTTGGACGTGGACGAAAGCGCCCTGCGCTACCTGGGGGGAAAGCCGAACAGGGCGGATGTTATCGGCCAGAACCTGGCGGACCTGACCGACAGGGAGCGCTGTGACCGGTACCTCCGGGTTATGGAGACGGGGGAACGGTTCGTGGCCGAGGAATCCCTGCTCCTGCCCGACGGGGAGAAGGCCTGCGTCGTCACCCGGGCCTTCAAGGTTGGAGATCACCTGGCCATTCTGATCTCGGATGTGACCGCCGAGAGGCTGGCGCAGGCTGTGGCGTGCGAGCTGGGGGTGTGCCGGGTCGCCGTGGAAAGCGCCAGCGACGTGATCTGGGTATCCGACATCCACCTCAACACGGCCTACGTCAGCCCGTCGGTGCAGGCAGCCCTGGGCTTCACCCAGGACGAGCGAATGGAGCAGGACCTGGCCGAGCAGATGACCCCTGAGTCCGTGGCCCGGATGGACGCTGCCCTGGATGAGTACCTGGCCCGGGAGGCGGACCCCTCGGCCGACCCGCGCCGGACCCTGCGTATTGAGCTGGAGTACTACCGCAAGGATGGCTCCACGGTCTGGATGGAGAACCACATCACCTGCCTGCGGGACGCCGAGGGGAAGGCCAGCGGCTTCCACGGGATTGCCCGGGACATCACCGCCCAGAGGAGGGACCGGGCGCTGCTGGCGGAGAGCGAAGGCACGTACCGGAAGCTCTTCGACCAGGCGGTGGCGGGCATGGCTGTCCTGGAGGAGGACACCGGACAGGTGGTGCTGGGCAACAACGCCATGGCCGGGATGTTCGGCTTCCGGTCGGCGGAGGACCTGGGCGGCGTCAACGCCCTGGGCTTCGTCCTGCCGGAGCAGAGGGAGTGGGCTGGCACGCGGATGGCCGAGCTTCTCCTGGACCCGGCCAGCCGCCAGACGGTGACCATGGGGGTCAAGACCCAGGACGGGCGGGACCTGACCGTGACCGGCTCCGGCACCTCCCTGGAGCATGAAGGCCGCGCCGCCATCCTCATCAGCGTCATTGATACCACCGCCGCTCACGATGCCGAGCTGAAGCTGCAGGAGTCGGAGGAGAAGTACCGCCGCCTGGTGGAGAACACCGACCAGGGGATACTGGTGGTCCAGGGGGGCGCGATAGTCTTCGGCAACCGCGCGGCCGCGCTGCTGACCGGATACGACGCGGCTGACCTGCAGTCCCGGCCGCTGTCCGCCCTGGTGCACCCGGAGGACCTGGAGACAGTGCGCGAGCACCTCTTGACCAGGGCCAGGGGGGAGGATGGGGCATCGGCCTGCCCCGCCAGGGTCCTCGACCGGGATGGCGGGACGAGGTGGGCCGAGATCGGCGCCATGCCTATCAGCTGGGAGGGGAAGCCGTCGGTGATGGCCCTCATCACCGACGTCACCGAGCGCCGCGCCGCCGGGCAGGCCCTGGAGGCCAGCGAAGCCAAGTACCGGGACCTGTTCGAGCACACCCTGCTGGGCATGGAGGTAGTCGATGTCCAAACCGGCCGGGTCATCCTGGCCAACCGCTCCATGGCCCGCATGTTCGGCGCCGGATCGCCCGCGGACCTGATCGGTATCGATCCCCTGGAGTGGGTCATGCCCGAGGACCGGGAGTGGGTGATCAACGACATGGCCCGGCTGCCGTCCGACCCGTCGTGGGATAAGGTGGCCACCATCAGGTTCAGGAAGCTGGACGGCGGCCTGACGTGGGCGACCGCCATGACCACGTCCTTCGAGTACGAGGGGCGGCCGGCGATGCTGGTCTCCCTGGTCGATGTCACCCGGGCCAGCGAGGCCGAGATCAGGCTCCACGAACGGGAGGAGCAGTACCGGCTGCTGGTGGATAACGCCACGGAGGCCATCGGGGTGCTCCAGGACGGGCGGATAGTCTATGTGAACAGCCGGCTGTCCCAGGCCAGCGGCTACTCGGCCGAGGAACTGCTGGGCAGGCCATCATTCCTGGATGTGCTGCACCCCGACGACCGCCAGAGAATGGGGGATCACTACGCCCGGGCCATGGCCGGCGAGGAGGCGCCCTCCACCTACCAGTTCCGCTTCCTGACGAAGGACGGCGGGACGGGCTGGGTGGAGGCCAACGTGGCCGCGGTGCCCTGGGGCGGGAAGCCCGCCGCGCTGTGCCTGATGGCCCTCATCACCGAGCGCAAGCGGGCGCAGGAGGAGCTGGAGCGCCGGGAGCGCTACTTCCGGGCCCTGCTGGAGACCTCCTCCGAAGGCATCCTGGTGGTGGACCGGGAGGGCCAGGTGCAGTACGCCAGCCCCGGGGCCATGCGCCTGCTGGAAACGGACTCGGAGCGCCTGGGTGAAAGCGTGCTGGCCCCCATCCATCCGGACGACCTCCCGGCCGCGGGCGAGGCCCTGCAGCGCTGCGCCGCCACTGGCCAGACGCTGGTGGCCGAGGTGCGCGCCCGGCACCGGGACGGTGGCTGGCGGCTCATCGAGGCCCGGGTGAGCAACCTTCTCGAGGATCCGGCGGTCAACGGCCTGCTGGTCAACATGCGGGACGTCACCGAGCGCCGCAGGGCCCGACGGGCGCTGGAGGAGAGCGAGGCCAAGTACCGGCGGGTCTTCGAGAACACCCAGGTGGGCATGGAGATCATCAGCGCCGAGACCGGCAAGGTGCTGGAGGCCAACGATGCGGCGGCCCGGATGTTCGGGTTCTCTTCACCGGCAGAGTGCGTCGGCCTGGACTTCCGGGATTACGTCGAGCCCGGCATCGGGGAGAAGGCCGCCCGGGCCATGGCCGGGGCCCTGGAAGACCGGGGGGCGGCGACGCAGCCCGGGGAGGCCCGGGCCCGCACCGTCGACGGGAGGTGGATCTGGGTCAGCGGAATGGTCATTGAGACGCAATACGAGGGGAATCCGGCCCTGCTGTGCACCATTGTGGATGTCACCGGCCGGCGGCAGGCCGAGGAGACCCTGCGGGCCTCGGAGGAGAGGAACCGGGTGGTGGTGGAGAATGCCAACGAAGCCATCACCGTGCTGCAGGACGGGCTGATCCGGTTCGCCAATCGCCGCTTCAGCACGGTGACAGGCTATGCCGCGGAGGAGTACCTGGTCCGACCCTTCCTGGACTTCATCCATCCGGACGACCGGGAGATAATATCGGACTACTACAGCAGGAGGATATCGGGCGGGGAGGCCCCCGCCACCTACCAGTTCCGCTTCCTGAACAAGGCCGGCGACGTGGGGTGGGCGGAGGCCAACGCCTGCCTCATCGACTGGGAAGGCCGGCGGGCCACCCTGGTATCCATGGACATCATCACCGAGCGAAAGCGGATGGAGGAGCAGATCCTCAAGGCCCAGGCCGAGCTGGAGGCCCGGGTGGAGCAGCGCACCGCGGAGCTGAAGGAGGCCAACAGCCTGCTCATCGAAGAGATCGGGCACCGCCAGCGGGCCCAGAAGAAGCTGCAGGAGAGCGAGGCCCGGTACCGGGAGCTGGTGGAGAACGCCAACAGCATCATCCTGGAGCTGGACGAGAGGGGCAGGGTCACCTTCTTCAACCGCTTCGCCGAGGAGTTCTACGGCTTCAAGGAAGCGGAAATCGTCGGCCGCCACGTGGTGGGCACCATAGCCCCTCCGGTGGACTCCTCCGGAAAGGACATGAAGGCCGAGATCAAGAGCATCGTCAAGCACCCCGAGGAGCACTTCGTCACCGAGAACGAGGGCATGCGCCGCAACGGCGAGCGGGTGTGGATCAGCTGGACCAACAAGGGGCTCCTCGATGAAGAGGGCCGCCTGCGCCAAGTCCTCTGCATCGGGATGGACCGGACGGAGCAGCGCCGGGTGGCCGACATGCTCTCGGAGCAGCTCAAGGAGAAGGCCGCCGCCGCCGAGCGGCAGCGGCTGGCCCGGGACCTGCATGACGCCGTCACCCAGACCCTCTTCTCGGCCAGCCTTATCGCCGAGGTGCTGCCGCGGCTGTGGAACCGGGACCGGGCGGAGGCCAGGCGCCGCCTGGAGGAGCTGCGCCGGCTGACCCGGGGCGCCCTGGCGGAGATGAGGATGCTGCTGCTGGAGCTGCGGCCGGGGGCCCTGGGTGAGGTGGGGCTGGTGGAGCTGCTGCGGCAGCTGGTGGAGGCCGCCACGGCCCAGACTGCCATGAGCCTGACCCTCAAGTTCCGGGGGAAGTGCGGTGTGCCGCCGGAGGTCCAGGTGGCCCTGTACCGGGTGGCCCAGGAGGCCCTGAACAACGTGGTCAAGCACTCGGGGGCCACCGAGGCCCAGGTGCGGTTGAGCTGCCGCGTGGGGGCGGCGGACCTGAGCGTGTATGACAACGGGTCGGGGTTCGACCCCCAGGGGGTCTCCCCCCGGAGCCTGGGATTGCGTATAATGCACGAAAGGATCGAGGCTATCGGCGCCACCCTGACCATCGAGGCCAGCAAAGGTCATGGCACCAGGGTGAGGGCTGTCTGGTCTGACGGCGGCAGAAAGGGGGCCTCATGACCCAGGGAGAGCAGATCCGGCTGGTGATCGTAGATGATCACGTGGTGGTGCGCAGCGGCCTCTCGGCCTTCCTGCTGGCTTACGACGACCTGAGGCTGGTGGGGGAGGCGGGCAACGGCGAGGAAGGCGTGCGCGTCTGCCGGCAGGTGCAGCCGGATGTGGTCCTCATGGACCTGGTGATGCCGGGGCTGGACGGAATAGCCTCCACCCGGGCCATCAGGGAGTACTGCCCCCGTACCCAGGTCATCGCCCTGACCAGCTTCAGCGAGGACGAGCGTATCCAGGCCGCCCTCAAAGCCGGGGCCATCAGCTACCTGCTCAAGAATGTGTCCGCCCAGGAGCTGGTGGCCGCCATCCGCAATGCGGTGGCGGGGCAGTCCACACTCTCCGTCGAGGCCACCCGGGCCCTGATCAACGGCCAGAGAGGGACGGAGGCGGGGGTCACGGCGGACCTGACGGACCGGGAGCGGCAGGTGCTGGTGCTGATGGCCAGGGGCCTGAACAACTCCCAGATCGCCCGGGAGCTGGCGATCAGCGCCTCGACCATCAAGTCCCACGTCAGCAATATCCTGACCAAGCTAGGGGCCTGCACCCGCACCGAGGCCGTGGGCCTGGCGGTGCGGCACCACCTGGTAGATGCCTCAGGCAGCGAAGCTCAGAGGGCCTCTGGCAGCGAGGCTCAGAGGGCCTCAGGCAGCCCCAGAAAAGAAACGGCGGACCCGTTGGCGGGTCCGCCGTAGCCTATCATTTCGGCCCGGGATCAGAAGCAGATTTGCGGGACCGTCAGCGCCGGAACCGTGCAGCTGGCGCCGATGGTCAGGGCAGCGATGGCCGCGAGCAGCGCCAAAGGCAGCAGTCTCTTAATCATTTCGTCCTCCTTCTACAAGTCCAGTCTCTGGTTCCGCCGTTTCCGCCCCCTAGCCGATGGTGAAGGACGGGAGCGTCAGCGACGGGGTGCAGCAGCTGCTGCCGATGGTCAGGGCCGCCACGGCCGCCAGGACCACCAGCGGAAGAAGCACCTTAGCGATTCTCTTATACATGACAACCTCCTTATAGACCAGTTCACTGGTGCAAGATTTCGTTCGCGTGTACTCCGGCCTGCTGGCCCGCTAGAAGCAGACTGGCGGCAGCCACATACCTGGGAAGGGAATGCCGCCCACTGTGAATGGCGGCGTGGTCATCCCCGGGCTGCAGCAGGTGCTGGCGATGGTCGTCGCGGCAATGACAGCCAGGAGCCCCAGCGGAAGAAGTACCCTACCCCACTTCTTAAGCATCTATGCGACCCTCCTCTCTGCGCGTTAATCGGATGCTACCCGGTGAAAAGCCTGGATGTCAAGCGTCAGGCCTTTTCTCCCTCACCGCCATTTAGTCGTCGGAGGAAGCGGAATCCCTCGCCTCCGATTAACAAAATGCTGTCCATTTGGCCCCCGAGAGTGTCACGACGGTGTTACCTCTGTGATTTCGAAGGATAGCGAGGCTGCCGCGGCAAGGGATAGCGGGGTTGCCGGCGACTAAGATGGTCGAGAGGGAGAATCAATACTGACATAGTGCATAATTGAAAGCGCCAGCCGGGGACCGCGAACCATTGCCTGTATCTGGTCACTTTGGCAGTGGGGAGTCAATAGTGAAACCGACCTCTGAGGTCGGTTTTTCTTTTGCCCCGGAGAAGAAGGCGCAGCCCCGAGCACCTGAGAGGAACAACATGCGGAAAACAACCAACCTTCGAGAGGCAGATTTCAACCTATCGGAAGCCGGCCGGCTCAACCTGCCGGGGGTGGCCAGGCTTGTTATAGCTGTGGTGATAGTGGCCGCCATCGCGGTCTGTGCTGTGGCGGGGCCTCCCGCCATCTCGGGCCGTGGCGGCCAGTCAGTCCTGGCGGAGTCGGCGGCGGCCCACAACCGGGTGGCGGCCGGTTACGCTCATTCCCTGCTGATCGATGCCGACGGGGCCCTCTGGGCCTGGGGCCGGAACACCAGCGGCGAGCTGGGGGTAGCGGCCTACGACACCACCGACCGGCTGGTGCCCACCAGGGTGGGGACGGCCACCGACTGGGTGTCGGTGGCGGCCAGCTGGTACCACTCCTTTGGCATCCGGTCCGACGGCTCCCTGTGGGCCTGGGGTGAAAATGATTACGGCCAGCTGGGGCTGGGCTACCAGTACCAGAGGACCACCCCGGCCCGGGTGGGGACCGGCGGCAACTGGGTGGCGGTTTCGGCCGGGCACTATCACACCCTGGGCCTGCAGTCCGACGGGACCCTGTGGGCCTGGGGCAGCAACGCGAATGGCCAGCTGGGGCTGGAGGGCGTGCCGCTGACCGACAACGTGACCTCCCCGGCCCGGGTGGGCGCCGGGACCAGCTGGGTGGCCATAGCTGCCGGCGACGGCCACTCCCTGGCGGTGAGTTCCGATGGCAGCCTGTGGGCCTGGGGCCTGAACTCCAGCGGCCAGCTGGGGCTGGGCGACCATACCTCCAGGCCGCAGCCGACACAGGCAGCCGGCAGCATTCAATTTGCCCAGGTGGACGCCGAGTACTACTACTCGATGGGCATCGACCGCGACGGCCATCTCTACTCCTGGGGGAACAACTACCGGGGGCTGCTGGGGCAGGGGGACAGCACCAACCGCAGCAGCCCGGACCTGGTAAGCGCCGGGTGGGCCGGCGTGTACCCCGGGCGCACTCACTGCCTGGGGGTGCGCCTGGATGGGAGCCTGTACTCCTGGGGCAGCAGCTATGACGGCGCCCTGGGCCTCGGCCAGAGCATCAACATGGAAATGAGCCCGGCGCTGGTGGCGGGCAACTCGCCCGCCTGGACCGGCGGAGCGGGTGGCGACCGCTTCTCCATGACCCTGCGGTCCGACGGCACCGCCTGGGGCTTCGGCTGGAATGGCAACGGGCAGCTGGGCTTGAACCACCACAATGAGAAGTTCGTGCCGACGCTGGTGACCCTGGGTTGGCCGCTGTCCGTGGCCACTTCGCCCGCCTCCGGCATCCTGGAAAAGGGCTCCACCCTTAATGGCAGCCTGGTCAGCCTGGGCGATGCCGCCTCGGTCCAGGTCTGCTTCGAGTGGGGGTTGACCGCCTCCTACGGCAGCACCACCGCGGCGCAGACAAAGACCGCCGCTGGCGCCTTCAGCGCCGCTCTCACCGGGCTGACCGCCAGCACTACATATTACTACAGGGCCAGGGCCGACGCCGAAGGCGAGACCGTGTACGGCCTGGGGAGCACCTTCACCACCGCCGCGCCGGCGGTGACGCCGGTGGCCCCCACCGTGAGCACGGTGCCCGCTGGCGCCATCACCCCGACCTCGGCCAACCTGAGGGGCAGCCTGGCGGCCCTGGGCACGGCCGGCAGCGTCACGGTATACTTCGAATACGGCACCGAGGCGGCGCCCTACTCGCTGCGCACACCCGGCCGGACCCTGTCCGCTCCCGGTGATTTCTCCGCCGATCTGACGGCGCTGGCCGCCGGGACGGCCTACTGGTATCGGGCCAGGGCCGATGGCGACGGCACTGCCCTGGGCTCCGGCCTGAACTTCCAGACGGAGAGCATACCCGGGATGAGCCCGGAGGTGGACACCGCTGACGCGGAGAGCATCACCGCCAGCTCGGTGCGGCTCAACGGCTACCTCAGCTCCATGGGCGCGGCCGCCAGCGTCAGTGTCTTCTTCCAGTGGGGGACGGTCTCCGGCTCGTATCCTTCCGAGAGCGCCGCCCTGTTGCGGTCCGCCGCCGGGGCCTTCTACCTGGACGTGGACGGCCTGGCCCCGGACACCACCTACTACTACCGGACCCGGGCGGCCGGCGAAGGCTCCTGCTACGGTGAAGAGAAGAGCTTCACCACCGCGGCGGCGTCGAACGGCGGGGACGCTCAGAACGGCGGGAATGGCGGGCAGAACAACGGCGCCGGCCAGAGCCCGCAGATCACCGCCGTGCAGGCTTCCGGCGGCAAGTGCGGCGAAAGCCTGACCGTCACTATCTCCGGAGCCAACCTGAGCGGAGCCACGGCCATAGACTTCGGCCCCGGGATAACCGTGAAGACCTTCGCCGTCCAGAGCGACGGCCGGATCACGGCCGATATCAGCATCGCCGGGGACGCCGAAACTGGGGCCAGGGAGGTCTCGGTGACCACTGGCCAGGGCTCCGGGGCCCTCGAGGATGGCTTCAACGTGTCGGCCGGCAAGGGCGGCTTCTGCAGCCGCGGCACGGCCTCGGCCGCCAGCGAGGTCACGGTGTCCATGGCGGCCCTGGGCCTGGTCCTGGGGACCGGCTACTGGATCACCCGCAAGCGGGCTAGATAGGTCAGCAGAAACCGGCCCCGACGGGCCGGTTTCTTATTGCCCGGGAGACTGCGACCATGCTGACAAATGCGCAGAGGATGGTGACACGATGGATGGTTTCCGCACATTGGCTCCGGCGGCACTGCTCCACGGTCTGCTGCTGGCACAGCTTGTGATGAAGAGACTGCTGGCCAGTCTGCTCCGCGGGCTGGCGCCCGCGACGGTCCTGGCGGTCCTGCTGGTGGCGCAGGTGGCGGCGCCGGCGGGGGTGGCTGGGGCCGAGGAGATCTCATCCGGCGGTCCGTCTGCTGGCGGCTCCACCGGGCCGGTGGGGTGGGAGGTGATGGACCCGCCGGCGGAGCTTATGGAAAGCAGCGATGAGTGGTATGCGGACCTCGCCGGAGTCTGGGGCACTTCCCCCGAGGATGTGTTTGCCATATCATGCTGTGGCGCGCTGATTCACTACGACGGCTGCCAGTGGGCCACGCTGGCCCCGATTCCGGTTGTGCCCGAGGATGGAGAGTGGCCGCTGGGCATGGGGCTGGATGCCATCTGGGGCACCTCATCGTCCGACATATTCGTTATCGGTGACTACAGCTGGCGCGAGGCCTGTGTGTTCCACTTCGACGGGGATGCCTGGACGAGACAGACCACAATGGGTGGCGATACCACCGCCATCTACGGCATCTGGGGCAGCTCACCTTCCGACGTCTTCGCGGCCGGCTTTGCGGACGATCTCGGCTTTGTCCTGCACTACGACGGCGTCTCCTGGAGCGCCAGCGAGGGAACGGATGGCAGCTGTCTTATCTTTGAGACGAGGGCCCATGACGTGTGGGGCTCTTCTGCCTCCGATGTCTTTGTTGTGGGCAACAGCACCGACAGCAGTACCGGCGCCATATACCACTTCGATGGCTCAGAGTGGAGCACCATCTGGGAAAGCAGCGCTTCGGCTCTTTCCCTGGAATACCTCGGTCTCGACGGGGTCTGGGGCAGCTCGCCCACTGACGTGTACGCCTACGGCTGGGCCTACGACGCTTTTGCCGACGAGTACCGCCAGCTGGTCCTGCACTATGATGGGGATCTCTTCAGCCCGGTAGACATCGGGACGACGTCGGCCCTGGTGGGGATGTGGGGCAACTCAGCCGCCGATGTGTATGCGGTGCAGGCCAATGGAAGCATTCTGCACTACGACGGCATTTCCTGGAGCGCCATGAGCTGCGGCAACGCCAGCATCCACGATGCCTGGGGCACCGGACCGGAGGCCTTCGGCGTGTGGTCCAACGGGACCATCCTGCACTACAGGGGAGCGGTGCCGCCGGGCGCGGACACCGGCTGCGCCTCGGAGGTGACCATGAGCTCGGCGGAGCTGACGGGTAGCCTGACCAGCCTCGGTACTGCTTCGTCAGCGCAGGTGTGCTTTGAATGGGGCCTGACCACGGCTTACGGCCAGGTCACCAGATCGGAGAAGATGACGGCCACCGGCGCCTTCAGCGGCAGCATCAGCGGGCTGTCCCCGTGGACCAGATACCACTACCGCAGCAAGGTTGTTGGGGACTCGACCGCCTTTGGTCCTGACCGCAGCTTCGTCACTCCGGGGATGCCGGGCGTTGTGACCTCGCTGGCCTCGAGCATCGGGGGCGACCAGGCTGTCCTGAGCGGCGTCACGGTCAGGCCTGAAGAGGGTGGTTTCACAGCTGTGGAATCCGGAAGCCATCACTGTCTTGCGCTGAAAGCCGACGCCACGCTCTGGTCCTGGGGATGGAACTACTTCGGCCAGCTGGGCCTGGGTGATAGCACTGACAGGACCATTCCCGCACAGGTGGGCGGTGACAGCAACTGGGCGGCAGTGTCGGGAGGAGGCTACCATTCATTGGGTCTGCGTTCGGATGGGAGCCTGTGGGCCTGGGGCAGGAATGGCAGCGGCCAGCTCGGTGTGGGCGACACCGCGGAAAGGCACAGCCCTGTCCGGGTCGGAGACGACAGCAACTGGGTGGCCGTGTCGGCCGGGAATGAGCATTCTCTTGCCGTGAAATCGGACGGCACGCTGTGGGCCTGGGGCAGCAACCGCTATGGTCAGCTGGGGCTGGGGCGCAGCGGATCCGCGAACAGCCCCGTGCAGGTGGGGACCGACAGCAACTGGGCGGCGGTGTCAGCAGGGGACTGCCATTCACTGGGACTGCGGTCCGACGGCACCCTGTGGGCCTGGGGCCTCAATTGCTACGGGCAGGCCGCGCCGTCCGATTTCATGGATGATAAGGACACTCCCGTGCAGGTAGGCGATGCTTCGAGCTGGAAGGCAGTGTCAGCCGGAAACTGCAGCTCACTGGGATTGCGGTCCGACGGAACCCTGTGGTCCTGGGGCCGGACTGTCGGATACGGGCCGACCTTTGCTCAGGTGGGCAGCAATGCCAACTGGGTGGCGGCGTCCGCCGCAGGGGAACACGCCCTGGGGCTGCAGTCCGATGGGTCGCTCTGGTCCTGGGGCTACAACTACCGCGGTGATCTGGGACTCGGCGATACCGTCCCAAGGCCGGATCCGGTCCGGGTGGGCACCGCCGGCGACTGGGTGGCGGTAAGCGCCGGCTATCAACATTCGATAGGGCTGCGTTTCGACGGCAGCCTATGGGGCTGGGGAGCCAACGACTTCGGTCAGCTGGGGGTGGGCGGCAAGGGCCAGAGGCTGGTGCCCTCCACCCGGGCGCCAAGCCCCACCGTGCCCTGCACAGTCTATTTCGAGTGGGGCTTGACCCCTGACTATGGCAATGCCACGGTGTCCCAGACCATGGTCAGCACTGGCGCCTCCAGCGCCGCACTGAGCGGGCTGGCTCCATCTACCACCTACCACTTCCGGGCCGTCGTGGTCGGCAGCGACACCGCCTATGGCGAGGATGTAGCCTTCACTACTGACGCACCCGAGCCCCCACCGGGTGGCAACCCGGACCCGGCTGGCGATAATCCGGATGTCTCTCTGCCGGGGACCGAACCGGGCGATAACCAGGATCCGTCTTTGCCGGGGACTCAGCCGGACGGGCTGGAGGGAGGACAAACGGCGCCGTCCGTGCCGGACACTGCGCCGGCCGGCGATGCCCCGAGTGGCGCCGCCCCTACAGATGGCGGCCAGGGTGGCAGCTCTGTGGAAACCATCCAGCCGTCTGGTGCGACGTCTCCGAAACCGGCATCCGGGCTGTCGGATGGCTCTACGTCTGACGGCTCGACGTCGGACGGAACACCCGCCCGGGCGCGCCTGTGGCTCTGCCCCGTGGCAGTCATCGGAGGGCTCCTGGGGCTGTCCGTACTGGGCGCCTTCGCGGCCTGGCTGCGGGCGAAGCTTGCGGCATGACCGGCGGAGGACGCCCACGCGGACCGTCGCCCTAGAAAACTCGGATCGTTGCCTCAAAGTGTGACTACGGTAACAGCTCTTTAGGGTTGCGTCTCAACTGGACAATGTTGCACCGCGCACGGTCAGTCGGCCAAGTTGGCCGCCGCGCGGCCGGAACCCCGGGGAACCTTTTTCAATTCCCTATAGTATCGTTGCCTCAGAAAGGTGTTACCCAAATCCTATCGACGAGCGGGATGCAGTGCGGCAGGTTCATCCCTGGAAGGCGCGATCCTTTTTCTGCCCGAATCGGATGTTACCTCAAAGCACTGTTGGCGAAATACGCATTGGTGTCTGATGACCACCGCGCTTTGCAGTGACCGCTCTTTACGGTAACCGCTCGTCACGGTAACCGTACAAGATGAGGCAATGATACATTAGGCAATTTTGGAGGGACACCCCGCCCGCCGGCCCGAGGCGAACCCAGTCGGTTGCGGCCCGGGCGAAACACGATCGGCTGCGGCCCCCGCTCGGACCGGCTACCCCAGCCCAAGCGCCTTGAACAGCGCCTCGACCTCGGCGGGGCGCAGCTCGCGCCATTTGCCCTCGGGGAGGCCCCCCAGGCTGAGGGGGCCCAGCCGGGTGCGGACCAGGTCCAAGAGCCGCAGGCCGACTGCCTCGCACATGCGGCGGACCTGTCTCTTCCAGCCCTGGTGAATGGAGATCTCCAGCACCGTGGCGTCCTCGTCCTGTCCCAGGGGCTTCACCCGGGCGGGCGAGGTGCGCCCTTCCTCCAGTCCCACCCCCTGCCGCAGCGCCTTCAATGCGCCCGGCGCCACCCGCCCCGCCACCCGCACCACGTAGGTCTTCTCCACCCCGAAGCGGGGGTGGGTCATGCGGTGGGCCACGAAGCCGTTGTTGGTCAGCAGGATGAGGCCCCGGCTCTCCAGGTCCAGGCGGCCCACCGGGAAGTAGCGCCCCTTCTGCTGAAAGAGGTCCAGGATGGTGGGCCGGCCCTGCGGGTCGTCCAGGGTGGTGTGGTATCCCGGGGGCTTGTTCAGCACAAAATAGCGCGGCTCCACCTGAGTTTCCAGCAGGATGCCGTCCACTTCGATCCGGTCCTTATCCGGGTCCACCCGGGTCCCCAGGACGGTCGCCAGACTGCCGTTCACCCTTACACGGCCGGCGGTGATGATGGCCTCGCAGGCCCGGCGGGAGCCCAGCCCCGCCGCCGCCAGGACCTTCTGCAGGCGCTCGCCTGGCCCGGGCCCTTCCTGCAGGCGGGCGCCCCTCACCGGCCCTTCGTGCGGCCGCTGGCCCTGCACGGGCCCTTCGTGCGGGCGCTGGCCTTGCCCGAGCTTATCGTGCGGGCGTCGGCCCGGCACGGGGTATCTCGGCCGCCCACCCGGCAGGCGGTTCCCCGCCGGGCCCTTACGCCACCGGCCTTCGTCCGGCGGACGCTCTGGCTTCGGGCCTTCACCCGGTCGATGGTCTCGCTTCGGGCCTTCACCCGGTCGATGGTCTCGCTTCGGGCCTTCGCCCGGCGGACGCTCTCGCTTCGGGGCTTCACCCGGTCGATGCTCTCGCTTCGGGCCTTCGCCCGGCGGACGCTCTGGCCGCCGGCGTCCATCCCGGCCGTGCTCGTCCGCGCGCCTCTTGCCTTTCATGGTCAGCTATATCATCTCACATCATGGCAGGGACCGCCACGAAAGGGGCTGTTGACCCGCTGTGGTAACATCAGGGTACAATCCCCGGCAGCCGACAAGCCGATTCTGCTTCTGTGCCGGGGGAAAATCAAGCGGGGGAAACCAGCACACCAGGGCAAGGCAGGTGTCTGGCTGGAGGCACTGGCTGCGGCGCGACTTCGCCGGGTCCCGTCTCAGGCCCTCGAGGGGGGTGCGCAGGGGGAATGCACTTCTTATCTTCTCGACGATCAGACCAAAGCTGTTGGCTTTTCCTATGGTGATGAGAGAAGGAGGGTGACATGTACAGGAAGTGGAGTACGCAATTCCTGATCGGGTTGCTGGTCGTGGCCCTTCTGGCGGCCATCGTGCCGACGGCGGTGGCCAAGTCCGGCGGTAAGATATCCAAGTTCGGCGTGTACAGCGGCTACTCCGAGGCCATCTACGACAACTGGACGCGTTCCTCTCAGTACGTGGAGGTGAGGGACGGCACCAAGCTGGCGGTGGACATCTTCCGCCCGCTGGCCGAGAACGACCAGGTGGTGGAAGACCCGCTGCCCGTGGTGTGGACGGCGGAGCGCTATCGGAGGGCCTTCTACAACGGCCCGTACCTGGTTACCACGCTCGATTCGAGCCCGTTCCTGACCACGCTGCTGCAGCATGGCTACGTGGTGGCGTCGGTGGACATCAGGGGTACGGGCGCGTCCTTTGGTGAGTGGTCGGGATCCGGCCCGGTCGAGGCCTGGGATTCCTACGACATGACCGAGTGGTTTGCCGCCCAGTCCTGGTGCAACGGGAATGTCGGCATGTTCGGCGCCTCCTACAGGGGCATCAACCAGTACTGGGCCGCCGTGCCTGATCCACCGCACCTGAAGTGCATCTTCCCGGAGGTGGCCTGCTTTGACGGCTACTTCACGGGCCATCCCAACGGAATACTGTGGGACCGGTTCCTGCGGGACTACGAGTTCTACAACTACTACATAGACGTGACGGCTCCGGCCGTCGCAGTTGATGGGGACAATGGCACACTGCTGGCAGCGGCTGTCGAGCAGCACAAGAACAACCTGAGCGCCTACGCCATGGCCCAGGCCACGCCTTTGCGCAACAGCTGGAACAGCTTCCTCGATGAGCCGGTGGCGACGCGCAGCACCGAGACCTTCCTCAACAGCGTCAGGAGCTCCGGCGTGGCCGCCTACCACTGGTCGGGCTGGTACGACTACTTCGTCTTCACGCAGCCGCTGTGGTATGCCAACCTGGACAATCCGCAGAAGATGGCCATCGGACCGTGGGTGCACGGGGACCGGTACGGTGTCACCGACCTGGCCGCCGTCGAGCACCTGCGCTGGTATGACTACTGGCTCAAGGGCATCGACAACGGGATAATGGATGAAGCGCCGATCCACTACTACACCATTGGCGCATCCGAGGGCAGGGAGTGGCGGCCCTCCTGGACCTGGCCGGTGTCCGGGACGAAGTCCACCAGGTACTACCTGGGCGGCGGGACGTCGGGGAGCGTGGGTTCGCTCAACGACGGCAGGCTCGTCACCAGCAAGCCCTGGTCCGCCGCCGGCGAGGATAGCTTCGTGGTGGAGAACTTCACCCTGCCGCTGGACGACCGCTGGTCGGCCACCCTGATGACGGACGTCGACATCGACTATACGGCCCTGGACAACGTGTCTCTAACTTACACCACCGCCGCCCTCAAGGCGGACACGCGGGTCACGGGCTACCCGGTGGCGCACCTGTGGGTGTCCTGCAACGTCACGGACGCGGACTTTTTCGTCTACCTGGAGGAGGTTGACGCGGCCGGCCGGTCCGTCAGCGTGAGTGACGGGATCCTGCGGGCCTCCCATCGCGCCACGAGCACGGCGCCGTGGGACGTGCTGGGCCTCCCCTGGCACCGCGGCAATAGCGGGGACGTAACGGCTCTGACCCCGGGGGAGCCGGTGGAGCTGCAGATCGCGCTGGCCCCCACATCAAACATCTTCGACAGGGGGAACCGTATCCGGGTGACCGTCACCTGCACGGACTGGGCGGACATGTTCGACACGCCCAGGGAGCCCGGGGCCGAGGTCACGATCTACCGCAGCAGGGTGCATGCCTCATACATCACCCTGCCCATCGGCAGCGCCAATGGATTCAGGTCCCGGTAGCCGTGCGGCGGCGTGAGGCGCCGCCACGCAGACAGACCAAGCGGCGACCATAGAGCGCGAAGGGGAGGGCCCGAAGGCCCTCCCCTTCGGCTTTCACCCGAGGGCCGGCCCTCTGTTGCGGCGGGCCAGCCATGGTGTGGTATCGGGGCAGGCCGGGCCCTTTTTTCGGCGAGCCCAACCGTGGTATGGTATCCCGGCAGCGGCCGGGCCCTTTCGGCTGAGACAGGGGTATCAGGGGTAATGGACAGGAACCAGATGATGGGCTGGTCAGCCGTTCGCCCGAGATGGTGGCCAGGAAGCGGTGCGCCCGGCGGCCACACCTCAGGATGCCGGGGGAGGATCGGTCCCGTACCAGTTATCGTGGACGGTCATCTCCTGGTAGGACATGGCATCCACCAGTTGCTCCCACTGCAGGCTGTTGGGGCCCTGCCCGGCGTCGCTGCCGCTCTTGACCGTCCAGTTCCAGGAAATCTCGCAGCTGGTCATGGGGACGCCGCGGATGCAGACGTTGGGCTTCTTCGGGTTCTCGTAGAAGGTGTTGTGGTGTATCAGGAGGACGTTGCCGGCATAGCAGCCGGGCGAGTCCGCGCCGCCGTGGCAGTCCACCTGGTGTGAGTAGTACCAGGTCCCGTTGGGGTTGCCGTTGGAGGCATAGACGGCTTCGTAGAAGATGTTGTAGCGGACCTCGTAGCTGTCGGGATGGGAGTCTGTGCCCTGGGCCATGACGTGATGCCGGTTCTCTCTGAAGATGTTGCATTCGGCCAGGTACGACGCGCTGCCCTCTTCGGCGATGCCGTAGCCGTACCCGTGCCGCTGGCAGTTGTGGATGTAGCAGTGGTGCACCCAGTGCCGGGTCTCGTCGGTCAGGTCGCCGTCGTTGAAGTAGACCCCGGCCCAGGGGAACTTCGATATGTCGCAGTTCTCGATCTCGATGTTGCTGGCGCCGTTCACACCCCGCACGCCGATGCAGGCGCCGCCATCGACGCTGTCCATCCCGGCGGTGGCCACAGGGCCCTCCAGCGTCAGCCCGGAAATGACGGAGCCGGACTCGCAGATGAGCAGGGGCACCATGCCCTCGCCCGCGGTGTAGGTCCACTTGATCCGGCCCCCGGCCGCCCCGTCCTGCCCCCGGTTGGAGGCCAGGACCACCCCGGTCTTCACCACCTCCCCGAAATCCCTGGTTATGGTGACGGTGGCGCCGTCGGGAATCCAGACAATGTCTCCCGGCTCAGCCATCTGCAGGGCCCGGGCCAGCTCGCTGGGAGTGATCACGGTGATGGCGTTGTTGTCAGAGGGGCTGTAGAAGTGGTTGTAGCCCGTGCCTCCTCCCACCGGGTTGCCCGAGGGATTGGCGCCTGCCCCGTACGCGGACGGGCCGGGATCGGGCTGGGCCGGCAGCGGCCGGTACTCGTTGCCCGGGATCCCCGAATCTCCGCCGTTGCCGCGGACGGCCACAAACACGACCACCGCCACGCATACGATGACGAACAGCGACACCACCCCCAGCAGCAGCCTCGTGGACCGGGCCAGCCTGGCGGCGGTTCTCCCAACCGCGGAGGCGGCCTCTTGCTCCGGGGCTCTTGCGTTCGGTTCCGCCTCAGGCGTGGGGGGTGGCGTAGCGCCTTCGCGGGCGCCGCCGGCGGCGCCCTCTGGTCTGCCCGGTCCGCCGTCTCGCTGGTTCTCTAGTCCTTCGTTCTCAGGTCCCTGGATCGACGCCATTCCTGCTCCGTGTATCGGCCAATAGTACCACAAAGCGCGCCCCATGCGCGTGTCAGACGATGCAGAGGAGGCTCCTACCACCTTAGTCGTCCAAAACCCCGAGGACGACCTTAGTCGCCCAAGACCCGGAGGACAACCTGACTTCGACGAAACCCGTTTTGCTATATACTCAGGCATGACCATGAGCTTGGACAGGCCGGCCAGGCGAGCCCGGGCCACTGCGGTGGTGCTGAGGGACGGGATGGTGCTCCTGGTCAGGGAGTCCGGCGTTCCCTACTTCTCGCTTCCCGGGGGTGGGATTCATGAGGGGGAGTCCGCGGCCGCCGCGGCCGCGCGGGAGGTCCAAGAGGAGCTGGGGCTGGCGGCGGACCGTGTGGAGCGGCTGCCGGAAGGCGACCATGCCGGCTTCATGAATGATCACCAGGTCTGCCTCATCCGGGCCCGGGGCGAGCCGCGCCTGGCGGGGGGCGAGATAGAGGCCTTCTGCTGGTGGGACATTAAAGAGCCCCTGGCGCTGCACCCGCACGTGACGGCCATACTGGGCCGGCTGCAGACGGCGGGGATCGTCTTCGATTGACAGCGCCCCCCAGACAGGGCAAGAATAGGCCTATGTACGTGGTGGCCTTCAATGGCAGCCCCCGCTCCGGCGGCAACACCGCCGTCCTGCTGGAGCGCGCCCTTGCCGGAGCCTCCTCGCGGGGCGCGGAGACGGAGCTGGTGCACCTGGGTCAGGTGGTCATGAGGGGCTGCCAGGCCTGCTACTCCTGCAAGAGGCCCGGTCCCGGCCGCGCCCGCTGCAGCCAGTCCGACGGCATGACCGGGCTGTACCCCAGGATAGAGCGGGCGGACGGCATCCTGCTGGGGTCTCCCATCTACTTCGGCACCATCAGCGCGGCCACGAAGGCCTTCATCGAGCGGTTGTTCTGCTACTTCAACTGGGGCCGATTCCCCTCGAGCTTCCCCGGCAAGGTGAGGGTGGGGCTGATAGTCACCATGGGCGCCGAGGAGCAGCACATGGAGAAGGCCTACCGCCAGCACATAGAGCTCAACCAGACAGTGTTGAGCCGCACCCTGGGGTCGGTGGAGCTGCTGACCAGCACCGACACCATGCACCTGGAGGACTACTCCAGCATCGTGGCCGACGCGCTGCAGCCCCTGGTGGGCCGGAAGCTGGAGCATCGCCGCACCGCCTTTCCGGAGGACTGCCGCAAGGCCTTTGACCTGGGGGTGCGGCTGGTCCAGGAATGAGGTCCGCAGGGCGAGGATCGGGCGCCCGCCCGGGCGCAACCGGGGACGGGTGCCCGGGTGCCCCGCAGTCACAGCCCGGGGTCGCGGGAAATCCCCGGCATCAGGGATCGAAGGAGGGCCGGCCATGGTCAAGGGGATAGCGCTGCTCAAGAGGAAACCAGGCCTCTCGCCGGAGGAGTTCCGCCGTCATTACGAGGAGGTCCACGCGCCGCTGATCCGGAGGCTGGTGCCCTCCATCAGGAAGTACGTCCGCAACTACGTCACCGTCAGGCCCTTCCCGCCGGCGGCCGGCCAGCCGGAGTTCGACTGCGTCACTGAGCAGTGGTTCGACAGCATGGAGGGGTTCCAGGAGATGATGGCCGCCATGTCCGGCGAGGCGGGGCGGGCCATACGAGCCGACGAGAGGACGTTTCTCGACCGGGGCCAGACGGTCTACCTCATCGCGGAAGAAACATCGTAGGCGATCTTGACAGGCCTGGCGGCGGTGGTGCTATCATGAATAGGGCTATCCTGATCTAATCACATAGAGGCCAAACGGGGCCGGCCCGCACCGGCGGGCGGAGGCCCCACAGGGGTAGTCCCGGTGGCGGAGGCGGCACGGATTGAGGGCGGTTTTTCCGTTCTGGCGAGCGGGAAGGCCGCCTTGCCTTTTGCAGAGCCCGGAAAGGTGGGAGAGGAGGAGGACGATGGGTCTGTTTGTCTCGATTACCAGGTACACGCCGGAGCAGGTGGAAGGGCTGGAGAGGAGATGGGAGACGGTGGTGAGGGGTACGGCGCCCAAAGTGGTGCTGGATGCCTTCGCCAAGATGAAGGTGCTGGCGTATGTGGCCTCGCCCCAGAACGGCTTCAGCCTCATGATCACCGAGGTGACCGATCAGACGTGGCTGGATGGAACGCTGGTCTGCCGGTACATGGCGGACGTGGCTCACATGGATATCTACCCGGTGGTCAGCATGGAGGACTACCTGAAGCTGGCGGAGATGCTGCCCCGGGACAAGATCCCCAAGTAGGCACGGCGCCGGTCCTTCCCTGGAGACGGGCGGCCGCCGCGAGGCATCGGGCCGGCGCGGCGGATGTCGGCGGGTGGCGCGGCCTGTGATAGAATGTGTCTTGTCTGTCCGTGACGCCGCGGGGCCGGCCCCGGCCCGCGGGACTGGGGAAGGGGACCTTGCCGAACAGCTACGACGACGCCCGGGATCTCATGCTGCAGCTGGCCAACAGGGCCGGCTCCTTCCTGATGGAGCACTTCGGGGGTGACCCCGGGCTGCTGCCGCAGCGGACCACCGCCAAAGACGCCGCCACCGAGTACGACAGGATGTCGGACGCGCTCATCATCTCCGGGATACGCAGCGTGTTCGCCACCCACACCATCATCACCGAGGAGAGCGGCCTGCTGGAGGGGGACCCGGACTGGCAGTGGATCGTGGACTCGCTGGACGGGACGGGCAACTTCGCCAACTGGAATCCCCTCTTCGCGGTGTGCCTGGCGCTGCTGCACCGGGGCGAGCTGGTCCTGGGCGTGGTGAACGCGCCGGCCATCGGCGAGCTGTACATGGCCGAGCGCGGCAGCGGGGCCTTCCTCAATGATAAGAGGATCACGGTGTCGGAGGTGGCGGACCTGGGGCAGAGCTACCTCTTCTACTGCGAGGGCGGGGAGAAGAACCGCCACCGCACCGGTAAGGCGCTGACCTCGGTGTACTCCAAGGTGGTGGACATCCGCAAGCTGGGCTCCGCCGGCCTGGAGACCTCATGGGTGGCGGCGGGCAAGGGGGAGGCCTACTTCACCTTCAAGATCGATCCCTGGGACGTGGCCGCCGGGGTGCTTCTGGTGGAGGAGGCAGGGGGAAAGGTCACGGACCTGGGCGGCGGGCCCTGGGTGCCGGAGAGGGGCGACTTCCTCTTCTCTAACGGTCGGGACCTGCACCAGCAGCTGCTGGGTCTGATAGGCCAGGCCTGACGGCCGGCTTCAGTGGCCCGGGGTTTCTTAGCTGCAGGCGTCCGGCGACGGCCGCGGGGCCGCTGTCCGGGCGATGATGGCTCTCTTCAGCTGGCCGAAGCCGGATACCATCCAGTACACGATGGCGAATGGCATTCCGATTATGAGTAGAAGGGTTATCTCCCAGTCCATGGCTCCTCCCTTCCGGCGCTCTGGCGGGCCTGAGTTGGCCCCGGGCGCCAGGGCCGTCGCGCCGCACCGGCCTTGCACCGTCAGGTTACAGGTGATGCGGCCGCCGTACATCCGGGAAATCCCGTGGTTCCAGCGTCGGCGGCCTACGCGATGGGGATGATCAGGGTACGTAGTTGAGGGCGCGGCGCCGGACCCGCTGGGGCCGCCGGACAGCGCCACCCGCGCAAATCCCATTGACGTCCCGGCCGGTTCGGGTCACACTATTGGTGTGGCGCGCGCGGGCGCGCCCTGACCGCATATGACCCGACTCATCAGGTACCTCAAGCCATGGGCCCTCTGGATCGCCCTCATCCTCCTTCTTCTCTTCGGCCAGGCCATGGCCGATCTCTCCCTGCCGGCCTACATGTCCGACATCGTCAATGTGGGCATCCAGCAGAACGGCATCGAAAACGCCGTGCCGGGGGCCATCAGGCCGGCCGAGTTCGGCCGGCTGGCCCTGTTCATGACCGCGGACGAGAGGGCCGAGGTGGCCGCGGCCTACACCCTGGCGGACCAGTCCACACTGCCGCCTGACGAGTACGCCCGCAAGGCGGACCAGTACCCCGTGCTGGCCTCCGGCCCGCTGTACCTTCTGGGGGACGTGGACGCCGCGCAGCATGCGCGGCTGGACCAGATCCTGAAGCAGGTCATCCCGGCGGTGGCCGGTATCGAGCAGGCCGGCCCCGACAGGCTGGTGGAGATGGGGCTGCCCATACCCCCGGGCGTGGACCCCTTTGACTTCATCGCCGCGCTGCCCCAGGCGCAGCTGGAGGCCCTGCGGGGCGCGGTGCGGGAGCAGACCGGCACCCTGCCGCCTAGCGTGCTCACCCAGTACTCCGCCGCCTGGATCAAGGCCGAGTACCAGTCCCTGGGCGTGGACCTGGGGGGGCTGAGGATGGCCTACATGTGGCGCATCGGCCTCATCATGCTGGGGCTGGCCCTGGCCGGGACCGCGGCCTCGGTCATCGTGGGCCTGATCTCGGCCCGCATCGCCGCCGGCCTGGGGCGGGACCTGCGCCGCTGGCAGTTCGAGCGGGTGGAGAGCTTCTCCGCCGCGGAGTTCGACCGCTTCTCCACCGCCTCCCTGATCACCCGTTCCACCAACGACATCACCCAGATCCAGATGCTGATGGTGATGCTCTTCCGGTTCGTGTTCTACGCGCCCATCCTGGCCATCGGCGCGGTGATCCGGGTGCTGGACCTGGACCGGTCCATGCTGTGGATCATCGCCGCCGCGGTGGCGGTCCTGCTGGCCCTGCTGCTCACGGTGTTCCTCATCGCCATACCCAAGTTCCGCGTCATGCAGAGGCTGGTGGACCGCCTCAACCTGGTGACGCGAGAGTTCCTCTCCGGCCTGATGGTCATCCGGGCCTTCAATACCGAGAAGGCGGCGGAGAGCAAGTTCGACGAGGCCAACCTGGAGCTGACCGGCGTTAGCCTCTTCGTCAACCGGGTGATGGCCTTCATGATGCCCATGATGATGCTGATTATGAACGGCGTCATGCTGCTCATCATCTGGGTGGGCGCGCATCAGGTGGACCAGGGCAGCATGCAGGTGGGCGACATGATGGCCACCATGCAGTACGCCATGCAGATCATCTTCGGCTTCATCATGATCTCCATGGTCTTCATCATGCTGCCCCGGGCCAGCGTGTCCGCGGTGCGGGTGACCGAGGTCCTGGACACCCCGCCCTCGATCACGGACCCCCCGGTGGCGGACAACTTCGCCGGGGAGGTGAAGGGCCTGGTGGAGTTCCAGGATGTGTCCTTCCGCTACCCGGGGGCCGAGAAGGACGTGCTCAAGCACATCACCTTCACCGCCCGGCCGGGGCAGACCACCGCCTTCATCGGCAGCACCGGCAGCGGCAAGTCCACCCTGGTCAACATGATACTGCGCTTCTACGACGCCACGGACGGCAGGGTCCTGGTGAACGGCCTGGACGTCCGGAGGGTCAGGCAGCACGACCTGCGGGAGCGCATCGGCTATGTCCCGCAGCAGGCGGTGCTCTTCTCCGGCACCATCGAGAGCAACATCCGGTACGGCAATGAGCAGGCCGGCCGGCCGGAGGTGGAGAAGGCCGCCGCCATCGCCCAGGCCGGGGAGTTCGTGGCCGGCAGCGACAAGGGCTACGAGACCGCCGTGGCCCAGGCCGGGGCCAACCTCTCCGGGGGCCAGAAGCAGCGGCTGGCCATCGCCCGGGCCCTGGCCCGGAAGCCCGAGATATTCATATTTGACGATGCCTTCTCCGCCCTGGACTACCGGACGGACGTGGCCCTGCGGAGGGCCCTGCGCCAGGAGACGGCCGAGGCCACCGTCCTGATCATCACCCAGAGGGTGGGGCCCATCATGGGCGCCGACCAGATCGTGGTCCTGGAGGACGGCGGCGTGGCCGGCATCGGCACCCACCAGCAGCTCATGAAGGACTCCGAGGTCTACCGGGAGATCGCACTGTCGCAGCTCTCCCAGGAGGAGCTGTCATGAGGGGCAGAGGCCCCATGCCAGGCCCCGGGGGCCCCATGCCCGGACCGGGAGGCAGGGGTCCGGCGCAGCATGGCCCTATGGCGGCCATGATGCCGGGGGAGAAGGCCAGGGACTTCCGCAAGACCCTGCGGACCTTCCTCACCTACCTCCGGCCCTACCGCATCCAGCTGCTCGTGGTGGTGCTGTTCTCCATCGTCAGCACGGCCTTCACCATCGTCGGCCCCAAGCTGCTGGGCTGGGCCACCACCAGGCTCTTCGAGGGCGTCGTCGCCAAGGCCACGGGGGTACCGGGGGCGGCCATAGACTTCGGCTACATCGGCCGCATCGCCCTGATACTGCTGGGGCTGTACGTGGTGAGCGCCGCCTTCAGCTACGCGCAGGGCCTGATTATGGCCAACGTGGCCACCAGGATAACCTACCTCTTCCGCCGCGAGATCGCCGAGAAGATCAACCGCCTGCCACTCAGGTACTTCGACCGGCAGTCCCACGGCGATGTGCTCAGCCGGGTGACCAACGACGTGGACACCATCAACACCACCCTGACCCAGAACCTCTCGGGGATGATATGGTCCACGATCACCATACTGGGCACCCTCATCATGATGTTCTCCATCAGCTGGATCATGACCCTGGCGGCCCTCCTCATCATGCCGCTCTCCGTCGTCCTCGTCCGCATCATCATCAGTTTCTCCCAGCCGCAGTTCCGGGCGCAGCAGGCGCAGCTGGGGCGCATCAACGGGCACGTGGAGGAGATGTACGGCGGGCATCTGGTCATGAAGTCCTTCAATGGCGAGGAGCGGTCCCTGGCCAAGTTCAACGGCATCAACGCGCAGCTCTACCGGTCGTCCTGGAGGTCCCAGTTCTGGTCGGTCATGATGTTCCCGGTGATGAACTTCGTGGGCAACCTGGGCTACGTGGTGGTGGTCATCCTGGGCGGCTTCCTGGCCGGCCAGGGCACCATCGGCGTGGGCGACATCCTGGCCTTCATCCAGTACCTGCGGCAGTTCACCATGCCCCTGGCCCAGGTGGCCAACATCGCCAACATTCTGCAGTCCACGGCCGCGGCGGCCGAGCGGGTTTTCGAGTTCCTGGACCAGCCGGAGGAAGCCCCGGCGCCGGAGCGGCCGGTGGTGCCCGAGGCAGTCCGCGGAAACGTCACCTTCGAGCACGTCCGCTTCGGCTACGATCCGGACAAGCCCGTCATCCACGACTTCAGCGCCGACATCAAGCCCGGCCAGCGGGTGGCCATCGTGGGGCCCACCGGAGCCGGCAAGACCACCATGGTCAAGCTCCTCATGCGCTTCTATGACATCAATGCCGGGGCCATCCGGATAGACGGGGTGGACATCCGGGACATGCGGCGCGAGGACCTGCGCCGCCTCTTCGGCATGGTGCTCCAGGACACCTGGCTCTTCAACGGCACGATCCGGGAGAACATCGCCTACGCCCGGCCCGAGGCCACCGAGGAGCAGATCATGGCCGCCGCCCGCATGGCCCACGCCGACCACTTCGTCCGCACCCAGCCCCACGGCTACGACACCGAGATCAACGAGGAGTCCAGCAACATCTCGGCGGGCCAGAAGCAGCTGCTCACCATCGCCCGGGCCTTCCTGGCCGACCCCGAGATGCTCATCCTGGACGAGGCCACCAGCTCGGTCGACACCCGCACCGAGGTCCTCATCCAGCGGGCCATGGCCGAGCTCATGAAGGACCGCACCAGCTTCATCATCGCCCACCGCCTGTCCACCATCCGGGATGCGGAGTGCATCCTGGTCATGAAGGACGGGGACATCGTGGAGCAGGGCCGCCACGCCGACCTTTTGGCGGCCGACGGCTTCTACGCCTCGCTCTACCGCAGCCAGTTCGAGGCCGTGGCGGGACGCTGAGGCCGCAGCGGGCGAGGTTCGCTACCTATCCATGCGAGAGATGGGGTGGATCCTCGACGAAGCAAGGTTCCTGATCTATCTCAGCGAGAAATACGGCGTGGCCAAGGCCTACTACTTCTTGGGGTACATGAAGAGCAACGAGGAGCCGCGGGCCAGGACATCGCTTTCATGGACGGCCTGAGGAACCGATTGGAGTACAAAAAGAAAAGCACCCTATGAGGACGGGACCTCATAGGGGTCTTTTCGTCGTGATCTATGCTGTCATGGTACTTCTGGCACCGGGACTTGTCAATCCGCTTCCCTGCGCACAGCCTCACACAAGGTTCTCAATCATCTGGCCAGCCTCTGCCGTCGCAACTGTTCGACCGTCCGGCCGGCGGGGGCATCCTTTTCTTGGTGCATATAGCATCGTTGCATCATGAAGGGTTACCGAACTGGCGCCTCTGCGCTGCACGTCGATCCTCCGGGCCGGGGTGATACCCTTTCTTGGGGCTATTGGGATCGTTGCATCATGTGAGGGTTACCGAACTGGCGCCTCTGACGCCGTCACTGTCCACGGCGCGGCGGGTGGGACCCTTCTCTGGCGCAGCGAGTATCGTTGCATCAAATGAGGGTTACCCAACTGAACAAGTATCGCTGCATCATATGAGGGTTACCGAACTGGGGCCCAGTCTCCGTGGCGGCACTCCTTTTTTTGGCGCCCGGCCTCCTTGGCGGGAAGCTTTTCTGGCGGCAACTCTTCTGACCCCAACCTTCTGACCCCAACCTCCTGACCCTTTCATGTATACCAGAAGTGAAAGTGCAACTCGTGTCGTTGCCTCAATATGAGGGGTATCGAAACGGGGGGCACCATCGGAGGCACATAAACGGGGGGCACCATCGGAGGCACAGATGAATGGACCAGTTGATGGGGAATACCTGGCGGCGATGCGAACGAGGTACTTGCTGAGCTCGAAGAAGGAGAAGGCCCGGCTACTTGATGAGCTAGTGGATGCGGTGGGATGTCACCGGAAGGCTGCGGTGAGGATGCTTCGCCGCCATATGGCGCCCGGGCAGACACAGAGCGGCGGCGGCACCAGCGGCCTCGATGGCGGGCCTGGCCACGAGAGCGGGATTGCCCAGGGTTGCAGGAGCGGCCGCCACCGGACGTACGAAGGAGAAGTGGTTGAGGCGCTCAGGATGGCGTGGGAGGCCACCGACTATCTCTGCTCCAGGCGGCTGCAGCCGTTCCTGCCCGAACTCATTCCTTTCCTGCGCCGATGCGGAGGACAGCCTACAAGTGACGAGGCGGCAGATGAGCTGTGCCGGATGAGCACCTCAACCATCGACCGCCTGCTGAGGCCATGGCGCACATCCGCGGCCCGGAATCGGTTCTCCGTTGCCAAGCCCGGGGCCGTGATCGAAGACGTGGCCCTGGTCGACGTGTTTGCGGACCGGGATGACACCCGCGCCGGTTTCTTCCGAGTGGACCTGATCCGCCACTGCGGTGCCGGCGAGAGGGATGTTGGGATCACTACACTCAGCGCTGTCGATCTGGCCACCGGGTGGTCGGAATCCATGGCGTCATGGGGCAACGTCCAGGTTCGCATCGACAAGGCCCTTGATGAACTGCGCCAGCGCCTTCCTGTCGCCCTCCTTGGGCTCGAATGCGATTTCATCACCCCCCGTCTGAGGGACTACTGCCAGTCACACCGGCTCAGCTTCAGGCGATACTGTTCGTCCAACTTCGGTGAGCTCTTTCACCCCACGCCGAAGAGTTGGACGATTGCCCGCCGCCTGATGGGGTGGGATCGCTATTCCTCCGGGGAGGCCCTGGACGCCATGAACCGCATCTATGACCTGGCGCGTCTGTACGTGAATTTCTTCCAGCCGACCATGAAGCTGGTCGAAAGCAGGCGGCACGGGTCGAAGGCCCGCAGGGTATACGCCCCGGCCCAGACGCCTTACCGAAGGCTTCTCGCCTCAGGATCGCTGAGTGAGGAGAGGCGTGAGGAACTCGCCGCCGTATACGAGACCTTGGACCCCATCCAGCTGAGGCAGCAGATCGACGAGAACCTGGCGAATCTCAGGACCCTCGCTTGAGCCTTCACTATGGTATCGCCTCCTCCGCCCGCGCCAGGACTTCGGTCCTCCGGCCCGAATCGTATCGTTGCAGAGCAACCTGGCGGCCGGTTCGGGCAAGACGGGAGCAACCGGCGGGCAGTCTTTCGGCAGGGATTGTTGTCCGGGGCAGCCCTGGCGATGAACACGGTGGTTTTTGGCAACCGTACATATGAGGCAACGATCCCATACGGCGGTTTGGAAGGACACCTTCACCCTCCCCCTCGCCCTCCCCCGCTGGGCGGCGCCTCAGCCCGCGTGAACACTGCTGGCGAACCCGAGCGTCCCCAATCCCTCAGCCGTAACGATTCTGTTATTTTTCTGTGATCTCGCCCTGGGCGGCGGGATACTTTTCTGTGACTCCCCTGAAATACAATAGTCCCTGCATGCCGCGTGCCGTCCGCCGAAGCGCGGTCGCGTGGAGGCGGCGGTGGCACGGCCCGGTGGCGGCACTAGCCCGGTGAAGGCACTGGCCCGGAGTCGGCACTGGCGCGGCGGTGGCACTGGCCCGGCGGTGGCGCTGGCCTGGTGGTGGCACTGGCCCAGTGGTCGCACTAGCCCGGTGAAGGCACTGGCCTGGCGGTGGCACGGCCCGGAGGTGGCACTGGCCCAGTGGTGGCACTGGCCCGGTGGCGGCACCGGCCCGGTAGCGGCAGTGGCCCGGTGAAGCCACAGGCCCGGTGGTGGTGTGGAGGTTGGAGTGCTGGCGCCGCGGCGCAGACAGGTTTTGTTCAGGAGGAAGGACTGATGCAAGAGCACGTAAAGAGAGTAACCCGGATGGGGCTGCTGATGAAGGTCACGACGGTGTACACCCTGGTGCCGGCTTCGATAGGGCTCTTCCTGATATTCTTCGGCATGCCGGCCTGGTACACGTTTGTGGGCATTACGCTGGTGGCGCTGGCGGTCTGCGGATGGGCGACCAGCACGGTGCTGAGCGGCAGGCTGGAGCGCCTGGAGGAGACGTCAAAGGCCCTGGCGCAGGGAGATATCTCTCAGAAGTTCGAGGTGGAGTCGGGTGACGAGCTGGGGTCGCTGGCGGCCGCCTACGGCGAGGTGGTGGAGTACCTGCACGAGATGTCGGATGTGGCGGAGAGGCTGGCCGACGGGGACCTGACGGTCCAGGCCAGGCCCAGGGGCGCCAATGACGCCCTGGGGAAGGCCCATGCCCGGCTCATCGACCGGCAGCGGGACCTGATAGGCAGGACCAAGCTGGCGGCCGTCTCCGTGGCCGATGCCAGCCGGCAGCTCTCCCGGGCATCGGAGCAGACGGCCCAGGCCACGCAGCAGATCACGGCCACCATGCAGCAGGTGGCCCGGGGGGCCAGCGAGCAGTCGGCCTCGCTGCAGCAGACGGCGGGGAGCGTGGACCAGCTGAGCCGGGCCATCGAGCAGATAGCCGCCGGGGCCCACGAGCAGGCCCGGGCGGTGGAGGAGGCCACGCGGGCGGTGGAGGCGGTGACCTCGGCCATCGAGTCGGTGTCGGAGAACGCCCAGGCGGGGTCGAAGGAGTGGGACGCCACGGCGGAGTCCGCCATGGGCGGGGCCCGGAAGGCCAACGAGACCGTGGTGGGCATGGACAAGATCAAGAAAGCCATGGAGCTGGTGTCGGCCCGGGTGTCTGACCTGGGGCAGCGGTCCGGGGACATCGGGAACATCGTGGCCACCATCGACGATATCGCGGCCCAGACCAACCTGCTGGCTCTCAACGCGGCCATAGAAGCCGCGCGGGCCGGGGAGCAGGGGCGGGGCTTTGCCGTAGTGGCGGATGAGGTGCGCAAGCTGGCGGAGCGGTCCTCGACGGCCACCAAGGAGATCGCGGCCTTGGTCAGCGGGACGCAGGCCGGCGTGCGGGAGGCCATGAGCGCCATGGAGCAGGGGACCAAGGAGGTGGAGGCGGGCTACAAGCTGGCCACGGACGCCGGGGGCGCGCTGGACGAGATCCTCACCCGGTCCCAGAACGTCAAGAAGCAGGTGGCGGAGATATCGGCCGCCACGGGATCGCTGATGGAGCTCAGCCAGGCCATGAAGGGGGCCATGCATCAGATCATCAAGATCGTGGAGGAGAACGCGGCGGCCACCCAGCAGATGACGGCCAGCTCCGAGGCGGTGGCCAGTGCCGTGGAGGCCACGGCGGGCGTGGCCCAGGAGAACAGCTCGGCCTCCGAGGAGGTCTCGGCTTCCACCGAGCAGATGTCGGCCCAGGTGCAGCAGGCGCTGGCCGCGGCGCAGTCCCTGGCGGACACCGCGGAGGAGATGGCCAAACTGGTGGAGGTCTTCCGGACCGATGAGGTCCAAATTCGGAAATAGCCGGCTGGAAGGCCTGGAGATCGAGGACGCGGTCCAGGCGGCCCGGGACGTGCTCCTTGACGATGACCGGGGGCTGCGGTCCCTGCTCTACCGGGACATGGTGCTCAACGCCCTGAAGTGCCGGCGGGATGGGCTGGACATCCTGGATCTGAAGATCATCAGCCGGTCGGTGGCCGACTTCCGGCACGCGGCCTGCGTCTTCAAGCCCTACCGCCATGTCCGGAAGGTGTCCATCTTCGGGTCGGCGCGGACGGCGGAAGGGGCCCCGGACTACGAGCTGGCGGTGAAGATGGGCCGCCTGCTGGCGCAGAGCGGCTACATGGTGATCACCGGGGCGGCCGAGGGCATCATGAAGGCCGGCATCGAGGGGGCGGGGGCGGAGAACAGCTTCGGGGTGAAGCTGCTGCTGCCCTTCGAGAACAGCCCGTCCAAGATCATCGAGAATGACCCCAAGCTGGTGCGCTTCAAGTACTTCTTCACCCGCAAGATATTCTTCGTGATGGAGGCCGACGCCATCGCCCTGTTCCCCGGCGGGTTCGGCACCCACGACGAGGGCTTCGAGGTGCTGACCCTGCTGCAGACAGGGAAGGCGCCGCCCGTGCCGGTGGCGATGCTGGAGCTGCCCGGCGAGGACTACTGGGAGAGCTGGGACCGGTTCGTGCGGCAGCACCTGCTGGCCCGGGGCTTCGTCTCCCGGGAGGACCTGAGCTTCTACCGCATCTTCCACTCGGCCGAGGAGGCCCGGGACTGGATCATGGCCTACTACTCCACCTATCACTCGATGCGCCAGGTGGGGGACCGCCTGGTCATCAGGCTGGAGCGGGAGCTCTCCGACGCGGCCATCCGGGAGCTGAACGAGGCCTTCCCCGACCTGGTGGGCGGCCGGGAGATCTCGCGGACCTCGGCGCTGGCGGAGGAAGAGGATGAGGCGGCGCTGCTGTCGCGGCCCCGGATCGTTTTCCCCTACAACCGCAAGCACGCCGGCCGCCTCAACGAGCTGGTACTGATGGTGAACAGCCTGGGCGCGGCAGCCGGGCGGCCCGGTCCGGCCTGCGGCAGCGCGGCCCGGGAGCCGGCCGCGGCTGGCGCGAAGCGCCGGTAGGGCGGTCTGCCGGCGGGGCCGGCGGCCCGACGGTGGGGTCAGCGCCAGCCGGTGGTATCCTTCCCCTCCCCCCAAGTCTGTATCGTTGCCTCAATGGCGGTGTTACCGACACGGCCTCGGCCTTGACGGCCCTGTGCTATCATTGATCCAGACGGCGCCGTCGCGCGCCCGGAGGCTGCCACCGGGGGCTGGCGCACCGGTGCGGCGACTGCCGGACGTCAGGGGTGAGGCGGTGCGAAGAGCGATCATTCTACTCCTGCTGCTGGTTCTGGCCCTGGTGCCGGTCGTGGCCGGCTGCGCCGGGGACGGATCGGGGCCGGGCGGTGATGACAACAACACCGAGCCGACGGGGCCGGAGCCCGGGGAGCCCGTTCCGGGCGAGCCTGCCGGGCCGGAGTTCCCCCAGGGGCTGTTCGGGGTGGTGTTCGATGACGCCAATGGCAACGGCCTCCGGGATGCCGGCGAGCCGGGCCTGGCGGACGTGCCGGTGTCCAACGCCATCGCCTGCCGGCCGACGGACAACGCCGGGGTCTATAACCTGCCCTCCGACAACTCCCTCCTCTTCGTGACGGTGCCGGGGGGCCGGGCCAGCACTGGGCCCTGGTACGCGCCCCCTTCGAGCGACAATGTGGACTTCGGGTTGAAGCCGGACCCGGCAAAGGGCCTCGCGGGCAGCTCCGGCTTCACCTTCGTGCAGATGAGCGACCTGCACGCCGGCCAGGAGCAGGCCGCCGCCCTGGCCGGGCTGGCCGCCGAGCTTAATACGCTCTCCCCGGCCTTCGTCATCGCCACCGGGGACCTCATCGTGGACGGGAACGACGCCACCATGGCCACGGCCCGGGGCTGGTTCGACGTCTACGAGGACTTCACCTCCATCCTCACCATGCCCGTTTACCAGGCGGTGGGGAACCACGATGTGGTGGGGATACATCGCACGGACGCCAGCGCGGCGGCATCCGCCGCGGATCCGGGATACGGGAAGGGGACCTTCGTCAGCCGGTTCGGGCCTTCATACTATTCGTTCGACTGGGGGCGGTACCACTGCATCGTCCTGGACCCCAACGACATGGAGAACGGCAAGGAGGTCTACCGCCTCTCCGCGGCCCAGATGGGGTGGCTGGAGGACGACCTGTCCTGCCGGGACCAGGCCCCGCTGCTGGTCTTCTACCATGAGCCCACCACCAGCTGGGCCAACCGGGACGCTTTCCGGGAGCTGCTGCAGGGGCGCTCCGCCAGCCTCTTCTGCGGGCACCTGCACCAGGGGGTCAGGTTGGAGTTCGCCGCCGGAGCGCCGGGGGTTTCCGGCGGGATCTCCGAACAGATCACCCCCGCCGTCTCCGGCGAGTGGTGGCGGGGGCCCAACCCGGACGGGAAGCCGCAGGGCTACCGCCTGGTCTCGTGCCCCGCCACTGCAGCGGACGGCGTGGAATCGCTCTACGTGGGGACGGGGGAGCAGAGGGCGGTGGACTTCGGGCTGTCGCCCCTGCTCGACGGCCGGGTGGACCTGGCCGCCAGCATCTTCGGCCGCTACGGCCCCGGCGGGACGTCCGCCAGCGTGGCCGGCGGGACGGCCACCGCCGGGGGGACAGCCGCCGGCATCACCAGCGTCACCTGCACGGTGGACGACAACCAGACCCTGCCCGTCACCCTGGACACCAGCGGGGGCCGGCCCTGGGCGGTGGCCCAGGCCTCCTGGGACACCTCACCGCTGGCAGAGGGGTACCATCGCCTGACCCTGAGGGCGTACGACGCCGCGGGGCCCTTCGAAGAGGTCTTCCAGTTCAAGCGGAGCGCGTCCGGCGCCGTGACCCTGGCGGACCTGTCTGGCCACCGGGAAGTGTTCTGGGGCCACTACGTCCCCGTCGAGGCGCCGGTGTTACTGCTGCTGGCCGGGCCCCTGAGCGCGGGCAGCGTCCAAATCCCGCCCGGCATGGCCTTCCTGGTCCTGAAGGAGGGCAGCGACCTGCTGGTGGTGGTGGCCGGGGAGGTGTTCTCCCCGCCGCTCTCCACCGTCCTGCTTGGTCCCGGGGCCAAGGTGATTGTGAGGGTGACGCCGGTGCGGCTGACCATGAGCCAGCTTATAACCACCGCCGAGTGGGACGCCTACTACCCCTTGATCACGAACTACCTCAGCTTCATCCCTCCTGCTGCCCGCGAGCCGCCCGACGCGGCCTCCATCACCGACCTGGTGGCCGTCTGGGGGGCGCGATGGCTGTCGGCGGATGACCTGGCCCTGAAGCTGGACTAGCCCTGGCCCCGGTCCCCGGGCTCCTGATGCGGCGCTGCTGACTGCCTTGGACGTGGGGCGGGACAGGTCTATAATCGAGCAGGGGGGCAAGTTCACATAATGAAGATCCGGCTGCGCGATGTCGTCATCGTGCTCATCATATTCGTGCTGCTCTTCGGGGCACTGCAGACGACTACCGGGGCCTACCGCATACTGCAGGTGAGCATGACGCCGGCCTTTCAGCCCGCCGACTGGATAGTGGTGGACAAGGTGAGCTACCGCTGGAGCGACCCCGCCCGGGGCGAGGTGGTGGTCCTCTGGCCCCCGGAGAGCGCCGCTCCGAACGCGCCCAACCCCTACATCAAGCGGGTCATCGGCCTCCCGGGGGAGACGGTCCGCATCTCGGACGGCCAGGTCTACATACAGCAGAAGGGCAGCGGCAGCCTCCTGCGGCTGGAGGAGAAACCGGCGATGCCGGCTTCCCACGACGGCACCTGGTCCGTGCCGCCGGGCAGCTACTTCGTCCTGGGCGACAACCGGGACGTCAGCTCGGACTCCAGCGTCTGGACCGACCCCTTCGTCCCCGAGAGCGACATCGTGGGCCGGGCCCGGCTGCGCTACTGGCCGCCGTCGCGGTGGGGGCTGGCGCCGGGGTACGCCTGGAAGCTGGACGGGGGTTAGACGGCGTACGGCCGGGATCGGGCGCCATTGGTTCCTGTCCGGCAGGTGAGGCGGACCCAGACGCCGCAGGCGTGTCGGTCGTGGCCGGGTCCATCTGTGACGCGCTTGCCTGCCCAATGCGGCTTCGCATTCGGCCGCGCCTAATCATCAACTACTTATAACATTGTATAGTGTCGGGTTGACAGGCACTGCGGCCCGTGTGGTAGGCTGTCATCTGTTTGCGTTGCTTGAATGCGGCGTGCCGGGGCCCGTGCCGGATGGAGAACATGGCTGACCAAGACGAAGAGAAGACTGAGGCCGTTCCGCAGCAGAGCGAGGACGGCCATAAGACCATCAAAGGCGGCCGGCACACCATTCCGGCCCAGATGATCTAGGTCCCTGGTTCAGGCAGACATCAGGAATGCACTCGGGCGGCGACCTTGGTTTCTCTGGTCAGGCCCCGGGAGCGGCTTCCCAGGTGGTGATGACGGGTGGAGGACTCTTGTCAACAGGCATCCGGTGGCATGGTTCGTTCAGGGCTATCTGACCTGATTAACATGTGATGACGTTGCACGGCACCGGCGTCATGTCTATAATCTACTCGCCGAACGACAGGGGAAGGCCGGGGGGAAACGTTCTCCTGTTGTCGATCATGGAAGGACGTGAGTGATGGAGTTGCGCCGCTACTTGGCTGTCATTCGGAAGTGGGCCTGGCTTATTGCCATCGGTGTCGTTATTGCAGGAATCGTGGCCTACATCGTCAGCAGCCGGATCCAGCCCATGTACCGGGCCACGGCCACGGTGGTGGTCCACGACACTGCCAATCCCATCCCTGGATATGACTACAGCCAGCCCGCAGTGGTGGCCCATGCTGAGCTGATGCGCAAGGAATCGGTAATGGATGCAGTGATCGCCCAGATCGACCTGCCGTACTCGACCTCGCAATTGCGCGGGAGGATCGGCACCCACACCTCGGTCAACTCTCCCCTGATAAAGGTCTCGGCCGATGACACCGATCCCGCCGTGGCGCAGGAGATAGCGAACACCACGGTGGCGGTGTACATCCAACAGAACCGCGAGAGCGTGCAGGCGGCGGCCCAGCAGTTCCTGGCCCAGATTCAGACCGAGATCAACGAGACCGGCTCACAAATCGAGCAGCTAAGAGCGAAGGAGGTCTCTGGCGGGCTTACCGAGGCAGAAGCCGACGACTTGGCCAGTCTGGAGAACGACCTGGACAGCCTGAAGACGCAGCGCACCCTGTGGAATACCGAGCTGGCCCAAGCGATGGCAGCTGGCGGGATCAGCGTCGGTGAGTCCGCCACCCTGCCGGGCTCGCCGTACAGCCCGAAGACCCTGCAGCACGTGGCCCTGGCCTGCATCCTGGGGCTCATGGCCGTCACCGGCGGGGTATTCCTGAAAGAGTACGGGGACCGTTCCGTCAAGACGGCCGAGGACGTCAGCGTCCTCACCGGCCTCTCCATCCTGGGTGCCATACCCAGGTTCAAGACCAGGTCGGATGTCAAGGGGGGGCTGATAGCGGAGTCGCACCCGCGGAGCTCAGTGTCGGAGGCCTTCCGCATGCTGCGGACCAACCTGCAGTTCGCCACGCTGGACAAGCCGGCGCGGACCCTCATGGTGACCGCCCCGGGACCGGCGGAGGGCAAAACCTCGGTGCTGGCCAACCTGGCGGTGAGCCTGGCCCAGAGCGGGAAGAAGGTCATCGTGGTGGACACCGACCTCAGGCGGAGCACGCTGCACGGCCTGTTCGAGCTGCCCAATGACATCGGTTTCAGCAACCTGCTGCTGGCGCAGAACCCCGATGTAGCGGGGTATCTCAAAGGCAACAGGGTAGAAAACCTGAAGGTTCTAGCGGCCGGACCTTCGCCCAGCAATCCGGCCGATCTCCTGGGGTCAACCCGGGTGACGTACCTGATCGACAAGCTGAAAAATGAGGCGGATGTTGTCCTCTTCGATTCGGCGCCGGTACTGGCAGTGGCCGATGCCACCATCCTGGCCCCCAAGGTCGATGGCGTGATCCTGGTAGTCAACTCCGGCGCCACGAAACCGGAGGCGCTGGCAGAGACCAAGGAGATGCTCCTCAAGGGCAACGCCAATGTCCTTGGCGTGGTGCTGAACCGGACGGAGAAGGAAGGCAGCGGCGCCTACTACTATCACTACCGGAAGTCGGGGTATTACGGTGAGGGAGAGAGCGAGGGCTGGAAGAATGGCAAGCACGCCGCACCATCAGTTGGCCGGGATCTCCGCGCTGTGATCAAGCGTTTCACAGGCAGGTAGGTGAAGCTCGACTGCGTTGCGGGGGCCGCGGGAGATGGGTCGCTATCTCCTGTTCGCAAGGGTGCTGTGCTGTTGATTAGGCCGTGCGACCGCTGGCCCCCCTGTGACAATGGACTGCAGTGCTGGTGACACCAGTCAAGAGCACCTCTCGGTCCGACGATGTGTCTGGTCGGTGATGGCCTGATCGGCATTGGTCGCTGACCGTTATGCCAATCACGTTGTGGCTGTCAGTTGCATTGCACCACAGGGGTGTGGTTCGGAGTGGAAAGAGACCATTGGCATGCATGAAGTACTGACCAGGTGCCTAGTGTATCCGCTTGGTGATGCCATTCTGCGGACGAACGTGCTCGGGTATCTGGCTTCTCTGGAGAGAACACAGTGGTGGTCCAGAGACAAGCTAGTCGAACTGCAAAATCGGAAGCTGTGCTCCCTAATTGACCATGCCTACAACAACGTGCCTTATTACCGTCGCATCTTTGATGAGAGAGGGCTTTCGGTGCAGGATATCACGACTGTTGATGACCTGCCGAAGTTGCCGGTCCTCACCAAGGACTTGATCCGCCTCAACATCACCGACCTGATGCCCCGTGATGCTCGGAGGTGGCGGCCACGGCCCTACTCCTCTTCGGGATCAACTGGGGAACCGCTGCGCTACTACACGTCAATGGATGCTCTCGCCATGGTGACGGCATCCACGTTCAGAGGCCAGAGCTGGGCCGGATGCAGGCTGGGAGAGAGGAGGGTTATCTTGGGGGGCTCTTCTCTTGTCCCGTCCAAGCCCCCTCCCTTCGAGTGAGGTTGCGGTTGGCGGCTGAGCGAGTAATGCCGCTCTCGGCGGCGCACATGACCGAGGATGGAATGGCTTTGTATGCCGACAGAATCGCACGATACAGGCCGGCATTCATACGAGGGTACCCGACTGCTCTGTACGTGTTCGCGGACTACCTCCGGACGAAGAGCTTGTACCTGCGAGGGGTCAAGGCAGTATTCACTACAGCCGAGATGCTGCTTCCGGAACACAGGCGGAGCATCGAGAGCCAGTTCGGCTGCAGCGTATTTGATGAATATGGCTGCAACGATGGGGGAGTGCAGGCGTATGAATGTGCCATGCACAAGGGGCTACACATCACAGCCGAGAAGGTCATTGTTGAGTCTGTGGACGCCGCCGGGCAGCCGTCCACACCAGGGACGCCTGGTGATGTCGTGGCCACGGACCTGCACAATTACGCCATGCCTTTCGTCAGATACGCGGTCGGTGATAGAGCGGTCTTCAATGAAAGACCATGTCCATGCGGGCGTGGTCTCCCGCTGATAGACTCCCTCGAGGGCAGAACCACTGATGTCATAAAGTTCGACAATGGCGTCATATTGTCGGGTCCGGCAGTCACACTGGTTTTCAGGGGCTGCAATGTCAAGCAGTATCAGGTGGTTCAGACGGCCGGCAACAGCCTTCTAGTGAAGGTGGTGAAGGGCGAAGAGTACGGCCAAGCCGACGCCGACCATTTCACCAGCGTACTACGTTCTCATATTGGTCAGGACACAGAAATCGTGGTTCAGTGTGTCGATGAGATAGCAGCGACAAGAGCCGGGAAGCATAGATTCATCATTTCCGACAGTTGGGGAGCGTGACTTGCGGCGTCCCAAAGCGGCCGTCAGGCCCTCAGTCGACAGAGTGATCTGGCATCGGCCGACCGGTGCGGTCTTTGACCAACGACAGCGCCTCTCGTGTGCCGAGGACAATCCTGTGGCGACGGGGGGACGGGGTTGACGTTGACCTCTGGCAGCCGCAAGTTCACCCGCGATCTCGTCTGGACTGGTCTATCGCAAACGTTGAATCTGCTTCTGGTCGGCGTAGTCACAATGCCGGCATTGACGAAATGCTACCCCTCTGAGACATTCGGCGCGTGGGCACAGGCGAGCACAACCGTGAGCCTCCTGACCCCGATCTTGGTGCTGCATCTGGGCATCACTCTCGTAAGGTTTCTCGCCGGAGAGGGAGACCGAGCCAGAAGGCGTGAGACCTTCGCCGCCATGGCATGGCCGGTCGTTGGCTTCGGTGGCATAGCGGTCCTGGCCTCGCTGCTCGTGAGGAGGCCCCTGTCGTGTCTCATCTTCTCAAGCCCTCAGTATGACCTGCTCGCTGTGATGACTGTCGTCTGGGCAGCGCAGGAGGCCATATTCACCTACCTCATGTGCTACCAGCAGGCTAGCAGACGCATGAGACGTATAGCCATCTTCCAGACCACGCAGGCTGCGGCCAGAGCAGCTTTGATAATGGCCTTGGCTGTGGCACGATACGATCTGAAATGGGTTCTTGGCTCTGTCATCGGGGTAGGCCTTCTCTGGTCGGCGGCGGCCTTGGCTCTCGCGGTGAGAGAACTGGGCGTTCCGCTGCCAACAATCAAGAGACTGAGGCAGTACCTTGCATTCAGCCTTCCGAACATGCCGCATTGGATCCTGTCGTGGAGCATTGTGGGCGGCAGCAGGTACCTACTCACGCACCTAATGAGCCTGTCTGACGCGGGTGTGTTTTCTGCTTCATGGTCTCTGACAAATCTGCTACTGCTGTTCTCTGCACCTATTGCCATGGTTCTGTATCCATCTCTGACAGAGGCTTGGGAGCAGGGCCAGCTATCGAGGGTGAGAAGTTACTTCCTTTACTCCACCAAGTTGTTTCTCGCGCTGGGCATACCGGCGGCGGTGGGACTCTGTTTGCTGAGCCAGCAGTTGCTAGGCCTGATTGCCACTGCCGAATATGCCGTGGGGACTGGTCTGGTATGTCTGATGGCCGTAGCCACCGTGTTGGTCGGAGTGCAGCAGATCAACATCCACGTGGTCTATCTCGTCAAACAGACCAAGTGGATACCGCTGTTCACCGGGGTCGTTGCTGCGACGAATGTTGGGCTTTGCGTGTACCTGATACCCTCTATTGGAGTAGCGGGAGCTGCAATTGCTGTGCTGGTTTCGTACTTCATGCTAGCCCTGATACTCACAGTGTGGGTGGGAAGGATGGTTGGCTCCACGTTGGATATTAGGTTTCTGTGGAAAGTCGTGCTCGCATCCCTGGCCATGGCTGTGTGTGTTAGGTACACCGCCATTCGGGGAAGCGTTGGCGTTGTTCTAGCCATCATCATTGGAGTCGTTGTGTACGCTCTGATGCTCCTGCTGCTGAAGGCCTTTTCGGAACAAGACAAAGCCCTGGCTCGTAGTGCATTGATGGGCTGAGGGATTGTATGAATGGCTTGGGTGTCATCGCAGTGCGACTGTCGATGGCGATGTCGGGGCCCAGCGAACGCCCGGAAAAGCTAGGGCTACTGACGAGAGTCCTTGGCTGTGACTGTGGGCACCTGGTCCTTCCTGCGCCAGGGGGTAGCCGCCGGCCATGGCTGGGTGCAGGTACTGGGCCTGGCACAGCCGGCCACAGTATGTAGCGGCACAGATTGGCCCGAGAATGGGGTGGAGACTCGAAGATGGAGAGCATAGGCGAAAGTCGGCGGCGATCACGATGAGAGGCGAAGCTGTCCTCTGCCTGGTAGCCGTTTCCTGGAGCCCAGATGGGTAATGTGATGAGAAGATGGATTCAGTCTGGGAATGGGGGGCAGGCACGGAAGCTAGCGGGACCGGTGTCCGGTGCTGGCACGGGCTGGGCGCTGGTAGCTGTGGTCCTCTTTCGAATTACGCTCGACCTCTGCTACTACCTTGTGATCTCACACGTGTGGGCGTATGACGGCTTTGTCCTCACTCCCGACTTGTTCAGGGTTCTTGAGTCCTATCTTCTTTTGGTGGTCGTGTTTGGCTGCCTGCCGAAATCGGCGGCCAAGCTGACGGACTTCTTTGTCTGCATGCTGGTGCTCGTGGCATATGTGCCCATGCTCACGTTGTTTGCGCTGGCAGGTTCTGACAGGGTATTCACGTATGCTGCTACGGGCTTCTGGATCATTGTACTGTGCTTGACGAGGCTACCCGCCGTCTCTCTGCCGGTGCCAAAGGACACGGGGGTCATTCTGCTCGTGTTAGGTTCCTGTCTTACCATTTGCGTTCTTGCCGTCGTCTACTTCAAGATGGGGTTTTCCCTCACTCTCGATCTGGGTGGTGTTTATGACATCCGACGCCGTTACGTGGCTCTGGCCATTCCCATTGCGGGATACGTCTTCAACTGGGTAGCCTTGATTGTCGCCCCGGCGGGGTTTGCGTGGTTTGTCTCCAGGAAGAGGTGGGCGATTGCTTCGGCAATTGTCGTTGTTCAGTTGCTGCTATTCTCTGCCACGGGGCACAAGGTCTATCTCTTTGCTCTGCCCTTTGTCGCGGTGCTTATGTGGTTGACGAAACGCCGCAGGCCCCTTGCCGTCATGGCCACCGGCTTGGCCGTAGTCACGGCGGCGGGGGCCATCTCGCATTGGGCGTTTGGTGACATGTGGTTGTCACACCTCTTCGCTCGGAGGACTCTGTTGTTGCCTGCGTACCTTTCTTACCAATACTACGACTTCTTCTCCGAGAATGGGCCCGTCTTCCTTTCTCACAGTGTCCTGCGGTTCTTCTTCGACTATCCCTACCAATTGGACCCGCCACATCTGATTGCGCAAGTCTACTACAACAACCCTGGCATGGGGGCCAACAATGGAGTTGTAGGAGATGCCTTCATGAACTTCGGCTTTCCTGGCTTGGTTCTGTGGGCTGTCATACTTGCTGGGTTCATCAAGCTGCTCGATAGCTGTTCGCGCAAGGTGAACCTGACAGTGGGGGTCGGTGCCATGGCGGTGCCGGTTTTCACTCTTAGCAACAGCGCCTTGTTGACCAACCTGTTGACTGGCGGAGTCCTGGTGGCCGCTCTCGTGTTGTACCTGATGCCGAAGGAAGACAGCCCATAGATGGCTGCGAATGCGCAAGCGCGAATAGCGGCGGCTGCGATTACTGGCTGAAACTATACTTACGGAGTGCACGAGGAATGGACCAACATGTGATCAGGTTTGTCGTGGTAGCTGGCGCCAGGCCCAACTTCATGAAGATCGCGCCCATTCTGAAGGCTATTGCCCGGCACAACCGCTGGGCGGATGATAGGGCTAGGTCCCCTGCCATACAGGCATCCCTGCTGCACACGGGCCAGCACTACGACTACGAGATGTCCAAGGTCTTCTTTGAGGACCTTGATATTCCCGACCCCGATATACACCTGGGGGTAGGTTCCGGGAGTCATGGAGAGCAGACCGGGAAAGCCTTGATTGGGATTGAGAAGGTGCTCATCGATCGGAAGCCCGATCTTCTGTTAGTAGTGGGAGATGTGAACTCCACCTTAGCGGGAGCCCTAGCCGCGGTCAAACTACACGTGAGGGTGGCCCACGTGGAAGCCGGGCTGCGATCCTTTGACATGACTATGCCAGAGGAGGTGAACAGGGTACTGACGGATGCCATATCGGACTACCTCTACGTCCATTCACCAGATGCCATCGACAACCTTAAGAGAGAAGGCATCACCGGGCATAAGATCCGATTCGTCGGCAATGTCATGGCTGACAGCCTGCTGGACAGCCGTGAGAAAGCGACCCGGCGGGAGTTCCTAGGCAAGGCAGGCCTAGTGGGCCGCCAGTATTGCGTAGTAACGCTGCACAGGCCGGACAACGTGGATCGCAGAGAGAACTTGACCAGGATTGCGCATGCTTTGAGGCGGGTTTCGGATCGGGTTCCGGTTGTGTTCCCGTGTCATCCTAGAACGATGAAGACAATCACTGACTTCGGATTGGGGTCGCTCTTCGAGTATCACCGCCAGCCTGATGTGGATGGTCTGATCGGTAGACGCGTCCACCTCATCACACCACTTGGCTATCTGGACTTCCTTCAGCTTATGACCAACTCAAAGGCAGTTGTGACTGATTCTGGCGGGATTCAGGAGGAGACAACCATGCTAGGTGTCCCCTGTATTACTCTCAGGGAGGCAACCGAACGCCCCATTACGGTGACTGAGGGCACTAATACGCTTGTCGGCTCTGACCCGGCGAAGATCGTGGAGGCCACTCTCGATGCTCTGGACGGCAAGAGCAAGATCGGAAAGGTCCCGCACTTGTGGGATGGCAAGGCAGCAGAGAGGATCATCGAGTCAATCTGCGAAGACGGGTGAGTCAGGTTGCACCGTGGCAAACATGGATGTGACGGTCGAAGTAGCAGCATTTGCGGAGGGGTGGTTGGCTAACCGGTGAGTTTTGTTGTGGAGTGGCCGTTTCGGGAAGGTCCGTGGGGGGCGTCTTCGGTTGCGCTTCCCCATGGAGTCGGATTAGCCGTGCTGCAGGTCCTGGGTTCCCAAGGACGGGAGGCGCGCCACGTGGGATACGTGTTCTGGGTTCATGGCCACTTGGGCGGTTGGCCCCACGCTTGACCTGTTTGGACAAGGGAACCGGAGGACTTGGTCGGGATTCATTGTCGTTTTCGTACAGGGGACCACCGCAATGCGCCTCGAGGTAATCGGGTTTGCATCCGGTTCCTGTCTGCGGGCAGGGGTTGGAGAGAAGCGCGTGGTGAATGCGTGGAAAGATGCAGAGAGAAGAACCGAAGAGAGTGTGCTTGCTGAGCTCGGTTCACCGAGCGCTTGACACTCGTATATTTCACAAGCAAGCGAGAAGCTTGGCGGAGGCGGGGTACGTAGTAGTGCTCGTTGCGCAGCATGATCGCAATGAAGTGGTGGATGGCATCGAGATTCTTGCGCTGCCTCGACCCCGGACTCGACTGAGGCGGATCATGGGTTTGTGGAAGATGCTCGGAGTGGCCCGTAGACAAAAGGCTCGCATCTACCATTTTCACGATCCAGAGGTGTTGCCCATCGGGTTGCTGTTGAAGGCGCTGACAGGGGCGAAGATCATCTATGATATCCATGAGGATTATGGCAAGTCGATTCTCATGAAGGAGTGGATTCCCTCCCGGGCTAGGCGTGTCGTCAGCGGTCTCTATTCCATGGTTGAGGGCATGGTGTTCCCCCTACTGGATGCCGTTGTTGTGGCCGGTGAGGACATCGGCAAGAAGTTCGGAGGGTCCTCCAAAGTGTGTTTCATCGCGAACTACCCGTCTCTTGATGGCGTGATGACGATCCCAAGTCCTGTCAGTAGCAGTCACGCGGAGGCACCGGCTGCGATCTATGTGGGAGCGTTGGCTGCCGACAGGTGCTTGTTGGAGATGGTTGAGGCCACCATGCTTCTCAAAGGCAAGGCACGATTAGTCCTTCTTGGGACTTTCGCCGACCCGGAGTTGGACAAATGGACACGAACACGTGAGTGCGCACATATCGAGGTCCATTGCCAGGTGCCTCACGAAGAGGTTAAGACGTACTTGCAGGAGTCGTATGTTGGGGTTGTGTGTCTGCATCCCCATCCGAACAACGTATCGGCTGTCTCACGGAACAACAAGCTCTATGAGTACATGGCTGCAGGGTTGCCCGTAATCGCCGCCGACTTTCCGGTCTGGAAGAGATTCATTGAGGACAATGGATGCGGTATCACCGTTGACCCGCTAGACCCCACCGAGATCGCGAATGCAATTCAGTACCTCATTGAGCATCCCGCAGATGCCTGTAGAATGGGCGAGAACGGGCGAAGAGCGGTCTTTGTAAAGTACAATTGGGAAACAGAGAGCCAGAAGTTGCTCGTTCTCTACAGGAGACTTCTCCAAGGGAGAGACTTTGGGTTGCACTAGTCACGAGCTGCTATATGGAGGGATTGTCGCGGTTTCGGAGCAGGTGGGAGGCAAGGCTAGAAGCTTCCGCCCTAGGCAGGGAGTGCCCTTTCTGGTGAGGAACATGAACAGCAAGGCGGCACTCCCCACCGCACGGGAAAGCAGACGGCAAACCGAGGTCAGCCGTCAACCGTCGTTTTGGACAACCTTGAACTCCGGTGCGCAGGAAGGCGGAGGAGTTCATGCAGTCTCTACTGGAGGAAGAAGTGACAGGATTGCTGGCTCGGGGAAAACGGAGCGTTGACAATGGATCCCGTATCTGCGGGATGGCAAGGCCGCAGACAGAATCGTTGGGTCCATCCGCGAGAAATATGAGAGATGTTTGGCATCTGGCAAATAACGATTTGACCGACGCACTGGAGACCCGTGAGAACGTAGGCGGTCGGGGAATCAGTGAGTATCGTGCTGAAGACGACCGCTCGCGGTGCTATGTGAATAGTAGAGGCTGGACCTCTATGGACCAGCCCCACAATCGTTGAGGCTGCTGGGCAAACCTGTCATCGCACCAGTGCTTCCTAGAAGCATCCCTAATCGATGCGGCAGAAGAGAGGTGGCTACTCAGGCTCGTGAACATCTGGATACTCAATCACTATGCGACCCCACCAGATATTCCCGGCTTCACCAGGCACTTCGACTTTGGAAGGGAGTTGGTCCGAGGGGGACACCGCGTTACCATATTTACCTCGGCGTTCATCCACAGAACGCGAAGGAACGAGCGGCTTGGGCGGCGTGATCAGTGGAGGAATGAGACCATAGACGGGGTGGAGTTCTGCTGGGTTAGGACATCTCCATACCACCAAGGCAATGACTGGCGCAGAGTCGTGAACATGCTGAGTTACACTCTACGTGTTCCGGTGATGTGCATCTGGCGGAGGCCCTCGCCACAAGTGGTGCTGGCATCGTCGCCGCACCCCTTTGCCGGCCTTTGCGGGTTTCTGTTGGCCAGGATCAGGCACGCCGGGTTCGTTTTCGAGGTTCGCGATCTCTGGCCACAGACCCTTGTGGACATCGGAGGGTACAGCCCTACAAGCTTCGTGGTTAAAGCCCTTGGGTTTCTGGAGAGATTCCTTTACCGAAGGGCGGACAGGGTGGTGGTACTAAGCCCGATGGCACTGCAGTATGTGAGGTCATTCGGTGTCCGGGCAGAGAACGTTGTTCACATACCCAACGGCGTTGATGTGGAGATGTTCGAGCGGGCTGCTTCGGAGTTACCGCAGGGTCTGCAAGAGACCATTTCGAGGCTCAGATCCGACGGCAAGTTCCTTGTTGCCTACACCGGAGCTCACGGCATTGCGAATGCTCTTGATACCATCATAGAGGCAGCCGCGGTGATTCGGGAGCGAGGCGGATCGATGGTTCACTTCCTGATGGTCGGTGATGGTCCGGAGAAGACAAGGGTCGTCACGCGCGCGAAAGAACTTGGACTGGAGAATGTCACCTTCTTCAGATCGATTCCTAAGGAAGCCATTCCCCGTTTGTTGTCTTGTGTAGATCTTGGTGTGGTCTCCTGGCTGGAGTCGCCTCTCTATCGGTACGGGACGAGTTCGAACAAACTCATGGACTACATGGTATCCGCAAGGCCGGTGGTGTGGGCCATAGACTCACCGTACGACCCTGTTGCCGAGGCTGGTTGTGGTATTACCGTGCCCCCTGAAGCACCGGACCTGATGGCGAATGCCATAATGACGATGAGCACGACGAGTGAGGAACAGAGGCAGCAGATGGGATTGAGAGGATACAGGTACGCTATGGAACACCATTCGATGCGCGTACTGACCGCCCAGTTGCTCGACGTGCTGGTTGATGCGACGGGCCGGTGATTCGCCGAGCGTGCGCCCGTCGGAGTTGATCTTGAGGAGGCAGTGCGACAGTTGTCCAAGAGGGCGCTGCATCCTGGTTGGCTTTCAGGCGCGGCGAGTCTCTTGGCGGGCAAGTCAAGATAGGCAGGTCCGCGTCGTTGCGGAAGGCTCCTGCACCGCGGGACACCGCGCCCTTCGTGGGGCCGCACTGTGCCGGATCTGAACAAAGCGGCTCTTGGCGAATCGGGGAAGCTGAGAGAGTCCGCGAAGTGACCGAGAGCGACGCCGTTGGTTTCAACAGCGTATGGTGTTGATGTGATTGAGAGGAAGGTGGTGGGAAGGTATTTCACCGCCGCCACCAGTCGGCTACCGCGGCTGCCTCGTTGGCTGACTGGCTTGGCTGACCTTCTCCTCAGATTCGAGCCGCTGTGGGTCGTCCCCGCCCTGGGGTTTGCCTACACCCGGCTACTGTGGGGCCTGGGCTACTGGTGGATGGGTCTGGGTCTGGCGGCAGCGGTATTCGCTCTGCGCCGGTATAGGTTGGGCCGCTTCAGCCGTCGCACCCCGTTCGACGTCCCCTGCGCTCTGCTTCTGGCGGCTTCTGTGTTGGGGGTCATAGTCTCCCCTGATCGAGGCCTTAGCCTCAGGGCCTTCGAGACTGTCGTGATTTGCGTCACCCTGTACTACTCGCTAGTCAACATCCCACACCGTGCCTTTCTCACGTGGGGGTTTGCGCTCTGTACGCTCGCCGTCTTTGTGGGCGTAGTTCTCAGCTTCCGCGAGGGTCTGGAGGTACCGTCCATGGTTGCGGACATGGCCAGGTGGGTCCAACAGTGTTTGCAGCATCTTCCCCAGGTGCCTCGCTTTTCGAACATCGCCAATCCACCTTTGAGCACCTCCCATGGGGCGGCCATTGCGCTGGAGATGGTCATACTCCCGCTGACGGGCATGGTCGCGTTCGCCGCACGGCTTGCTGGGAAGGTACTCACTGCGGGGGCGAGCTTGGTGCTGCTGCTGCCGCTGCTGCTGCTGGGGAGTCAGGGGGCCTGGCTGGCCGTGTCGGCGGGGGTGGTCTTTCTCCTGCTGTGGCGCAGCCGGTGGGCGGCCATACTGGTAGTTGCTGCGTCGGGCCTGGGCTATCTGTGCTACTGGCAAGGGTGGATCGATCCCCACTCCCTTGTTTCTCAATTTGGCCCGTCACACAGCCTCAGTAGCAGGGTCGGGCTATGGCGCTGGTCCATCGACGTGATCGGGGACCACCCTGTGGCCGGATGCGGACTGGGTTGTCTGGGCAGGTACTCTACCACCAGCTGTCTCAGTCCTCACAACGCGTATCTGCAGTTCTATGCGGACATGGGGGTCATCGGAGCTGCGGCCCTGTTGGGTGCCCTGATAGTCGGCGGCAGAATGACCGCTGAACTCGCGCAGACGCCCAGGCGTGATTGGCTGTATGGCCTCGCTGTTGGGGTTGTCGCTGCTGCTCTGGCCATTGGTCTTCATGGTCTCTTCGAGGGGGCACCTGCTGGCATCATAGCTGAGACTGCAGACGGCTACTACTACGCGGTTTCGCCAGTTCCTGCCATCCTGGCGGGCCTGCTCGTAGTGAGTCTGCGGCTCATGAGGGAGTGTCGTGGAGGAGCCGAGGCTGGGATGTGAGACCTAGCTTGGAGACCCCGAATTGCGCAGGCACATGTAGTGCCGCGCTCCGGTTCCCTATTTGGCGGCAATACCCATCATGATGTAGTGCCAGGACTCGGGCACCAGTCTGTCGGCGAGGATCCGGTCCATCCGGCCCAGGACTTGCCGTTGGGCCGGTGTCCGGCCAAATGCGCCAAGAAAGCCCAGTGTGGTGTACTCAACGCGGGAGAAGACACTCAGGTACTCTGTCATTTCGCGAATCGCCACGTATCTCCAGGTGTGGCCCCATTTGACGTACCTTCTTCTTGCGAACTGATGCAGCGGCGACGCTACCAGGTTTTCTGCGAACCACAACTCGCCGCCCTTCTTCAGCGACTTATGGATTTCGACGATGGCACGTGCCTGGCTCTCTGCGTCATCCTGTCTGCCGATGCCGCCAAGGACGGACTTGAACATCACAACGTCGAATTGGTCCCGATATGGGATGCTCAATGCATTCAGCGCCTTGTAGGTGATTCGGTCGGACACCCCGTATCTCCTGTGCTTCTCAACCGCCAGATTGGATGGCCCGTGAAGATCGGTGCAGAGAACTCGCATGCCATTCAGTGCTGCCCACAAGGACAGTCCCCCGTATCCGGCTCCAATTTCCAGCGCATCGACTGGTGGAGTGGCCTGAAGGGTGTATCTGGGCCAGTAATCCAGCGCGATTGACCAGTTAACAATGTCCCATTCGATGATGTCAGCAAGATCGCAGGTCATTCCTGCCTTGGGGTCTGCCTGTGATCGGTTGCGAAGCATCCTCTTTGGCTGCATTGCAGGACTCACCGAATGGTATGGTGGCATATCCTGCGTGTCAAGTCCGCAAGACAACACGCCGCAAGAAGGAATACAATATCAGCGTTAGGAGGCTGGAACGATCATGCGGGATGTACGTGCATACACACATGGTGACGAGATAGGCGGCCCTGTGCCATTTCGGGAGCACGCCAGCAGGAATACCTTCTTGCCCTTTCACAGCCCCCTGATCGAAGACGAGGAAATCAAAGCAGTTGTGGATACTCTGCGGTCTGGTTGGATCACAACCGGCCCCAGAGTGAAGGAGTTTGAGGACGAGATCGCCACATACGTCGGCGCCAGATACGCCGTCGCGGTAAACTCCTGCACGGCGGCTATGCACCTCGCTCTGCTGGCGGCGGGGGTACGCAGGGGCGATGAAGTGATTACTTCGCCCTACACGTTCGCGTCGACGGCTGCGGTGATCGAATGGATTGGCGCCAGGCCGGTCTTCGCCGACATTGACAGGAATACCTTCAGCATGGACGTATCCGAGATCCAGTCAAAGATAACTTCAAAGACTAGTACCTACTATCATAAGTCAGCGTAACTTTTCTTGAGATGGCCTGGGTGGA
>CAYRGJ010000002.1:95533-186049 GCA_964423835.1 uncultured Dehalococcoidia bacterium | reverse complement strand
TGCGGGGTCTCTTCTCTCTACGTCAACCCCTGCCGACTAACAAGATACAGCAACGCGTCACACTGGCCTGCCGGGCGGTCACAGCGAACGGGCGAAGGTCAGGTACAGCCTGGCCGCCTGCACCACCTGCTGGAAGTCCACGGTCTCCTCGGGGGTGTGCGCCGTCTCCAGGTTGCCAGGGCCCAGGATGACCGGGTCGGCGCCGCCGGCCCACAGCACGTTGCCGTCGGAGTGGCTGCGGAAGACCTGGGGCTCCCACGGCAGGCCCATCTGGTGGTAGGCCTCCCGCAACTTCTTCACCACCGGGCGCTTCGGCGAGATGAGATACCCGGAGTGGGCGTTCTCGAACCGGATGTAGGCGTCCATGCCGGAGACGTTCTGCTCCGCCTCCTCTACCAGCTGCTCCAGGTCGGCCTTGAGGGTCTCCATCCTGGAGTCCGGGGGCAGGTGCATGTCCAGCCAGGCCTCGCAGCTGTCAGGCACCACGAAGCCGCCGGGAAAGCCCGAGAGCTGCCTGAGGTTGTAGACCAGCCCCTGCGGGGCGGCGTCCGCATACTCGGTCAGGTTGAGCAGCAGCTTGAGCATGGTCTCGATGGCATTCTGGCCCAGCTCGGGCATGGAGGAGTGGGCTATCTTGCCCCGGGTGCGCAGCAGGACCTCCAGGTAGCCGTAGTGCCCCAGGCAGGGGACGAGATTGGTGGGCTCGGCCACCAGGGCCCAGGGGAAACTGTGCTCCCGCATGAGGGACTTGGCCCCATCGCCCTCCTGCTCTTCGCCGACGACCAGGGCCAGGCCGACGGAACGGAGCGGCCTTCCGTTCTCCGCCAGGGTGCAGAAGGCCTCCATCATGGCGGCGCAGCCGCTCTTCATGTCCACCGCGCCCAGCCCTTTGATGCACCCGTCATCCTCGTGGAATCCGTAGTCATCGAGGTCCCAGGCGGTGACGGTGTCCAGGTGGCCCACGAAGCACAGCTCGACGTTCTCCGCCTTCTCCGGCATGATCACCAGGTTATAGCGGTTCTCGTCCACCACCTGTCTTTCCACGGGCAGGCCGCGCTTCTTCAGGTACTCCTCGGCAAACTCCAGCACCTCCTCCTCTTTCCCGGAGGGGCTGTAGATCTCCACCAGGTCCTTGAGGAGGGCCCGAAGCCTCTCAGGCTGGATCTCGGCGGCCGGCTCAGGCGCCGCTGCCATTCTTCGGCTTTCTCCGGGAGCTGCGCCCGCGGCGGGGCTTCTCCTGGTAGGTCTTGACGTTCAGGGTGAGGTAGATCTGCTCCTCGGGGTTTCCGAAGCCCTTCTTCTTGAAGAAGTTGAGGGCCGGCTGGTTGCTGGCCTCGGTGTCCACCATGAAGATGCGCACCCCTTCTCCGATCATCTTCTCCGCCAGCTTGTCGAAGAGGCGGCTGCCCAGCCCTGACCTCTGCCATCCCGGGAGGACCGCCAGCCACACCACGTAGCCGTACTTCCAGGCGGACCGGGTCTTGGTGACCGTGGTCCCCAGGATGAAGCCCACTATGGTGTGGTCCGCCTCGGCCACCAGGCAGAACTCGGGGTCCGAGTTGAACAGCGACGTAACCTCGAACTCGTCCCAGGTGCGGTAGAGGGTGGGATTATCCTCGGAGGTGAAGATCTGCTCGCCAAGGTGGAAGACGGCCGCCAGGTCGTCGACCTCCATCTCCCTGATCTCAATCTCGGTCTCCCTCTTCCGCGATGTTTCGTCCTCAGGGGTGGTCCTTCTGTTATCGCCCTGCATGAGCCCTCCCAGCGTAAGGTGGTCCCGGCGGCCGCCGCGCCGGGGGCCGCCGAAGTGATCTGATTATACTGTCCGGGTCCATCACGGACAAGCAGGGCATGTGCTGGCGGCCGGCGCTTTGAATGGCCGCCGGGTATAGGCTATGATTTACGGAGAACGGCCCTGCCGGCGCCGCGGGGGTGGATGCTGGTGGGGAGTGCCGGATCAGAGGTGAGCGGTGAGGAAGTCTAAGATCAGGGAAGTCGTCAGAGAAAGATACGCCGAGATAGCGGTCAGCAAGGAGGACTGCTCCTGCTCCTGCTCCTGCGCCTGTGACGGGGTCAGCACGCTGTCTCAGGCTGAGGCAGTGGGTTACTCCAAGGCCGATCTGGAGCGCATCCCCAGGGAGGCCATCATGGGGCTGGGCTGTGGCAGCCCCACGGCCATGGCCAGCCTGAAGAAGGGCGAGGTGGTGCTCGATCTGGGTTCCGGCGCGGGCATAGACGTCTTCATCGCCGCTGGCAGGGTGGGCCCGAAGGGGAAGGTCATTGGCGTGGACATGACCAGGGAGATGGTAACCCGGGCCAGGCGGCTGGCGAAGGCCAACGGCTACCGCAACGTGGACTTCCGCCTTGGTGAGATCGAGAAGCTTCCGGTGGATGACACCTCCGTGGACATCATCATCAGCAACTGCGTCATCAACCTGTCCACGGACAAAGACAAGGTGTTTCGTGAGGCGCTCCGGGTGCTCAAGCCCGGCGGCCGCCTCTCCATCTCCGATATCGTCTCCGAGAAGCCGGTCCCGGCGGCTCTCCGGAATGACCTGAATGCCTGGTCGGGCTGCATCGCCGGCGCCCTGGAGAAGGGAGATTACCTGCGCAGGCTGTCGGACGCCGGGTTCGGCCGGGTGCAGGTGATCGACGAAAGGGACTTCTACGTGGAGACGGCGGAGGAGCACCAGCAGCACCGGTTTCTCAGCGTCACCGTGAAGGCCCACAAACCGAGGGCGCGGCGGGCCCGGCCGGCCCGGCAGGGAGGGCCGCGTGAGCAGTGACTCCGGCCAGGTGGTGGTCTTTGTCACCGCCTCCGGCGAGGAGGAATCAGGGAAGATCGCCGATGCCCTGCTGAAGCAGAGGAAGGCCGCCTGCGTCAGCATCGTCCCCGGGGTCGCCTCCCGCTTCTGGTGGGAGGGGAAGCTGGACTCAGCGCGGGAATCCCTGCTGATCGTCAAGACCAGAGCGGCCCTGGTGCCCGAGGTGGTAGAGATCGTCAGGCATCTTCACAGCTACTCCGTCCCGGAGGTGGTGGCCCTGCCCATCGTGGCCGGCAACCGCGAGTACCTGGACTGGGTGGACCGGGAGACGGCCGGTGGGTAGTCCGGGCCGGCTCATCGGCCGGGTGAGCCGCGGCGGCTCCTAGCGCGAGGAGGCATATGCAGCGGGCGTTCTACTTCGACCAGACCAGGTGCACCGGCTGTTTTGCCTGCGTGGTGGCCTGCAAGGACTGGCATGACGTGCCCGCCGGCCCGGCGAGCTGGATGAGGGTGAGCACCATCGAGCGCGGGAAGTACCCCCACCCCTTCGTGGCCTTCATGGCCAGCGCCTGCTATCACTGCGCGCAGCCGGCATGCGTGAAGGCCTGCCCGGTGCAGGCCATTTCCAAGCGGGAAGAGGACGGCATAGTGCTGGTCAACCGCGATCTCTGCCTGGGGAAGGACCGGTGCGACAAATGCCTCAAGGCCTGCCCCTACGAGGCCCCGCAGTTCGGGGCGGAGAAGAACGCCAGGATGCAGAAGTGCGATTTCTGCCTGGATCGCTGGCTGGAGGAGAAGCCCCCCGTCTGCGTGGCCGGTTGCCCCATGCGGGCCCTGGATGCTGGCCCCCTGGAGGAGATAGAGGCCAGGCATGGGCGGACGCGGCATGCCGTCGGATTCAGATACAGTGAAAGGACAGGGCCAGCTGTCGTGTTCAGGCCAAAGCCGGAGACCATGCCCTTGCCCATATAGCGATGAGAGAGCCAGCAGTCAGATTACCCGCGGTCGAGCAGATCGGCATCGTGGTGAAGGACGTCGATCGGGCAGCGGAGCACTTCAGCGCCATCTTCGGCTGGGGCCCCTTCAAGGTCCGCGAGGGAGAGCAGAAGGGCTTCATCTACGACGGGCGGACCGGGGACTGCCGGCTGAGGACGGCCCTGGCCCGTTCAGGAGAGGTGGAGATGGAGCTGATCCAGGTCCTCGAGGGTGAGACGCCCCACTCGGAGTTCCTCCGGCGACACGGCGAGGGCCTGCAGCACCTGCGTTTCCGGGTGGCCGATATCGACGGGATGCTGGCGGCGCTGGCCCGGGAGGGCGTCGATCCCCTGTGGAGCCAGAGGTTCCCCGGGGTGGCCGCCTTCGCCTACATGAAGGCGGACAGGACCAGCGGACTGACCGTGGAGCTCTTCGAGAAGAAGGCATCCGGCAGGGGCGCCGCGGAGTCCGGCCGGGCCGCCGGCACATCCTCCACATCCCTGCCCCCGGTGGACCAGGTGGGCCTGGTGGTACGCGACCTGGAGCAGACGGCGGCATTCTACCATTCCACGTTCGGATGGGGCCCGTTCTCCATCGTGCCGGAGGTCAGGTTCGATGGCGCCAACCTGCGGGGGCGGCCCGCCGACTCCAGCATCAAGGTGGGTTTCGCCGGCTCCGGCCCGCTGCAGATCGAGCTGATCCAGCCCCTGGAAGGGGAGAACATCTACACCGAGTTCCTGCGGGCCGGCCACGAGGGGCTGCACCACCTGGGGTTCCGCGTGGATGATTTCGACGGGGCGCTGGCCGGGTTCCACCGGAAGGGGATAGAGCCCATCTTCTGGAAGCACTTCGGTTCCACCGCTTTCGCCTACCTGGACACCGCCGGGGTGGGTGGAGTGATGGCCGAGATTCTGTGGCCCGGGGAGCGGCGCAAGAGCCGGGGATGAGCGACGGCAAAGGGCTCAAGCACAAGGGCGAGAAGACCGTCCACACCATGTGCGCCAGCCACTGTGGCGGCGCCTGCCTGATGAAGGTCCACGTCAGGGACGGAGCCATCACCCGGATCGAGGCCGACGATGGCCGGGAGCCCCAGCTTCGCGGTTGCCTGAGGGGCCGGGCCTATCGCCAGAGGGTGTACGCGCCGGATCGCCTGCTGTACCCCCTGAAGAGGGTGGGCCAGCGCGGGGAAGGGAAGTTTGAGCGCATCTCCTGGGATGAGGCCCTGGGCCGGACCGCCAGCGAGCTCACCCGGGTGAGGGATACCCATGGACCGGCCTCCATCATGCTGGCGCAGGGGGCTGGCGATGTCTGTACCCTGAACAACTGCGGCGGCCTGGAGAGGCTGCTGGGCATGTTCGGCGGCTATACCGCTCCCTGGGGCATAACCTCCTTTCATGCGGGCGTTTATGCCTCCCTGGTCTCCTATGGCACCTACTTCTGCAGCAATACCCGCGACGACCTGGTGAACTCCCGGCTGATCATCATGTGGGGCTGGAACCCGGCCGACACCGTCAGCGGCGCGAACACCTGCTGGTACCTGGCCAGGGCCAGGGAGGCCGGGGCCAGGATCGTCTGCATCGACCCACGCTTTACGGACAGCGCCGCCACCTTTGCCAACCAGTGGATCCCCATCAGGCCGGGCACCGATACCGCCATGCTCCTGGCCATGGCCAATGTCATGATACGAGGACAGCTGCACAGCCAGGGGTTCCTGGACAGGTACACCATCGGGTTCGACAAGTTCCGGGACTACGTGCTGGGTCGGGAGGACGGCGTGCCCAAGACCCCGGAGTGGGCCGCCGCCATTACGGGCGTGCCGGAGGCGACCATCGTCCACCTGGCGCAGGACTACGCCATGGTGAAGCCGGCGGCCCTGATGGCGGGCGTCGCCCCCGGCCGCACGGCCTGCGGAGAGCAGTACCACCGCGCGGCCATCACCCTGGCGGCCATGACCGGGAACGTGGGTGTTCACGGGGGCGATGCCGGGGCCAGGGCCTGGGAATCCGTGGTGGGCGGTTTCCCTTACCCGATGGAGGCCGTGATCAACTGCATCGAGCATGTGGCCAATCCGGTGGAGAAGGGCTCTCCGCGAAAGCCGGGGCTGCTCTCGTACCGCAAGCCGCGGGTCCACTTCTCCAAGCTGGCCGATGCCATCCTGAAGGGCCAGGCCGGGGGCTACCACGCCGACTTCAAGGCCATGGTCATCGCCGGCTGCAACTACCTGGTCCAGATGCCTGACTCCAACAAGATCGCGCAGGCGCTGCGTTCGCTGGAGTTCGTGATGGTCCAGGAGCAGTTCATGACGCCCACCGCCAGGTTTGCCGACATCGTGCTGCCGGTGGCCACCTACCTGGAGCGCAATGACGTGACCTACGGTGTGGGAGCAGCGTACATCGGCGCCGTGAACAAGGTCATTGAGCCCCGGGGCGAAGCCCGGCCTCCCTGGCGGATTGCCGCGGACCTGGCCGGCAGGATGGGGCTGGCGGGATACGTCACCAAGACCGAAGAAGAGATGCTCGAGGACCGGGCCATGGCCAACGGGGTGTACGATTACCGCCGCTTCCGCAAGAAGGGCATCTACCGGCTGAACATGCTGATCCCGTACGTGGCCTTCCGCAAGCAGATAGAAGACCCGGCGCGGAACCCCTTTCCTACTCCTTCCGGCAAAATCGAGATCTACTCCCGGCAGTGGGCCGACCTGGGCATCCCCAACCTGACGCCGATTCCGCAGTACTTCGACGGCCGGGAGGGCCCCGGGGACCCCCTGGCCAGGAAGTACCCTCTGCAGCTGGTCGCCACCCAGCTCAAGAGGCGGGCCCTCAGCCAGTTCGAAAACCTGCCCTGGCTGAAGGAGCTCCAGCCCCACACGGTCACCATCAGCACCGCCGATGCCCGGGTGCGCGGCATCAAGGACGGGGACATGGTGCGTGTCTTCAACGACCGGGGCACTATCGACATCCGGGCCCGGGTCAGCGAGCGCATCATGCCGGGGGTGGTGGACGTCCCCCACGGCGCCTGGTACTCGCCCGACGCCAGGGGGGTGGACCGCGCCGGGTGCGCCAACGTGCTCACCAGCGACGAGCTTTCCCCCGGCGGCTCCTTCACCTGCAACTCCACCCTGGTGGAGGTAGCGCGGGCGGGCTGATCCGGTCCGTCGGGCCGCCGAGGCCCGTCCAGTCCCGGCGCAAGGAGAGAATCATGAAGACCCACATCATCGTGCGCGGCGCGCGCACCCACAATCTCAAGAACGTGACCGTGGCCATACCCCGGAACCAGATTGTCGTCTTCACCGGGGTCAGCGGCAGCGGCAAGTCCAGCCTGGTGTTCGACACCATCTACACCGAGGCCCAGCGCCAGCTCATCGAGACCTTCTCCTCTTTTGCCCGGCGCCGGCTGCCCAAGCTCTCGCGCCCGCCCATCGACGAGATCGAGAACATCTCCACGGCCATCATCATCGATCAGAAGACCATGGGGCGGACCAGCCGCAGCACGGTGGGCACGGCCACGGAGGTGGCCACCTACCTCCGCCTGCTGTACTCCCGCTTCGCCCGGCCATTCATCGGCCCCTCCTTCTTTTTCTCCTTCAATAACCCGGAGGGGATGTGCCCGGACTGCCGGGGCCTGGGCAAGCGCATCACGGTGGACCTGGACCTGCTGCTGGACCGCGGCCTGTCTCTTCGGGCAGGGGCTGTGACCCACCCGGACTACAAAGTGGGCGGCTGGAACTGGCGCGAGATCAATGCCTGCGGCCTCTTTGACCCGGACAAGCGGTTGGCGGATTTCACCGAAGAGGAGATGCAGAGGCTGCTCTACGCGCAGGCGGTGCCCATAACCAAGGCCCACGGCGCGGGCGTCTACGCCAAGAAGTTCGACGGCATCGTGCGCGGCCTGGAGCGCCGCTACGTGGACAAGAGCGAGGACGAGCTGCCCGAGGGCCGCAAGAACGCCTACCAGAGGTACTTCGTGTACGGCGACTGCCAGTCGTGCCGGGGGACCCGCCTCAACCCGCGGGCGCTTTCGGTGCTGCTGGAAGGCCGGAGCATCGCCGAGCTCTGCCACCTGGAGCTGGTTGATCTGGACAGGTTCCTGGAGCAGCTCTCCATCCCGGAGGCCGAGCCGCTGGTCAGGAAGATGCGCTCCATACTGGGCCACCTGATCGACATCGGGGTGGACTACCTGGCCCTCAACCGCCCGGTCTCCACGCTGTCGGGCGGGGAGAGCCAGCGGGTGAAGATGGCCCGTCAGCTTGACTGCGACCTGGTAGACATCATGTACATCCTGGATGAGCCGACCATAGGCCTGCATCCCAGGGACAACGAGCACCTGGTGGCCATGCTCCGGAAGTTACGCGACAAGGGCAACAGCGTCCTGGTCGTCGAGCACGACCCCGATGTCATGAGGGCCGCCGACCACATCATCGATGTCGGACCGCAGTCCGGGGTGCACGGCGGTGAGATCGTCTTTGAAGGCACCTATGCTGCGCTGCGCCAGTCGCAGACCCTGACCGCCCGGTACCTGCAACGGCAGCAGGGGCTGACCGGCTCCCGGAAGGCGTGGACGGAATGGTACGAGGTCAAGAATGCCCGGACGCACAACCTGAAGGACCTGACGGTCAAGATCCCCAGGGGGGTATTGACCTGCGTTACGGGTGTGGCCGGGTCCGGCAAGAGCAGCCTGATCAATGACACCTTCGTTGAGCTCTTCCCCGAGGCAGTGGTGATCGACCAGTCCCCCGCCGGCAGGTCATCGCGCTCCACGCCGGTGACCTACATCGGCGTGTTCGACCTCATGCGGAAGGAGCTGGCCAGGGCCACCGGGGCCGATGCCGGCCTGTTCAGCTTCAACTCCGACGGCGCCTGTGAGAAGTGCAAGGGCATGGGCTTCATCAGCCTGGAGATGAACTTCCTGGACGACATCCGGATGACCTGCGACGAGTGCAACGGGCAGCGTTTCAAGGACGAGGTCCTGGCCATCCGGCACAAAGGAAGGAACATCTTCGATGTCCTGAACCTGAACACGCTGGAGGCCGCGGAGTTCTTCGAGGACCGCCAGATCAAGCGCCGCCTGGGCATCCTGGCCGAGGTGGGGCTGGACTACCTGCGCATCGGTCAGGAGCTGAGCAGCCTGTCCGGCGGCGAGGCGCAGCGCATCAAGATCGCCGCCGAGCTGCACAAGAAGGGCAACCTCTACGTGCTGGACGAACCGACTACAGGGCTGCACATGGCCGACATCGACCGGCTGGTGGCCATCCTGCAGAAGCTCACCGGCAACCACAACACGGTGGTGGTCATCGAGCACAACCTGGATGTCATCAGGCAGGCGGACTGGGTCATCGATATGGGGCCTGGAGGCGGCCGGAATGGCGGGGAAATCATTGCCGAGGGCACCCCGGAGCAGGTGGCTGGCAATGGCAGCAGCGTCACCGGGCGGTACCTCTCGGCGCTGCTGGCGGGTGGCCGTGGCTAGCTGCCGGTGGCCGGCGGCTCGGGCCTGGCGTGGCTCAGCAGGGCCTCGGCCTGCCGCCTGACGGCCGCGCGGTGGCTGGAAGAGCAGCGGACGACGAAGTCCAGTGCGGCGCGGTCTTGCCCCAGAATGCCGGGGTACTGGGCAAAGGCGGCCAGGACATGGCCGCGGGCCACCTCGCGGCATTCGGTGGTGGGTAGAGGAATGAGGTCCACGTTCAGCAGCTGGGCCGTGATGCGGTCCGCCAGATCGGGCCGGCTGGCCGCGATGCGCCCCGAGTTGCCCAGGATGTTGGCCGCGGTCACCAGCTTGCCGTCCCACAGGTGGGCATAGTAGCGGTCCAGCACCGAATCGAACTGCTTCTCCCGGTCGACCGTGGCCAGGCGCGACAGGATGATGATGCCATTCCAGAGGAGGACGCTGGAGGAGCTATCCAGCAGCCCGGCGAAGGTCCGGAAATGCGGATAGAGAACCCTGGGGTCGGCTTCACTGATCAGCTGCAGCCTGTTGGCCGCCTTCAGGCGGGCGGCGCCCTGGCCGCCCAGTGCCGCCAGCAGTGACCGGACCAGGGCCGGGTCCCGGGCGATCTCCCGCCTGACCTCGTCGATCGCTTCCCGGCGCTGGCTCTTTCTCACGGGGTGACCCTCCCCTCCATACTACCACAGCCGCCGGCGCCGGCAGCGGCTGCCATGAAACAGGGTGCGTTGCGGCCGCAACCAAATACGATGCGGCCGGGTTCATATCAGTGGGGCGGCCAACTATTGTATAGTTATTAGGGAACGGCCGGCAGGCCGCGCGCCCCACCGGGATCGCCATCAGGAGGGATCTGAAGGATGCTCGAGGAAAAGGACAGACTGGAAGACCTGCGCGACCGCATCTCCGCCATGATGGTGCGTCTTTGACGTAGGGAGCAAAGAGCAGAGCATAGCCGGGATAGAGAAGGAGTCCGCTGAGCCGGACTTCTGGCAGAACCCGGCAGAGGCCAACAAGGTCATGCGCCGGCTGAGCGCGCTGAAGGACGAGACGCAGAGCTGGCGCAAGCTGGAGCAGAGGGTCAAGGACCTGATGGAGCTGGTGGAGATCGCGCTCCAGGAGGGCGATGCTTCCCTGGTGGACGAGGTCCGGGCCGAGGTCGACCGCATTTCAGCCCAGGTGGAGAAGCTGGACTTCCAGCTCCTGCTCGGAGGCGAATACGATCATCGCAATGCCATACTGGCCCTTCACGCCGGGGCTGGCGGGACGGAGTCGCAGGACTGGGCGGAGATGCTGCTGCGGATGTACGTCAGGTGGGCGGAGCGCCGGGGCTTCCACACCGAGGTCCTGGACACGTCGCCCGGCGAGGAGGCGGGGATCAAGAGCGCCATCCTGGAGGTCAAAGGCAAGCTGGCCTATGGCTATCTCAAGGCGGAGCACGGCGTGCACCGGCTGGTGCGCCTGTCTCCATATGACTCCGACCATGCCCGGCACACCTCCTTTGCCCTGGTGGAGGTGCTGCCCGAGGTGGAGGAGGCCATGGAGGTGAAGATCAACGCGGACGACCTGAAGGTCGAGACCTTCCGGTCCAGCGGGCCGGGCGGGCAGAACATGCAGAAGACCAGCTCGGCGGTCCGCATCACGCATCTCCCCAGCGGGCTGGTAGTCTCCTGCCAGAGCGAGCGGTCGCAGTACCAGAACAAAGAGATCGCGCTGCGGGTGCTGAAGGCGCGACTCCTGGAGCAAGAACGCATACGGATGGCCGATGAGCGGGCCAAGCTGAAAGGGGAGCACCAGTCCGCGGCCTGGGGCAACCAGATAAGGAGCTATGTCCTTCATCCTTACCGCATGGTCAAGGACCACCGGACCGGGCTCGAGACGGGTGACACGACGGCGATCCTGGACGGCGACCTGGATGAGTTCATGGAGGCCTACCTTCGGTCCCAGATAGGAAAGGCCGGGTGAAGGAGTCCTTCACCGTGCGGGACCTGCCCCCCGAAGAGCGCCCCCGGGAGAGGCTGATCCGTCGCGGCGCGGAGGCGCTTTCCTCGCCGGAGATACTGGCCCTGATCCTGGGCCGCGGCGTGAAGGGCGAATCGGTGATGGTCACTGCCCAGAAGCTGCTCAGCCGGTTCGGCAGCCTGCGGGGCATCGCCGACAGCTCCGTGGAGGAGCTCTCCCAGGTCAACGGCATCGGGCCGGCCAAGGCGGCCCAGCTCAAGGCTGCCTTCGATCTCAGCCGGAGGCTGGCGGATAGTCCCCGCGAGGCCCGGGCGCAGGTCAAGAGCCCGGAGGACGTGGTGTCCGTGGTGGGCGGTTCCCTGAAAGGCAAGAAGAAGGAGCACTTCCTGGTGCTGCTCCTGGATACCAGGGGCCGCCTGATCCGGGTGTCGCCGGTCTCCGTGGGGAGCCTGGACTCCAGCATCGTGCACCCGCGAGAGGTGTTCAAGGAGGCCATATCAGCCTGCGCCGCCTCGGTCATCTTCGTGCACAACCACCCATCAGGGGACCCGGAGCCTTCGCCGGATGATATTGAGCTGACCCGCCGCCTGGTGGAGGCGGGCCGCCTGCTGGGGATCCTGGTGCTGGACCACGTTATCGTGGGCGACGGTACCTTCCTCAGCCTGAAAGGCTCGCGGGACCTCCGGTTTGGGCAATGAGGTTCGCCAGGCTGTGCCGTCGCCGGGGCGGCGACGTTGCCGGCGATGTGCGGGTCCGGTTGACATAAAGCTGTCGGAGGAGAAATGAGAGTTTCCAGGCGCATCGAGCAATTGCCCCCGTACCTTTTTGTGCAGATCTCGCGGAAGATCGAGGAGCGTAGAAAGCGGGGGGAGAAGGTCATCAGCTTCGCCATCGGCGACCCGGACATTCCGACCCCGGGGCACATTGTCGACCGGCTTTGTCGAGAAGCCAGGACGCCGGCCAACCACCGCTACCCGGAGACCTACGGGCTGGACGAGGTGCGGCAGGCGGTGGCGGAGTGGTACCAGCGGCGGTTCGGGGTGGCCCTGGACCCCGACAAAGAGGTCCTGCCGCTTATCGGATCCAAGGAAGGCATAGGCCATGCGGCCTTCTGTTTCGTCGACCCCGGGGACGTGGCCCTGATACCGGACCCGGGCTATCCGGTCTACTCGGTGAGCACCATGTTTGCCGGGGGCGAGCCGTACCTGATGCCGCTGCTGGAGGAGAACGGCTTCCTGCCCGACCTGGACCGGGTCCCGGCGGAGGTCGCCCGCCGGGCCAGGATAATGTGGATCAACTACCCCAACAATCCCACGGGCGCGGTGGCCGAGGCCGGCTTCTTTGAGCGGGTAGTCAGTTTCGCCAAAAAGCACGACCTGGTGGTCTGCCATGACGCCCCCTATACCGAGGTGGCCTACGACGGCTACCGGCCCATGAGCTTCCTGGAGGTCAAGGGGGCCAAGGATGTCGGCCTGGAGTTCCACTCCTGGTCCAAGTCCTACAACATGACAGGGTGGCGCATCGGGATGGCGGTAGGCAATGCCGAAATGCGCGATGCCCTGATGCGGTTCAAGTCCAACCTCGACTCCGGGATACCGCAGGCCATCCAGCTGGCGGCCATCGAGGCGCTGCGCGGGGACCAGGGGTGCATCGCTGAACATAACGCCATCTACCAGTCGAGACGCGATCGCATGCTGAAGGTGCTGCGGGAGATGGGCCTGGGTGTCCAGACCCCCCGGGCCGGCCTCTACGCCTGGGCCCGGATCCCGGAGGGATATACCTCGGCCGACTATGCCGCCAGGTTACTCGACGGTGCCGGGGTGGTGGTGACCCCGGGCACCGGCTATGGGAAATGCGGCGAGGGTTACATCCGGCTGTCGGTCACCGCTCCCGATGCGGACATCGACGAAGGCTTGTCCAGGATGCTATCCTGGAGCCGGGCCGGCGGGGCCGGGAAGTAGGTTAACATAAGATCCTGGTTTCGAGCGTGGAAACGGCCGGACACGGCCGGGTGCTCGACATAAACTGGTTTGACATAAAGCATGGACGCTTCACATAAGCGGTTGACATAAAGGAGGCAAAATCCCCAAACAGATGCTTTCCACCACGGAGGCCAGGGAGAAGGCTTTCCTGGTGGCGGTGGACCTGCCCGGGACCCGGTGGTCCGCGGATGACTCGCTGGCGGAGCTGGCCAGCCTGGCCGGCGCGGCGGACGTCGAGGTAGTGGGCCGGATGAAACAGCGGCTGGAGCGCCCGTCCCGGACTTATCTGGGCAGCGGGAAGCTGAAGGACCTGATCGCCCTCAAGGGCGAGACGGGCTACAACATGGTCATCCTGGATGACGAGCTTACGCCCCGCCAGCAGCGGAACCTGGAGGACGCCCTGGATGTCAAGGTCATCGATCGCACCGCGCTGATCCTGGACATCTTCTCCAAGAGGGCCCAGACCCACGAGGGCAAGCTGCAGGTGGAGCTGGCCCAGAACCAGTACCTGCTGCCGCGGCTGGCCGGGCAGTGGAGCCACCTGGAGCGGCTGGGGGGCGGCGTGGGCACCAGGGGGCCGGGCGAGATGCAGCTGGAGAGCGACCGCCGCATCGTGGAGCGGCGGGTGCAGCGGCTGAAGAAGGAGCTGGCGCACGTGCGCCAGCACCGTACCTTGTACAGAACCAACCGCCGCAGGAGCGGGATCCCGGTGGTGGCCCTGGTGGGCTACACCAATGCCGGCAAGAGCACCCTGCTCAACACCCTGAGCGGGGCCGAGGTGCTGGTGGAGGACAAGCTGTTCGCCACCCTGGACCCGACCACCCGCCGGCTGAGGCTGCCCGACGGGCAGACGGTATTGCTGACCGACACCGTCGGCTTCATCAACAAGCTGCCCCCGACGGTGGTGGCCGCCTTCCGGGCCACCCTGGAGGAACTGGAGGAGGCGGACCTGCTGCTGCATGTGGTAGACATAACGCACAAGAACGCCGCGGAGCAGTGCCAGACGGTGGAGGATATCCTGGAGGACCTCGGGCTGGACCAGAAGCCCAGGCTGACGCTGCTCAACAAGGTGGACCTGCTGGGCCCGGCCGTCCCGGACGCCGCGGAGCTGGAGGGGAGGCTGAACATCTCCCAGGAAGGCATGATGCTGATTTCGGCGGCCAGCGGGGCCGGGCTGGACGAATTGTTGTGGCGCATCTCGGAGACCCTGGGCGCGGGTTCCCAGGGGGTTGACAGCCCACCCCGCCCGTGCTAACGTCACAAAAGCGACATTGTGCGACATCTACCCAAAAAGGCGGTGAAGGGCTGATGACCATCATCGAGGGCATCGAGCAGTTCCTCGAGTACCTTGAGATCGAGAAAGGCTATTCCCGGCTGACGGTGGACACCTACCGGCGCTACCTTGACCGGTTCGCGGAATGGGTATCCGGCGGGTCCAGCGGGGCATCGGCGGTGGGCGACATCAACGCCGACCTGGTGCGGGGGTACCGGGTGTACCTGGCGGGATTCGCTGGCCCTGACGGGAAGGCCCTGAGCAGAGTGACCCAGGGCTACTATCTTATCGCGCTCAGGGCACTGCTGCGATACCTGGCGGTGCAGCGGGACATGGAAGTCATGACGGCCGACAAGATCGAGCTGCCGAAGGCCGGCTCGCGGAAGGTGTCGTTTCTGAAGCCGGAGGAGATGGACCGCCTGATGGGAGGGCCCGATGTGTCCGGGGAGCCCGGGCTCCGCGATCGGGCCATCCTGGAGATGCTTTTCAGCACCGGGCTGAGGGTATCAGAGCTGGTCAAGCTGGACCGGGACCAGATCGATCTGAAGAGGCGGGAGCTGGGCGTGGTCGGGAAGGGCAACCGGGCGCGAGTGGTTTTCATCTCGGATGACGCGGCGGAGTGGATCAGGAAGTACCTGGAGTCACGTGAAGACTACTTCAAGCCCCTGTTCATCAGATACGCCGGCAGGTCGACTGTTGGCAAGGACGGGGAGAAGATGCGGCTGACGACCCGGTCTGTGCAGAGGATCGTGAAGGCACATGCCATGTCCGCCATGCTTCAGGTAAAGACCACCCCGCACACGTTGCGTCATTCGTTTGCCACCGACCTTCTCAGCGGCGGGGCGGACATCCGTTCTGTCCAGGAGATGCTGGGGCACAAGAGCATCACCACCACCCAGGTCTACACCCACGTGACGGACAAACACCTGAAAGAGGTGCACCGCACCTTCCATGACCGCAGGAGGAAGCTGAATGATGCCGATCCCCCTGTGCCGACTGACACCGCCACGCAGGCCGGGCAGTGAGATATAGGCGCTCATTTTCCTCCTTCTTCGTCAGGGTTATGTAAAGTTGTGCCTTGACGGGTTTTGCCCCGCTTGGCTAGACTTAGGCCCAGAGAGCGGGTGTAACTCAGCGGTAGAGTACTTGCTTCCCAAGCAAGGGGTCGCGCGTTCGAATCGCGTCACCCGCTCCAGCTTCACCTGATCCCCCGGTCTGCCTCACGGTTTGGCCTCCTTTCCCTTCTCTCCGACGATGAGCCTGTTCTCGGCCGCGACATGCCTCAAGCGTGGCCAGTGCGCGGCAACCCTCTCGGCTTCTGCGGCCCGCAACCGGCCTGACGAGCTGATAAGGAGGACTTCGAGGTTCGGGCAGGCATTATGTAAACCTTCGAGTGAGACCAGGTTCCTGCACCCGTGGACCTCGAGCCTGGATACCTCCAACACGCACGGCCTGGTGGAAGCTCAAGCCCTGAGAACGTCCTGGCAAGAGTATGTCATTAGGTTGGCGTATGTCTCTAGAAATGGTATGCTTGGGCCAGTGCGAAGGAGGGGGCCATGAGAATTGGCATCAATATCCCGGATGATCTCTACAAGAGGATGGCGCCTCTGAGCCCGGTGACCAATACCTCCGAGGTCTGCCGCCGGGCAATCGAGGCTCACGTTGAAGCCTATGAGAAGGCCAGGAAACGTGCCGAAAAGGATGGCATGGACGCGCTGGCGGAGCGGTTGTCCAGACAGCTTGACGGACCGGACGTTGACTGGGAGGAGCTGGCCCATCAGGATGCCCGGATGTGGGCCGAGCTGGCCACGTTGGACCAGTGGGGGTTCTTGGAGGACCGTCTCGAAGCGCGGGGCCGGCAAGGTCAGCTTCCTTATGATGTTCCGGTCCCCCGGGTGCAAGGCTGCCGAGGCTTTGGTGACAGGTGGGATGAGCACGATGAATCGACTTTGCGGCAATTCGAGAGAGACCCTGGCACCGACCACTTCCAGGCGGCCAAGACCCGATATGACCGCGCTTTCGTGTCCTATCTCATCGCTGTGTGGCAAAAGGCGAAAGAGCAGTCAGAACGCCGCTCAACCGGCCGGGCTGTGCCGTAGTAGCGCTATTGCATGGATCGGGCCGGCATGGTATACGGTAATTAACCAAGCTGCCCGAGCCTGTGGGGGGGCGGACCTGGTGGAGGAGGGGGCATGGCGATCGGGCGGTCACTGGATCGGTTGAAGCGGCCATACACACTGCGGGTCCTGGCCGTGTGTGCTGTGCTGGCTGTCGTCGCCATTGTGAGCAGCCTTCCGGGGAACCCACCCAGCGCCTTTGCCATGTTCATGGTCTACTATGGGCCACATTCCTCCTCGGTAGACGCCCGGATACTGGAAGCGCGCCCGGCATACCTGGTGGCCAACACCGCCCATGGCCTCTGGGCCGAGGTGAACCAGAGCGACGCCGGGCGCCCCCTTCAAGATGTGACGGCCCTGCAGGAGGCTGGCATCAGGGTGCTCTCATACCTCACGTCCGGCTACGGTGGGCGGGGCAGTGCCGGCGAGCTGGACCCCGAGTGGTACACCCTGGCCACTATAGAGCGGCTCCTGGAGAGCGCGGCCAGCCAGGACCGGGTGGACGGGGTGTTCGTAGACGAATGCCCGGCATTCCCGGATGACAGCCAGAAGGAGTACTACCGGCAGCTGACGTCCATGGCCCGCTGCCGCGAGCTGGCGGTCTGGGGCAATGTCGGAGAGAACGATTTCGACCCCTGGTATTTCACCGATGGGGGATTCGACTTCATGAACTCGAGCGAGCGATGGCAGGGCCAGGCACTGACGCCCGTCCAGAGCCGCTGGGGCCGGCGCACCAGCATCATCAGCCTGGGTTCAGGGTACAGTCTCGACCAGGCCGTCCATATTGCCGGCGAGGCGCGCCGCCAGGGCTTTGCCTACTGCTGCGTTACCACCTCCTATCTTCACCTTCCGGACTGGACGGAGGAGCTGGCCCGTGGAGTCAGCGGCGCTTAGAGAGATTATGATCGATTATCCTCCACGATCAGTACCTTAGTAATTTCCACTAAGCAAACATACTGATCTGACGGTAAGTAGCTCGCGCAGGGAGCAACCTAGTCCTCTTACGTATTACTGTAGCCTGACAAAGCGGCTACCATAAGTACTGCAGCCCTTCGTACCGAGTAAGGGACTGGGTCAGCAGCCTCTTGGGGGTGGTTTGCCAAGGGGGAGGAGGATCGGCCGTGATTTCCATTATGGTGATCGATGATCATGCCATTGTCAGACATGGAGTGAGGAAGCTGCTGGAGACGCAGAGCGATTTCAAGGTGGTGGGTGAGACCGGAGAAGGCCTGGAGGGCATTCGGATGGCGGAGAGCCTGCATCCGGATATCATGGTGGTCGACCTGATGCTGAGCAACATCAGCGGCTTCGAGGTAACCAGGCAGGTGACGCGCCCGCCCGTCTGCAGCAAGGTGATTGTCTTCTCCATGTATGATCATGAGCAGTATGTACACGAGGCCATGTCGGCCGGGGCCATGGCCTTTGTGCTCAAGGGCGGCGAGGCCCAGGACCTCATTGCCGCAGCCAGGGCGGTGCTGGCCGGGCACCACTACCTGTCAGGCCCGCTGGCGGACCTGGCCGTGGATATCTACGTTCAGAACGGGCCTGTGAAGAAGAAGGATCCTTATGACAGCCTCACGCCGCGGGAGATCGAGATCCTGAGGCTGGCTGCCGAGGGCTATACAAACAAGGACATCGCAGCGCGCCTGGGCATAAGCCGGCGCACCGTCGAGCTCCATCGTACCAACATGATACGGAAGCTGGGGCTGCGTACGCCTCACATCAGGCTGGGCCGCTTCGCCGTCGAACGCGGGCTCATTCCGGACTTGACCGGGGATGGGGCCAGCCTGGTCCCCGGCCTGCCGGGCAATCTGGCGCTTTGAGCGCGGCCGCCCAAGACCCGGGGCCGCCCGGATCCCCGCGGCGGCCCCATTCCGCTCGGATCCACAGCGGCAGCCCCGCTCCGCCCGGACCCCCGCGGCGGCCCTCACACCTAGGTACTAACTACCGGCAATTACGCATTCCGCGCCGGCCCATTGTGGATTGTGCACGTATTCCCCGGAATTCCCCTCGACCTAGAATGGAGTCAGCCGATTGATGCGCCCCATCTCGGGCGCTGCATCAGGGGATGAGATGAAACCAATGAGGGTGTGCATGGTGACTGAAGGCAGCTACCCTATAAGGTTTGGCGGGCTGAGCACACTGGCCCATTTCCTTATAAGGGCCATGGAGACCACCCGGTTTGATGTGTATGCTGTGACCACACCGGAGTTCACCAAGCTGGCTTACCCCCGGTTGCCCAACGTGGACTCCATAATCATTGCGCCTCTGAATACGCCGTTTCCCGAGAAGACGCCCAGGCTGCCCCGCAGGATCTCGGATGCGGTGGCGAACTCGATGCAGAGCATCCTCCACGGGGCGCCGCTGGACCTCGAGGTAATCGTTGACGCCTATAGAGATCATGGACTGGACAAGAGCTGGCTGGTTTCACGCTCCTGCTGGGACTCCATCGTTGACTACTGCCAGGCCAGCGCTCCCGATGAACCGTTCGTGGAGTCCTACTGGAACATCTTCAACCTGTATTCCCTGGTTTTCGACATACTCTCGGTGCTGCCGAAGGTGCCCAAGGCCGATGTCTATCATGCCCTCAGCGCCGGCCACGCCGGCATCATCAGCGCCATGGGTAAGCTGCTCTACGGTGGCTCCCTGGTGCTGACCGAGCAGGGCCTCTATCTCGTTGAAAGACAGAAGGAGCTCTCCAGGCACGACGTCACCGAGTTTTTCCGGAAGCAGAACATGCTCTTCGCCGAATCCGTCGTGAAGACGGTCTACCGGTACTCGGACCGGGTGGTGCCGCCCAGCCAGAAACATGTGGCCATTGAGACCGGGCTGGGGCTCCCTATCGAAAAGATCGAGATTATCCAAAACGGCATTGAGGTCGACCGGTTCCTGCCCGGGCCACCTCGAAACGGAGGCACCCCGGTGGTGGCCTGCTTCGCCAGGGTGGTGGCCATCAAGGGGATCGAGGTGCTGATCAGGGCCGCCAGGATTGTCCTGGACAAGCAAAAGGCGGACTTCCTGGTCCTGGGGGAGGTGCAGGAAGAGGACTACTACCAGGAGTGCTTGAGGCTGGTCAACCAGATGGGCATCGGCGACAGCTTCAAGTTCATGGGCCACGTAGACCCCATGTACTGGTATCACAACGTGGACATCTTTGCCCTCAGCTCCCACTCCGAAGGAGTTCCCTACGCTCTCCTGGAGGCGATGAGCTGCGGCCTGCCATCGGTGTGCACTGCGGTGGGTGGGGTCCCCGAGATCGTAGTCGAAGGCACAGGCTACGTGGTTCCTCCCGATCAGCCCGCTCAACTCGCCGAGAAGCTGGGGGTTCTGATCGGCGACCGGGAGTTGAGGCTCCAAATGGGCCGGAAGGCCAACCGGGAGGCTAATGAGAAGTACGATGTGCGCGTCATGGCCAGCCGGTTCGCCGAGCTTTATCAGGCGGTAATCGATGAGCGCTCCGCTAATAACTAACAGCCTCCCGGCCCCGCGGCCCCAGCGCGCCCTGTCACCTGCGGCCCGGGCCATCGTGGCCACAGCGCCGGCCATTCTGACTTTCGCCATAACGGTGCTGCTTTTCATCACGCTGACGCGCTTTGACTCGCAGGCGCTGAACCTCTTCACCATAACGGTGATGGCCGCTGTGATTCTCAGCCTGCTGGGCACGGCCGGCATCTCTCCGGTCACCCTGGGCATCATCGGCGACGGCTCATCCGGCCGGGACGCCCTGGACAGGGTGTTCAGGGTCGGCGCCGCGTACTCCGCCGGCTATGCCATTGCCGTCAGCGCCGCGCTGTATCACTTCCTGGTGGGCATGGTCGGTCTCTCGGCCATCGATTTCGGGTTCTTTGCCGCGCTGCTCTTCATTCTATCCCTTGTCTGGGTGGTCGCCGGCGCTTACGCCGCGACCAGGCAGCACGTGAGCTTCGCTGTGGTCTTCGTCTCGGGCTACTCGGTCCAGTTCCTGCTGACCTACGCCTTGCACCGCCTGGACCCTTCGCTGACCCTCCTGGGCTACACCGCGGGTGCCCTGACCCTGCTGGCCAGCGCCGTTTTCACCCTGCGGGAAGCCTTCGACCGGACGGAGCCGGCGGCGGGCCTGCAGTCGTCGATAATCAGTCTGCTGCGCCGAAACCCATGGGCCTCGGTGTTCCCCATCCTGTACGCTATCGCGGTGTTCGCAGACAAGCTGATCGTCTGGCTGTGGATGGGCAGCCGGTCAGGCGGCGGCCTGGTCATAAGCAGCCCCTATACCTTCGGAGCCTTCCTGGGCCTTGTCCCCCTGTTCAGTCTGGGAACGACGATCCACTTCGAAGCGAGGGCCGCCCCCCTGGTCAAGGCGATGTACCAGGGGAGGTTCTCCGATATCCGGCGAACAGCCAATGAATACAAGAAGCTGTACTGGAGAGACCTGGCTATGACGCTTCTGTTCGGCCTGGCATTTCTGGCCGGCGCAGTTGGCCTGGCCAGGCTGCTGTTCCCCGGCGACACGGGCACCGTGATGAAGGTCCTGCTGACGGTCGGCGCGGGGAGCATCATCTTCAGCACCATCATCTTCAACTACATGGTTCTGTCCCTTTTCGGCAACATGCGGATTCCGACCCTTTCCGTGCTGATGGTTTGCGTGGCTGAAGTGGGGGCCATCCCGCTCCTGAGGTTCAGCACGTGGTTTGCCGCGCTTGGCTTCCTCGCTGGAAGCCTTGCCGCGGGCCTGCTGAGTCTGCTGGTCACCCTGCGGACTCTGCACTCCTTTGAGTATCACATCTTCCACTATGCAACGATGAGCTCTCTCAAGCTGGCCAGGGAGGAGAGGGTTAAGAGTCCTGAGGTAGAGGAGGAGGAGAAGCAGAAATGAAGAGGATTCTGGTTACGGGCGGCAGCGGTTTTGTGGGAAGGCATCTGTTGAAGGAGCTACTGAGGCGGTACCCCCATGTGGAGGTGACGTCTCTCTCTCGCAGCGAGGGCGGCATATCGAAGCTGCAGTGCGAGGTTTCCAGTCCGGCGCTCAGGCTCAGTGTAGGCGACATCCGGGATGAGACCTTTGTCAGGGGCGCCCTCAAGGGCAAGGACACCGTGATTCACCTGGCCGCGATGAAGCGGGTGGACCTGTGCGAGGAGGAATGCGAGGAGGGCGCCACCATTAACGTCCTGGGCACGCTCAACATGCTCCGGGCCTTCGAGGGGGAAACCTTCATCCTGATGTCCACGGATAAGGCGGTGGAGCCCTGCAACTGCTACGGCGCCACCAAGCTGGTCTGCGAGAGACTGGTGAAGCAACGCGCTTCCAAGTCCAAGGGCCCCCGATTCATGGTCATCCGGTCCGGCAACATCCTGGGATCTACCGGCAGCGTGATGGATATCTGGGTAAACCAGATCCGGGAATTCAACGAGATCACTGTCACCCACCCGGACATGAGGCGGTTCTACACCTCTGTCGATGGAGTGGTGAAGCTCTATATGGCCGTGCTGGAGCGCGGTGAAAACGGCAAGGTCTACTTCACTCCTCACGGTGATGCCGTCCTGCTGAAGGACCTGATCGGAGAGGCGCTGCAGAAATACGGGAATGGCAGCACCAGGGTCCGCCTCATCGGTCTCCGGATGGGGGAGAGGATGGAGGAGAAGATGAGGTCCATGGATGAACCCGATGTGATAGCCGGATTCGAGCACATACTGGACGAGCCGGTGGTGGCCCGGTAGCATGTCATCCGCCATGGAGAAAGTGAGGGCAGGGACGTGGTGAAGCTCAGCCTCGTCTACTACGGAGAGACAAGCGCGCGCGCCTCGGCGCGCATACTGGCGTGCCTTCCTGAATACCTGGTCTGCAACACGGCCCACGGGCTCTGGGGGAACGTCAACGGGCGCAGCGCCGGATGGTCCAGCCGGGAGCTGGATGCTTTCAAGGGCGAGGGGGTGCAACCCGTGGGGTACATCACTTCGGGCTATGAAGGGACCAGAAGCGGCGGCAGCATAGGCCCCCAGTGGTATTCCCTGGAAACCAACCGCCGGCTGGTGGTCTCCATGGCGAAGAACGACGGGGTCAGCGGCGTCTTCATCGACGAATGCAGCGCCTTTCCGGACCCTGGGGCAAAGGCCTACCTGAAGGAGCTCACCCGTGTGGCCCATGAGCACCAGCTGGTGGCCTGGGGAAACGTGGGACAAGATGACTTCGACGCCTGGTTTTTCACCGGCGGCGGTTTCGACTTCATGCACTCGACGGAGCAATGGCGCGGGCAGCCTCTCACAGAGACGCAGAGGAAGTTCGGCCGGCGGATCAGCGTCACCGGCCTGGGGGCCAGGCATACTCTGGAGGATGCGGTGAGGCTCACCCTCAGAGCCTGGGAGGAAGGGTTGCGCTACTGCTACGTCACCAACTCCTATCTGTCCCTGCCCCTCTGGTTCGAGGCCTACGTCTCCGCCATCGGCCGGGGCGCCGCCGCGCACAGCGTTCCTGGAGCGTGAAGGGCCTCCGGGCCTGAGTGAAGGAGATTGAACTTGAAGATACTGGTGACTGGCGGCGCAGGCTTCATTGGCTCTCACATAGTGGATCTGGCCCTGCTGCGGGGGCACGAGGTGGTCGTGGTGGACGATCTCTCGGGCGGCTCCAGGGACAACATCCACCCGGCCGCCGCGTTCCATCAACTGAGTATCGGCGATGCCGAGCTGGGGCGGGTGCTGGCGGCGGAAAGGCCCGAGGTCATCTGTCACCAGGCGGCCCAAACCAGCGTGACCAGGTCCATAGAGGACCCCCAGTATGACGCGGAGGTGAACACCAGGGGCAGCCTCAATGTCCTGGGCTGCGGCGTGAAGGCGGGCATCAGGAAGGTGGTCTACGCCTCCTCGTGCGCCATCTACGGCAACCCGCAGCAGTTGCCGGTGGCCGAGAAGCACCCGATATGCCCGCTGTCACCCTATGGCGTATCCAAGTACGCCGTGGAGCTCTACCTGCAGGTGTACCAGTCCCTGTACGGGCTGGCGTTCGTGGCGCTGCGCTATTCGAATGTCTTCGGGCCACGGCAGAGGTCGAATGGCGAGGCTGGCGTGGTGCCGCTGTTCGCCCACGAGATGCTCTGTGGCCGGCAGCCGACCATCTTCGGCGCGGGGGACAAGACCAGGTCCTATGTCTATGTGGAGGACGTGGCCAGAGCCAATCTGACCGCCATCGAGAGCGCCTGCCAGGGGGTCTTCAACATCGGCACCCCGGAACAGACTCCCGACCAGGCTGTGTTCGATGCCCTGGGCGCCGAGCTGGACTTCCGGGGTCTTCCCAGATACGAGCTGATGCGCCCCGGCGAGATCACTCACATGTCGCTGGATTGCCGGAAGGCCTCCGGGGAGCTGGGATGGTCATCCAGGGTGAGCTTTGCTCAGGGGATACGCCTGGCCGCCAGCTACTACAGGTCAGCGGCTGTGCCCGGCGGAAGGCCCTGATATCACCGGCGCCATCACTCCTCTTCCCACTCTGGCGGCAGGATGCCCGCCTTGATGGCGTAGTCCTGCAGCTGGTTGCGTTGAGTCCTCAATCCCAGCTTGCGCAGCAGATGGGCGCGGTGCACGTCCACCGTGCGCTTGCTGATGTAGAGCTTCTCGGCGATCTCGGCGTTGCTGAGACCCTGGGCCGAGAGCATGAGCACCTCACGTTCCCTGGTGGTGAGGGTGGCGTAGCTGTCTTGAACGCCATCAGTCTTCCTCTGCAGCAGCGCATTGATGGCCAGGCAGAGGATGGAGGGGCTGAGATAGCAGTGGCCGGCCATTACCTGCTCTATGGCCTTGGTTATCTCATCCAGGCTGTCTCCCTTGAGAATGTAGCCTCTCACGCCGGCGCGCAGGGCATCGAGCACATGCTCCTCGCTGTCGTACTGGGTGAGCGCAATAATCCTGGTCTGAGGTGAGAGCTCTCCCATCCGCCGCACCAGCTCAGACCCGCCCAGGTCCTTCAGCTGCAGCTCCGTCACCACCAGGTCGGGCTGCAGCTCGGTTATCAGTCTGACGGCATCCAACCCATGGCTGGCCTCGCCCACCACCTCGTACTCGGGGAAGGCTTCGAGAAGGCACCTGGCCCCCTTCCTGACCATGGCATGCTCTTCGACCAGCAGAATTGATATCGGCATATGAGCCAACTTGCCCGCGCCCGACGCGCTGCCCGCCGGAGCCCGATCGCAACCTACTCTACCGTCACGCTCTTGGCCAGGTTCCTCGGGAAATCTATTGGGCATCCTCTCACTCTGGCGGCGTGATACGCCAGAAGCTGAAGCGCCACGGTATTGAGGACGGGGCTGAGCAGGGGATCGACCTTCTCTATCCTTATGGCCTGGTCGCCTTCGTCCCGGTCCACGTTCTCGTCCGTTATGACAAACGTGGTGGACCCCCGGGTCTTCGCTTCCTTGATATTGGCCTTCATGACATCATAGGTCCTGTCCCTGGTGAGCAGGGCCACGATCGGGGTCGATTCGCCCATGAGCGCCAGGGGGCCGTGCTTCAACTCGCCGGCCGCGCAACCCTCAGCATGGATGTAGGAGATCTCCTTGAGCTTGAGGGCCCCCTCGTAGGCTATGGGCAGGTTTATGCCTCTCCCGATGAAGAAGACGTTGCTGCACTGGGAAAGCTGCCGGGCGCACCCGATCATGAGGTCCTCGTTGTCCAGCATTCCCTGCACCACCGAAGGGAGGCTCTCGAGTTCCCGGTACAGACGGTTCCGGGTAGAGGCATCCACGCTGGTTGAAGCCAGGGCGATCTGATAGAAGGTGATCAGCTGGGCCATGAAGCTCTTCGTGGCGGCCACGCTCACTTCCGGACCGGCGGAGGTGCAGACCGAGCACGAGGCTGCCCGGCGCGCCGAGCTGTGGGCGACGTTGGTGATGACCAGCGTGTTGATGCCGGCGGAGGTGAGCCTCTTCATGCAGGCCAGGGCATCAGCCGTCTCGCCGGACTGGCTGATGACAATGGCCACATCCGCTGGCGGGACTTCTCTGCGGTAGTTGAACTCGGAGGCCAGCTCCGTGTTGACCCGGGTCCCCAGCAGCTCCTCCATGATGTACTTGCCCACCAGGCCAGCATGATATGACGTGCCGCAGGCCAGGATGAGCACGTCGGGCTTGCCCTGACTGAAAATCGAGGCTACCGGCGACGGCAACCCCTGAGACAGCGTGCTCGAGATTACCCCCGGCTGCTCCCGGATCTCCTTTAGCATGTAGTGCTCGCAGCCGCACTTGCCGTTGCTGCCCTTGTTCCAGCTGACCACTTCCATGCGCCGGTCCACGTCCCGGCCGTTCTGCATCACCCTGACTCCGCTGTCGCTGATGACGCCCACATCCCCGTTCTCAAGACAGATCATGCGGTCGGTATACCCCATTATGGCCGGGACATCCGACGCGATCAGGTTCTCCCCGTCGCCAACGCCGATCACGAGAGGGCTGTCCTTGCGTGCCACGAGCAGCCTGTCCTCGGGCTCGGAGAGGACCACGAACGCGTACGATCCCTCCAGCCTCCCCACGGCGGCCTCTACCGCAGCCGTCATGTCACCCTGTCCATCCCAGTACTTCTCTATGAGATGAGGTATGACCTCAGTGTCCGTCTCGGACGTGAAGACGTGCCCGTCGGCCATCAGCATCTGTTTCAGCTGCAGGTAGTTGGTGATGACTCCGTTGTGCGCCACTGCTATCCTGCCGGTGCAATCGAGGTGCGGGTGGGCGTTCATCCGGGAAGGCGCTCCGTGCGTGGCCCACCGGGTGTGCCCGATCCCCATCTGGCCGCTGAGCTGGGGGGTGCTCTCCTGAAGGACTCCCACCCGGAGCTTGTCTTTCGACACTCTGATGCCGCTACCCCGAATGGCGATGCCTGACGAGTCATAGCCGCGGTATTCGAGTTTGGCCAGGCAATCGAACAGGATCGGCTGTGCCGGACGATGACCCACGTACCCCACGATGCCACACATGCTCCACCTCGCCCAATTCTATTTGAGTCTATTTGAGCGAGGTGGCCGGTGGAATTCGGGTGGCTACGAAAAGTGGACTGCCCGATTACCTATTCGGCGAAATATACACGTATCCGGGCCACCTGGTAGTACCTATTGGCGCCCGCCCCGGCGGAGAAACAGGAAAGGAGATCCCCGGGGGGATCTCCTCTTCCTTTAAGTGGGCTTTGGCGCGGGTCTCAGGGCAGCTGGTACTTAATGTAGAGCACAGGGGCTGAACTGCCTTCGAAGGTGGCTCCAACATGCTCGCTGCCAGAAACGCTGCCATCGTTATCGACCAGTATCTGGATGGTCCCGCCGCTCGAGTAGCTGTAACTGCCCACCAGCTCCTGGATGACGGCAGTGATATCCGGAGACTGATGCGCCCGTCGATCGCTGTACCCCGAGTCCCAGTCTGCTCCGGCCAGGGTCCTGGTCTTCGAGGCCAGACCGGCAGTGCTGGTCGGCGCCAGCGGAGACGCCGACCTCTCGGCGCGTATCTTGAGGTGGGTGCCGCTGGTCCACTTCGATTGGGTGGTCACCAGATGGGCCTGCACGATCTTGGCGCCGGCAGGGATTTTGACGCCGGCGAAGCGATACCAGGAGCCGTACGGCTGGCCGGGATTGCCGGTCTCATACCAGCTGAGGCTCCTGTAGAAGCCCCAACTCCCGGCAAAGCCGTCATCGGCGCCGGTGGTGACCCTGGCGGTTATCTCGAACGTGGTGCCGGTGGTGGGAGTGGGAGTGGGAGCCGGATTCCCCGTATCTGCCGGGACCACGGTTATGGTCATGGTCTCAGAGTCGCTCAGGCTTCCATCACTGACCCTGAAGGTGATCCCGCTGTGGGTTCCAGCCGAGGCCGGACGCCACGAAAAAGTGGCCGTGGAGGCGGTGAAGGTGGCGCCGGCGGGCAGGTTCGATGCCGAATAGGTCAGCGAGTTGCCGTCGGGATCGGTGGCGGTCAGGCGGAACTGGAGGAGCTGCCCCTGGGTGACCGTCTTCGAGCCGATGGCGCCGAGAACGGGCGCCCCGTTGACGGGGGCGGGGGCCGGTGGAGCGGCCGCGCCTCTCACGCTGTTGGCATACTGCTCGAACCAGGGGGCGATCGTCTGATACTCGGCGTTGTTCACGTAGCAGAAGCGGATCCCCTTGCTCCAGGCGTCCTGCGTAAGTCTCACCGCGTCAGCCGCCGCGTAGGTGGACTTGAAGCCGGCGACGCTGATCCTCGACCCGTAGGTCTTCTGTGTCGCGGTCAACGCCTGCCCCGTCCACTGCTCAGTGGAGTGCACGAAGTCGAATCCGCCATCGCCAAAGAACCAGGCGTCGAAGCTGTTAACTCCGGTATTCCCCCAGATGACTATGCCCAGGCTGTGAGCCAGCGTCGACAGCTCCTTCAGGTACTGCTTCTGAGTGGCGCTGGGGTAGGCATCAACCTCGTCAATGAACACGCCGTTGACGCCGTCAAGCTGGGCCATGTTCGTGATCTGCTTCTTCACGGAAGCCAGGGTGAACATGGAGAGGGGCTGGCCTCCCCCGCTTCCCCTTCCCTCATAGCCGCAGCTGGTGTAACCGATGACCTTCATGCCGGCCGCCTGCATGCGGGACACGTTCTGCAGAAGGGACGTGCTGCCATAGCTGCCGGTGTACTCTCCCCAGAACCCGTGCGCTGTGTTGTCTATCAAGTACTCTGGCACAATGGCCAGGAGACGCGAATCATAGGCGGAGTTGTGCCCCCCGTAAGAGAACATGCACATCCCTTTGACCGGCACCGGAGCGGCCAATGACTGACTGGCCGGGAGGAGGAGCGGGCTGAGGACGGCGAGGACAAGGATTACCAGGAGCGCCGGGCCAATCCGAAAAAAGTTACAAAAACGTCTCATCATACTTTACCTCCACACTTGATTTCGGCGTGCCGGGAATATGTACTACGTACGCACACCAGCCTAAATTGTCCCAAAAAAGGCCCGTCCAGTTCAATTGGTAGAATACTTAGTTTTCCTCACAGATCCCTCACAAAGCCCGCTCCCGGCTGGTCTGCAGGTCCAGTACCAACCCGTATCTCACAAATCAGTCACAGTGGCATTGGCGATGGACCGCCCCGGCCTAGGTAGTGACTAGCCGGAAATACGTAAGTCTGCCCGGCCGAACTGTGTGCCACACTAGTACCCCTGTTGCCCCATGCCAGTCCATAGTTTGAATATGCGGCCCGCCGGCGGGTCTCGTTTGCCGGCAGCGGCGCTGGATGCGGCACCAGCAAAGGAAGGATGTGTCAGATGAAGTGGCTCCGGATGATGATGGCTATCCTGTGGATCACGCTCGCACTGTCGACGGCTCTCCTTGTAGATCGTCCATCAGAAGGAGCTGATGGCATCAGCATACCCATCAAGGCCGGCATAATTGTCGATGAGTCGAATCCCCTGTATGACACAGAGTCCCCGCCTTTTCAGGGCGTGCGGCGGCTGCTCGACACGAACCGGATACCATGGGAAGCGCTGGACATCTCCGCCGGCCAGCACTACTCATTCCTGGATGATGCCGGCAGCCCGCTGTACTCCACCATACTGATCAACGTGCCTGGCGAGGCCCTTGACGCCTCAAACTCCGATGCCATCGTCAATGTGGTCAGCATGGGCGCCGGGGCCGTGGCTCTTCAGCCCGATTACGTGAACACCCACCTGGCAGCCATGTTCGGCATAACTACCCTGGGAACGCAGTATGTGACCTCGGAAGGGATCTTCATAGAGAGAGACGAGTTTACCTTTGCCTATGCCGGGGAGACCATACCCGATGCCGGCATGCTGCTGTTCGACCATGCCGTATCCGAAAGCGCGGTCGTGGTTGCCCACGACACGGCCTACGGGAATCCCGCCATATGGGTAAGCCGGTATGGCAATGGCAAGACGGTTTTCTTCAACACCAACCTGCCGGGCACCCTCTATCTCCAGGGCATCCTCATGCAGGCCATTCTCTACTCAATGCCGGTCGGCCTGAGCTCTCCGGTCAATGCCGGAGTGGTGGAAGTCGATGATTGCACCAGGAGCTACTACACCCCGGAGCAATTGCAGCAACTGCATTATGACTTCATCGGGAACTTCTCCAGGCTGCTCAGAGAGTACAACCTCAAGTCTTCGATCTTTGTGGCCTTCTCGTATTCAGGCTCCACCAGCGACTTCTGGTGGTATCCGGAATCCGTGAATGGGGTCTACCAGTTCCTCAAGGATGGGCACGAGATCGGCTGGCACTGCGGCCAAACGCACTACCCGCTGGACCAGGCCTACTGGGATGACGCAGCGGGGGTAGACGCCGAGGTTGATGCCATGATAGCGGCGACTCAGCAGCTCCGGGACCGCCTCCAGAGCAGCTACGGCATGCAGCTCCCTCAGATCGTCTCGTATGTGGCCCCCATGGAGTGCATCGGCGCCTATGGGTACCAGTCGCTTGATGCCAGGACGGACGTCAGGTACGTTGGCGTCCACTTCAAGGAAGAGGAGGCCTCCGGCGGTTCAGCCGCCGCACTGGCCGTCTCGGAAGCGGGCACCAGCCAGGAGGGCTCGGACAATTCATCCACTGAAAGCGAGAACGCCCGTGATGCTGACGGTGACCCGTATCCGGCCGAAGACATCACCTACCCCGTGACCTACAGAGACTACGGCCTGGAGCCGGGCACAGATATGTACAACCTCCCCCGGGTGCAGGGAGACTTCTTCCTTTTCAGCCGTCCGGATTCGGACGAGTACTACCATTGCTGGGCCATGCTGAGGTGCATGATGGAAAGCGGGGCGCCCTACGTTATCTTCACACATCCGGACGAGAGCGACATGCTGGCCGCATCCGGGTACACCGACGTCACCATGGCCCAGGTCTTTGACGCCTACGTGATCTGGGCTGACTACGTGGCCACACACTATCCGTTCTATCGCTGGCTGACCACCGGCGGGCTGGGGCAGGTGCTGGAGTCGAGGTCCGGCTATCTGGATGCCCGCTGGCTGCCCGACCAGATGATCCTGGAGATCGACAATGCCGGCCAGAATGAGGCCCTTCAGGCCAAAACCAGCCTCTACCTGGTCAATGAGACCACAGTAGGAGACACGCTTCGGCTGGCCTTCTCGGAGACGCCGGGGTCATTCAGCTCGGCGAATCATGACATCGTGCAATCGGGCGGCAACTACTTCCTGTATCCGCCGGGCTCCGCCGGCTCGCTGGCGGAGGTGCCCAGCACCCCATTCGAGTTCCAGCCGGTCAGCCCCAATCAGGCCCCGGTGCTCGATCCCATCGGCAGCCAGGACGCAACGATCGGCAATCCCATCAGCTTCACCGTCTCGGGCAGCGATCCTGACGGTGACAGCCTCCTGTTCTCAGCTTCGAACCTGCCTGAAGGGGCTTCCTTCGATGCCGGATCCCGGTCATTTTCCTGGACGCCGGACACCAGAGGCGTCTACGTGGTCCACTTTGAGGTGTCCGATGGCATGATGACCGACTGGGAGGACGTCTCCATTTCGGTCAGTCCCCAGCCGGGGCAGGAGTATGAGCTCACCCTGTCCGTAGCAGCCGGAGCGGACGACGGTTTCTCCGGAGCCTGGGGATACTACCGGGACCAGGCCTGGTACGAGATCGGCCAGTGGTATAACGGCTGGTTTCGCTTCAATGATGTCACCGTACCCCAGGGTTCCGTGGTGCTGGAAGCGCACTTGAACCTGCAGCAGTACCGGTGGGACAGTGGCGCCCATCTGAAGATACAGGCGGAGAAGGCGGCGGACCCGTCTGCGCCCGCCAGCACCAGCGACCACGCGTCCAGGGTGAGGACTGTGACGGCGGTCGACTGGCCCTCAGGCTACTCCGACTCGGGATGGCATGCGTCGCCCGATATCAGTGCGGTCATTCAGGAGCTGGTCAACAGCTTTGACTACAGCTCGGGAGGATCCATCCAGATTCTTGTTGACAACAACGGGAGCTCAAGCAGCGCTGAGCATGTCGGCTTCACGTTTGAAGGGAATTCGCCGCCCCAGCTGTACATCAGGTATAGCACAAACCCGACCACGAATCAGCCTCCGGTGCTGCAGCCGATCGGCGACAAGACGGCGATAGCCGGCCAGCAGCTCTCCTTCGATATCGCGGCCACGGACCCCAACGGTGACGACCTGACCTTCTCGGCGTCGAACCTGCCGGAAGGGGCCTCGCTGGATAACGTGACTGGTTCCTTCTCCTGGACGCCGGCTGCCACCGGCGTCTATCCCGACATCCGGTTCGAGGTCTCCGATGGCCTGCTGACCGATTCCGAGGCCATCACCATCAGTGTCTATGAGCCTTCAGCCGGCGGTGAGATGCTGGTCAGCCTGGCATCGGGCGCGGATGACGGGTTCTCCGGCGCCTGGGGGTACTACAGCACGCTCGCCTGGTCCCAGGCCGGCCAGCCCTACAATGTCTGGCTGCGCTTCACGGACGTGAACATACCGCCGGGGGCCGTAATCGAGGAGGCGCACCTGGAGATGGTGCACACCAGCTGGGGCAGTGGCACCAGCCTCAATATACGGGCCGAGAAATCGGCCAGCCCCTCGGCGCCTTCCAGCGCTGCGGACCACACCTCCAGGGTGCGCACCTCCGCGGCTGCTGCCTGGACCAGCGGTTTCGGCGACTGGGCCTACCACAACTCGCCGGACCTGGCGCCGGTCATCCAGGAGCTGGTGAATACGTATAGCTATTCCGGGGGGACCATCCTGATCCTGCTGGACAACAACGGCAGCGCGGCCGGGGCGGATTTTGTCAGCACCTCCTTTGAGAGCGGCTCCGTCCCCAGGTTGTTCATCAAGTACGGCGGCAGCGGAACGCCGGCCAACCGGGCTCCGGTGCTGGATGCCATCGGTGACAGGACGGTTCTGGTCGGCCAGCAGCTGTCCTTCAATGTCACCGCCAGCGACCCCGACGGCGATAGCCTGACCTTCTCCGCATCCAACCTGCCGGGAGGGGCCTCGTTTGACACCGTGACCGGTTCCTTCTCCTGGACGCCGGCCGCCACGGGCGTCTATCCCAACATCGTATTCCAGGTCTCCGACGGCCTGCTGACCGATTCCGAGGCCATCACCGTAAGCGTCTTTGAGCCCTCCTCCGGCGGTGACCTGCTGGTCAGCCTGGCATCGGGCGCGGATGACGGGTTCTCCGGCGCCTGGGGATACTACAGCACGCTTGTCTGGTCCCAGGCGGGCCAGCCCTACAATGCCTGGCTGCGCTTCACGGACGTGAACATACCGCCGGGGGCCGTAATCGAGGAGGCGCACCTGGAGATGGTGCACACCAGCTGGGGCAGTGGTACCAGCCTCAATATACGGGCCGAGAAATCGGCCAACCCCTCTGCGCCTTCCAGCACCGCCGATCACAACTCCAGGGCGCGCACCTCGGCCGGCGTGGCCTGGACCAGCGGTTTCGGCGACTGGGCCTACCACAATTCTCCGAACCTGGCGCCGGTCATCCAGGAGCTGGTAGATACGTACAGCTACTCGGGCGGGACCATGCTGATCCTGCTGGACAACAACGGCAGCGCGGCCGGGGCGGATTTCGTCAGCAGCTCCTTTGAGAGCGGCTCCGTCCCCAGGCTGTTCATCAAGTACGGCGGCAGCGGAACGCCCGCCAACCGCCCTCCGGTGCTGGATGCCATCGGTGGCAGGACGGTTCTGGTCGGCCAGCAGCTGTCCTTCAATGTCGCCGCCAGCGACCCCGACGGCGATAGCCTGACCTTCTCCGCATCCAACCTGCCCGGCGGGGCCTCGTTTGATACCGTGACCGGTTCCTTCTCCTGGACGCCGGCTGCTACCGGCGTCTATCCCAACATCGTGTTCGAGGTCTCCGACGGCCTGCTGACCGATTCCGAGGCCATCACCATCAACGTCTTTGAGCCCTCTTCCGGCGGTGACCTGCTGGTCAGCCTGGCATCGGGCGCCGATGACGGGTTCTCCGGCGCCTGGGGATACTACAGCACGCTCAACTGGTCCGAGGCCGGCCAGCCCTACAATGCCTGGCTGCGATTCACGGACGTTACCATACCGCCGGGAGCGGTAATCGAGGAGGCGCACCTGGAGATGGCGCACGCCAGCTGGGGCAGTGGCACCATCCTCAATATACGGGCCGAGAAATCGGCCAACCCCTCTGCGCCTTCCAGCACCGCCGATCACACCTCCAGGGCGCGCACATCGGCCGGCGTAGCCTGGACCAGCGGTTTCGGCGACTGGGCCTACCACGACTCACCGAACCTGGCGCCGGTCATCCAGGAGCTGGTCAACTCGTACAGCTACTCCGGCGGGACCATCCTGATCCTGCTGGACAACAACGGCAGTGCGTCCGGGGCGGAGTTCGTGCCGCTCACATATGAGAGCGGCTCCATTCCCCGGCTGTATATCAAGTACGGCGGCAGCGGAACGCCGGCCAGCCAGCCTCCCGTGCTGGACGCCATCGAGGAGCCAGCGCCCGCCGATCAGCCTCCGGTGCTGGAACCGGTCGGCGACAGGACAGCCGTCGTGGGCCAGCTTCTGACCTTCGACGTTGCGGCCAGCGACCTCGACGGCGACAACCTCACCTTCTCCGCCTCCAACCTGCCCGACGGGGCCTTGTTTGATGCCCTGACCGGTTCCTTCTCCTGGACGCCCGGTTCGGCCGGCGTCTTCCCCGACATCCAGTTCGAGGTCTCCGACGGCCTGCTGACCGACTCCGAGGTCATTACCATCACCGTCAATGAAGCGCCTCCGCCTCCCAACCAGCCCCCCGCGCTGGACCCGATCGGCGACCAGACGGCGATTGTTGACCAGCTGCTGACCTTCGACGTTGCGGCCACTGACCCCGACAGCGACAACCTCACCTTCTCCGCGTCCAACCTGCCTGACGGGGCTGCCTTTGATCCCGCCACACGCTCGTTCTCCTGGACGCCCGGTTCCGCCGGCGTCTTCCCCGACATCCAGTTCGAGGTCTCGGACGGCCTGCTGATCGACTCCGAGGCCATCACCATCACCGTCGAGGAGCCGGTGCCGGCCAACCAGCCTCCCGTGCTGGACCCGGTCGGCGACCAGACGGCGGTTGTCGACCAGCTTCTGACCATCGACGTTGCGGCCAGCGACCCCGACGGCGACAACCTCACCTTCTCCGCCTCCAACCTGCCCGACGGGGCCTCGTTTGATGACCTGACCGGTTCCTTCTCCTGGACGCCCGGCTCGGCCGGCGTCTTCCCCGACATCCGGTTCGAGGTCTCCGATGGCCTGCTGACCGACTCCGAGGCCGTCACCATCACCGTCGAGGAGCCGGCAACTGGCGGCGAAATCCTGGTGAGCCTGGAGGAGGGTACCGACAACTTCTCCACGACGTGGGGGTACTTCGATGAGCTTTCCCGAACCGACAACAGCCAGCTCTACGGCGCCTGGTTCCGTTTCACCGGTATCACTCTGCCCCAGAATGCGGTCATCCTGGAAGCACGCCTGGAGATGGTCAACGCCCGGTGGGACAATGCCACCGCCCTCATGGTGCGGGCCGAGGACTCAGGTGATCCAATGGCTCCATCCAGCCCGGCCGACTACGGGAGCAGGACCAGGACTACCGCCGCCGGCGTCTGGACCAGCGAATCCGGCGATTGGGCCTATCGCGACTCTCCCGACCTGGCCGCCCTAATACAGGAGTTGGTCGACTCCAACACCTACTCCGACGGGACTGTCCTCATCTTTGTGGAGGACGAGGGCGGTTCGTCAGGAGCCAGCTTTGTCAGCCTGCCGTATGAAGGCGGCGCTGTGCCCAGGTTGCATATAGTGTATGCCTGACCTCTCTCCTGACTGATATTGCGCCGGCTGGTATAATGCCGGCGGGATACTCGGCAGGTTCGAGGAGGGCACACGTGAAACACGGCCAGCTGACAACCTACAAAGGCAAGCCGATCTGGATCATGGATGCAGCCAACAAAGACGAAAGGGCGTGCCTTGAGGCCTGGGAGGATGCCAAACAGGTGTTGGCCAGGGAACGGGACGGATTGCTGGCCCTGGTCGATTGCACCAACGCGGCGATGACCCCGGCGACGGTGAAGAAGGCGGTGGAGGTTGCCGACTTGGTGAAGGGCGATCCTCGCTTCTGCGTGGCGTTCATAGGGCTTTCCGGTATCTCCCAGTCAACAGCCCAGGTCTACGCCACTACCAGGCGCGTGCACGCCGGTTTCTTCGATAAGCCTGAAGATGCCAAGGAGTGGCTGGTGAAAGAGGCTGACAAGCTTCAGAAGCGCTAACCAACGCCCTGATCGATGCCGAGCGGAAGACAGGCAAAGGCGCCAGCCCCATCTTCTTCAATACTGCGGGTGAGAGCGGCATGGCAGCGTCCATGATCCAGATCTGCCTGCCCTTGCGGGTCAGGTCCTAGCTCTGCTTCAGCTTGGCGATATGGCCGGCCTGCTTGCCATCAGGGGCCGCGTAGTGAAGCCACCGTTCCCCGGTGGGTCTCCTCATCATAACGACTTAGATAGATTGGTCTGCCGCAGAAGGCACATACGCCCTTGGTCTTCTTCTCCGCCATCTTTCCTCCATGTGAGCCTCGAGACACGCGTTTGCCACAAGCCTTATTGAGGCTTGTCGGCCTCCTGGATCAGCCACTCTTCAGCCTCTTCAACCGTGTTGAAGAAACGCGCGTTCACACGCCTGGTCTTGGCATGGATCTCCGCCATTGACTTGGTCATGCCGGCCAGCCCCACGAAGGCCACGCGATAGCGCGGGTCATCTTTCGCCATTTCCGCCGCCTCTTTGGCCTTGTTCAGTATCGCCATTGACACGGGCATATTCCGGCCATCAATCAGGAACAGGCCGCCTTCCCTCTCCTTGACCAGCACCTGTCTGGCCTCTTCGAAGGCCGCCGGCACCTCTTGCTCATTCCTGTTGGCCGCATCCAGAAACCAGATGCGCCGTCCCTTGTAGGTTATCTGCCGCGCGTATTTCACACCGGCACCTCCTCGGGTTCGTTCCGCGAAGTCTGCCCAGGATTATCTCCGGCGATAGTATACCAGCGGGCGCAACAGCCGGGACCGGGCGAATTGGCCCTCCGGGGCGATCTCGTTATCCGCCGTGGCCGGCCTCATGGCCGAGCTTCTCCCGGAGCTCATCAACGTCCAGGGGGTCGCTATTCGCCCTGTTCCGCACCAGGCTCAGGGCTCCCGGCCCGCAGGCCTCCGTGCACAGGCCGCAGCCCATGCAGGCAGCGCTGCCGTAGGTGAACAAGTCATCCTCATCGAAGGTGATGGCCTTGAACATGCACACCCGGCTGCACTGCCGGCACGAAGTGCATTTGTCGCGGTCGAGAACCACGGCGTATCCCGAGGGAATGATGTTCGAGAGGCCCTGGTCGAACATCTTCCCCAGATGCATTCCTTCCATGGCCACACAGCAGCAGGAGCAGCACGAGCAAATCACCCCTGTAGTGCCGCCGGTGGCCACCTTGAACCAGGCCGTGGTGATGCAGCCTCGTTCGCGGGCCTCCCTGATGATGACCAGCGCCTCAGCCTGATCTACCTTCCGGACGTGGTACTTGTCACAGTGCTCCAGCCAGAACTCGGCGTACGTCCGGCCCACCGCCATGCATACCCCCGGGGCCTGGCAGGTCCTCCCGCGGGCCAGGCGGCAGGGGCAATCCATGACTGCTATGAAGCCCGGCTCCTTCAGGATGAGCTTGTTGGCGTGGTCGAAAGGGATGATGCGCTTGCTCTCATCGGGCCCGAACACCACGTCTTCCTTCAGGGTGATGATCTTCCGCACGTCTTCCGGACCCAACACCTTGGAGTGGTACCGCTCGAAAAGGAACGCCAGGGAGTAGCGCAGCACTGGCTTCAGCCCGGCCCTGGAAAGGGCGCGGGAGCTCTTGATGAGGGCGGAGACGTAGAGGTGATAGTAGGCGAAGTAGATGTAGTTGTGGACGGTGCGGTCCAGGCGCCATCCGTGTATCCTGGCGATATTCCTGGTCGATCTCTTCACGCGCCAGCTCTTCTAGACTCTCAACCTCTGCCTGAACTGCGCCACCGTCGCCTGGTACTCCCGCAGCCGCTGTGGCGACATCTCGTCCGGCCATTCCGTGTCCACCTCGTTGAAGGTGTCAGCCAGCACCGGGCTCTTTGATGCCAGCGTCATGATGTCGGCTCCAGAGCCTTTCTGGACCTTGATCTTTCCCGTCATTACGGCCGACACGAATCCGGCTTCCTTCTTGATCACTCTTTTCCATGTGGCCGGTCCGGCCGCCAGGATGAAGTCGGACTTCTTCTCGGCGTTTTCCCGGCTGAGGAGACCGCTGTCGGGCTGACGGACCCCGTCGATCCAGTGGATGCAGTGGTAGAGGTCCTGGTCCAGGGCGAACTTAGGGTCAGCTTCAACCCGGAACGTCAGAACCAGATCCAGGCCCTTGAAGATCTTGTTCCGGTTATTGGGGTTGGCGGTGTAGTTCCGGCCTACGGCATCCAACCATTCCGGCGAAAGAAACAGCAGCATATCCCTCTCCCTCTGATTACCTATCTGTCATCTTCCTTCACCAGCCAGTCCTGGCCCTCCTCCAGGGAGGAGCAGAAGTGGGCCCGCATGCCCATGCTTAAGAGGAACCGGCGATGTCCACTGGCGAACAGTATACCAGCCGGCTCAATATGCCCCTGGAGCGGTGACTGCCGAACCGGCCTTCGATCGCCTGCGGTTGGGGTTGTGTGGCCTGATATAATTCTGGTCGGAATGAGGAAGAACGTGCAGCGGACCGTCCACAAGGGCCGGGAGATACTGGTGGCGGACTTCGCCAACCGGGACGAGGAATCCAGCCTGGCGGTCTGGGACGATTTGAAACAGGCGCTGCTGAAGGAAACGGGCGGTGTCCTGGTCCTGATCGATGCCCGGAACACCCAGATGTCGCTGGCGATACTCAACAAGGCCAGGGACGTTGCCGGAACACTGAAGAGCATCCCCGGCACCCGGGTGGCTTTTGTGGGGATGACCTCGCTGCAGAAATCGGCGGCGCAGGTCCATGCGACAGCCATACACCTGAACGCCCACTACGCATCCACAGTGGACGAGGCCAGGGAATGGCTGGTGGCGGCCTCTCAAAATCCTCACAGCAAAGGGTTGGGCGGGGGGCCCGGCGACAAATAGTGCAGAGACCCAGGCCAAGGCAGTCTGGGAGAGGTCGCAAGAGAGGATTCGGGAGCGTAGTTAGACTCGGGGATAGCTAGAGATATCGAAGCGTCGGCGTCTCGGGAGATGCATTGCCCTGAAAGGCTCAACGCAGGTTGGGAACGGGGGGAGTGCGGAGGCGGCTGATGATGAGGTAACTGATAGGTCTGCGGGTCCGGACTAAGATGCCCCCGAATCCTTCTTTTGGGTACCTTCGCTGTCCGAAGGGGTTCCTCTACGTTTGCCCGTGCTCACCGCCTCAGCCCTTCAGGTCGTCCAGATACACGCGTTGCCTCCACCGGCCGAAGCCTGAGTGTTGACATCCCCTGCGCCTGAACTTATGATTCGGGCCAGTGATGGGCCGGATATCCCGGACACCGCGGAGGGCCCGCCGCTCCCGGCCCTGATCTCTGTCCGGCGCAGAAGGGAGGTGGCAGTTGGCGGATGAACCCAGGGTCAAGGTCACACTGGTCAATTCGACCATGGCATTCATCGGGAAGACCCTCGGCGAGCCTGTGCTCCAGGCCATTCTGGCCACCATCGACAACAAAGACCTCGCTGCCCGACGGGGCCTGCTGCCTTCAGACCGGGTCCCGGAGCGGATCTATCATGATCTCCTGGTCGGGGCCGGCAAGGCCCTGGCGGCTACCCCCGGCTCCCGCAAGCCGGGGGAGTACTTCTTTGAGATGGGCCGTTTCCTGGCCAAAGACATGATAAGCAAGTACTACAAATCGCTGATAAGCCTGTTCGATATCAAGTTCATGCTGACCCAGAGCCCCCGCATCTGGGGGCTGGTCCATTCCCACGGGACCGTCAAGGTCGAGCCGGTAGGCAAGAACGGCGTCAACGTGTACATCGTCAACTACCCGTTCCCCTGCAAGGAGTTCTGCCACATGATGCGGGGATACATCTGGGGCGTGGGTGAGATGACCAAGGCCGAGGTCCTCGGACTCGAGGAGCAGGAGTGCGTCATGGACGGCGGCAAGGCCTGCAAGTACTTCGGCCAGTGGAAGGCATAGCCGCCTCTAAGTACTGCCCACGATGGGCCAATACGTACAGCCAACAATGCCCTCCCTCCGGCCAGAGCCGGAACATAGGGTCACAGGAGGACCCGCAGGATGGAAAAGACCGAATACCGGACGATGGATGAGTACATAGACCGCTTCCCGCATGAGATCCGGGCGATCCTGCGCCGGATCAGAGAGGTGATTCGGGAATCGGCCCCCGGGGCCACGGAGGTCATCAGTTACCAGATGCCGACATTCCGGCTCAAGGGCCGCAACCTGGTGCATTTCGGCGCCTGGAAAGACCACATCGGTTTCTATCCGACGCCGTCGGGCACCATGGCCTTCCGGAAGGAGCTGGCGGATTACAAGGGAGCCAAGGGCTCCATCCAGTTCCCGCTGGACCGGCCGATCCCGTACGATCTGGTGAAGAAGATCGTCAGGTTCCGGGTCAAAGAAGAGCAGCTGCGGGCCGGGAAGGCCTAGGCCTGGCGTATTTTCCACCTTGACTCTCACCAGGTCCCTGTTGCCCGGTGGTTGTATACTCTTGCTCGCAGTCCCATTGGGCCGGAGGGAGGGCCATGAGCGTAGACGGCAGAGTCAGGTGGATCGAGCACCAGGGCCAGAGAGTGCTCTACGCGGACTTCAGCGATCTCCAGGGCCAACCGGGCATGGATGTCCTGGAGCTGGTGGCCAAGAAGGTCGCAGCCTCGCCGGGCAAGGTGCTGATCCTCTACAACTTCGAGGGGGCCGCCGCCAACCGCGCCTGGATGAGCCGGGTGAAGCAGCTGGGCAGGGAGCTCTTCGACGCCAAGGTGGAGAGGGCAGGCGCCCTTGGGGTCAGCGGCATAAAGCTAATCCTCCTGGAATCGTATGAGAAGTTCACCGGCCGCAATCTGAAGACGTTCAAGACCCAGACAGAAGCGCTGGAATGGCTGGTGAAGCGCCCGTCTCCTTGAGAAGCCCTTACTTCATCTCCGCCCGGGCGGCAATGCCGCCCTCCTCGCTCACCCCTTGTGCCCCGTGGTCTTGCGCGGGCTGATATAATATCGCGAAGGAATGGTTCCAGGTAACCGTCAATTCAGATAATCAAGGGGGGGAACTGATGGGAGAACACACGCAGTTCATAACACACAAGGGGAAGCGGATACTCTACATCAACTGTGCCGGGCTGAGCGAGGCGGAATGCGTGAAGGCCTTCGAGGAAATGAAGCAGGCCCTGCTCCTGGAAGGCAAGGGCGTCCTGGTGCTGGCCGATGTGACTCACGTCAAGATGACGAAGGCCGTGATTGACAAGGCCAGGGAGACGGTCGACGCCACAAAGGCCGTAGGCATCAAGGACAAGCCCAATGCCGTAGTGGGCCTGACCGGGTTGCAGAAGGCCGTGGTGCAACTCTTCGGCAGCAAGAAGATGGGGTTCGTCGACACCGTCGAGGCGGGCAAGGAGTGGCTGGTGGCGGAGGACGACAGGCCTCAGAAGAACTAGAACGCCCCGTACCGGACCAGACCGGTACAGGGCGAACACGATCTCAGCGAAGAATCAGCGCAGCGTTACTTGTACGAGGACATGCCACGTGACTCAAGCATGGCCCGGCGCTCGCTGTTCCACCTCTCGAGCCTGGCGTTCCTGTAATTGGCCCTGGCGTTCGCCACCCAGCTCACAAACGCATACCAGACGTTCTTGACGTCCTCCAGATTCACACGATAACCGGTCGTCCTAGTTGCGTTCCAGGTTGTCATTTCAACCCTCCTTCGATTGTCCCGCCGTCCATTGCCAACGACACAATCATGGCACGAGATGGCGCCGGCGGCTATCGGGTGAACTACGGAGACTGGCGCTGACCTGTACGTATTATCGCGGTGGGAGACCCCTAGTGGGCCTGCTATTCCTGCAGGACAGCCTGTTCTTTGCTCCAGGTGTGGTCCTTACCGCAAGCGGAGCACCTGGGCAGCTTGGTCTCCTTGATGGTCGATTTCTCGAACATGCTCTTGGCGCTGAGGACGCCGGTGAAGACCAGCTTTCCCGTATTGGGGCACTTGATCATGATTCTGCCCATTCTGCCCCCCCCTTTGAGGCCCCGCGGGCCGGACCCGTGCCGTCGGCCCCGGGCTCTTGTTCTGACATCCGATATTCTATCATCCCGGCCACAGACTGGCCAGTCAGCCAGTCCTGCCAGCCCTTACTCCTCCCGGGAGAAAGGTGGTAGACTGATCCGGGTGCGACGTGATGGGAAGCGAAGCCAGCTGCGCCTTGTGCCGAAAGCCGATCCGCCGCTACGACCCCGCTTTCAACCGCCTTGAGCTGGATGAGGGTCGCGCCGTGGACATCTGCCAGGAATGCATCGACAGGTTCCTGAAGTGGCAGCAGAGGAACTACGCGCGCCTCTTCCCTACGAGCGCGGCCAAGAAGCGATTCGGCCGGAGAGGAGCTTCACGCCATGAAGATAACGTCGCTGAATGATACTCCCGGGGAGGCGGTGCGGATGGAGGGAGCCTCCGGCATCCGCAAGCAGGTGCCCATCTCGAAGCGCGATGGCTCCCCGCTGTTCAGCTTCCGCGTGTTCACCTTCGATCCCGGCGGCCACACCCCCTTCCACACCCACCCCAACGAGCACATCAACTACGTCATCGAGGGCAGCGGCACCGTGGTGACCGCCAGCGGAGAAGAGCGCCAGATCAAGAAAGGGGACTTCGTCCTCATCATGCCCGAAGAGAAGCACCAGTACCGCAGCTCCACGGGCAGCCCCCTGGTCATGATCTGCGCGGTGCCCGTGGCCTACGAGTGATATCCCGCTGCGGCCCCCGTTAGAGCTTGCCGTTCTGCCGGAACCAGGCTATGGCGTCGAACATGGTGTCCCTCATGGGCCGCGGCTGGAACCCCAGCTCCCGGGCGGCCTTCTCGTGGCTGATGGTGGAGTTGCTGGCCACGATGCGGGCTTCGTCCAGGGTCACGCCCGGCACGGTGTTGCGGACCCAGTTGTAGGCCCAGGCCGTGGCCGCTATCGTCTTGAGCTGCCAGACGTGGATGCCATACAGGCGGCCGCTGGCCCCCGAAGCCTCCTGGATGATCTGCGACTGCTTCAGCTGGTCGATGGGCTGGCCGGAAAGGATGTAGGTCTCGCCCCTTCTCCCCTTCTGCACCGCGGCAATCTGGGCCGCCGCGATGTCCCGGACGTCGACGAAGTCATAGATGCCGTTGATGGTGTAGACCCTGCCGTCGAACTTGTCCGTGGCCACGTCCAGGAACCACTGCCCCATCTTGGAGGGCTTATAGTCGTATGGGCCTATGGCCCCCGTGGGGCAGAGGATGACGGCGTCCAGGCCCCTCTTGACCGCTGACAGCACTTCGAGGCTGGCCCTGGCCTTCGACTTGGCATAGTCACCGACGACCCTGGCCGGATCGAAGGGGCTGCTCTCGTCGATAACCATTCCCTTGGGAGGCTCTGCCAGCGCCTGTATGGAGCTGGTGTGGACCATCCTCTTGACCCCGCACTTCAAACAGGCCTCCGCCACGTTGCGCGTCCCCTCCAGGTTAATCTCGTAGAACCGCCTGGTCTTGCGGGGCGAGGTGAAGAGGACTCCGGCCAGGTGGTACACGTACTCGGCCCCGGCAAACGCCCGGAGCAGCGAGTCCATGTCCCGGACGTTGCCGGTCACCTTCTCCACGGCCAGCCCGTCCAGGGAAGTGGTGTCTTCGCCGGGCGGTATGACCACCTTCACGGTCTCTCTGCGGGAAAGAAGCTCACGTACGAGCACGTTTCCCAGGTGTCCTGTTGCGCCTGTGATGACAATCATGACGGTTACCCCCCCCGTTCCGCTGCCCCGTGGCCCGTGGCCTGTGATCCGGGGCCGCTCATGCAATAGTATCCCAAAAGTCCTCGACCCGCCAGCCAGGCCGCCCGCCGGTGCTCAAACAGAGCGCGGCGCTCTGGGATTATGTCAAGTCTATGGCGTCAATCCTCGAGCAGGGCCACGACGCGGCTCCAGCCGGCGCTGCCGCCGGCCAGCCTCACCGGAGAGCAGGCCACCTTGAAGCCGAACGGATGCGGCAGCCGGTTGACAGGCGGCCGCGGCCATCGCTAGGCTGTGGACATCCCGGCGGGGCGCCGCGGAACGAACGGGCCCCGGCCCGGCACGAAGGAGGCGGCACATGGCCAAGAGCCCCCTGGTGGGAACCTGGAAGCTGGTCTCTTTTGAGGTCATAGGCCCGGACGGCCGGGTGCACTACCCGCTGGGCAAGGACCCGGCCGGGTACCTCGGGTACGGAGAGGACGGCTACATGCACGTGGCCATGATGAAGGCCAATCGCCCCCGGCTCAGCGTCGACATGCTCAGCCTGGCCAGCACGCAAGAGAAGGCGATGGCCGCGGCTGCCTTCGTATCCTACTGCGGCCGGTACGAGATCAGAGGGGACAGGGTGGTGCATCACGTGGAGGCCAGCCTGGACCCCAACGTTACGGGCGAGTCCGTGGAGCGGCTCATGCGGCTCGAGGGCAACCGGCTGTCCCTGACCATGCCGGCCTTCCTTCTTTTCGGTGATCCTCACACGGGGCACCTGGTATGGGAGCGGGTCTGACCGGCCGCCTTCCCCTGCGGCGATGGCTCGGAGATGGCCGCGCCCCGCTGGGCCGGGACGGCGCGTGAGCACTCTCGTCGACGAGAAGTTCCGCGAATGGGTCCGGGGCAGGACCGGGGCCGCCGCCAGAGTGGCCGTCTTTGAGAAGATAAGGGACATCCCCTATGCCGTGGTCCCCTCCATAAACAGCGCGGCGCGCTACCTCGACATGCTCGCCCTGGGCCAGGGGTCCTGCACGCCAAAGCACTTCCTGCTCCGGGATATGTACCAGAAGCTGGACCTGCCGACCCTGTATGCCGTCTACCCCTTCCGCTGGAGCGACCTTGAGGTTGACTACCCGCCGCACCTGCGGGAGCTGGCTGCCGCCATGCCCGTCGCCCACCATCTGGCCTGCAGAGTGGAGATCGAGGGGGACCTGGTCCTGGTTGACGCGACCGTGGACCTGCCGCTGAAGCAGTTGGGCCTGCCCGTGAATGAGGGTTGGGACGGATTCCACAACACCCAGCTGCCGGTCAGTCCCGTGGGTGAAGAGGCGCTGTTCCATCCGGCCGAGGTCACCGGCTACGCGGCCTCATACGATGGGGTCTCCCTGGAGTTCTTCAGGCTGATGAATGATTGGTTGCGCAGAACCAGGCAGCCTGGATACTCATCGTGACCCGGTGCTGGTATAATCTGGCCGGTCTACCCGAGACAGGGTGCGAAATACGATGATCAATACGGTATACGGTGATCGGCTGATATGCTACCTGGATATCCTGGGCCTCAAGAACCGCATAAAGGCCTCTGAGAGGGACCCCAGGGAGGCGCCGCGCATCCGGGCCACGCTGGAGATGCTGAGCCAGTCAGTGGATGAGGCGCAGAGGCTCCTCCGGGAGCTGCAGCCGGTCACGGCGCCGGAGAAGGCGCCGGAGGTCACCAGCCAGATGTTCTCGGACACGGTCGTGCTCTGCGCCGACCGGGTAGATGCCACGTCCCTGCTCTACATGCTCTACGCCATCGCTCTCATCCAGGCCCGGCTGACGATCCGGGGCACGTTCCTTAGAGGCGCGGTCACGGTGGGCAAGCACTACCAGGCGCAGGAGCCCAGGCTCAATGTGATGTTCGGACCGGCCTTCACCGGGGCCTACGAGATCGCCGAGAGCCTGGCCGTGTGGCCCCGGGTGCTGGTCCATCCGGATGTGCTGCGGGGCCCGATCGGACGCTCGCGCCGGAGCTACATCGAGCGCAACCTGTGCGCCACCGAGAATGACGGGCTGCCCTTCGTGGATTACCTGGGGGCCATCTACGGCCTGGACCTGGCCATCAACTGGCGCCGGGAATACCTGCGGGGGCGGCCGCCAGCCCGTACCCGTTACCTCCCGCTGGAGCTCCAGGCGGAGCACTACGTGCTCCAGCACAAGAAGGCCCTGGAGCATGAGGCCAGGTTGAAGGCCACCAGGGACGACCTGGCCATACTGGTCAAGTACCACTCGGCGGCCGCCTACCACAACAGCTTCGTGGACTCCATCTGCAGCTTCATCGGCGGCGCCCCGCAGGTGAAAAGCCTGGAGATCGAGGCCCGCAGCTTCGGCGCGGTCGAGCTGACGCTCAGAGCTTTGCCCCAGGGCTCCCGGGGCCAGGCCCTCAGGTTCCTGAACCGCAAGCTGCAGGAGATGACCCGGAGGTTGGACAGAATCAGGGCGAACAGGGTAGATTTGGAGGGGACCTTTCCCGCCCGGTACGGCAAAGCGGAGAGGGACCTGTTCTAGGGAGGGAGCCGTGAATTCCAGAGACGAGAAAGACCTGAAGGCGCTGATCGTGTACTTCTCAGCTACCGGGAACACCCGGAAGGTGGCTGACGCCATATGCCGCGGGCTTGTCGGCGAGAATGTGGAATGCACTCTCTGCAGCGTGGGCGATGCGGGGGACAAGGAGTTCTATGAGTACGACCTGGTATTCCTGGGCTCGCCGTCCATCGATTTTCTGCCCGCCGCGCCGATGATGCAGTTCATAAAGGACAAGCTCAACCTTCACCGGGCCAGGGGTGACATCAAGCTGGGGGCCCCCAAGGTTCCCGGCAAGACGGCGGTGGTATTCTGCACCTACTCCGGCCCGCACACGGGGCGCAACGAGGTGCTGACCTCTGGCAAGTACATGGCGCAGCTCTTCGAGCACCTGGGGTTCGATGTGGCTGACGAGTGGTACGTGGTGGGGGAGTTTCACGAAGGACGGGAGATCAACACCATGGGCCGCCTGGGTGATATCAGGGGCCGCCCCAACGAGGAGGACCTGGCCGTGGTCCAGAGCGACACCACCAGCCTGGTCCGGTCCATAAGGGCCCGAAGCACATAAAGAAATCTCGGGTGACCTTTCCAGCTTCCCCGGTCATTTTCCGCCTTTGAGCCTTGATCAGCTTCAGCTCGTTTCCGAGTGAGCCATGTAGGTGACAACCCTACCCGTTTTGCTCTGGCGGACTTTGCCTCTTCGACTGGTTCGACCACCCGAGAACGTATTTAATGATACGCTTTTTCCCCTCCGACTGTCAAGATGGATGACGCTGGCCGGCATCACAAATCGTTCACCTCCTGATCGCGGCCGCCGGACATTCCGCTTGCCTCTGGCCTGGGTAATGGTATACTGGATAATGTCACATTATGTCATGCAGCAGCAATAGTCTCCTGGTCAAATAGCTGAGGGGCGCAGCGACCATGCGGTCGCTGTGTGTTTCTCCAGCGGGGGCCGGTCTCAGGGGGTTGAACATGGGAACGAGGAATCTGGCGAGGGTCCTGACTCTTGCGGTCATAATTCTCTCCTGCATCTGTGGCGCCGTCGGCACACCGCTGGCATTTCCCGCGGCGGCCGAGGCCGCGTTCTCGGTGTCGGAGAACGGGACGATCCATGTGGACAGCAACCTCCCCAATGCCCGGTTCAGCATCAGCCCAGGCGGTTACAGCGGAGAGGCGCCGGACGATTTCAGTGATGTCTTGCCAGGTGACTACACGATAACCTGGCAGCCAGTGACAGGGTATGAAACGCCGAGTCCCGAGACGAAGACCCTATCCGACCAACCCGGTGGCGGCAGCATCAGGTTCGTTGGCACATACACAAGCACACCTCAGACCGGCACGATAGTCGTGACGGCCAACGTGCCGGGAGCGACGTTCAACATCACCGGCGCTGGCACGTACAATGGGGGACCGCGAACCATCAGCAATGCGCAGGCCGGCGACTACAGTATCACCTGGAACTCCGTCGCTGGTTACAACACGCCGGCGCCGGCCGGACCTCGGACCCTGACCGCCGGCAGCACCATTACCTTCGACGGTGTCTACACCGCCATCCCGCCCCAGGACGGCACCATCACCGTCAACAGCAACCCATCGGGGGCCACCTTCACCATCAGCGGCGCCGCGTCCTACAGTGGGACGGCGCCGGCTTCCTTGCCCGGAGCGCCACCGGGCAGCTACACCATAACCTGGGGCGCCATGCCGGGATTTGACACGCCGCCCGCTGAGACCAGGGACCTCGTGGCGGGCAGTGGCATCTCCTTCACGGGCAACTACTCGTCTGTCCCCCAGATCGGCACGATCTCGGTGACGGCCAACATGCCCGGCGCGGCCTTCACCATAGAGGGGCCCGCGCGGTACAGCGGCACAGCGCCGGCAACCTATGCGGATGCGCCGGCCGGCGCCTACACCATCACCTGGCGTGGCCTGTCCGGGATGACGACACCCGTTTCACAGACGGCGACCCTCACGGCTGGCGGCGTGATCTCCTTTGCCGGCACCTACGTCGACACCATCCCGCCGGCCATATCGGGGGTGGCGGTGACCGAGGTCACCCCCACCAGTGTTACCATCGTCTGGACCACCAACGAGAATTCGGACAGCCAGGTGGAGTACGGCCTGGGCCCAGCCTTTGGCTTTATAACGCCGGTGAACAGCGCCCTGGTCACCAGCCACAAGGTGACCATCACCGGCCTCAGTCCGGGGACCTGGTACTACTACCGGGTGACATCGAGGGACCTGGCCGGCAACCCCATGCAGTCCGGGCGGCTCGACTTTCTCACCGGGAAAGACGCCCCGCCGGTGATCTCCAGCGTGATCGTGACCGATATCTCCGCCTCCAGCATGACCGTCAAGTGGGCCACTGACGGCAGGTCGGACAGCCAGGTGGAGTACGGACTCACGGCCAACTACGGATCGATCACCACCGTAGACTCCGCGCTGGTGTTCGATCACAGCGTGGTAGTGACCGGGCTGGCGACCCAGACGACCTATCACTTCCGGGTGATATCGACGGACTACTGGGGGAACTCCGGCCGGTCGCTGGACGCCACCGCAACCACTACGGACGTGGACGCCCCTGTCATCTCCGGCGTGGCGGCCACCGCCATCACCGATACCTCCGCCGTCATCGTCTGGTTCACCGATGCGGCCTCAGAGAGCAGCGTGGAGTATGGCATCAGCACCAATTACGGCATGGTGTCAGCCTACGACAACACCATGGTGACCAGCCACAGCGTGGCCCTCGCGGACCTGGCGGCCCAGACCACCTACCACTACAAGGTGAAGTCCCGCGATGCCTCCGGCCTGTGGTCGCAGACCCCCGACTATGCGTTCACCACGGGCATCGACATGGGCACCGACCCGCCCAAGATCCTTTACCTGACACCCGGCGAGCCCACCAGCTCCGGGGCCACCATATCCTGGAGCACCGATGAGCTGGCGATCAGCCAGATCGAGTATGGGCCGACGGACAAGTATGGCACCTCTACTGCGCCCACCACCGACTTCAAGACATCGCACGTGGTGCAGTTGACTGGCCTCAAGTCCGGCGTGACCTATCACTACCGTGTGATCTGCACGGACGCCGCCGGCAATCGCAGCACGTCCGAGGACGGGACCTTCAATACCCCGATGGGCCGGGCGCCGCTGCCTTCGCTGCCAGTTTGGGCCTGGGCCCTGGTAGGGGTGGCGGGGGTCCTTGTGGTGGGCGTGCTGGTCGTCAAGAACCGCTGAGGGCAGGTCCGCTGTCCCGTGGCCCGCGGCCCCCGCGGAGAAGGCGGCTTCGGGCGGCGCCCGGCTCCAGTCACGGCTTGCCGGAGGTCAATATTCCTATGGACACTACAGGCATCTTCTACAGCGAGGTCATGAGGAACGAGCATGCCCCGTCCGACATGAACATCGGGAAGGCCTTCGATGGCATCGTGCGGGAGGGGCTTCTCGGGACGGAGGGCATCAGGCTGTTCGAGGCTGAGCCGGTAGCGGAGGACCTGGTGCTGAGGGTGCACACCGGGAGGCTGGTGGAAGACGTCAGGCGGGATGGCTACTGGGATGTGAGCCGGCACTCGGCCGGGGCAGTGGTGATGGCCTTCGACCGGGTGCTGTCGGGCCAGCTGCGCAATGCGCTGGCCCTGGTCGGCATCGGCGGCCACCACGCCGGCCGGGATGATGCCTATGGCGGTTGCTGCATCAATCACGAGGCCATCGCAGTCACCTGGGCCCGGGAGAGCGCGCGGGGAAGCAGATTCGCCATAGTGGATACCGACACCCATCACGGAGACGGCACGCGCCAGCTGCTGTCGGGTGACAGCGATGCCCTCCACATCTGCTACTGCGGCTATGGCCATGGCGAGGGGAGGAACGGCGTGTGTTTTCCCCACGCTTCGGGAGACGATGAGTTCGTGCGCCGCTTCCGGCAGGAGGTCCCGCCGCTACTGCGCGAGTTCCGCCCCGATCTCATCCTGTGGTTCTGCGGCCTGGACACCCACCAGGAAAGCTATGGCACCAGGGCCCTGACCTCCGGCTGCTATCCGCGTCTCTGCCAGGTCCTGAAAGAGACTGCCGGGAGAGTCTGCGGGGGGCGGCTGGTGGTGAGGGTGGGGTGCAATGCCCCCGCGCGGGCGGCGGCGGAGGTCCTTCCCGGCCTGGTGAGAGTGCTGGCCGGCATACCGGAGGGCTAGGGGCCTGGCACCGGCCAGACCGGCCGCGCCGGGCCGCAGCGTCTGCCGTGGGGCCTGGTTGAAGATGTGCCCCCGGCTGGGTATACTACGCTCAGCGGTTCCCGCTATGCCGGAATACCCCTGGCCTTGGGTTTGTCACAATCAGGTATTTGGAGGGTGATAACGATGGAAGCCAAGCGCTCGCGCCGACCAATTGAGCGAAACGTGGCCATGGAGCTGGTCCGCGTAACCGAAGCCGCTGCCCTTTCCGCCGCCCGCTTCCTGGGCATGGGCGACAAGAACCTGGTGGATGAGGCCGCTGTCACCGCCATGCGGTTCGTACTGGGCAGCGTCCACATGGATGGCGTGGTGATCATCGGAGAGGGCGAAAAGGATGAAGCCCCGATGCTCTACATCGGCGAGAAGATCGGGGACGGCTCCGGCCTGAAGCTTGATATCGCGGTGGACCCCGTCGACGGGACCACCCTCACGGCCAAGGGGCTGCCCGGGGCCATCTCCGCCGTGGCGCTCTCGGCCAGGGGGACCATGAACTGCCCCAGGCAATTGGTGTACGTCAACAAGATCGTAGCCGGGCGTGAGGCCAGGGATGTCCTGAACATAGACGCGCCGGTGGCCGAGAACCTGAAGAACATCGCCAAAGCCAAGAAGAGAAAGGTGGCCGAGCTCACCGTGGTGGTGCTGGACCGGCCGAGGCACGAGGGCCTGATATCGGATATCCGGAGAGCCGGCGCCCGGATCAAGCTCATCTCCGATGGCGATGTCGCCGCCGGCATCCAGGCGGCCCTGCCGGACACCGGGGTGGACGTGCTGATGGGGGTCGGGGGGACCCCGGAAGGGGTGCTCACCGCGGCGGCCATCCGCTGCATCGGAGGGGTAATCCAGTGCAAGGCCTGGCCCCGGGACGATAAGGAAAAGAAGGCAGCCATCGCCGCCGGGCTGAACCTGGACAAGGTCTACAGTACCGAGGACCTGGTGGCCGGCGAGGACGTCTTCTTCGCCGCTACGGGCGTCAGCAGCGGCGAGATGCTGAAGGGGGTGCGCTACTTCGCCGGAGGAGCCCACACCCAGTCGATGGCCATGCGGTCCCGCTCCGGCACCGTGCGCTACGTGGAATCCTGGCACAACTTCGAGCGCCTGGACAAACTGAGCGCGTTCAAGTTCCACTGAGCGCCGGCGGTGAAGTCGGGCCCGGCCGGCTCCGCGTCAGGCGATGCGCCGCCTGCTGCCGGTGAGCACCGGCAGGAATACGTTCCGCTCCTCAGGCTCGAGCCTGAGGGCCTCTTCGGCGCAGTGCAGGACGCACTGCCCGCACCCGCAGCACATGCCGGCGTCCACCCTGGCCATGCCCGACTCGTCCACCGCTATGGCCCTGATGGGGCAGGACTCCTCGCAGGCGCCGCACCCGCTGCACTTGCCGGGGTCCGGCAGCCGGGCAATGTAGTAGGACTTGAGCATGAAGGGGAGATTCCCGCGGCTGTAGTTGCCCAGGGCGCCGCAGCAGTCCCAGCAGCAGTTGCAGATGATGTCTACTTCGTACCGGGCCGGGAAGTCCGTGAGCGGCACCATCCGGCCTACCTGGTGTACGGCGCCCTTCTGCGCCGCTTCCCGCACCAGATCGATGGCCTCCCGACGGCTGATCCTCCTGCCGAAGCCCATCTCGATCACGTGTTCAGCGGCCAGCCCGATCCCCAGACAAGCCTCCCGGGGCAGGTCCATCCGGCAAGGGTCCCCGTCCATCTTCCGCTGTTGCCGGCAGAAGCAGTGGCCGGCGGATATGACCTCATCCGCCGGCAGCCCTTCCAGGATGGCCAGGACGCTGTGCGGCGGGTAGATGCCGCCATCCGGTGGCGGCAATGCCCGGTCCACCCTGATCAGCCCCGGCGCCGGCGCCGCCGCGACGGCGACTGAACGGTGCGGGCCAACCGCCTCCAGGATGGCGTTCAGGTCATCCGGGGGAATATCACGGGCCTGGGCGAAGAAGGCGCTCATCCTCCGCGAGAACTCCCTGCGGTCAGGGGTCTCCTTCCCGCTCATGAGGTAGTGCTCGAACCAGCCCGGGAATATGCACATGATGTGGAGCGCCGGCTGGCTCTGCCCGGCCTCTGCCCTGATCAGGGTAACGTGCCCCTTGTCCAGGAGGGCGCCCAGCACACGGTCGAACTCATGCGCCGGCAGGCCGGCGCGGGACTGAACCTGGCTGCGACTGAGGTTGCCTCCCCCCATGCTCAAGAGGAAATCGACCTCCTCCGGCTCCAGTGCAGCGTCGAACACGTAGAGCAGATCGTCGGTGATGGCCAGAATGGGCGTGGCCGACTGGCCGTTCATCAGCTCGGCCAGCCGCCGCAGCTTCTCCTGGTCGTTCCTCAGATACATCCCCCCGCGCCGCCCGGAACACGCGCGGTGGCCGGTGTGGCCGCCGTGACCCGCCCGGTCCTGCCCTCCATGATACGCCAAACGGTTCAGCCCAAACAAAAAGAGTCCGACTGAGCGCTCAATTCGGCCCGTTTCTTTCAATCTCGTTAATGTAACCGTTGAGCGAAACCCGTGGACTCTGTTTGTCGTATGTATTAAGTTGTCAGCCGTATTATATCACAGTAATCCGGGGTGGCAAGCCCCTCCCGAGCGTGGGGGCTCCGCCCCGGCGGGCTTGAGAAGAAAATGTGATGCCAGAGGCGCCTGCTGAAACCCGCCCGAGGCACGGTGCTGGTAGATTGGGGCCCAGGCACTGCCCCATAGCGGTCGACGGAGGTGAGGACCATGGTGCCATTCGTTTCGCAGCCCGACTTCGACTTCAGGGTCTATGCATCCACGCGTACCGTGACGGTCAAGGCGGGCCAGACCGTGGCCGTCCCCATCGCCGTACAGGCGGTGAAGGGGGATCCCCGCCCCATTGTGCTGACCGCCAGCGACTGGAGCCGGTCGGCCGGGCTGCGGGCCAACATCATCCCGTCCACGGTGCCCTCCGGGGGGGCGGCCACGCTCCATGTGACCGTGCCCGCCGGCGCGCCGGCAGGCAGCTACTTCTACACGGTCAGGGGTGACGCGGAGGGGACCTTCAAGACCAGCAACGACACGGTGACGGTGGTGGTGGCGCCCGACGAAGAGGCCGGCGACGGCCGTGGCCTCCGGGAAGACCGGCGGCCTTCCTCGCGGCAGCGGCCGCGCCTGCCGTGGCGGCTGTGGCGCAGGTCCTAGCCTGGCCCGACGGGGGCCCGCATGGAGCGTGCTGGTGGGCAACCCGCCCGGGGGTCTTCAGGGCAACGGGTCGTCGGGTGGCTGGGGCACCGCCTGGTCCTCGAAGGGCGCCGCCCCAAACGGCGCCGCTTCCAGCGGCACCGCCTCGATGACCACCTCAGGCTTCTTGTTGGCCGAAGACAGCTTGTTCTGGAAGACCCTCTCCTCGCCGCACAACCGGCAACGACCCTTGCTTTCCACCTGCTGAGAGCAGTCGATGATCCAGTAGTGGCGGCAGTTGGACAGGACCGCTACCCTGGCTGTAGCCTCTCTGCGTTTCGCTGGCATCTTTCTCCCCCGCTCTACTCTCTCGGCGCCCCGGACGCCCGTCCCGGCAGCGCCGGCTGCTGCTCCTATCAGAGTACGCCATCCGGATTACGTCTGTGTCTCAGGGGAAGTGGCCTCCCTCACGGTATCTTCACCGACCGCCGGCTTGAGGGGCTCGAGGCGGGAGGTCTACCGGGAGGCGTCTGCCGGGCTATGCCGGCCGGCCTGCGTCCGGCCCCGGCGCAGGGCCTCATCGATGGCGGACTGCAGGTCAATATCCTCGAAGATCTTCACCAGGTAGGCCGCGGGCCCGGTAGTGGCGGCCCGCTGCCGGGTCTCATCATCGTCGTAGGCGGTCAGGTAGATCACCGGTATGCCGAACTTCTCCCGGATCTGCCTGGCGGCCTCGATCCCGTCCATTCTGCCTCTCAAGGTGATGTCCATGATGATCACGTCCGGCTGCAGGGCCCCGGCCTGGTCGATGGCTTCCTGACCGCTGGTGACCGCGCCGCACACGGCGTGGCCCATGCCCTCGACCCTGTCCTGCGTGACCATGTTGATCACGTTCTCGTCTTCCACCAGCAGTATTCTGGCCATGACATCACCTCCGATCGCCAGGCCCGGCTCCGGCGGGCAGCGGCTCCCTGGAGGGCTTGCTGCTGTCGGCCGCGCTGTCCCGGAAGCGGATTACGAAATGCGTGCCGTCGCTGCCGCCCGCCTCCACGGTGGCGCCGAGCTGGTTGATCAAGCTCATCGCCAGCTGCAGGCCGAGCGTGTCGGCCTTGCGGATGTCCAGGCCGGCCGGCAGGCCGACGCCGTTGTCCCTGATAGCCAGGGTTATGGTGTCGGACTCATCCGTGTGCAGCGAGATGCTGATCTTGCCGCTCCGGCCTTCAGGGAACCCGTGTTTGAGGGAGTTGGATACCAGCTCGTTGACGATGAGGCCGCAGGGGACGGCCGTGTCTATGCCGATCAGGACATTCTTTTCCAGATCCAGGTTGAGCTTCACCACGGGGTTCTCCCGCCCGCGGGAGTGCAGCAGCACAGTCGTCAGGTCCCGGATGTACTCGCCCAGCTCCACCGAAACCGTGTCCTTGGACTGCTGCAGCCTCTGGTGGATGAGGGCCACGGACTTGACCCGGTTGCTGCTTTCGTTGAGGACCTCCACCAGCCTCTGGTCCCGCGTCCGCCGGGCCTGGAGGTAGAGCAGGCCGGATATGACCTGCAGGTTGTTCTTCACGCGGTGGTGTATCTCCTTGAGAAGCAGGCTCTTCTGCCGGGCCTCCTCCTCGTGCTTGCGCTCGGTCACGTCACGCATCATGATGAGGACGTCCGTGCCGCTGCTGGGCACTACCCTGGCCTCGTAGTGAGGCGCGCTGGCCTCGGGCGAGGTCTGGAACTCGAACACCTGCGTCTCTCGCGATTCGAGGGCCTTCCGGATATGGGGCAGGCCCAGCTGCTGGATGTGGGCCGGGATCTGCTCCATGAGGCTCCCCGCCGGGCAGCCGCCGTCAGCGCCATCGCCGCCCGTCAGGGACCTGGCCTTGAGCGGCCAGCTGCCTTCGATGATTTCTCCACGCTGGTCAACGCGGAACATCAAGTCCGGTATGGCCTCTATGAGGGCCCGGTTCCTGGCCTCGGTCTCCGCCAGGTCCCGGTGGGTCTGCTCCAGGGAGGCCAGCAGGCCGTTGATGCTGTTGGCCATCGCGGCGAGCTCATCCCGGCCGCCGATGGCGACGCGCTCCGAGAAGCTGCGGCTGGCTGCCAGCTCTTCCACGCTGGCGCTGAGGCGCCGCACCCTCTTCAGCACCAGCCGGTCGATGCCGGCGATGATGATGACGCTGGCCACCAGAACGAAGCCCAGGAGCAGGTACAGCATGTAGCGCACGGCCTGCGCACCCTGGGCTGAGATGTCTTTGGGCCCGTCCACCCTTATCACCAGGGCCGGGTTGCCGTAGATGTCGGGGACCAGGCCATAGGCGGCAATCCGGCTGCCATCCAGGTCTCTGACCAGCGAGGACTGCCCGGCCGACAGGACCGATATCGCTCCCTGGTATTCGGCGCTGGGCTCCGGCTGGTCGATCCGGCCCAGCTCCAGGGACAGGCCGGTGGCCAGGGAGAGGATCTGCGCCTCGGCATCAGATAGATAGCGGCCCATGATCAGGGAGCCGGCGATGGGGCCGGTGCCGCTGGTGGGCAGAACCGGCCCAGAGGCCACCAGTGCGGCGTGCTCCGGCAGGACCAGTATCCCGGCCACGCTGCTGTCGCTGGTCGCATGCCTGGCCAGGGGAGCGCTGCCCGACACGTGAGGCTCCAGGCTGGGGAGGATCGGGGTCCGCGCGCCGTCCGCGGGATCGATGGCCGCGGAGTAGGCGATCTGCCCGCCGTTGGTGACGAAGACCACGAAATCGATGCCCAGTCTGCCGTATGCCGAGTCTCCCAGGTTCCGGGCGATGTAGTCCGCATCGCCGTCCTGCATGAACTGATAGGTGTCGTCCCGCGAAGCCCAGCTCCCCAGGGACGCCTCCAGGCCGGCGATGTCCTGGTCCAGGGCGGCCGATGCCCGGACGAGGTCCTGGTCCGCCTTGTCCCTCTCTATGCTGGTGAATTTGGCGGCCATGATGCCCTGGAGGGCGAAGTAGAGGATGATGGCGGCCACAGCGCAGGTGGCCAGTACTGCAAAAGCCGTGCGGCGGCGGAGTGTCATGTCGTCTCCTCCGGTCCAGATTATCCGCCCCCGGGCTTACCTCGCGGTCTCACGTCGACGCCTGTGTGTCACGGAAGTCTCACATTGCGGCCGGAACGCCTGGCCGCGGCTGGCCTTGATAATTGGCCGGCTCGTTGGTAGACTCAGGCTCGATCCCGTAAATGGAGGGCTGTGGGCATGATCAGATCGAGGATACTCGGAGTGGGCCGATACCTTCCGGAGCGGCGTGTCACCAACTCCGACCTGGCCGGGATGTTCAACACCAGTGACGAGTGGATCCGGCAGCGCACGGGCATAGTGGAAAGGCATTTCGCCGATGAGGGGGTCTACTGCTCGGACCTGGGGCTGGAGGCCTCCCGCGCAGCGCTAAAGAGCGCCGGCCTGCAGCCGCAGGACCTGGACTTCATTATCTTCGCCACCCTGAGCCCGGACCACCATTTTCCCGGAAACGGCTGTTACCTGCAGCCCAAACTGGGCCTGTCCGGCATCGGCTGCATGGACATTCGCAACCAGTGCTCCGGCTTTGTGTACAGCCTGGCCACCGCGGACGCCTTCATCAGGACCGGCATGTACCGGCGGATACTGGTGGTGGGCGCCGAGGTCCAGTCCAGCGGGCTGAGCTTCACCGACGAGGGGCGGGACGTATCGGTGATCTTCGGCGACGGCGCCGGCGCGGTCATCGTAGGGCCGTCGGATGACCCTGAAAGGGGCATACTCACCAATCACCTTCATGCCGATGGGGCCTTCGCCGATATCCTCAGACTGGAGATGTTCGACATCAGCTGCAAGCCCTGCCTGACACATGAGATGCTGGACAGGGGGTCTCTGTGGCCCAAGATGAAGGGGAAGGAGGTCTTCCGGGTGGCGGTCACCAAGATACCCGAGGTGATCGAGGAAGCCCTCAAGGCCGTCGACCTCAAGGTCCAGGACATCGACCTGTTCATACCGCACCAGGCCAACCTCCGCATCAATCAGTTCGCCGCGGCCAAGCTGGGGGTGCCGGAGGAGAAGTTCTACAGCAATATCCAGCGGTACGGCAACACCACAGCAGCGTCGCTGCCCATTGCGTTGAGCGAAGCGCTGGAGGAGGGCCTGGTCAAGGAAGGCAGCCTGATCATGCTCGTGGCCTTCGGCGCCGGGTTTACCTGGGGAGCCAGCGTCATAAGGTGGTAGGGGCCGCCGTCAGGTGGCGCTAGTTGCTGCTGCGGTACACCCAGGGCTCGCTGCTCTCCTGTGAGACGTCATCCAGCATGTCCTTGAGCAGGACCAGGCTGGCCAGCTGGTCCTTCAGGGTGCCCCTGTAGCCGCTGTCCTCAAAGAGGCGGGTGCGGTTCAGGAAGCGGTTCACCAGCGCGGTCAGGGCCCGCCGCCGCCGCAGCCAGGGCATGTAGTCAAATGGATCCCCGGAGGGGACCTCCATGGTGACATAGCCTTGTGCCTTGATGGCTGTGTGGTTCAGGATGTCCCGCAGGTCCCTGGCGAGGGCCCCCAGGTTGCCCTTGGGTATGGTCGAGAGCGGGGCGTGGACATGCCTCGCCTCATGGTCAACCACCGGTGAGTGGTGCATGTGCAGGCTGACCACGTTATCGCCGATCTCCGTGTTCTTCAGCTCAGCCAGCAGGGCGGCGCGCCCTCCCCTGGTCGTCATGGCATGCCCGTAGTCCAGGGTCAGCTTGACCTCATCCGAGCACCCCTCGATGGCCCGCCGGCAGTCTTCCAGGGTCTGGCAGATCCAGCGGTTCTCATTCGGGCTGTTCTCGATGGTCGGCAGGATCTTCCGATCGTGACCATACTTCTCATAGAGCTGCTTGTTGGTGGCGGCCAGGAACTCCACGTTCTGCCGCAGTCGCAGCAGCGCGGCCTCACGGTCCCACTCATCGCGGGCCAGGCCCGCATGGAAGACCATCACCGGCCGATCGGTCATCACCGTCTTGGGGTGCGCGTCCGCTATCCTGTAGGCCGCCTCCAGCTGGCCCCGGATGGCTTTCCTGGTGCGCGGCGTTGCCTCGCACAGGTTGAATATGTACCGGCCCAGCAGGGGGCTCTTCTCTATATGGGCGTGAAAGGACGAGATGGGCATGCCGACGCTCTTCACCATGGTTTCGTTTATCTTCCACTCGAAGCGATTGTAGAACAGCCGTGGATCGGTCAGATGGAACTCCACGGCGTCGAACAGATGCGGCCCCACCAGCTCCGGATTGTACGGGGTCCTGGTCATGCGCATGGCCAGGCTGTTGAAGCGCTTGTCCGCGATCCTGAAGAACGGGGCGGTGTCCGCCAGCCTCTCGTACCCCAGCCTGAGGAGCATGTAGGTGTAGCAGTTGAGGTTGATGGTCATGGCGTGGTGCGACGAGGTGGCGTATTTCATGCCGTATTCCTTCCTGTCCGGTGCGCTCGATTCCTGGCCCGATTCCTTGACTGCATGTTCCCTGGCGTCCCGGCGTCCGCCGGCGCCGTTCCGCACGAGCCGGGGGGGCCTGCAGCGCGCGCGGCTTCGGACCGATGCCCCCTGCCGCTGCCTCCGTCTGCCGGCTAGATTGTGCCCGCCGACGGGGGCCCTGACAAGTGCCAACTGGTCAGATGTGGCGACCCAAAGCGCTCATCCTCAGATGGCTGAGGGCCGTCGCTCACCGCGAGGGCAGAGCGGCCTCCTCCCGTGACGGTCCAACGGAGTCCGGTATGGCGACCGGGCCGTATCGCCTCAACGGCAGCCGGAGAGGGCAGAAGCGGCCCAACTGCGCGCGCCAACCATCACTTCATTGTAGCCCGCCGGCGGCCGCCTGACCAGTGCGCCCGGCGCCGCTCGGCGCTCGCGGGCATCGGCTGTCTGCTCTCTACCTGGTCACTTGGGTCACAAAAACGGACCTCTTGCACCTTACTATCGGGCTGCATTTGTCGGAGAATGTGAAGACCTGCCGGAGAGGGGCGGGCGGTTTCGTTTGGCGCCGCTACGCGCGCGGTGGGCTATTGTGAGCATGAGGGAGGGGGTAGATGCAGCTCGGCCGGCAGACGGCCATCACGGCTGATCTCGCCTGCTGCACCGGGCTGCGGCGGTCCGGGCTTCGGGCCCCATCGAGAAGGAGATGGAAACGGGTACTGCGGTGAAGCCGGCCATCGGCGTCTTCGACCAGATTCACTGGGGGGCGCACATGTGCCAGCTCTATGAGTCAAGTCAGGATGTCATCGATGTGCTGGTGCCGTTTTTCCGCAAGGGCCTGGAAGAAAACGCCCTCTGCCTGTGGCTGGCGCCCATGCCGCTGCGGCAGCAGGTCATGGACGCGCTGCGGGAAGGTATCCCTCACCTGGAAGAGCGCCAGCGAAAAGGCCAGCTGCAGGCCATACCCCACTCGGACTGGTATCTCCTCGACGGTGCCTTCAACGTGCCCACGGCCATTAGCAGCGCCGCCGGCGCCCTGAACCAGGCCAGGCAGCTGGGCTTCAAGGGCATCTGGGCGGCGGGGGACACCGGCTGGCTGGACAAGAAGGACTGGCCAGTGATGGTCGGCTACGAAGAAACGCTGTCGAATCTGATGGCGGACGTGCCAACGGTCGGCCTCTGCACCTACCCCACGCGGGCGATGGGCATACCGGAGGCTCTGGACGTGTTCCGGATACACCGGTCGGTGCTGGTCAGGCGAAAGGGGCAATGGCAGATCGCCGAAAGCCTGGGCCAGACCATCGCCGAGGAGGCCCTCCGGGACAGCGAGAGGAGCTACAAGAACCTCTTCGACAGCGCCCTCAACGGCGTGGTGGTGATCGATGCCGAAACCAAGAAGGTAATGGTGGCTAATGCGGCCCTGGCCCGGATCTTCGGTTTCGACTCGCCCGACGATGTGGTGGGCGTCAACCCCCTGGAGCTCATCATCGAGGACCGGGAGCGCGTCGAGCAGCTGCTGATGGAAGGCCTGCTGGGCAGGGACCTCAACGAGGCCGTGGAGTTCAAGGCCATCAGACTGGACGGCAGCGAGGTGTGGGTCAGCGCCGCGGGGGTGAGGACCGAGTACCAGGGCCGGCTGGCCGGGCTGGTGTCCATCCGGGATATAACGCAGCAGCGCCAGGCTGAGATCGCCCTGCGGGAATCGCAGAGGCGGATGCAATCCATCTTCGACAGCACCGGGGACGGCATAGTGGTGCTGGACTCGGTGGGGCGGGTGACAGCCGCCAATCGCCGGATCAGGGACGTCGGTGGCTGGACCCTCGAGGACATCATGGGCAAGCCCTTCGACGAGATGGCCATGTTCCGGCCCGAGGACATCGAGAAGATGGTGAATGTCTTCGTGCCGGTGATCTCGGGCAAGGCCTCGCCGGTCATGGAGGTGCAGTGCGCCACCAAGGCCGGCGCCAAGCTCGACCTGGAGATCCGCGTCTCCCCGCTCAAGAGGGACGAAGAGGTCATCGGCATCATTGCCGTTCTCAGGGATATCACCGAGCGGCGTCGGGCCGAAGACGGGCTGCGGGTCTCGGAGCAGAGAAGCCGGCTGCTGGTGGAGAACGCCAACGAGGGCATCGTGGTGGTGCAGGACGATGGCGTGGCCTTCGCCAACCGGCGGACACTGGAGATCATGGAGCGCCTGGGCTACACCATGGATGACTTCAGAGGGGTGCCGCTGGAGCAATACATACACCCCGAGGACCGCCAGCTGTTCCGGGAGGCGAGCGAGAGGTGGGCCAAAGGCGATGACAATATCGGCGGCCTGCACCAGTTCCGGGGCATAGCCAAGAACGGCCAGATCCGCTGGATCGAGATCAATGCAGTGCGCCTCGAGTGGGATGGGAGGCCCGCTGCCCTGGTCTTCCTGGACGATGTCACCAGCCGGAAGGATTCGGAGAGGGCCCTGATCGAGAGCGAGAAGCGCTACCGTCTTCTGGCCGAAAACGTCAGCGACGTCATCTGGGTGACGGATCTCGACCTTCATCCGACGTACATCAGCCCTTCCATCAAAGGGCTGGTGGGGGGCGCCAGGGACCCGCAGTTTGCCCGAATGGAAGATGCCCTCACGCCGGCTTCGGCCCGGACGGTCCGGGACCTGCTGGCGGAGCTTCTGGCCAGCGGAAAGGACCACCTGGAGGCGGGGCGCCCGGTGCAGTTGGAGATACTTCGCAGCGACGGCAGCACCGTCTGGGCGGACACGACGGCCTCCGTCATCCGCGATGAGGCGGGGCGCCCGGTGGAGCTCCTGGGAGTGCTGCGCAATATCACCCGCAGGAAGCAGGCTGAGGAGAGGCTGCAGGAGAGCTTCGACAAGCTGGAGAGGACGCTGGCCGGGACCATACAGGCCATCAGGGCCATGGTGGATACCAGGGACCGCTACACGTCCGGGCATCAGCAGCGGGTGACGGAGCTGGCCTGCGCCATAGCCGAGGCGATGGGGCTGACCAAGGAGCAGATACAGGCGGTCCATGTGGCGGGCGAGCTGCATGATGTGGGCAAGATAACGCTGCCGACCGAGATCCTGACCAAGCCGGGACGGCTGAACGAGATCGAGTTCGCCATGATCCGGACCCACCCCAAGGCGGGGTTCGACATCCTGGAATCGATCGATTTCCCCTGGCCCATTGCCAAGATGGTGCTGCAGCACCACGAGCGGCAGAATGGCAGCGGCTACCCCGGCGGGCTCAAGGCCAAGGATATCCTGACCGAAGCCAAGATCATAGCGGTAGCCGATGTGGTGGAGGCCATGTCTTCACACCGGCCCTACCGCCCGGCCCTGGGCCTGGACAAGGCCCTGGACGAGATAGTGCAGAATCGGGAAACCCTCTATGACCCGGAGGTGACCGATGCCTGCATGAGCGTCTTCCGGGACGGGAAGTTCTCCTTCAAGGACGAGCCGGCGGCCCCACAGCAGTAGCGCACTCGGAGGCGCCGGGGCCCGGGGCGCACCCTCAGACGTTCTGCCACTCGAAGCTGCGGTCCAGGAAGGTGTCCAGGCAGGCCTCGACCACCGCGCCGTCGTAGAGCGTGGACGAGTTCCGGCGGATTTCCCGCAGCGCGGTGTCCAGCCCCAGGGCTGGCCGATATGAGCGGTGAAAGGTCATGGCCTCTACCACGTCGGCCACGGCCAGGATCCGGGCTTCGAGCCCGATCTGGTCCCCCTGCAGGCGCGCCGGGTAGCCCGACCCGTCCAGCCTCTCGTGGTGCTGAACCACGATATCGGCGATCGGCCAGGGGAACTCGATGCTCTTCAGCACGTTGTAGCCCGACTGCGGATGCGACCTGATGAGGGAGAACTCCAGCTCGTTGAGCCGGCCTGGCTTGATCAGTATCTCCTGGGGAATGAATATCTTGCCGAAGTCGTGGAGCAGTCCGGCGACGCGGATGACCTGGACCCGGTCGATGGGCAGGTGCATCTCCCGGGCGATGGCGCAGGCCAGCTGGTTCACCCTCTTCTGATGTCCCGCCGTGTACTGGTCCCTCATCTCCACGGTCAGCGAGATGGCCTCGATGACGCTCTCCACGGTGGACTCCAGCTTCCTGATGGTCTGGTGGACCTGCTCGTCCGCCTCCCGGCGCCGGCTCACGTCGCGATGGACGCCACGATACCCGGAGAATGTTCCGCTGGCGTCCCTGAAGGGCAGGCCGCTGGTCTCCAGGTAGACTGTCTGGCCGCTCTTGTGGCGGCTGGCCATCTCCACTCCGCTGAGGGGCTGCAGCGAGGAAACGGCCTCCGCGATGATCCTGGTCAGGCGGCGGGCCTCCGACAGCGGGACAAAGTCAAAAGGGGTCTTGCCCAGGACCTCCTCAGGGCTGTATCCCAGCGTGTCCAGCACCTGCGGGCTGACATAGGTGTAGACGGCCTTGCAGTCAAACTCCCAGATAATGTCGCTGGTGGTTTCCACCAGAGCCCGGAAGCGGTCTTCCCTGCCGCCGGAGGCGGTGATGCTCAGCAGGCCCCGACCGCTCTCAATTTCCCTCATCACGGCAATGACCCCGGCTACCCGGCCGTCCGTCTTCCACGGGCTGAGCTGGATCTCGGCCCGGGTGCGGTCGCCCCAGCGGGTGCAGATCTCCGCCTCGAAGGGCGGCAGCTCGAGGCCCGAAAGCGCGCCCTTGAAATTGGTCTCCAGGTTGGCCAGGGCGCTGAGGGGGAACAGGCGCAGCACCTCGAAGGGGCGTCCTAACATCTCCTCCTCGGCGTAGCCGGAGAGCTGGACCGCGGCCCTGTTTACGGCGATGACCGAGCCGGCGGCGTCGATCAGGGCCATGCCGTCCCGGGCGGTGTTGAGGACCGCCTTCAGGCAGCCGTCCACTTCAGCCAGGACCTCGCCGCCTGGCGCGGTGAAGTCGCGCTCTCTGGACAAGCGGTGTCTCCTTGGAGGAGCACCAGGCCCCACCGGCCTCCGCTCCCCGGTGCGTTTGGCAAGAGTATATTTGGCATCGCTCACCGGGGTATCTCGGCCGGGTGAGGGGCCGTCACAAGATGCTCACGCCGGCGGGGTCGCCGGGCCGGCTGTGGTTCGGAGAGGCGCCGTGGGGCGCCTGCCGGCCTTCACTTCGCCTGGTGGTGCCTGGCCTCGGATGTGAGCGGGCGGGCTCCCTCTATCCGGAGCGCCCGGCCGATGATCCGGAACTCGCCCATGAGTCGGATGTCCTCGCTCGAAGCGCCCACCATGACATCGATGTTCCCCGGCTCCACCACCAGCTCCATGGCGGTGTTGCAGAAGGCCAGCTGCCCGGTCTTCAAGGCAAAGGACACCGTCCGGGTCTCCCCCGGGCGCAGATGCAGCCGGCAGAAGCCGGCCAGCTCTGCCATCGGGCGGGTGACTTCGGCCTCCCGATCGTGGACGTACAGCTGGACCACCTCGTCGCCGGGCGCCTGGCCGGTGTTCCTCACGTTGCAGGAGACGTGTACCGTTCCCCCGCTCTCGACGTCCTCTGGGCTGATGCGAAGTTGGCCGTACTCGAAGGAGGTGTAGCCCAGGCCGTAGCCGAAGGGATAGAGCGGGCTGGCAGGCAGGTCGGCATAGTGGCCGGTGAACTGAGAGCGACAGCCGGATGGCTTGTGGCCGTGGTACACCGGGACCTGTCCCACGCTCCGTGGCACGGACATGGGCAGGCGGCCCCCCGGCGCGGCCCGGCCGAAGAGGATGTCGGCGACGGCCCGGCCCCCTTCCTGGCCGGGCACCCAGGCCAGCAGTATGGCCCCGATGTTCTCGGCGGCCCAGGCGAGGGCCAGGGGACGGCCGCTGACCACGACCAGGACCACCGGCGTACCGGTGGCATGGACCGCCTCCAGGAGCTCCTGCTGCACCCCGGGCAGGTCCAGGGTGGCGCTGTCCCGCGTCTCCCCGCAGGTGCAGGAGCCGTCCAGCCCGGACTTGCCTCCCAGCACCAGGACGGCGATGTCGGAGGCCCTGGCGGCGTCAATGGCCCCCTGGATCTGGGTGCGGTCATTGCAGTTCAGGCCGCAGCCCCGGGCGTGCCTGATGGTGACGCTATCTCCGGCCAGTGACCTCACCGCCTCGAGGATGGTGGGCTCCCCGTAGTTCTGGCGGGCGATGCCCTCCTCATCCGACGGCTCCATGAAATCGCTGAAGGCGGTGGCATGGTGACCGACGAACCCTCCCAGTTCAGCGGGGTCGATGCCGGCCTCCCTGGCCATGGACTGGAACGTGCCGACCACGCCCTCGGTGAAGCTGACGTAGTTGTAGTCCCCCAGCAGGCAGCGGATGCTGTCGGACAGCGGCCCGATGACGGCGATCTTCTTCAGGTGGGAGCCCAGGGGAAGGAGGCTGTCCTGGTTCTTCAGCAGGGTCATGGACTCCAGGGCCAGGCGGTGCGATATGTCCGCGGCCTCCGGCCGGCCAAAGGCCTCCGCAGTGCGGCCCGTGTCCACGTAGGGCTTCTCGAAAAGGCCCAGCCGGAACTTGGCCTCCAGCATCCGGCGCACCGAGGCATCGACGGTGGCCTCATCTACCAGACCGTCCCGGACCGCGGCCGTCAGGAAGCTGTATGCGGTGGCGGAAGGCAGCTCCACATCCATGCCGGCCCGGAGGGCCTGGATCCCGGCCTCCTTGAAGTCCCGGGCCACCCGGTGATAGTGGCAGGCGCTCTCGATGGCCATGTAGTCCGAGACCAGCAGGCCCTGGAAGCCCAGCTGCCCGCGCAGGAAGTCCGTCAGCAGCTCCCGCGATACCGTACAGGGGATGCCGTCGATCTCGTTGTAGGCGTTCATCACGGAGGCCAGCCCGGCCTCCCGTATCGCCGTCTCGAACGGCCGGGCAAAGACCTCGCGCCGCTCCCGCGGCTGAACGTGCGCCGGGGCCCAGTTCAGACCTCCCTCGGAGCACCCGTAGCCGATAAAGTGCTTGGCCGTGGCCATAACGCCCTCGGACAGGCGTTCGCCCTGCAGCCCCTGCACGTAGGCCTTCCCCATGGCGGAGGCCAGGTAGGGGTCTTCGCCAAAGGTCTCCTCGGTGCGCCCCCAGCGGGGATCGCGGGTGATGTCCAGCACCGGAGCCAGGCCCTGCCTGGCGCCCGCCGCCAACATCTCCAGCCGGATGGCGTCAGTCATCCGGCGGACCAGCTCCGGGTCCCAGGTGGCCGCCAGGCCGATGGCCTGCGGGAACACGGTGCCCTGGCTGGCCTGGTATCCGCAGAGGCACTCCTCGTGGAATATGGCCGGGATCCCCAGGCGGGTGCTCTCCAGGAGGTAGTGCTGAATGGTGTTGACCGCCGCCGCGGTCTGGGCCGGCGGCTCCGGGCTCATGCCGGCCAGGCGGGAGACCTGGCCGATCCCCTGAGCCAGTCTGGACTCCATCCGCCCGGGCTCGTATCCGGACGGGCCCAGCAGATCAAAATGCCAGCAGCCGCACAGCTGCGCCACCTTCTCCTCCAGCGTCATGCGGGAGATGAGATCCTCCACCCGTGCCGGGATGGGTTTCGATGCGTCTGTGTACATGCTCTCCTCTCAGACAGGCTCCTGCCTGATCAACGTCTCCGCGATACCTCTGCTTCGGGCCTGCTCTCTGGTTCCATCCGCCCGGCGCTGCTTCTCCGCCGCGCCCTGCCCCGCTCCGGCCGGGCCCCGGCGGCCGCCCGAAGCCAGCGGCCGGCCTGGCGTTCCGCCTCCTCCTCCTGCCGGCAGTCGCAGCTCTCCCCCAGGTCAGTGGCCAGCCCCGGAGGCACGTGCTCCAGGTAGAAGTGGGCCACCTCGTGCAGGATGGTGCGTATGGCGCTCTCCCGGTCTTCGTCCATGAGCTTCTCGGACAGGGCGATGACGCACTTGCCCTGGAGCAGCTCCTTCGGGATGTAGGTCCCCGCTCCCCACTCGAACTTGGCCATGATAAAGATGCACCCGGCGAACACCCTGTCGGCCACCCGCCTCGGCACCCTGGAGAGCGCCTCTGATACCAGCGCGCGCAGCTCGTTCTCGCCGAGCGTCATGATGCCGGCGTCGGCTTCCCAGACTTCCTCGGGAGTGTAGCGCGCGGCCGCGGCTCTTTTCACCGCGTTGTTCCCCATGGGACATATTGTAGCATGCGGGCCCCCGGCCAACTACACGTCAAATTGACACGCGATCACGCGCTACCTTATCATAAAAGAGACTGGCATGAGACTGGACTTTGTACCCGCGCCGAGCAGATCTCCAGTGAAACGGCAGCCCAGCAGTTTCTCATCAGTCTTAAGACCCCTAGGCACATCTTCCGCAGTCTGGATTACGAAACCCCGGAAAGGAGCAAAGGAGCAGTAGTATGGTAGGAATTGTCTCTTATGGTGCCTACATTCCCATGTTCAGAATGAGCCGGGACGTGCTCGGCCAGGTCTGGGGCAAGTCAGCGGGCAAAGGCGAGAAGGCCATCGCCAATGTGGACGAGGACAGCATCACCATGGCGGTGGAGGCGGTCGTCGACGCCCTGACGGGCATGGACCGCCAGAAGGTCGATGGCATCTATTTCGCCTCGGTGACCGCGCCCTACAGGGAGAAGCAGTCCGCCAGCATCGTCAAGGCGGCCGCGGACCTTCGCGATGACATCGACAGCGCGGACTTCGGCAATTCCATCCGGTCGGGGACCAATGCCCTCAACGCTGCGGTTAATGCGGTCAAGGCCGGGGCGGCCAAGAGGGTGGCGGTGGTGGCCTCCGACACCCGCCTGCCGGCGCCCGCCTCTGACATGGAGCCCAATCTGGGCGATGGCGCGGCCGCGTTCATCATCGGCGACTCGGATGTGGCGGTGAGCGTGGAAGGCAGCTACAGCGTGTCCAGCGAGTTCCTCGACACCTGGCTGAAGGCCAAGGACAAGTTCCACTGGACCTGGGAGGACCGCTTCGTCAAGGACGAAGGGTGGGAGAGGATCCTGCCTGAGGCCATCAAGGGCGTGATGAAGAAGTGCGGCGTGGGCCCCAAGGACTTCGCCAAGGCGGTCTTCAACGGCGCCGACGCCCGGAGCCATGGCGCGGTGGCCCAGAAGGTTGGCCTGGATGCCAAGACCCAGGTGGTGGCGCCGCTGTTTGACGTGGTGGGCGACACCGGCTCCGCCACGGCCCCCATGACCCTGGTGCGGGCCCTGGAGGATGCCAAGCCGGGGGACAAGATCCTCTTCGCCAACTACGGAGATGGGGCCGATGCCTACGTGCTGCAGGTGCAGCCCCAGATCGAGAAGGTGCGCGACAGGCGCGGCATAAAGAAGCACCTGGCCTCCAAGGCCATGCTGGCTAACTATGGCGTCTACCTGCGGATGCGGGACATGATGGAGTGGGCCCCCAGCGTGCGCCCGGTGCGGCGCACCGCCGTGTCGTTTGTCTGGAGGGAGCGGAAGGCCTTCTACGCCGCCTATGGGCAGAAGTGCAAGAAGTGCGGCGGCATCCAGTATCCCCGGCAGACGGCCTGCATGTACTGCCTGGTCGAGGGCCAGTTCGAGCCGGTCCGCCTGTCTGACAAGACCGGAAAGCTCTTCACCTACAGCATCGACGAGCGCGCCAACGAGATCATACTGCCCTTGATCAGGGGCGTCATCGACCTGGACGGTGGCGGCCGGTATTACTCCCAGCTGACGGACCGCGATCCGGCCAAGGTCGAGGTGGGCATGCCCATGGAGCTTACCTTCAGATTGTTCTTCGATGGTGGCCGGGAGGGGACAGGCTTCCGCAACTACATGTGGAAGGCCCGCCCCATACGGTGCTAGGTCGCCGGATCTTTGATGTAGGAGTATAGAAAAGATGGCAGAGAGTATTCGAGATAAAGTAGCGATCATCGGCATGGGGCTGTCCAAGTGGGGCGAGCTTTGGAACTACGGCCTCTTTGACCTCATCAGCGAGGCCTGCAACGAGGCCTTCACCGACGCTGGCATAGACAAGAAGCAGATCGACGCCTGCTGGACGGGCTACTACCAGAACGAGACGGCCACCACCGGCGTGGTGATCTCCCAGACGCTGCAGCTGCAGCAGATCCCCATAACCAGGGTGGAGAACGGCTGCGCGTCGGGTGCGGAGGTTATCCGCGGGGCGGCCCTCGGCCTGGCCTCCAAGCAGTACGACCTGGTCCTGGCGGTGGGCTTTGAGAAGCTGAAGGATGTCGGCTTTGGCGGCATGGCCACGGCCGGCGCTCCGGGCATGGTCTATCCCATGTATGCCCAGGAGTTCGGCGCCGCCCCCGGCCGCTATGCCCTGGCGGCCACCGCCTACTTCCGGAAGTGGGGCCTCTCCAAGGAGGAGGGCAAGAGGACCCTGGCCAAGATCTCGGTGAAGAGCCATCACAATGGCGCCCGCAACCCCCGGGCCATGCTGCGCCGGGAGATCACCGTGGAGCAGGCCATGAACGCTCCCATAATCGCCTGGCCTCTGGGCCTCTTCGACTGCTGCGGCGTCACCGATGGCGCCGGCGCGGCGGTGATGTGCCGCACGGAGGACGTGCCCAAGTACGCGGTCAACCACAAGCATGACTACATCACCATCAAGGGCTTCGGCGTCGCCGCCAGCCCTGGGTGGGGCAAAGAAGACCCCCGGTTCGACTTCACCTACTGGGATGCCACCGAGGCGGCGGCCAAGCAGGCCTTTGCCCAGGCGGGCATCAAGAACCCTCGGAAGGAGCTGAGCCTGGCTGAGGTTCACGACTGCTTCTCCATCGCCGAGCTGGTGGGCGTTGAGTCCATGGGCATCTGCCCCTACGGCAAGGGCAAGGAGGACGTCGAGTCCGGGGCCTGGGAGCAGGAAGGCGAGATACCCATCGGCATCAGCGGCGGCTTGAAGTCGTTCGGCCATCCCATTGGGGCCAGCGGCTGCCGCGAAGTCATGGAGTTCTACCTGCAGTTCCAGAAGAGGGTCCAGGATCCGTCCCGGCAGCTCAAGGACGTGAAGTTCGGCCTGGCCCACAACCAGGGCGGCTTCCCGGGGCAGTTCATCTGTGGCATCACCATCACCGGAGCGCCTGACGTTTAGGCTCCAGGGGAAATGAGCTATGGGGCGTCGATTTCGACATGATGCTGTCGTGTCTCGGATCGGCGCCCTGTCCTTATCCCAGTATTTGTAAGGAGGTAGTTAGGACATGGGGAAAAGGCTAGAAGGCAAGTGCGCGGTGGTCACCGGCGGAGGCAGGGGCATTGGCCGCGAGATAGCGCTGGGGCTGGCGGCTGAGGGCGCCAAGGTAGTGGTCAATGGGGTCACCCGGAAGGCCGAGGAGGGCCACAGCCTGCCTCCGGCGGAAGAGACCGCTGAGGATATCAAGAAGGCCGGCGGCACCGCCATCGCCAGCTTCGAGAACGCGGGGGATTTCGCCGCGGCCGAGAGGCTGATCAAGGCCTGCGTGGATACCTTCGGCAAGATCGACATACTGGTCAACTCGCAGGGCGTTCTGCGGGACAAGATGCTGCACAACATGTCGGAGGAGGACTGGGACGAGGTGATCAAGGTGCACCTCAAGGGCACCTTCAACACCTGCCGCCACGCCCTCCCGTACATGAGGAAGCAGAACTGGGGCCGGATCATCAACCCCAGCTCGGCCGCCTGGCTGGGCTTCGCCCCGGGCCAGGCCAACTACGCCGCGGCCAAGGGCGCCATAACCAGCCTCTCCCGGGTGATAGCCATGGAGAACGGCCGCTTTGGCATTACCTGCAACTGCCTGGTGCCCATGGCTGCGACCAGGATGACCATGAATGACAAGGTCAAGGCCAACTTCCAGAGACAATACGAAGAGGGCAAGATCACCAAGCAGGTGCTGGAGGACCGCCTGTCCATGCCCGGCCCGGAGTTCACCGCTCCGATCGTGGTCTACCTCTGCACTGATGCCGCGGCCAACATCAACTTCCTGTCCTTCAGGGCTGCCGGCGGCACGGTGGGCATCTACTCCGCCAACGAGCTGGTCAAGACCATCCACAAGGACCATCGCAAGGGCGAGAAGTGGACCATTGAAGAGCTGGAGGAGCTGGTGCCCAAGTTCCTGCTGGTCAACTGGGTGAACCCGGCTCCCCCCGCCCCGCCCCAGGCCCCCAAGGCGTAGGGCCGGCGTGTCGGAACCCGCGAGCGGCGCCGGAGACGGCGCCGCTCTTTTGTTGCCGTCATGAAACTGCCACGTCTTCACTATGGCTGGGCCATCCTGGCGATGGCGACACTGGTCGTCTTCGGATCACTGGGGCTGGCCCGCTTCGGCTATACCATGGTGCTGCCGGACATGCAGGCCGGCCTGGACATAGACAACTCGCGTACCGGCGCCCTGGCCACGGCCAACCTGGTGGGCTACCTGGCCCTGGCGCTCATCGGGGGGGCCCTGGCGGCCCGCTTTGGCCCCCGAGTGATCGTGGCCCTGGGGCTGGCGGTCGCTGCCGCCGGCATGCTGCTCACCGGTGCGGCCGCGGGCTTCCCGGACGCGGCGGCCTGGCGGGTGCTCGCCGGCATCGGCAGCGGGGCCAGCAACGTGCCGGTGATGGCGCTGCTGCCGGCCTGGTTCGCCAGCCGGCGCCGGGGGCTGGCGTCGGGCATCGCCGTGGCCGGCTCCTCCATCGCTCTCATCTTCGCCGGGGCCGTGGTGCCCCGTGTTCTGGCCGCCTGGGAGGACAGCGGCTGGCGGGCCTGCTGGTTCATCTTCGGCGGCATCACCCTGCTGCTGGCGGCGGGCAGCTTTGCCTTCCTGCGCAACCGGCCGGCCGAGCTGGGGCTGCAGCCGATAGGCGCCGCCGCGGATGAGGCCCGACCGCAGCCGGCGGGCGCCGCCGCGGATGAGGCCCGACCGCAGCTGACGGGCGCCGCCGCGGATGAGGCCCGACCGCATCTGACGGGCGGCATACGCTGGTCCCAGGTATACCGCTCCAGGGCCGTATGGCACCTGGGGGCCGTCTACGTGGCCTTCGGGTTCTCCTACATCATCTACATGACCTTCTTCACCAGGCACCTGCTGGACAAGGGCGGCTACACCAAAGGCTCGGCCGGCGACCTCTTCATGCTGATGGGCTGGGTCAGCCTGGTATGCGGCCTGCTCTGGGGGACCGTGTCCGATGTAATCGGCCGGCGGCGGGCCCTCATCATCGTGTACCTTATTCACGCGGCGGCCTTCAGCCTTTTCGCGCTGTGGACCGAGCCCATCGGGTTCACCCTGTCGGCAGTGCTGTTCGGCCTCTCGGCGTGGAGCATCCCGGCCATCATGGCCGCCGCCTGCGGGGACGTGCTGGGGCCGAGGCTGGCCCCGGCGGCTCTGGGGCTGATCACCCTTCTGTTCGGCATCGGGCAGGCAGTGGCCCCCACCGTCGCCGGCGCCATGGCTGACGCCAGTGGCTCCTTCTCCCCGGCGCTGCTGCTGGCCGCCGCCGTGGCCCTGCTCGGGGCCCTGGGGTCCTTCTTCCTGCGGCCAGTCTGCGCGGCCGGGCCCGGGAGCCGGGGTCCCGCGGACCAGGCGGGGCAGGCCCGGGGCTGACGGTGGCGCGCCCGGTGCCCTTCGCATGGCCCTGCTACCCGGCGTTCCGCAGGCGCCCCTGGCTGCTAGCTCTGGCCGTACTTTTCGTAGAAGACGATCTCGGAGATGTCCTTCCGGGGTATGACGCGGGGCGGCTCATCCGGATAGCCCAGGGGCGTCATCTCCACGAAAACGACCCCGGGCGGCAGGCCCAGGGCCTCAGCCGCTTTGGCGGCGTCCAACAGGCCGACATGGACGGTGCCCAGGCCGAGCGAATACGCGGCCAGCGCCAGGTTCTGCATGGCGATGCCGACATCGAACATGAACCAGTCACCCTTGTCGGTCTGCACCTGTCCGCGCTTGTACCCGGACTGGCCGGTCGCGGCGCAGGCCGCGATGACCACGGGGGCCCCGGTGATGGCCGCGGTGGCCGGGTTGCCCGGATTCAGGGCGCCGGCCAGCCTGGCCTTGGTCTCCGGGTCGCGCACCACCACGAACCTCCAGCACTGGGTATTGGCCCATGACGGCGCCAGGCGGGCCGCTTCCAGCACCGCCTGCAGGTCCTCCGGCTTCACCGGGTCCGGCCGGTAGCGCCGGACGCTTCTTCTCTCCCTGATGGCTTGCATCACGTCCATGCTCTTGCTGGTGCTCCTTCCTCTCAGGGGGCCGGCCGGGCTCCCTTCTACTCTCCGGTAATCATGGTGACCAGGCTGCCGTCGGCCCGGCGCAGCGTGATACTGCCGTCGGCGTTGACCGACTGGGCCAGGCCCTCCTCAGTAGCCGCGCCGGACCTGATGCGCACCGTCCGGCCCACCGTCTCCACGTACGGCAGCCAGCGCCCGTGGATGTCCTCCCCCAGCCTGACGGCCCGGTAGAGGGAGTCCATCTCCTGTAGCAGGAGGCGCAGGACATCGTCCCGGCGCACGTCGCGCCCGGCTTCCGCCGAGAGGCTGGTGGCTATGGCGGCGATCTCGGGATGGCGGCCCACGTCCAGGCTCGTGTTCAGGCCGATGCCCACGATGGAGGCCTGAAGCTCCTGGCCGGCGAAGTGGTTCTCCACCAGTATGCCGGCCACCTTTCGGCCCCTGATCAGGACGTCGTTGGGCCACTTCACCGCCGATCTCAGCCCCACCGCGCGCTCTATGGTGAGCACGATGGCCAGTGAGGCCAGCATGTTGACCTGGGGCAGCTGCTCCAAATCGGGCCGGAGGATGACGGACATGAGAAGGCTGCTCGACGGCGAGTCGAACCAGCGGCGGCCCTGCCGTCCGCGCCCGTCGGTCTGCTCATCGCAGAGGACCACCGTGCCTTCCTCCAGGCCCTGGGCGGCCAGATCGCGGGCCAGGTCCATGCTGGAGGAGAGGGAGGGGTAGTGCAGCAGCCTGCGGCCGACGATGCCAGTGTTCAGGTCTTTGAGGGTGATCTCCATGGCGTTCGATCTCTGGTGGAGGCGTGAACCGATTCTAGGGTCGGCGGCCGGGGGTTGTCAACGCGCGCGCCGCTCTGGCCGCCGTGTGGCCCTGGCGCGGGTCCCTGGCCGCGTGGGGCAGCGGCCCCGTGGAACCCAAACCGGCGCGGCCCGGGCATTTGCGCGCGTTCGGCGAATTCGTTAGAATCGATACGGGTTTTGGGCCCGTTTTTGTTGAGAGGAGACACCCGCCATGGAGTTTGGCTTTTCCAGGGAAGAGGAGGCATTCCGACAGGAGGTCCGGGCCTTCCTCGCGGAAGTGGCTACTCCGCAGGTGATCGCGGAGGCGGATTCCGGCCAGGGCTGGGGCCCGCACACGTGGAAGTTCGTGCAGGCGCTGGGCAGCCGCCAGTGGCTGACGCCCACCTGGCCGAAGGAATACGGCGGGCTGGCTCTGCCCCCCATCTACCGCTTCATCATACACGAGGAGATCGATTTCACCGGCGCGCTGAAGCCCGAGGCCCTCATGGTGGGGGCCAACATCGCCGGCCCAACGATCATCGCCTACGGCTCAGAGAAGCAGAAGAAGGAGTTCCTTCCGCGGATTGCCCGGGGCGAGATCGAGCTCGCCATCGGGTACACCGAGCCGCAGGCCGGCTCCGACCTGGCCAGCCTGCAGATGAGGGCTGAGGACAAGGGTGACCATTTCATCTTCAATGGCCAGAAGGTCTTCAACACCCGGTGCCACTTCGCCCAGTACCACTGGATAGTGGCCAGGACCGACCCCGCCGCCCCCAAGCACCGGGGCATTTCGCTCTTCATCGTGGACATGAAGACCCCGGGCATCACCGTCCGTCCTCTCTATGGCCTTGATGGCATACGGACCAATGAGGTCTACTACGACAACGTGGTAGTGCCCCGGGAGTGCCTGGTGGGGGAGCAGAACAAGGGCTTCATCTACACTGTCAGCGCCCTGGAGTTCGAACGGGTCCTGACAGTGGGGACGCTTACCCGGAACTTCCGGCACCTCGTTGATTATGTCAAGTCTCAACCTTCGCTGCGCCAGGACAGCCTGGTCCGCCAGAAGCTAGGCGAGATCGCCGCCGAGATAGAGATAGCCCGCCTGTGGAGCTATCGCCTGGCGTCCATGCAGACCAGGCGCATCGTCACCACCTACGAGGCCTCCGCCTCCAAGCTCTTCACCAGCGAGCTGTCGCAGCGGGTCGCCGGCTGGGGAATGGAGATACTGGGGCTGTCCGGCCAGCTGCAGCACGGCAGCAAGGGCGCGCCCATGGATGGCATCATGGAGCACCTCAGCCGCGAGACCCTGCTCAACACCATCGCCGGAGGCACCTCGGAGGTGATGCGGAACATCATCGCCACCAGGGGACTCGAGCTGCCGCGGTAGCGGCCCGTGCGACATTGAACAAAGAAGCGCTGCACAGAGCCTTCAACCCCCGCTCTCTGGCCGTGGTGGGGGACAAGGCGGCCAATGGCTACGTCTGGCTGCGCAACATGAGCACCTTCGCCGGGAAGCTCTACTCGGTGCAGATCGATCCCCATGAGCTACCCGGCATCCGGGAGCTCGGCGTGGAGAACTACGCCAGCCTGCTGGATATCCCGGGCCCCATCGACTACGTCGTGGTGGCAGTGCCCCGTGGGGTGGCCCCCCGCATCATCGGGGATTGCATCCGGAAGGGCGTGGGCGCGGCATCGCTCTTCACCTCCGGCTTCTCGGAGACGCACAGCCAGGATGGCGCAGCGCTGGAGCAAGCCCTGGTGAAGGCGGCCCGGGAGGCGGACTTCAACCTCGTCGGGCCCAACTGCATGGGCATCTTCAACCCCGCGCTGGGGGTGCGGCAGGACATCAACCAGTATCACGGCCGGAGCGGGCCGGTGGGCTTCATCTCTCAGAGCGGCACCCACGCCATCTTCTTCAGCCAGGTCGGGGCCCGCCACGGGCTCGTCATCGGCAAGTCCGTCAGCTACGGCAACGGGGCGGTCCTGGACAGCCCGGACTACCTGGACTACCTGGCCGACGATGACGCCATCAAGATCATCGGCCTCTACGTGGAAGGGGTGAAGGACGGGGCCAGGTTCACCGCCTCTCTGCGCCGGGCCGCCGCCAGGAAGCCGGTCCTGGTCTGGAAGGGAGGCAGAGGGGAGGAGGGCTACCGGGCCATATCCTCTCACACGGGGTCGATGGCCACCGCCCCCCTGGTGTGGGACAGTCTGGTGAAGCAGTGCGGCGGCATCCGGGTCGACAGCCTGGACGAGATGGTCGATTGCCTGAAGGTCATCCTCCACGTGCGGCCGCCCCGCGGCACCAGGGTGGCCCTCGCCGCCCAGAGCGGCGGCCAGTCCGTGGTCATAGCCGATGCCTTCACCCGGGCCGGTCTCTCCGCGCCGCTACTCACCCAGGCCTCGTATGACCAGTTCGCTTCCTTCTTCAATACCATCGGCGGCACCTACGTGAACCCGCTGGACACCTCCTGGCATGCGCCGTCCATCACGGACTCCATCAGGATCCTGGACATCCTGCGGAGCGACGACAACATAGACTCGGTGGTGGCGGAGCTGTCGCTGCCCTTCCTGTCCCAGATATGGGACTACCATCCGTCCTACCTCGATGACCTGGTGGCCGCCCTGGCCGGCTTCAAGGAGCGGTGCTCGAAGGCCTTCCTTCTGGTGGTCTCGGCGGGGCAGCTGGAGGAGCAGGCCATAGCGGTCCGGGGCAAGCTGGCGGAAAAGGGGCTCCCCAGCTTCCCGACCTTCGACCGGGCGGCCCGGGCCCTGGCCGTGGCGGCCTCCTGCCGGGCGCCGCGGGGCGAGTAGCCCTTCAGCGGCAAGCAGCGCCCGGCCATCCCGCGCTCGGCCCGTCCAACCGGGTCTCAACGCCTGAATCGGCCACGACTTGCATTGCGGCGCGCGGCCGGTGCTATAATGGGCGGCATCGGGCCCTGATGAAGAGATCTTGACCAGCGTCGCTTTCGGGGGAGGAGGTGATACTGTGGGCCTCTTCAAGAAGACCATCAATGACCAGGATTGGTTGGTCAGCGCCTTGCCTCTCTACGAGTCTGCCAGGCCCATCATGACTGCTTTCAGCGATGCCTTTGCCGGGGGCTGTCGTGAGGAGCTTAACGGCGCCGTGGGGAAGGTGCTGGAGGAGTTGCCTACCCTGGTGGACCAGCTGGGACGGCTGCCCAACCCGAGGTCGAGGGCGGCCCGCGTGGCCGGCCGGACCCTCAGGCGGTCTCTGCGGGCCTACGTGTCCGGGGCCAGGGAGTTGGACGACCTGTTCGACCTGTCGGCCCGGGGCCTGCGCCAGATGGTGGCGTCGCACAGCGCGTCAGGAGAGCTGCTCCTGACCGCGCACCTGAATGCCATTGGGTTCATGGCCAGCAAGGCGGCCAGGCTCATGATGGAGGCCGGTGACTTCTTCGCCGGCGCTTCGCTCCAACCGGCGGCCGTGGCAGAAACGCACTGAGGGGGTCTTTTCAGCCGCGTTGCCGGCGGCCGGTCCGCGTCAGGCCCATTTCCAGACGGGGTGCTTCTTGCCTGGGAGGGTCCCACGTACCAGGTTGCGGTCGGCCACCAGGCGCTTGATCTCTCCTCGAGCCAGGGCAGCGCTGACATCCAGATCGCGGGACAGCGCCAGGGCCAGCTCATCCTGTGAGCGGCCCGTATTGCCCAGCCGCTCTATCCCCCCGCTGGAGAGGAGCTTCCACACGAACCCCTGGGTGTTCGCCTTGGCCACCCGTTCCCGGAGGACGGGGTCGCCGCGCCGGGCCTGCTTCTGCATCTCGTCCCAGGCCTCGTTAACCTCGTGCTCGTAGGCGTGGACTATGTCCATCATCTGGCCCGCGCTGAAGGTGGTCGTCTCCGCCACCGGACGGTTGGCGTTGTACCGGGACCAGTCGTGCGTCAGTATCCGTATGCCGTACTCGCCGGCCCGCTCCCGGACCTCCGTGCCCGGCATGGGCGCCAGCAGGTGGAAGCCATAGCTCACCTTGTAGGTGTCGAAGAGCTCTCTGGCCAGGCCCACTGTCTGACCGGCGGTCTCCGGGTTCTCTCCGGGCAGCCCCAGTATGAAGGACGCCAGCACGTTCAGGCCGGACTCGGTGGCCATCTTGATGCCCTCCCGGGACTTGGCGGTGGTGATCCGCTTCTTGATGGTGTCCAGTATCTTCTGTGAGCCGGACTCCAGCCCGAAGCAGACCCAGGTGCAACCGGCCTCCTTCATGGTGCTCAGCACCCGGGGGTTTATGGTGTCCACCCGGGAGTAGACCGACCAGGTGATGTCCAGCCCCCGGTCGCGTATTCCCTGGCAGATGGCCTGGACATGGGGCTCCTTCACGGTGAAGGTGTCATCCACGATATTGATCTCGTGGAACCCCAGCTCCCGGTTGATCATTTCGATCTCGTCCACCACCAGCTTGGGATCGCGGTAGCGGACGCCCCGGCCGAACATCTTGGGAGCGGAGCAGAAGATGCAGCCGAAGGGACAGCCACGGCTGGTGATGACGGTGCAGGGCACCTTCAGGGCCCGGTACTTCGATATGGGCAACAGGTCCCTGGCCGGCAGGGGCAGGCTATCCAGGTCCCTTATCAGCGGCCTCGGGCTGTTGATCACGGCCCGGCCATCCTTTCGGAAGGCCACGCCGGCCACGCCGGCCAGCCCGCTGCCCCGGCTCAGGGCCTCCACCAGCTCCACCACGGTCTGGTCGCCTTCGCCCATGACCACCACATCGATCCAGGGAGCCTTCTCGATCAGGCCGGCGGCCACGAAGCTGGCATGCGGCCCTCCGATGACGGTGACCAGCCCGGGGTTGAAGCCCTTGCAGAGGCGCAAGACCCGCGACGCCGCCTTGAAATTGACCGTGGAGCAGGTGGCGCCGACGACCTGGGGCTGAAAGCCGGCCAGCTCCCTCCTCAACAGGTCAGGCGAGTAGCGGGACATCAGCAGGTCCAGTATGCGGACCTCGGCCCCCTCGCGGCGCAGAATGCCGGCCAGGTAAGCCAGCCCCAGAGGGGGCACCGGGCACTCCTCGTACGGATAAGGCGTGTTTATCAGGAGAACGCGTTTTGACATCCACCCCCCCAATCGCGCGTGGTCGGTCTATTGAGTTGAGATTGTGAGCCAAATCGGCCTGCCTGTCAAGGCGAAGCCCGGGGCCAAAACCCCCTCGGGGGCCTGTGGCATCCGCCGGTGCGGTTGACTATAATGGGGCGACGGAGGCTGCGGATGCAGGTGATCATTAACCAGACGAGGCTATCTCTGATTCAGGGCGACATTACCCGGCAGGAGACCGATGCCATAGTCAACGCGGCCAACTCCGGCCTCATGGGCGGTGGCGGCGTGGACGGCGCCATTCACCGCGCCGGGGGCCCGGCCATCCTGGAGGAGTGCAGGGAGATCGTCAGGAAGCAGGGACGCCTGCCCACCGGCAAGGCGGTCATGACCACCGGGGGCAACCTCAGCGCGGCGCACGTCATCCACACCGTCGGCCCGATCTGGCGCGGCGGCCACAGCAGCGAACCCGAGCTCCTGGCCAGCGCCTACCGGGAAAGCCTGGCGCTGGCGGCGGCCGCGGGCCTCTCCAGCATCTCCTTCCCATCCATCAGCACCGGCGCCTACGGCTACCCGATCGACGCCGCGGCGGAGGTGGCGCTACGGACCGTCATCGCGTTCCTGCAGCAGAAGAAGACCTCCCTCGAAGAGGTGGTCTTCGTCCTCTTCGACCACCGGACTTGCGAAGTCTATATAGAGGAGCTGGAGCGCCTGCTGCCCCGGGACGGGCAGCGATGAGCGCCTGCGTCCCGGGCGGGCGATGAGGCGGACCGGCATCTTCTTTCACTACCAGGACGGGGAGAGGCTGCGTGACTTCCCCGCCGCCCTGGCCGGCATCCTGGAGAGGGACAACGTCTTCCTCTTCGATGCCTTCTGCCCGCTCAAGCCGCCGTCTTCGTTCGAGCTGGAGCCTATTGCCGAGGAGGCCCTCTTGCAGGTGCACACCCCTCTGATGGTCCGGCAGGTGAAGGAGACCGGGGCCTACGCCGGGGCCCTGTACTCCGCCGCCGGCACCGTGGCGGCGGCGGCCCGGATCTGGCTGGGCGAGATAGACAACGCCTTTGCCTTCACCGGCTACGGCGATCATCACGCCGGCCGCAGCTTCTTCGGCGGCGGCTGCCTGCTCAACGGAGCGGCCATCGCTATCCGGGAACTGCGGCGCCGGTTCGGGGCGAGGAGGCTGGCCATTATTGATACCGATGCCCACCACGGTGACGGCACCTGGGACATATTCGAGGAAGACCCGGATTTGCTGTATGCCTGCCTCTGCCCGGGCGCATCGGAGGAGCGCCGCCGGAAGGTGAACATCCATGTCCCCCGGGGCGCTGCCGATGACGGCTACCTGGGGCTGGTCACGGAGGAGTTCGTTCCCCGTGCCATCGACTTCCGCCCGGAGTGCATCTTCTGGAACTGGGGCTACGATGGGACGCAGGGGGAGTATGGGGACATGGGCCTGACGCCTGACTGCCACGTGAGGGTGGCCAGGGAGCTGGTACGATTGGCCGGCACGGTGTGCTCGGGCAGGCTGATCGTGGTGCTCTGCGGCGGCAGCCGGCGCGACCTGGCCCGCCGGCTCATCCCGGGCGTGATCGGCGCCCTGTGCGAGTAGAGGTGCAGGGCGCTTATGCTATAATGAAGCCCGGACGTGCAGAGGAATCCTCATGATCGTCATCAGGTACACGCATTCCCAGCTGGGCGAAGATGTGGCGGGACGGGCCGGGTTCTACACCGCCATCGAGGAGCTGACCCTGCCCTACCGCGGCCGGAAGGTCCTCTACGTGATGGGGATGGGCCGGCTGGAGAGGCCGTGCTGCGGCGGGACCGCTTCGTTCGGCTACATACAGGTCCCGGGGTTCCTGGTCTGCAAGCATAAATGGGGCCGGGGCAGCGCCACGCCGGCGTCGGAGGTAGAGATCATTGAGGACCAGGGCGACCGGGCCCAGATACGGCAGGCCCTGTTGGAGAAGCACCCGGGCACCCAGGTCGAGATATGGGATGCCCACTACGCCCAGGAGGGCGAGTCGCCGGTCTGCCCGGGGCCGGCCGCGGGCTGATCATGGGAGGGATCGCATAGTGGTCTAGTGCGGGCGCCTGCTAAGCGCTTACGGGGGCTTCAACCTCCGTCGTGGGTTCGAATCCCACTCCCTCCGCCAGCACCGTCTCTACCCGCCTCGAGTCCCGGTTGGCCGCACGCGCCACCGGCCGGAACAGCCATGAAGCGCTTTCACATCTGGACCGTCGGCTGTCAGATGAACAAGGCCGATTCCGGCTTCATCGCCGCCTGCCTCCAGCAGGCCGGGCTCACCGCTGCGGCCGCCGCTGAGGCCGACCTGATCGTGCTGAACAGCTGCGTGGTCCGGGAGCACGCCGAGATGCGGGTGGTGAACAAGCTGAGGTCGCTCCAGAGCCTCAAGCGGTCCCGCCCTGGTGTCCGCATCGCCCTGACCGGGTGCCTGGTGGATTCCCGGACGGACATCCTCCGAGACCGCTTCCCATGGGTGGACCTCTTCTTCCGCCCCCAGCACTGGGGCACTCTGTCCCGGTGGGGCGAGGAGCACGGCCTGCCGGGCCTGGCTGTGGCCGGCCCCCTGCTTCCCCGGGAGGTCCCGGTCAGCGCGTACGTCCCGGTAATGCAGGGCTGCGACAGCTTCTGCTCGTACTGTATTGTGCCCTTCCGGCGCGGCCGGGCCCACAGCCGGCCGCCGGACGAGATTTGCGCAGAGGCGGGGGCCCTGGCGGACCGCGGTGCCCGGGAAGTAGTCCTCCTGGGCCAGATCGTGGACGCATATGGTGAGGACCTTCCCTCCCGGGCCGACCTGGCCGGCCTGCTGGAGCAGGTGGCCGGCATCCAGGGCCTGTGGCGCGTCCGCTTTCTGACCAGCCATCCCGCCCACATGAGCCAGAAGCTCATCGGCGCCATCGCCCGGTTAGACAAGGTCTGCCGCCACGTGAACCTGCCCATCCAGGCGGGAGACGATGCCATCCTGAAGGCGATGAAGAGGGGCTACACGGTGGCCGACTATCTGGGGCTGCTGGCGGACATCCGCCGCCAGGTCCCCGGGGTGGCCCTCAGCACCGATGTCATAGTGGGCTTCCCGGGCGAAACCGAGGCGCAGTTCGGCGGCACCCTGGAGGTACTGCGCCGGGCCCGTTTTGACCAGGTGCACATCGCTGCCTACTCCCCCCGGCCGGGCACGGCCGCTGCCAGGCTGATGCCCGACGACGTCCCGGCGGAGGTCAAGGAGGCCCGCCGCTCCCGGGCCGAGGCCCTGCAGAATGGCATCGCCGCCGAGATCAACGGCGCCTACCAGGGGCGGACCGTAACCGTGCTGGTGGAGGGGCGGAAGAAGGGGAAGTGGTGGGGGCGGACGCCGGAGGACAAGCTGGTGTTCTTCTCCGCCGAAGGCAGCCTGACGGGCCAGCTGGCGGGGGTCAGGATCGACCGGACCAGCCCCTTCTCGCTCCAGGGAGCCCCGGCGTAGCGGCTACACGGCCGGCGGTGGCAGGTTCTTGTTGAGGATCTCCTTCCAGGACTCGAGCCACTTGACCTTGAACTCGTCCGACCACTCATCCTTCAGGGAGGGGAACTTGTCCATCCAGCTGGCGGTGGCCTGGAGGGCCAGGTGATGGGCCAGCCACTGCTCCCTGACCTCCCGCGACCACTCCGGATCGAATGGGGGCAGCTTGGCCGCCAGATGGCTGGCAGCCGCCGGCCCCCCGCGCCGAGGCGACCGGCCACGCGACGCGGCAGGGGCGCCGCGGTTGCCTCCCGCCGGGACCACCTCGCGCCGGTGCGGCAGGCCCACCCGGGACCCTCTGGCCAGGCCTGGCGAGAGGGTCAGGCCGGCGTCCTTGGCCAGGGCCAGGAAGAAGGTCACGCACTTCTGGCCCACGTTGCCCCTGGCACCGGCATCAGCGAAGGCCTTTATGAGGTGCCCCATGGTGGCCCGTTCCAGATCGATGCCGCCTACGATGGGGGCGTAGGACTCCTGCACCATCTGCCTGGTGAGGCGCTGCCGCTCATCACCCTCCGATGAGACCAGGTCCAGCAGCTGCTGCCTCGGGATGACGTCCTCGTCCACCAGCCCGAGGAAGGATAGCGCCGCCTTCACCGTCACCCCCGTGCTGTCGGAGAGCCCCAGCTCGCGATAGTAGCTGGGGTCCATTCGGGTCGGCCGGCGCTCCCTGACGTCCTCCAGAACCCTGGCCCAGGTGGCGTAGGTCACATAGGGCGGTCTGAATACCCGCCCCGCCTCTTTGGCAGCCATCTTCAGCTTCCCTCCATCCTGCAATTCGATTTTCGGGATTATAGCACCGGCCGAAATGAAATGTCAAGAGGAGGGAGTACAGAGAAATGGATGTATGTACTGAAACCAAAGGTGTAATGACATGATCTGAAATATGGGGGTGGAATATCACATTTATATCACGTTCAACTACCCCCCTCGTCATTTCTTCTATTTCATGTGCGCGCGCCTATTGACAAAGGTTCAAAACGGGTCGTAGAATGTGCGCGACTCTCCGAACCTGGCCCTGGGCGCTGAGGCTGCGTTTGTGGGAGGGGATGAGCTCCGGGTGAACGAAAGAAGAGAAGGAGGAGAAGAGAAGTGGATCATGCCGATCAAAGGGTCCCTGCGCCGCTCAAAGTAATTGGGGTCGGTGGCGGCGGGTGTAACGCCGTCAAGCGCATGCTCAAGAAGCCAACACCGGGTTGCCAGTATATCGTGTGCAATACGGACATCAAGTCCCTTGACTCGGTCCCGGGAGAGATCCTGTCAGTGCAAATCGGTGAGCACCTGACCCGCGGCTTCGGCGCCGGCGGAGATGCCAGGGTGGGTGAGCGGGCTGCGGAGGAAGGCCGCTTCCTGTTGAAGAGGGCCCTCAAGGACGCCGAGCTCGTCTTCATCACCGCCGGCATGGGCGGCGGGACCGGCACCGGGGCGGCCCCGGTCGTGGCCCAGATCGCGAAGGAGAGCCACGCGCTGGTGGTGGGCATCGTGACCACTCCGTTCGCCTTCGAGGGCAAGAAGCGCTTCCAGCTGGCCCTGGGCGGCATTCGCCGGCTGAGAGGCGAGGTCGACAACCTGATCATCATCCACAACGACAGACTCCTTCAGTACACGGACTCTCGTACCCCGACCCAGCACGCTTTCGGTGTGGCCGACGAAGCCATCTCCGAGGGGATCATGGCCGTGTCCAACCTGGTCAACGTCCCCGGAGAGATTAACGTCGACCTTGCTGACGTGAAGGCGGTTATGGGCATCCCCGGCGGGGCGCTCATGGCCATCGGCCGGGCGGACACCAATTCGCGCTACCCGGCACAGGAAGCGGCCGAGATGGCCATTATGAACCCGTTGCTGGACATCGCAGTCTCCGGCGCCCGCGGAGTCCTGTTCAACTTCGCCGGAGGGCCCGACCTGACCCTGGGCGAGGTCAATGATGCCGCCAACCTGATCGCCAGGGAAGTGGATCCCAGCGCCCTCATGTTCTTCGGCATGTCTTCCCCCTCCGAAGAGATGAGGAACGTGGTGAAGGTCACCCTTCTGGCCACTGGCATCAACCCTCCGTTGCCCACCAACTGGATGTCCGAGCTCAAAGAGGACGTTAAGACCTTCTTCAGCGGCAGAAGATCGCCCTGGTAATCGCAGGAGCGCTGGCCAGCGTAGTCTGGCGAAAGGGGAGTGAAAGAAACAAATGTCAGTGTTCTTGACGATTATGAACGCGGTGGCCGCCTTCATACTCTTCTTCTCCATGTCCGGCATAACCAACTGGGTCGTATACGTCTCGGGGCAGGCCAAGATATTCCCCTTCATCCTGGGCATGGTCCTGCTGGTCAATGCCGTGTACATGGGCCTGGCCAAGTACGAGATCGGAGCGCATCGCGGTGCCTGAAATCCGGACCGATGCCCGCGGACTCGAGGACCGGCCGCGTTGGCCGCTGGGCATCAGGTACCACGTGAAGGAGGCCTGCATATGGCACGCATGCTGAGCCTGGCCAATCTGACGATAGGCGCACTGCTCATGTTCGCGCTCTCGGACATTGCCGGCTGGACCTGGTTTGAGAACACTGCCTCCAAGACCATAGTATTCCTCCTGTCCATGCTCCTGGTCGGCAACGGGATCATCCTGGCCTTCAAGGACGAGGAGACAGGCGTGCGGCGGGGAAGGGGGGTATAGCCTGGCCCCGCGGCCCGAGCCCGTCACAGAGACAAGGTGAAGAGAAGATGGAGAAAACGAAAGGAGGGTGAGCTTAATGATTGAACCCATGCGGGATGGATACTTCAGGGCCTCGGATCGAGGCAAGGCGCCCGCCATGATCAAGGTTATCGGCGTGGGGGGCGGCGGATGCAATACAGTTCGACGCATGATGCGAGCCCGTCAGATACCGGGCGTGGAATACGTCGCTGCCAATACTGACGTCAAGTCTCTCGACCTGATTCAAGGTGCGCTGTCGGTGCAAATCGGCGAACACATGACCCACGGCTTCGGGGCGGGTGGCGATCCCCGGGTCGGCAGCCGGGCCGCCGAGGAAGGCGAGTTCCTGCTGAAGAGGGCGGTCAAGGATGCCGAGATGGTCTTCATCGCGGTGGGCATGGGCGGTGGCACGGGCACCGGCGCTTCCCCCGTGGTGGCCAAGATCGCCAAGGAGGCAGGAGCCATGGTGATCGCGGTGGTGACCACGCCCTTCTCCTTCGAGGGCAAGAAGCGGACGGAGGTGGCGTACGGCGGTCTCGGGCTGCTGCGGACCGTGGTGGACAACCTGATAATCATCCACAACGACAAGCTCCTGCAGTATGCCGAGCACAACACCAACATCAGCGAGGCCTTCAAGATGGCCGACGACGTGGTGGCCGAAGGCATTGTCAGCGTATCCCAGCTGGTCAACATCCCCGGAGAGATTAATGTGGACATGGCTGACGTGAAGAGGGTCATGGGCATCCCCGGCGTGACTATCATGGCCATCGGCCAGGGCCAGGGCTCGCATCCGGCCATGGACGCCACGGAGCAGGCCATGAGCAACCCCCTGGTGGATGTGAAGATGACCGGGGCCAAGGGCCTCCTGGTCAGCTTCTCCGGCGGTCCCGACCTGACCCTCACCGAGGTCAATGAGGCTGGCACCCTGGTCGCCCGCGAGTGCGACCCCCAGTGCCACTTCAAGTTCGGACTGGCCACCCTGAGCGAGGAGCTTCGAGGCAAGGCCAAGGTTACCCTCATCGCCACCGGCATAAGGACTGCCAACCAGGCCTACGCCACGACGGGGACGGGATCCGGGTACCTGGCTTCGGTCCAGGGATCGACCGCACAGTCGGCAGCTTCATCGGCCAGGGGATGGCTTTCCCGGCTGGGCAGGAGCCTCAACGACGCCTCGGGCGGGAATCGCAACCGGTACTAGGGCAGGGACCAGAATCGAGAGGAGGTAGCGGCGAATGACACGAGTCATTGGTTGGTTGAACGTCGTGGCGGGTTTCTGCCTTCTATCGCTGATCCTGTCGGGCGTATTCAGCCGTCTGCTCACGAGCATCGCCGACTGGAACCAGTTCGACACCATCCCGGCCAAGGTAGTGGTCTGCGCGGGTGGCGTGCTGGCCATCCTCAGCTCGGTCTACCTGGTAATGATGGGACAGTCGCGGGGTGGCAGGAGCTGACCGCGCACAGTGAATTTGGCACAGGAGTTGGCATGAGGACCAGGGCCATCCTGCCTCACGCCAGCCTCAAGCCAACTCCTGAAGAGGACATGAGGGGCCTGAAGACGAAAAATCTGTGAGAGGAGGGGTTGAGAATGATAGAGGGGACATTCGGCAATAACAGGGGAGGCGACTCCCGCAAGGTAATCGCGCACATCAAGGTCATCGGAGTGGGCGGCGGTGGCTGCAACACGGTCCGGCGCATGATGCAGTTCTGCAACATCAGCGGCCTGGACTATGTCGTGATGAACACCGACGTCAAATCCCTGGAACTGATCCAGCGCTGTCAGTCCATACAGATCGGCTCGCATCTGACCCAGGGATTCGGGGCCGGTGGTGACGCCCGCGTAGGCGAAGCGGCTGCCAGGGAGAACAAGATGGCGCTGCAGAAGGCCTGCCGGGGGGCTGACCTGATATTCATCACGGCGGGCATGGGCGGAGGCACCGGGACTGGTTCGGCTCCGGTGGTGGCCGAGATCGCCCGGGAGAGCGGGGCCCTGGTCATCGCGGTGGTGACCACCCCCTTCACCTTCGAGGGCACCAGGAGGGCCGACGTGGCCTTCAACGGTTTGAGGACGCTGATGGACAAGGTGAACTCCACCATCATTGTTCCCAACGACCACCTCCTTCGCCTGGGGGACCATGACGTGCCCATTTCGAAGGCCTTCGCCGCCGCGGACGGCGTGGTGTCCGAGGGCATCACCGCCATCTCTGAGCTGATCAACGTACCCGGCGAGATTAACGTAGATATGGCGGACGTGAAGAGGGTAATGAGCATACCGGGCATCTCCCTGATGGCCACGGGCCGCGGAGAGGGTCCGAACGGGGCCGAGCATGCCGCCCAGGAAGTAGTCTTCGAGCCGCTGCTGGAGACCCATGTGACCGGCGCCAAGGGGGTCCTGTTCTGCTTCACCGGCGGGCCCGACCTGACCCTGGGCTCGGTGGAGAAGGCAGCCAGCCTCATCTCCAAGAGCGTTGACCCCCATGCATTGATCTTCTTCGGTATGAACCTGCCTCGGCCGGAGATGACCGGGAAGTGCAAGATCAACCTGGTGGCCACCGGCATCGAGCCGAGCGCCGACAGCGCCTGGTTCTCCCAGTTGAGGGCTGCCAGGTCTCCGGTCCAGCAGGGCAAGGGCCAGCAGGGTAAGGGACAGCAGCAGGGCAAACTGACCAGGCTGTCCATGGCTTACGCCACCCGGCTCTTCCAGCAGTGACACCCGGAGGAGCAGGAGCGGACAGCTCGCGGTTGAAATAGCAGGAAAGGGAGGTTGGAAGATGTCACAGATGTTGTCGTGGATGAACATGATGTCAGGTCTGATCCTGTTCTTCTCGATGTCAGGCATCAGCTCCTGGGTCGTATTCTCGTCCCCCAACGCCAAGATCTTCCCTTTCCTGCTGGGCATTCTGCTTCTGGCGAACGCCGCCTACCTGGCGTTGGCCAAGGCCGAGTTCTGGACCCGCCGAACGTAGACAGAACAGAATGGCACCTGTTGCGGGGCAACAGGAAGAGCCCGTTTTGAGGGAAACGGGATGAAGATGGGAGGGGAAATGCCGAGCAGAACTGATGTGATGGTGTGGGGTCTGGTAATGGTGTTGATGTGCATGATCGCTATTGACATCGTGAGGGTGCGGCTCTAGGCCGCGCGCCGGACCGGCCGGGGGACCTGCCGCGCGGGATGCGCCCATCCCGCAGCGCCGTGAGCAGGGGCCCCGTGGCAATGACGAAATGATCAAGCCGATATGACGAAGCCGATAGATGAAGCGTAAGAGCAGCCGGCTGGCGGACTTCATGAGGCCGCGCGGCCGCCTGTAGAAGGTGCTGCGGTGCGGCGGCCTGGTCGTGATGGCGAGGCCGGGCTTCAGCGCCAGGTATCCGTAAGGCGATTTAAGATGTTTGAAGAGTGTATCAGCAAGCAGGCTAGGAGCAAGGTTGCCCCCCCACCCTTGCTTGGCAGAGCCTCCTCACATGGCCGTCCAAATGCCAAATTCCACGGCGTCTTCAGGCCAATAACAGCTAACATTCTGCACTAGCCTGCTTGCTGGTCACATATACCGCGGTTCACGAGGCCGCCCCGAAGAGCTTCCGCTCCACCTCCCTGATCCGTTCCAGGCCCCTCACCTCGAAGGGGAACAGGGGGATCCGTGTGGAGCCGATGCCATAGCCGTAGCCGCCCTCCACCTCGGCCAGGTACTTCTGCTGCATCTGTGCCTTGCGGAGCAGGAACGGCGAGTCGGCATCTTCGATCACCTGGTTGATAACGATGTGGTTAATGCCCAGGCCGTAGCTTCGGAGCTCCTCGAAGATGTCCTGCAGCTGCCGCACGGCCAGGGCCTCGGCTATGGTCACCAGGTTGAACTGGACCTCGTCCCGCAGAAAGGCCAGGTCTTTGTTGGACAGGTTTTCCCAGTCCTGGATCACGCTCAGGACGGAGCGCTTCATGTTGCCCGTGGCCTTCAGGGCTGAGTAGACCCTGGCGGCCGGCTTGAGGTGGTTGCTAACCAGGGAGGGCATGCGCAGCAGGCCCAGGGTCTGGCCCGCGGGGGCGGTGTCCCAGACCACCCTGTCATACTGCCCGGACTCACTGATCTCCCGGATGTAGTCCACCATGAACTCGTCCTTCAACCCGGGAAGCATGGTGGCCACGTAGTCCAGGAACTCCTGGTATCCGATCTCGACGAAGGCGGAGAAAAGGCCGTACACCTGGGGGCCGAACTTCTGGTCCCACAGCTGCTTGACCACGTCATAGCTGATCTCATCCAGGTACAGATTCTCGGTGACCGGGGCCGGCCTGGCGGGGGAGTCGATCTCGAAGATATCCCGCAGAGAAGGCGTGAAGTCCGTGGAGATGACCAGGGTCTTCCGGCCCTCCAGGGCGTGGTGCAGGGCGGTGGCGGCCGCGGAGGTGGTCTTCCCTACCCCGCCCTTACCGCAGAACATGGTAACCCTCTTGGATCCGATCTGGCTCAATGCTGCCACCTCCTTGCTGCAGGCCAGGTTCATGGTAACACAGGGGGGTGGCCTGCGCCACGGGGAAGTGATAACATGTCACACGCGAATGAAGGGATCGCCGCCCCGGGCCATCCTTGAGGTGGGGGTGCGGCCAGGAAAGGAGACGCGTGAAGCCAAGAGATGACAGCCATAACGACAGCGCGGCCCCGCAGCCGGAATCCCCCGGCGGGGGCGCGCCGGAAGCCCAGGACCCCCTGGCGGCCGGCTCGCCCCGGAACCTGGTTCCCATTGCCATGACGGTCGTCCTCCTCTTCTTCGCCGGGATCGTGTTCTATCTCGCGGCCACCTTCGATGAGGCGGACACCACCAGGGAAAACTGGATGGTGGCTCAGGTCATCCTGGTCTACCTGGAACAGGCCATCTTCTGCTCGGGTGTTTTGCTTGGACTGGGCGCTCTGGCCACGGCCCGAAAGGGCGACGGGACATCGGCCGTCTCCACGGTGGCGCGGCTCCTTTCGTGGGGTGGGGCGGCAGTGGTCATCCTGGGTGTCGCTCAGTCGGTCTGCATCGTGGGCTCTGAATGGGGCGGGTGGCGCACCGAGGCCACTCAGATCGCCACAAAGATGGCCACCGCAGTCTTTGAGGGTGGCGTGCTGGCCGGGCTGGCGCTGTTGTGCCTGCGCCGGGCCAGGGAGTGAAAGCCCGGCAAATGCCGGTGCCCTATTGACACGGGATGTGTGCCAGGCCATAATCTTTACCTACCTAAACAAAACACCCTGGCCAGAGCCGGATGAGCGTGGAAATGGCTGATGACGTTGATGCCGCCTTCCTGAGCAGCCCCCAGGTTGCCAGGATCCTGGGCATCACCGGGGTAGGAGTGGCCCAGCTGGTCCGGCAGGGCAAGATACCGGGGGTGAAGATCGCCAACCGGTGGCTCATCCCCCGGGCTTTCGTGGAGGAGTTCGCCCGGACCTACCAGGGCCGGAGAGGGCGCCCCCGGAAGAAGGGCCTGCCCGCTGGGGTCCCCGCCGCCCCGGCCCAGATGACGGCCGCCTGGCCGGGATTTGCGCCGTCGCCGGTTGAGGCCGCTCCGGGCCTGACCAACCCGGCCCCCCCGGAGGCCATCGAGACGCCGGCGGCGGTCATCGCCCCCCTTGAGCTGGCTCCCATCGAGGCTCTGCCGGTCGAGGCTCCGGCGATGGCCAGCGCCCCCCTTGAGCCGGCCCCCATCGAGGCTCTGCCGGTCGAGG
>CAYRGJ010000002.1:31715-95433 GCA_964423835.1 uncultured Dehalococcoidia bacterium | reverse complement strand
CCGGTCGAGGCTCCGGCGATGGCCAGCGCCCCCCTTGAGCCGGCCCCCATCGAGGTTTCGCCAATCGAAGCCTCGGTGCAGGTGCCGCCCGTCGAGGTGCTCCCGTCCGAATCCGGGGTTGCCCCGCCGGAGAGGATGCCGGCCTCAGGCAAGCCGGAGACGCTGATAGAGCCGGAAGAGGTGGACCAGGGGGAGGCCGGCGCAGGCTTCAGGGTGAGGGCCGAAGTGAGCCATCTGGACCGGAACTACGATTTCGAGGTCTACGAGAAAGGCCGGATCACTGACAAGGCCCGGATCATCGTGGCCCGGCTCAAGCCCAGGATCCCTTCGCTGCCGCGTTTTTCCTTCCGCTGGGACTACCGCTACGAGCACCTCAACGTGGACATCCATGGCGTGGAGCCCTCCGTGGTGGAGTGGTGGACCATGGGGCAGAACGGGTACACCGGGCATCTGCCGCGCAGGCTGGCGGATAATGGCTACACCTTCGAGGCGGTCATCTGGCTTCCGGTGACCTTCGTTTTCCGGGGGCGGTTGACCCTGGGCCTCGGGGGCAACTCCAGGGAGGTGGACGAGCCTCCTTCGGTGGCTTCGACTACCGGCGGGCTGAGGAGGCTGTGGAGCCGGTGGCAGGGGAAGCCTCATTCATAGGCCGGCGGCCCCCATGGGGGACAAGTGCCGGTTGGCGCCTTCAAACCCATTGACATGGGGGTGAGCACCCACTATAATTAGAAGTTGCGCATCAATGCGATATCCTCATTGCGTGTTCCTATCGTTTGTCAAGTGATCCCCTTCCTTTTCACTTTAGGCGAATCGTGCCCAGCAAAGGAGTGTGTAGGAGTTGATTCCCACGTCGTCGCTATCTGATTCAAATGACGTTGCCAGGAGGTCGTTTGCCACCACCCCCCCGGTACTCGAAATACCCAACCTGATCCAGGTCCAGTTTGACTCGTTCCGCCGTTTCCTCGAGAACGGCCTGCGGGAGCTCTTTGACGGGCTGGCCATCCAGGACCTGGCCGGCACTCGACTCGAGCTGCGCTTCGTCAACTGCGAGCTGGGCCCTCCCAAGAACTCCATACCGGCCTGCCGGGAGCGCGATCTGACGTACTCCGCCCCCCTCTACGCCAAGGTCCAGCTGGTGGTCAAGGAGACGGGGGAAATCAAGGAACAGAACATCTTCATCGCGGACATCCCGCTGATGACGCCCACGGGCACCTTCATTATAAATGGCGCCGAGCGGGTGGTGGTGAGCCAGCTCATCCGTTCCCCCGGCCTCTACCTCACCATAGAGACGGACATGGCCACCGGCCGCGACCTGTGCTATGGCAAGCTCATCCCTGAGCATGGCTCCTGGCTGGATTTCGAGACCAGCAACAAGGACATCATCTGGGTCAAGGTTAATGGCAAGAGGCGTTTCCCGGTTACTACCCTGCTGCGGGCCATCGGGTATGCCTCCATTGAGGACTTGACGCCCCTTTTCGAGGACGTGGACAACGCGGCCGACCGCTCGTTCATCGCCGCCTCCGCCAAGCAGGACTCGTTCATCAAGAACGAGAACGAAGCCATCCTGGAGATATACCGGCGCCTGCGGCCCGGGGACCTGCCCAACGTGGATAACGCCCGGAACCTGCTGAACAACCTCTTCTTCCATCCCAGGCACTACAACCTGGGCAAGGTAGGGCGCTACAAGCTGAACAAGCGGCTGGGCGCGGGGCCGGACAACGCCAACATGCTGGCTTTGAGCCGCGAAGACCTGGTGTCCATCGTCCGCCACATCATCATGGTCAACAACGGGCAAGAGGCGCCGGATGACATCGACCACCTGAGCAACCGCCGGCTGCGCACCGTCGGCGAGCTCATACAGAACCAGCTGCGCGTGGCGCTGCTGAACCTGGAGCGCATGGTCAGGGAGCGCATGAGCATCGTGGACACAGCCACGGTCACGCCAAATGCCATGATAAACACCCGGCCGGTGACCACAGCCATCAGGGACTTCTTCAGCGGTTCGCAGCTCTGCCAGTTCATGGACCAGACTAACCCGCTGGCCGAGCTGACGCACAAGCGCCGTCTGTCGACCCTCGGCCCCGGAGGGCTCTCCAGGGAGCGGGCCGGATTCGAAGTGCGCGACATTCATCACTCCCATTATGGCCGCATATGCCCCATCGAGACGCCGGAAGGGCCTAATATCGGCCTTATCGCGTCGCTGGCCACCTACGGGGCCATCGACGAGTACGGGTTCATAGTCACGCCCTATCGCAAGGTCGTGCGCCAGGTGAAGAACAGCTACGATCAGCTGGTCAACCGGGCCCTGGGCGAGGTGATCGAGGATCAGGACGGCCAGCGTGTGGCCAAGGAGGGCGCCCGCATCACTCCCTCCCTGGCGAGGGAGCTGGCCGCCCTCCCGGAGCGGGAGATCAAGGTGGTTCCCTTCGCCTCCCACGAGATAGTGTATCTGTCCGCGGACCAGGAAGAGGACTACGTGGTGGCCCAGGCCAGCGCCCCTCTCAATTCCTACGACGAGTTCAGTGAGAAGCGGATTGAGGCCCGGCAGGGAGAGCGGTTCCCCCGGGTATCCGCTGAATACGTAGACCTGATGGACGTTTCCCCCAAGCAGATCGTGGGCATATCGGCCTCGCTGATTCCTTTCCTGGAGCACGATGACGCCAACCGGGCCCTGATGGGCTCCAACATGGAGCGCCAGGCGGTGCCCCTGCTCTGCTCTGAGTCCCCGGTGGTGGGTACCGGGATGGAGCAGCAGGTGGCCAGGGACAGCGGCCAGCTGGTGATTGCCGGAGATGAGGGAGAGGTAACCTCAGTGACCAGCCGGGAGATCGTGCTCATGACCGATGAGGGTGAGGAACGCAGCTACCCCCTGATGAAGTTCATGCGGACGAACCAGGGGACGTGCATCAACCAGCGCCCCATCGTCAGCAAGGGCGATCGGGTCAAGCCCGGGCAGGTCCTGGCGGACAGCTCGGCCACCGACCACGGGATCCTGTCGCTGGGGCAGAACGTGCTCTGCGCCTTCATGAGCTGGGAGGGCTACAACTTCGAGGACGCCATCGTGGTCTCGGAGAAGCTGGTCAAGGAGGACAAGTTTACCTCCATACACATCGAGCGCTATGAGGTGGAGGCCCGGGAAACCAAGCTGGGATCTGAGGAGATCACCAGGGACATACCGAACGTGGGCGAGGAAAGCCTGCGGAAGCTGGATGACGACGGCATCGTTCAGGTAGGCGCCGACGTCGAATCCGGCGACATCCTGGTGGGGAAGATCACGCCCAAGGGCGAGACGGAGCTGAGCGCGGAGGAGAAGCTGCTCCGGGTGATATTCGGCGAGAAGGCCCGCGAGGTCAAGGACACCTCCCTCAGAGTGCCCCACGGCGAGAGGGGCCTGGTGATCGCGGTCAAGATCTTCACCAACCGCGATGAGCTGCCCGAGGGTGTGAGCAAGCTGGTGCGCGTCTGGGTGGCCCAGAAGCGCAAGGCATCCGAGGGAGATAAGCTGGCCGGCCGGCATGGCAACAAGGGCGTCATCTCCCGCATCCTGCCGGAGGAGGACATGCCGTTCCTGCCGGACGGAACCCCCATTGACATTGTGCTGAACCCCATCGGCGTGCCATCCCGCATGAACCTGGGGCAGATCTTTGAGACCCACCTTGGCTGGGCGGCCAACGAGCTGGGGTTCAAGGCGGACTGCCCGGTGTTCGAGAGCGCCGACACTGAAGTGGTGGAGGATACCCTGGCCAGGGCCTGGATCGTCCGCCAGGCGAATGCCACCACCGGCAATACCAGCGCCAGGAGCCGGCTGGAGCGCGCCCGGGAGTGGCTCCAGGAGCAGGGCTTCAACCCGGCCGTCGTCCTGGCTGAGGAATACAACGGCGAGTCCAAGCGCGCCTGCCTGCAGCTCTGGCTCAAGGAGCTGGGGGTGGAGTCTGAGGGGCTCACCGAAGATGAGATCCAGAAGCAGGTGGAGAAGGTGAGCCGGCAGCGGTCCGTCTCCCCGCCCATTCATGGGAAGACGGTGCTGTACGATGGCCGCACCGGCCAGCCCTTCGACCAGCCCGTGACGGTGGGCTACGTCTATGTGATGAAGCTCATTCACCTTGTGGAGGACAAGGTCCACGCACGCTCCACAGGGCCCTACACACTCATTACGCAGCAGCCCCTGGGTGGAAAGGCCCAGTTCGGCGGGCAGAGGTTCGGAGAGATGGAGGTCTGGGCCCTGGAGGCCTACGGAGGCGCCCATACCCTCCAGGAGCTACTGACCATCAAGTCCGACGACATTGCCGGCCGGGCCAAGGCCTACGAAGCCATCACCAAGGGGGAAGACGTGCATCCTCCTGGTCTGCCGGAGTCATTCAACGTGCTCGTTCGCGAGCTGCAGAGCCTGGGGCTCTCCATAGAGCTGTTCGTGAACGAGGGCCTGCCTGGGCCCAAGAATGAGTAAGCGCCAATCTCCAAGGAGGAAGACCTGTGCTTAACGCTGACAGCCTGAGTGGCATACGCATCTCGCTGGCTTCACCGGAGCAGATCAAGAGCTGGTCCTGGGGTGAGGTCACCAAGCCGGAGACCATCAACTACCGCAGCCTGAAGCCGGAGAGAGACGGGCTTTTCTGCGAGCGCATTTTCGGGCCCACCAAGGATTTCGAGTGCTACTGCGGCAAGTACAAGAAGATCCGTTACAAAGGCATCCGGTGCGACCGGTGCGGCGTCGAGGTGACGCTGTCCAAGGTGCGCCGGGAGAGGATGGGCCATATCGACCTGGCGGCCCCGGTGGCTCACAGCTGGTTCGTCAAGGGCATCCCCAGCCGCATTGGGTTGCTGCTGGACCTTTCGCCCCGCAGCCTGGAGCGCGTGATCTACTTCGCGCAGTACATGGTGATAAAGGTCGATGAGACCGCCCGGGAGCAGCTGCTGGCTGATTTCAAGCAGGAGCAGGAGAAGCTGGCCGAGAGAGAAGACCTGAGCGTGGACGACCGGATGGCGGCGGAGAAGGAGGTCGAGGACAAGATCACCGATGTTGAAGACCTCAACCCGTTCAAGCTCCTCACCGACAGCCGCTACCGGGATCTGCGCAACAAGTACGGGTACATGTTTGAGGCGGACACCGGCGCGCAGGCCATCCTGACCGTGCTGCAGAAGCTGAACCTGGATGAGCTCCACGCCCGGCTCCACGAGGAGATCAACTCCGCTTCAGGGCAGCGGCGCAAGAAGGCCATCAAGAGACTGCAGGTAGTGGAAGCCTTCCGGCGCAGCGGCAACAAGCCGGAGTGGATGATCATCACCGTCCTTCCCGTTCTGCCTCCTGACCTGAGGCCGATCGTGCAGCTGGACGGCCGGAGGTTCGCCACCAGCGACCTCAACGACCTGTACCGGCGCGTCATCAACCGCAACAACCGCCTCAGGAGGCTGCTGGACGTGGGGGCCCCGGAGATCATCATTCACAACGAGAAGAGGATGCTGCAGGAGGCGGTGGACTCCCTTATCGACAATGGCCGGCAGCGCCGGGCCATCACCGGCGTGGGCAACCGGCCGCTCCAGTCGCGGTCCGATGTCCTTCGCGGCAAGCAGGGCCGGTTCCGGCAGAACCTCCTGGGCAAGCGGGTTGACTATAGCGGGCGCTCCGTGATCGTGGTGGGGCCGGACCTGGAGCTTCACCAGTGCGGCCTGCCCAAGCGCATGGCGCTGGAGCTGTTCAAGCCCTTCCTGATGTACCGCCTGGTCCAGCAGGGCATAGCCACCAATATCAAGAGCGCCAAGCGCATGGTGGAGAGGGCCCGGCCGGAGATATGGGGCATCTTGGAGGATGTGGTGAAGGAGAGGCCGGTGCTGCTCAACCGCGCGCCGACCCTGCACCGCATGAGCATCCAGGCCTTCGAGCCGGTGCTCATCGAGGGGAGCGCCATCCAGCTTCATCCGCTGGTGTGCACGGCCTTTAATGCAGACTTCGACGGCGACCAGATGGCTGTCCACGTCCCGCTCTCCAAGGCGGCGGTGATGGAGGCCCGGAAGGCCATGCTGAGCACGCGTAACATGGTGCTGCCCAGCAACGGCGAGCCGGTCGTAGCGCCGACGCTGGATATGGTCCTGGGATGCTACTACCTGACATCGCTCAAGGCGGGTTCCAGGGGCGAGGGCCTGAAGTTCGGCTCATTCAAGGAGGCGGAGCTGGCCTACAACCTGGACATGGTAGACGTGGGAGCCGAGATAGAGGTCAAGCCCCCGGAGGTCGAGGGCGAGGCGGAGATTGCGGAGAACGGCCAGCGGCTGACGACCACCGTGGGCCGCATCATCTTCAACTCCGTCCTTCCGCCCGGGATGGCTTTCGTCAACGAGACCGTGGACAAGGGCATGCTGAAAAAGCTCATCGCCCGCTGCCTGAAACAGTGCGGCAGCGAGGCCACGGCCCAGATGGTGGACAAGGCCAAGAACCTGGGGTTCCTCTATGCCACCAAGTCCGGGACCACCATCAGCGTCAACGACGTCAAGGTCCCGCAGGACAAGAGCCAGGTCCTCAAGGAGGCCGAGAAGGTGGTAGCCCGGATCGAGGACCAGCACTTCCGCGGCCTGATCACCGACGATGAGCGGTACACCGGGATGGTGGACGTGTGGACCGATGCCACGGACAAGGTCACCGACCTGGTCTCGCAGTCGCTGGACCGCTTTGGCAGCGTATACATGATGGCCACTTCCGGGGCCAAGGGCAACATGTCACAGATACGGCAGATGGCCGGCATGCGCGGCCTGATGACGGATCCGTCCGGGAAGATCATTGACTTCCCCATCCGCTCCAGCTTCAACGAGGGCCTGTCGGTGCTGGAGTACTTCATCTCCACCCACGGGGCGCGCAAAGGCCTGGCCGACACCGCCCTGAGGACCTCCGACGCCGGCTACCTCACCAGGAGGCTGGTGGACATCGTCCAGGACATGATAGTCCTGGAGGAGGACTGCGGCACCACGGCGGGCATATGGTGCATGGAATCCAGGGACAGCTTCCTGCCATCCCTGGCCGAGCGCATACAGTGGCGCCTGGCGGCTGCCACGGTGGTCGATCCCAAGACCGGCGAGACCATAGTGGAGCAGAACGAGGAGATAGATGAAGACAAGGCCAGGCGGGTCGTGGCCGCTGGCATTGAGCAGGTCTACGTCAGATCACCGCTGACCTGCCAGTCGAGGCAGGGGGTGTGCCAGGCGTGCTACGGACTGGACCTCTCCAAGGGCAAGAAGGTTGATCTGTCCACCACGGTGGGCATCATCGCCGCCCAGAGCATCGGCGAGCCGGGCACCCAGCTGACCCTGCGCACGTTCCACACCGGCGGCGTCCAGGGCCTGGACATCACCACCGGCTTGCCTCGAGTGGAGGAGCTGTTCGAAGCCAGGATACCCAAGGGCCAGGCGGTCCTTTCGGAGATCGATGGCGCTGCCGAGATCATATCGGGCGACGAAGGCTATCGGATCAGGATCACCAACTCCGAATCGTACCGCAACGAGTATCCCCTTCCGCCCAAGTCGGAGGTGCTGGTTCGCGACGGTGACAGGGTGGAGGTAGGCGCCGTTCTGGCCACCAAGATGGAGGCCGAAACGGCCCGGGCGAAGGGTAAGGACAAAGACAAAGAGAAGGACAAGGAGCCCACCGCAACGCCGGTGCTGCTGGCGCCGGTCACGGGTGTGGTGAGCATCGAGGGCAAGAACCTGGTGATCAGCTACGAGGAGCGAGAGGAAGAGGAGTACGTTGTCCCCTACACTGCCAGCATCCGCATCGAGAAGGGCGCGCGGGTGAAGGCGGGCGACCAGCTCACCGAGGGCCACGTCAATCCCCAGGACATCCTGCGGATCAAGGGCCGTGAGGCGGCGCAGCGCTACCTGGTGGACGAGATCCAGAAGGTATACCGATCCCAGGGCGTGAACATCAATGACAAGCACATCGAGGTCATCGCCCGCCGCATGTTGCAGAAGGTCAGGGTGGACTCCCCGGGCGACACCGACCTGCTGCCCGGCGACCTGGTGGACCGGTTCACCTTCGAGGAGATCAACGCCAGGGTAGTGGCCGAGGGCGGCGAAGCCGCCACAGCCCAGACCGCGCTGCTGGGCATAACCAAGGCCGCCCTCAACGCCGACAGCTGGCTGGCGGCAGCTTCGTTCCAGGAGACCACCAGGGTTTTGACCGAAGCCGCCATCAATGGCAAGACGGACAAGCTGGTGGGCCTGAAGGAGAACGTCATCATTGGCCGGCTGATACCGGCCCAGACGCTCACCCCGGAAGAGCTGGAGCTGACCAAGCCGCCGCAGAAGGATCTGATCACTCAGGTGCTGGATGCCGGGCTGGCCCTGGATTCCAGGGATGAGGACACCGCCAGGCTGGAGCCGGACGCTGACCTGCTGGCCGATTTCGAGCGGGCCGGCGAAGGTGCGGCTGACACGGCCGAAGAGGCCGAGGAGGCCGAGGAGGCCGAGGGCCAGGAAGAGCCTGAGCTCGATAGCGAGGAAGGCGAGGGCGAAGAGGGCCAGGCCGAAGACGAGGGGGCCGTAGCCGACCAGGATTAGGAGCACCGCGCTCTGGCCAGAAGCATACCAGAATCCCCAGCCGGATGGAACACCGGCTGGGGATTCTTCTTAGGCAGTCGGCATGCCGGGGGCGGCTGCAGCCGTCGCCGCAGGCGCGCGGCGTGGCCCGCTATCTGGCCCGGCTGTCCAGGAGTATAGTCACCGGGCCCTCGTTGTGTATCTGAACCAGCATATGCGCCTGGAACTGGCCGGTCTGCACCTCAAGCCCGGTGGCTCGCGCCAGGTCCACGAAGCGGTTGAACATGGCTTCAGCCTCCCCGGGCGCGGCGGCCTCTATGAAGCTGGGGCGCCGGCCCTTGCGCGTGTCTGATATCAGGGTGAACTGGCTCACCAGGAGCAGCCCGCCGCCTGTGTCCACCAGGGAGCGGTTGAACCTGCCGGCTTCGTCCGGGAAGATGCGCAGGTTGACCGTCTTGTCCACGAGGTAGCGGATGTCCTCCTCGGCATCGCCCTGGGCGACGCCGACCAATCCCACCAGCCCCGGGCCGATCCGGCCCACCACCTCACCGCCCACGGTCACCGAAGCCTCGCTGACGCGCTGCACCAGCACCTTCATTGGCTACTTCCTGGAGAAGGCCAGTCCCTCGGCGCCGGCATCTACCAGGATGGTGCTGCCCTCGCCGTACTCCCCTTCCAGGATGCCCTTGGAGATGGGGTTCTCCACGTAGCGCTGGATGGCCCGCCGCAGGGGCCTGGCGCCGTATGCCGGATCGTACCCCTCCTTGAGCAGCCAGGCCCTGGCGGCGTCGGTCAGCTCCACGGCGATCTTGTGCTCCGCCAGGCGTTTCCTGACCTCCTCGATGAGCAGGTCGACTATCTCACGCAGCTGCTCCTGGGTCAGCGCGTCGAAGATGATGATCTCGTCGATACGGTTGATCAGCTCCGGCCGGAAGGCCTGCTTCAGGGCGTTCTTGATGGTGACGCGCAGCTTCTCCTGATCGAGCTCCTTCTCCTGCCGGAACCCGATGCTCTGTCTCTGCACCTCCTGCGTGCCCAGGTTGCTCGTCATTATGACAACCACGTTCTTGAAGTCCACGATCCGGCCATGCCCGTCGGTCAACCGGCCGTCCTCCAGGATCTGGAGCAGGATGTTGAATACGTCCGGATGGGCCTTCTCGATCTCATCGAACAGTATCACCCGGAAGGGCCGGCGCCGCACCATCTCGGTCAGCTGGCCGCCTTCGTCATAGCCCACGTAGCCCGGCGGGGCGCCGATCAGGCGGGAGACAGTGTGCTTCTCCATATACTCCGACATGTCCACCCGCACCAGGGCGTTCTCGTCGTCGAACAGGAACGCCGCCAGGGCCCGGGCCAGCTCCGTCTTGCCCACGCCGGTGGGGCCCAGGAACATGAAGCTGCCGATAGGCCTCTTGGGGTCCTTGAGGCCCGCCCTGGCCCGGCGGATGGCCTCCGAAACCGCTACCACCGCCTTCTCTTGATTGACTATCCTCTTGTGGAGCTCCTGCTCCATGTTGACCAATCGCTTCGACTCGCTCTCCAGCATCCGGGAGACCGGCACGCCGGTCCACTTGGAGACCAGCTCCGCAATGTCATCCTCATCCACCACTCGGTCCCGCTCACTCTCGGGCTGCCAGTTGTTCTTGGCGGCCTTGTACTCCTCGTCGGTGCGCAGCCTCTCCGCCTTCAGCTCCGCCGCACGCTGGTAGTCGCCCCGCTGGGAGGCCGACTCCTCCTCGTTGGCCAGGCGCCTGACCTCCTTCTCCAGGTCCTTCACCGCCGGGGGCGCGCTCTCCAGGTCGATGCGCAGCTTGCTGGCCGCTTCATCGATCAGGTCGATGGCCTTGTCGGGGAGGAAGCGGTCGGTGATGTAACGGCTGGAGAGCTTGGCCGCCGCCTCCAGCGCAGCGTCCGTGATCTGGATCTTGTGATGGGCCTCGTAGCGAGGCTTCAGTCCCCGGAGCATCTGCACCGTGGCCTCCACGCTCGGCTGGTCGATGAACACCGGCTGCATCCGGCGCTCCAGGGCCTTGTCCTTCTCGATATGCTTGCGGTACTCATCCAGGGTGGTGGCCCCGATGGTTTGCAGCTCTCCCCGGGACAGGGCCGGCTTCAGGATGTTGCTGGCGTCAATGGAGCCCTCCGCCGCTCCGGCGCCGGCCACGGTGTGGAACTCATCTATGAATAGAATGATCTCGCCCTGCGACTGGCGCACCTCATCGATGACCGCCTTCAAACGGTCCTCGAACTCCCCCCGGAACTTGCTTCCGGCCACCAGGGAGGTCATGTTGAGGGCGATCATCCGCTTGTTCTTGAGAGAATCCGGAACGTCATCGGCCACGATCTTGGCCGCCAGGCCCTCGGCGATGGCGGTCTTGCCCACCCCCGCTTCGCCGATGATGATGGGGTTGTTCTTGGTGCGGCGGGAGAGTATCTGCATCACCCGCCTGATCTCATCCTCGCGGCCGATGACCGGGTCCAGCTTGCCGCTGCTGGCCGCCGCAGTGAGGTCAATGCCGTATTTCTCCAGGCTGCGGTACTTGCTCTCAGCTTGCCTGTCCATAACCCTGTGGCCTCCTCTGATCTTCTGCAGAGCCCGATAGATGCCCTCCTGGTCCACCCCGTTGGCGCGAAGGATACGGGCGGCGTCTCCCTGCTGCTCGCCGGCAATGGCGATCAGGATGTGCTCGACGCCGACGAACTCGTCCTTCAGCCGGTCCGCTTCGGCGGCTGCGGAGTTCATGAGGCTCGGTATGCGGGGTGTGGCGAAGATCTGCGGGCCCTGCTGCGCCACTTTGGGCGTCTTCTCCAGGACCAGCTCCACCTGCTCCCTGACCAGCCGGCTGTCCGCCCCCAGCTCCTTCAGCACCTCGCCGGCCAGGCTGTCCTTCTGGTCCAGCAGCGCCAGCAGGATGTGCTCCACGTCCCACTGGCTGTGCCGGTACCTCATGACCAGCTCCTGGGAGGCGGCCATCGCCTCATGCGCCTGTTCAGTAAGCCTTTCCGGCCCCATGGACACCATATATCAAACCTCCGGTACATTTTGATTGTATCACAGGCCCCGTGGGGCTCAGATGTGACGCCCGTCACGAGGTGACGCCGTCACAGGGTGACGCCGTCACAGGGTGACGCCTCGTCAGGCGGCGCGCATCGCATGTGACTGGCGCGTCATAGCGGGGCGTCCCTGCCGGGGGCCTTCTTGATGGGCCGCCGCAGGACGTAGCGGCTGCGCACCAGCTCCCACTTCGATCCGGTCAGCATGAAGTACCGCTTGAGGTCCCTCTGGCCGGGATGCACCGAGAAGGCATACAGCAGGTTTGGGTTCCAGTTGTCGACGCCGAAAACGCCGATGCGGTTGATGGTCAGCTTCTCCAGGTGGCGCAGTATCCAGCGCTCCTGCGACAGGAGGGGGACCCCCAGGGTTTCCTGGAAGGCCGGGATAACCAGGCCGTAGTCGTGGTTCACGCCTTCCTGCTGTCGCAGGGCCAGGAGCTTCTCCACCCTGGCCAGGGCCGCATCATCGCAGCGCACGGCCAACTCCACGAAGAAGCAGCGGCCCCCCTTCTCGAAGCTGAGATCGACGCCGCCGCGCTGCACCGGCTGGTACCCCTTGTCCTGAACCAGGTGGGTGACCGCTTCCGCCAGGTACGACCTGGCGGCCTCGTCATCGTCGAATCCTTCCTGGGAGCGCAGGGGCAGGTGGGCGTCCAGGGGCGGCATTTCGATGTCCCTGGCCTCCAGGCGCTTCTTCCTCTCCTCGGACTCCACGGCCCCTTCGCAATGGAGGAGGTCGGACATCTCCTCCCCCTTGTCGTTGATGAAGCGGATGGAGAGCAGCAGGGCCACGCCCCCCGGTATCTTCTTGCGCTCCAGAATCTGCAGGCTGCGGACCAGGTAGTCCGGCGGCAGCGGCAGCTGGACCTGCACGCCCTTCTCGGCGAAGGTGCTGTTCACCTCGGCCACGGTCAGCATTTTCGGCGGCTCGTTACTCATGGTGGTGAGCCAATTATATCAGAACGGCCCTGGTGCGGGCTTAAAGCGCGTCGTATACTCTGGCGCGGGGGCGGCAGATCGACTCCCCCGCGGTCCGGCTCCACGACGAAAGGGCCGGAGTCGAATCGGGCCTGCTGCTGGCCTGAGCCGGCGGGGGTGGGCGGCGGACATGCCGGTGCAGGCAGGGAGGCCATTCTGAGGAGGCAGACGAATGAGTGAAAGCGCTATCACCATCCGGCGGGCCTCGCCGGCGGACGTGGAAGTCGTCGTCTCGCACCGTCTCCGGATGTTTGCCGACATGGGGCTGGGGGACGACGCCGCGCGGCAGGCGGCGGCCGGCGCCTCTCGGCCCTTGATGGAATCAGCGCTCCGGGACGGCTGGTACCACGGCTGGCTGGCGGAAAACGGCGGCCGGGTGGTGGCGGGTGGCGGTGTGGCCATCGTGCCCTTCCCGCCGACTCCGGCTGATCCGAACCCCAGGCGGGCCTGGATACTAAACATGTACACCGACCCGGCCCATCGTCGGCGCGGGCTGGCGACGCAGATCCTCGAGGAGATCGTCGGCTGGTGCCGCGAGCAGGGGCTCAAGCAGGTGTTCCTGCATGCCAGCGCTGCCGGGCGCCCGCTCTACGTGCGGGCCGGTTTTGAGGCGACCAGCGAGATGCGGCTGCGGCTGTAGCCTGGAACTGCAGTCTGGGGGAGTGGTCAGTCCTCCCCGAGGGCCTCGAGGTCAGCCAGGTCCTTCCTTCTCCCCAGGGCCCGCTTGTTGCCGACGAGCTCATTCCGCCCCAGGTAGTGGACGGGGACCTCGCCGTACTTGCCTTCCGCTCTGCCCGCGGCTGCCTCTTCCCAGCCGACCCCGGTCAAGGAGGTGATCAGATCCACTCGTACCGGTGGCACGCCAAGCTGTACCACCTGGTCGGTTTCCTCGAAATCCGCCGCGGTCAGGCCCAGGGACCCGAACCCGAAGCTATCCAGAGCGGCGATTATGCGGCGGGCATTGGCCGGGTCAGGGCGCACGTAGATGTCGATGTGCCCCGTGTAACGGGGAGCACCGTGAAAGGCCAGGGCATGGCCTCCCACAATCATGTACTCAACCCCGTGCTCGTTTAACAACACGAGCAGATCTTTGAAGTCGGATTGAACTTCCATGGCGCTTCCTACGCAGGTATTCCACCGCTGCCACCCTCTCCTCAGGGGACTTGGTCAGCCAGAATTCCAGGTCATGCCTCGGAGAAGCCGCATCCGCAGCCCGGCGCTTGATCACCACCTTTGCGATGGCCATTTCACCAGGGATTATACACTACACCACAACCCGACTCACGGCCGGCCCTTCACGGTTTGACCTCAAAGGTGAATGCGCCATGACTGGGGGAGCGCCCTCAACCCCGGTGTCCCCGTGCGCTGTTCGGAACTGGTTCAGGCCGTGTCCCTACTGTATACTCTTACGTAGGAGGACCACATGATCGAGGGACTGCGGGAGACCATCCTCAAATCCGCCGCCGAGGGCCGGGACATGCTCTCGGTTATCGTGGGTCAGGAGGATGCCAAGAAGAAGATACTGGCCTCGCTGCTGGCGGGGCATCACGTGCTCATTGAGGGGCCGCCGGGGGTGGGCAAGACCACCCTGGCCAAACAAATGGCGGCCGCCCTGCCCGATATCTCGGCGGTGAAGGACTGCCCGTACCACTGCCAGCCCGAGGCGCCGGTGTGCCCGCAGTGCCGGGCGAGAAAGGCGGCCGGCACGAAGCTTGAGGCCATCACCATTCAGGGGCCGCAGCGGTTCGTCAGGCTCCAGGGCTCACCGGACCTGACCGCCGAGGACCTTCTGGGAGACATCGACCCTACCCAGGCCTTCAAGTACGGGCCACAGGACTATCGAGCCTTCATACCGGGCAAGCTCCTCAAGGGCAACCGCGGCGTGGTCTTCTTCGACGAGCTCAACCGGGTCACGGAGAAGCTGCAGAACGCCCTGCTTCAGGTGCTGGAGGAGGGCATAGCCACCATAGGCCCGTACGACGTGGACTACCCGGCGGACTTCGTCATGATCGCCACCATGAACCCCAGGGAGCGGGCCGGGGTGGAGGAGCTCTCCGACGTCCTCCTGGACCGCTTCGACGTGGTCAAGATGTCCTACCCGGAGACGGCCGAGCGCGAGAAGGAGATCCTGCTCAAGCACGGCCTCAAGATGGACAACGTCACGGTGCCGGACAGGGTGACGGACAGCATCGTCACCCTGGTGCGGGCCACCCGCGAGGAGCCCTGGGTGAAGGAGATGGACCAGTCCGCCAGCGTGCGCGGCACCCTCTCCCTCTACGAGAAGGTACAGGCCGTGGCCCTGCTGGAGAAACGGCCCGAGTCCACCGTCGATGACATCCGGACGATGGCGGCCTCGTCCCTGGGCAGCCGGATGAAGCCATCCCCGGAGTCGAAGTACTACGACTCGCAGCTGAACCTGATCGAAGAGCTGATGGACAGCGTTCTGGAGGCAAAACGAAGATGAGCGCCAAAGGTCTGACTGTAGCGCTGGCGGGCAAGGGTGGGGTGGGCAAGACCTTCATATCCAGCATGCTGGTCAAGCGCCTGGCCCGGCAGGGCAGCGTGCTGGCCATCGACGCGGACCCCGATTCCAACCTCCCTCAGGCCTTGGGCGTGAGCGTAAAGAGGAGCGTGGGGCAGTCCCGGGAGGACATCATCAATGCCCCCATGCGCAGCCCGGTGACCGACGACAAGCAGGGGCACCTGGAGCAGGCCATACATGAGTCCATAGAGGAGTTCCCCCAGTTCAGCCTGATCGTTATGGGCCGCTCGGAAGGGGAAGGGTGCTACTGCGCCGTCAACCACGTGATCCGGGGGGTGATCGACACCCGGGCCCGGGGCTACGACTTCACCGTCATAGATTGCCATGCCGGCCTGGAGCACCTCAGCCGCCGCACCACCCGCGACGTTGACATCATGCTGGTGGTGGTCGAGCCCACCAAGAACTCGGTGCAGACGGCCCGGCGGGTGATGGAGATCGCCAAGGAGCTCCACATTCAGTTCGGCGCCGTTCTGGTGATAGCCAACCGGGTGACGCCCGAGAACCGGCCCCGCTTGGACGAGCAGGCCAGGGAGAACGGCCTGGAGATTGACGCCTATGTCCCGTTCGACCCCATAGTGGGGCAGTACGATGGCATGGGCCGGCCGGTGAGCGACATCCCTTCCGACTCCCCGGCGGCCAGGGCCATCGACGGTATAGTGGAGAAAGTCCTCAGCTACGCCTGATAGCGGTCGCGCCATGCTGCTCAAACAGGAGATCATCAACACTCTCTACCGGCTGGGGCCCGAAGGGCTGGGCCGGGCCGTCTTCGGCGACCTGGAGCTGTCGGAGGCCGAGAAGCGGCAGCTGCTTTCCAGCGTCTGCAGCGGCCATCATTTGTTTATCCTGGGCCCACCGGGCAGCGGCAAGACCAGCGTCGCCAGCCGCCTCTGGGCGGTGCTGGGGGACATCGAAGTGGTTGAAGGCTGCCCCATGAACTGCGCGCCCTCGGACGCCTCGTGCCCCTGGTGCCTGGAGAGGAAGGCCCGCGGCGAGGCTCTGCGCGCCGTCACCTGGCCGGCAGAAAAGCGGATGGTCAAGGTCCAGGGCAGCGGCGGCCTGATGGTGGAGGACCTCATCGGCGATCTCGATCCCGAGGCCGCCCTGCGGAAGGGCGTCTACTCGGCCGAGGCCTTCCTGCCGGGCAAGCTGCTGGCGGCCAATCGGGGGATACTGCTCATCGACTTCGTGGACCGAGTCCCGGAGCGGGTGCTGAACGTCATCATGTACGCCGTGCAGGGCGGGACAATCTCCATCGGGGTAATGGAGCAGCCCATTGACCTGGATACCCTGGTCATCGCCACCGGCGGCGAGGACACGCTCAAAGGCCTCCCCCTGGACTTCGCGGACAATTTCGACGTGGTGCGCCTTGGCTACGTCGAGGAACCGGCCAGCCAGGCCCGCATCGTGCGCAGCCGCCTGGGCGGGCACTCGCCCAAGGTGGGCGACGGGGCCCTGGACAAGGCCATCACCATCGTGAACCAGACCAGGCATCATGCCGAGGTGGCCCGCGGCGTGGGCACCCGCGGCCTGATCCGGAAGGCCGAGTACCTGGCGCACCTGCCGGACCTCGCGGCGGGGGATGAGGACGAGCTGCTGGCGCTGGCCGCCGGCGTTTCGCTGCCGCATCGGCTGAAGCTGGCGCCGGAGGTCGACCTGCCGGGCAAGAGGGAGCAGATCATCGAGGAGATCGTGGACAAGGTCACCGGCGCGGTGAGGGTCAGCCAGGAGCTGGCCACGCTCACCAAGGAGGATGTGCTGGCGCTGGTGGAGGAGATCGCCCGCGAGGACAAGCTGCGCAAGCCCCTCAAGTATGGCGCCTTCGACCTCCTGCTGCGCCGGATCAAGCGCTTCCCGGATACCCGGCTGGCGCAGCTCTACCGTGACATCGCCGCCCGCCTCCCGGAGCTGTACCCGGAGCGCATCAGCCCGGACAACCTGGACGAGGCCCTGCTCCAGGAGGTGGAGGACCTGCGTAAGGAAAAGGAGCGCATTCACGAGATGCTGGAGCGGCAGGCCCTGTCCAAGATGCTGGAGTTCCTGGAGAAGGAGGACATCCTGGAGCGCACCAGCACCGGCTGGATGCTCAGCCAGAAGGGCATCAACATGCTCCTGGAGAGGCTGACGCCGCGGCTGGACGAAGGCGGCAACCTCTACGGTTACGGCAGGCATGCCTCCGGCAAGAAGCTGAGCCTGGGAGAGGGGCGCATCGTCGGCACGCGGCACTACCGCTTCGGGGACAAGTACCGGGACATCTCGTTCAGGGATACCATCCGCGAGGCCATCCGCAATCGCCGCCAGCACATCACCCGGGAGGACATCCTGGTCAACATCAAGGACATCCGCACCAGGATGGACATCGTGCTGGTCATCGATGTCTCGGGGACCATGCTGCAGCTGGAGAAGTTCTGGTTTGCCAAGGAGAGCGCCATCGCCCTCACGCTGGCGGCCACGTCCTACCGGGACCGGGTGGCCGTGATCTCCTTCTCCAACCTGGCCGATGTGGTGGTGGACCTTACCTCCAGCCCGCACAAGGCCACGCGGAAGCTGATAGACCTCGAGCTGCATGAGAATGCCTTCACCAACATCGGGTTCGGCCTGTCCAAGGCCTGCGAGCTCCTGGAGCACCATCCCAAGGGGAGGGCCAAGCAGCACGTGATCCTCATTTCGGACGGCGACGCCACCGCCCCCCACCCGTCGCCCCAGAAGTACGCCCTGAGGCAGGCCGCCAACGTGGCCCGCCGCGGGATCACCATATCGTGCATCTGCATCAACCAGAGATCGGCCGATCCGGAGCTGATGAGACGGATCGCCCGGACCGGAAAGGGCCGGATCTACCTCATCGGCGCGGAGGAGCTCTCCAACACGGTGCTGGAGGAGGCGGCCGCCGCGCGCGCCGCGGGCGGGTAGGGGCATGAGCTCAAGGACGCTGGTCTGCACCGGGTGCGGCTGCCTCTGCGACGATGTTGTGGTCCAGCTCGGGGTGGATTCGGGCGTACCCGGCCGCATCGAAAACGCCTGCGCCAGGGGCGCGGCCTACCTGCAGGCCGCTTTCGGTCCCGCGCGCCGCGCTGCCGGCCGCATCCGCCGCCAGGCCTGCTCCCCCGAGGATGCTATCGACGAGGCGGCCCGGCTCCTCTCGAAGGCCGAGCGCCGCCTGATCTTCGGCCTGGACAGCTCCACCCTGGAGGCGCAGGCGGTGGCCATCGAGCTGGCGCGGAAGCTGGGGGCCGCCATCGACGGAGCCTCTTCGTTCGCCTGGGGGCCGTTCATCGAGCGCATCGTCAGGAAGGAGCTTCCCTCCTGCTCGCTGTCCGAGGTGAAGGACAAGGCCGACCTGCTGCTCTACTGGGGGGCCAACCCCACCGCTACCCACCCCCGGCACCTGTCCCGGCACACCTACTATGCCTACTCGGAGTTTAACCCTGCCGGGTGGTACCCGCAGGTCACGCTGGCTACGGTCGATGTCCGGCAGACGGAGCTCACCGCCATGTCCAAGCCTGCCCTCCGCATCAAGCCGGGAGAAGACCGGGACCTGATAGCGGGGGTCCTGGGCGAGCTGCCGCCGGACGGCCAGGCGGGGCAGCTCTCGGAGCTGATCCGAAAGTCCCGCTTCTGCACGCTGCTCTGCGGCCTGGGCCTGGCGCAGGCGCTGGACGGCGACCTGGAGGCCTTCACCCGCATGGTCCGCATGCTGGGCCAGTCGGTCAGGATGGCCGTCATCCCCATGATCGTGGAGACGAGCATGATTGGGTTTGCCCGGCAGCTCTACGAGCTGACGGGTTATGTCAACTCAGTGAGCTTTGCCGCCGCTGACGGCTCCGGGCGGCACGCCGGCGGACGGGAGTTCTCGTTCGCCGAGCAGGTCCGGGAGCAGGCTGCCACCTGCATCCTGATCGTGGGCTCCGACCCCTTCTCGACGCTGCCGCAATCGCTCCTGGACCGGACGCGGGGCGCGAACATCAGCATCATCTGCCTGGACCATTTCCCGACGCTCACCACGGAGGCGGCCGATGTGGTGGTGCCGGTGGGAGTGCCCGGGGTAGACTCGGGCGGCACCCTGGTGCGCATGGACGGGGACCGGATCGCCCTGGCAGACCCTGTCGAGGATGGTGCCCTGGCATCCCATGGGGCGCCGGCCCCGGGATCGTCTCTGAGCGAGGAGGCGGCGCTGTGGCTGCTGCTGGAGAAGGTGCAGCCATGACCTCGCCTCAGGAGGGCCTGAGCCTGACGCTGGTGGTCCATGACGATGCTTATCTACCCGTCGTGAGCCTGACGGACGGATGGGGAGAGGGCTACCAGAAGAAGGCCGCCGTGGTGCGGCTGGCCAAGGCGGACATGGAGAAGCTGGGGTTGAAGCCCGGCGGCCGGGTGGAGATCACCGGACCGGCGGCGTCGGTGGTAGTGGTGGCCCGGCCCGAGGCCTCGGTCCAGGCAGGCATGGCGCTGATGCCGTGGAGCCTGTATACGAACAGGTTGGCGCAGGGCGAGGCAGGCCGGGGGGTGTGGCCGCCCCGGCATATGGCCGTGCGGGCCGCGGCCGCGGAGCAGGATGTTACGCCGGTCGGAGACCTCATGGTGATAAGGGACCATGCCTAAGAGAGACCTGCAGCCGCTCCAGATACTGAGGGCGCTGCCGCGGACCAACTGCAAGAAGTGCGGCTCGGCGGGGTGCTACGCCTTCGCCTTCGACCTCATCAGCCGCAGCAAACGGCCGGAGGACTGTCCCCCCCTGCTCGCGCCGGAGTTCGCCGAATCGCTGGCCATACTGAAGGACCTCTTCGGGGAGGGCGAGCGCATAAAGGGCACGGACCACGTGTTGGACAGGACCAGGTGCACCGGCTGCGGCGACTGCGTGACCGTCTGCAACCGGGCCCTGACCACCATCACCAAGGGCGGACGCTACTCCCAGCGCCCGGCAGTGCCGCCGCCGCTCAAGGTCGTTGACGGCCGCCTGGACGTGGTGGAGTGGAAGAGCTGCAAGCGGGCCACGCCGGGGCTGGACATCTGCAACCTGTGCGCCGAGAAGTGCCCGTTCTCGGCCATCGATCTGGTGAAGGCCGAGGAAGAGGAAGAAGAGGACTAGGCGGCGCAGCCTGGATTCCTGATCTCGAGGCCAGGCGCCCTAGTCTCCGAGCGCCCGGGCCAGCCGGCCCGCCAGCCGCTTCAACCGCAGCTCCACCTCCGGGTCCCTGGCCACCTGCCTGGGCAGCTTGGCCAGCGCCGTCGCCTGTCCGGCCCAGCGCATGCTGCAGATCCCGGCATAGGCCTTGAGATTGGCTATGGCCTGCCCAATCCCGGCCTCAGCCACGGCCAGCCCCACCACCGGCTTCGATCGCAGGTACGGCCAGATGGGGCAGGTGCGGTCCATGAAGTTCTTCATCAGGCCGGACAGCATGTCGAAGTAGACCGGCGTGCCCAGGGCAAAGCCGTCCGCCTCCATCAGTATCGGGTATATCTGCTGCATGTCATCCCGGACATGGCAGGTGCCCTTGCGCTTGGTGCCCCCCGCCTCGCAGCCGAGGCAGCCGTCGCACATCTCGATCTGCTTCTCGCGAAGCAGGATGAGCTGTGTCTCGATGCCCCTTCCGGCGACCTCCTCCAGCAGCCTCCTCAGCATCCATTCGGTGTTGCCCTTGCGCGGCGAGCCGCAGATGCCGACTACTCTCATGCTTTCACCCCCTGACGCACTGCGCAACTGAGGACATCATAGCACGGAGCGCCGGTAATCGGCATCTGCCGGGAGCGCCGGGTTCGCTGGTGTGGGCAACAGGCTGCGGCAGAAAGCCAGCGGCGCCCCCGATCACGGGGGCGCCGCCCTATGCTCTGAATGCGCCGTCCGGGCGCTACTGGCCCTTCTCGGATTTCTCCCGGGCCTGCTCCGCCGCGGCGCGGACCTTGTCTCTCAGGCGCAGGGGTGTCTGGCTGACCAGCCTGGTGCTGTAGATGCCCTGCTCCATGCCGTAGCTGGCGGCGAACTCCGACATGTTCATCACCCGGCCATCGCGGTGCTTGGCCTTGGTCAGCTTCATGCCGTCCGCGGACCAGCCGTGCTCCTTGCCCAGCAGGTTGACCACGCGCCGCCGGTGGCGCGGCGGCAGCTCGAAGTCCGACCGGACGAACAACTGCCAGTCCTCAGGGAGCTGGCCATAGAAGCGATCGTAGAAGTCAATGAGCACCTCCAGGTGCGTCAGCCGGCTCTCCCGGTAGTCCTTCACGTTGATCACCGACCGGGCCAGCATAGTCAGCGCTTCTTCCTTGGTCTCCACCGGCACGATGAGGTGCTCTTTGACCGGCTCCACCTCGCGCTTCTCGCCAGTCTCGCCGTGATAGACCCACCACTTGCTGCGGTCATACCGGTCACCGGTCAGATACCGGTTCCACCCCAGTGATGATGCCGGCCCCACGATGACGGTCGAGCCCATTCGCGCCCAGGCCGCGGCCACCGCGTACATCCTGTCCGGGAGGGCCCCCCAGATGATCACTGACTGGGCGCCGCCGAGGAAGATGGAGTCTCCCAGTGGGGGCAGGTTGCCGTAGAGGGAGATGCCGCCCGAGGGCCGCAGCATCATGTACATGGGCACCGAGTGGCAGATGCCGGAGCAGCTGCCGCAGTTCACCAGGTTGCGGGCCGCAGCCGTGGCGTTGTACTGCTGCATGAGGAACTTCTTCTTGGCCGGGTTGAAGGACCGGGCCATCTCGGCCGCCCCGCAGCCGGCGGTGAAGCACATGTAGCCGCCATTGAGCAGCTCGTCGGCTATCCAGGCCAGCTCGTCCTTGTGGGCATCGCCGCAGCCGTACATGGTCACCATGGCCGGGATGCTGCCCCAGCCCACGGCGAAGGCGGACTGCAGCAGCTCGGTGATGGAGAAGGGGCCGCGGCCGCGCCTCATGAGGTACTTGTCCTGTGCCGCCTGCTTCCTCTCGGCCGACACTATGATGTCCCGCAGGTGGACCTTGCTGGGACAGACCTCGTCGCACCGCCCGCAGAAGTTGCAGCCTCTCTCCACCTCGGCGAAGCCCTTCCAGTCGCCGCCGGCCAGCTGCCGCACGGCGCTGGCCACCGGCAGGTTGACGGGGCAGACGCTGGAGCAGAGATCGCAATCCTGCTTGTGCCCCTGGCACTGCTTGATGGCCTCGGCATCGGGGATGATGGGGCTCCCGGTCCTCTTCAGGCCCTGGGCCACCTTGACGGCCACCTCTCCGGCCTTCTCCACGTCCCTGATCCAGGCCGCTTTGGCGCCGCCCAGGAGGGATTTCACGATCTTGTCGGAGGCTTCATCGGTGCTGTCTGCCAGGCCATCAACGCCGTTGGCTCCCACCCAGATGACGCTGGTGCCCACGCGCTCCGCCTCGGACACGAGGTCCAGCGGGGTGCAGCCCGGGCTGACCACCAGCACGTCGAATACCCCGTTGCGCACGGCCTTGGTCGACCTGACCATGGGGGCCACGATCCGGCCGCGCTCGTAGAACCGGACGATATCGTCGCCGGCCGAGCCCATGCCGCAGACCTCTATCTTGTCGGTCAACTCGTTCTTCTTCATGTATTCGATGGCGCACCAGGCCGGCAGGAAATCGTCGCCGACGAAGGCCATGACCGGCTTCCCGGCCTCGATAGAGGCCCAGCCGGCGGCCAGGGTGGCCGGCGGGAACTGCTCGATGGTCTCCAGCTCTTCGTTGGCGGCGCTGATGAAGCCGTAGCAGGATATCTTCAGCATCTCGGCCACGCCCATGGCCAGCATCAGGACTGATCCGGCGTGCAGCACCATGCTCTCGAAGTCCATGGCTGAGCCGGTGCCGGAGTAGCTGGCCTGGAAGAGCTTGGCCAGCTGCTCTTCCGCGTACGCCTGGGCCCGGGCCACGTCCTTGAGGGTCTTGATCTGTATGCCGGCCAGGACGGTGATGGTCGGTGCCTGGTCCTGGATGTTGAGTATCTCACCCATGCTGACCCCGGTATCCTCCGGGTGCAGCTTGAGAGCATATGTCAGCAGCTGCCGGCTGGCCACCGTCTGGGTCATGAGGCCGCGGCAGGCCTTGCGCAGGCTGAGGCGGCCCTGGAAGGACTCCATCGCCAGGCCGCACTTGCCAGCCGCCTTCTGGAGGTCGCAGGGCCCGAGCTCGCAATCGGTGCAGGTTCCTTTGGGCTGCGTATACAGGGGCTCGCACCGGGACAGAAGGCCGCGGTCCAGCTCGGCCACATCCGCGGCGTCGGGCAGCAGATGTATCCATCCGCCGAAGTTGCTGTGGCGCCCTTCGACGAAGTCGTTTTCCACTATCTCCATGATCTCGTCTTCATGGCCGCGAGCGTCGCGCACCACACTGGATATGGGCACCTTCAGGGATCCTACGTTGGCGATCCTGTCTTCCTTATCCTTCACGGCTCTCTCCTTCACAATTCTCGATCACCCGGGCCGGCACCGGCCGGTAATGGAGGGAGGTCCCGGCCATTCCAGATGCCGGAACCTCCCGCAGTCTCAACCAGACCCGGCGCGGTATCCCTCTGCCCGCCGACCCGCAGCGACCTTAGTCAACGAAGTCCACTTCCTTCATGCACGTCTCGCAGACCCTCTGCTTCTTCACGCCCGACTTCAAGGGGCTGGTAAGCACCCCCAGCACTCTCTGGCCGGGGTTCTCCACGACCACCTCCTTGACGCACTCGGCACACAGCGGGACCCCGCAGACATTGCACTTCTGCTCAGCAGGCTTCTTCTGGCAGACGCCACACAGCTGTTCACTCATCATTCACCTCGGCTATCTATTCCGGCCAGGCCCCGCCAGGCGGCGGCACCTTCAAGGGCACGGGCTCTCCGTTCTTCCAGTACTTCTCCACCACAGGATGGTTCTTCTTCTTGAGGAACTCCTTCAGGTCCTTGGGATCGATGGCATCCTGCTCCGTGGCTATCTTGTCGTAGATCTCCTCGGGTATGTATTCGGCGACCTCCTTCTTAAGGTCGGCCGGCATCCACACTATCCGGTTCCAGCCTCCATCGCCCTTGAGGAAGGTCTTGCTCTGCATGGAGCGCACCGACACGCCCTTGTTGCCGTGGTTCTGGGAGCCGCCGGAGATCGTCCCCGCCAGTCGCGAGAACTTGACCCCCAGCGGGGTCACCCCGATGTACCGCCGAACGGCCACCCCGATCCCGTCCACCTCCGGGATGTAGAACGCAGCGCCCTCGAAGCAGCCGCAGTTGGTGGTGGGGTACTTGATGGCGCTGAATATGTTGCAGTGCTTGATCTGGTGGTTGGACCTCTCGTATACGGCCTCATCCACCCCGACGTAGCTGCCCATCACCTCGTTCTTGCACTCGCCCTTGGGCATGCGGAAGATGTAGCCCTCCGGGTCGAGCTCGATGGTCACCTGGGCCCCGTTGTACGAGAGGATCCCGCAGTACGGGATCTGGCTCGGGGTAATGACGCAGACGTGGTTGGGCGCCAGGGACTTGCAGATGGTGCAGCCGTAGAACAGGTCCACATCCGAGTCCTCCAGGGTGGTGGCCAGCTCTTGCGCCTTCAGCCTCTGCACGCCCACCTTGTAGAGAGGCTCGACCAGCTTCATGCCGCCGACCTCCTCGGAGGCGATGATCCAGCGGAAGTCCATGGCTTCCACCTGCGGTATGACGGTCTTGATGAAGGCGTATATGATCTGGCACAGCTTGGGAAACGTCAGTCGCCCCACGATGGCCTTGCTGAAGCGCATCCAGGGGGCGGCGAACGATCCGAAGGCCATGTAGCCTTCAATGCCATGGAGCGACATCGACATCTGGCGCTCTATGTACTCCCGGTGCCTCTGGGTTATCCCCTTGCCGTGGACCCGGATGTCCCAGCACGACGGGAAAGAGCTGCCCGGCTCAACCTCATGTATGTCGGGCCCGATGAGGGTCATCACTCCGTCCCGGACGACGCCCGGCTCCTCGATGACCTCCAGGATGGTGTAGCTCTTGTACTCCCACTTCGGTCCCGAGAGCTCGACCTGCATGTCGGCCTTCTTGACCTCCGCCACCCAGCGAATGCCCAGGCCGATGTTGCTCAACCCATCCCACAGATGGTCCGGATCGGTGGGGAACTGGTACTCCCTGCCCTTGGGGATCTGCACCCCCGCAGTCTCTGCTTGGCTCACTTTGACCTCCTTCGCTTAGCCTCGAGTGCCCCCGGATCTGCCGCTTGAGAGGAATCCGGCACGCGGAGCCCTCTCAAGCGGCTCACCCCTTAATGATATACCATCTGCGGCCGATGCGCCGTGATTTGCATCATCTGATCGATGAGATGCCGGGATAGCGCATCTAGCCCATCATGTTCAAAGGCGCTGCCGCCAGGGTCGGCCCCAGCTTGATCAGATCGTCCACGGTCCAAGGCCCTTCCGCCTTGATGTTGCGGTACAGGCCGGCGATCTCGTAGGGCTTGGAGTAAACGGCCACCCGTCCCCCCTGCACGCCGATGACCTTGCCGTTGAATACCTTGCCCTCCTCGCCGCAGAGGTAGGCCACTATCGGTGCCACGTACTCCGGCCCGGGCATGTTCACCGCTTCATCGTACTGCTCCTTGGTCATCATGCCCGACTCATAGGCCCTGGTGAACCGGGCCTTGACATCCTCGTCCATGGTCAGCCTGGTGGCCGCTACGGGGGCGATGGCGTTCACGGTGACGTTGTACTTGCCCAGCTCCCCGGCGAGGGTGTACGTCAGGCTGACTATGCCGCCCTTGGCGGCGCTGTAGTTGCCCTGCCCGGGGGCGCCCCTCCAGGCGTCGGACGTGGTGCTGACGATGCGGCCCCATTTCTGCTCCCTCATCAGCCTGGAGGCGTGGCGGCACATGTTGAACATGCCCTTCAGGTGGACCGCGATGACGGCATCCCACTCCTGCTCGGTCATGTTGAAGGTCATGCGGTCGCGGAGGATGCCGGCGCAGTTGACCAGGATATCGATCTTGCCGAAGCTGTCCACGCAGGCCTTGATGATGCGCTCGGCGGCGGCGAAGTCGGTGACGTTCTCGCCGTTGGCGATGGCCGTGCCGCCGGCCTTCTTGATCTCGGCTACCACCTGCTGCGCCGGGCCAGCGTCAGCGCCCTCGCCCGCCTTGCTGCCGCCCAGGTCGCACACCACTACCCTGGCGCCCTGTTTGGCCAGCTCCAGAGACACCGCCCTGCCGATGCCCCGCCCGGCGCCGGTGACCACTGCGTTCTTCCCTTCCAGGAACTTGGCCATCACCCCGCCTCCTTTCTATGGAAGCCCAGCGCCGAAACCGGCTCCCCGCCTAGTCGTCCTCTTCCTCCGCCAGGAGCCGGTCCCGGATGAAATCCTGATGCCTCGCCGCTATGTACTCGTCGAAGCTCATCTGGCTCATGTAGAAATGCTTCGTCATGCCCCTGTCGGCGGCCGAGCCGACAACGCAGATCATGGTGTGGTTGTCCGGGTTGCAGAACCAGATCATGAGCCGGCTGTCCTTCGTCCCGAAGTACCAGCGGCCCTTCTCCTCGGTCAGCCACTCGATCAGCACGTACTCGTTGATGGGCGGCAGGACCAGCACGCAGTCGATGTCTTTGTTGGCGGCCTTCACCGCGGCCAGATGGACCAGGGCGTCCAGAGCTTCATCCATGCTCTCCCGGACCATGCCGGCGATCTCCAGGACGCTGTCGTCCGCCTTGCGCCTGGCGCGGAAGTCGGGTTGGACCAGGCCGATGTATCTCGGCGGCCTGGTCTCATAGCCCGCCAGCTTGAGGAAGCGGTCCGTCTCAGCCCGCAGCTCCGAGAGGCCGAAGACGTAGTGACGGAACTCGCCTTCGCTTATGCGCTGCTTCTGAACCTCATCCTTTGGAGCCTCGGCCCTGTCGTTCATGTCCCCCCCCGGCGACTAGCCGAGAGCCGCTACCAGGTCGTCCAGCTCTTTCCGCCAGGCCTTGTAGGAGTCCTGGTCCGGAAGCGAGTAGGTGGCTGTCTCCACGTACTTGTCGCCCACAACCACGGTCTCCACGTCCTTCACTACGGAGGCCAGGTTGCTGGCCAGCAGCGGGCTGTAGCCTATGAGCACCATGATCTCGGGCTTCTTCTCCATGATGGGATGATGCCAGTCGCGGTGCGCGAAGTTCGCCATCTCGATGGCCCAGGCCTTCTTCACATCCAGGCCTCGCTGCCGCAGGCCGATAACGGTGTTTCCGGTGGGTGCCACCGGGGCCTTGAGCTTCTTGGAGATGTCCGCGACGTAGTCCAAAAGGCTCTTGCCGTCCACGTCCAGCTTGTCACAGAGAGCGCCGGCCATGATGAGTACAGTCTTACCGCTCCGAAGGTGCTTGGCCAACCATGATGGATCCTTTACAGTCATTCAATGCCTCCTCGAATCTCGGGCAGCCCTATTTCGCCACCTTGCTCTTGCCCCTGGCGACCAGCTGGCGGACCGAGGCCACGATCTCGTCCAGGGGAGTGCCGGGGATGTATATGCCGTCAACGCCCATCCGGTGCAGGGTGTCGAAGTCCTCTTCATAGATAATCCCGCCCAGGATGACCAGGACATCATCCTTCTCCTTGGCCTTCAGGGCCTTCATGACCTCTTCCACCAGCTCCATGTAGTTGGAGCAGAGTATGCTCAGGCCGACGATGTCCACGTCCTCCTGAAGGGCGGTCATGGCGATCTCGGCCGGAGGCATGCTGGCCCCGTAGATGACCTCGAATCCGCCATCCTTGAGCGCCTGACTGACGGAGATCAGGCCTCGCCAGTGCCCTTCGAGCCCGGGCTTTGCCATCAGGACCTTGACTTTCTTCTCAGCCATTCTCTTCGTTCTCCTTCCCTAGACGCCGATGGGATAGGTCCACTTGCCGTAGACGCCCATCACGGCTGCCGCCAGCTCTCCGGGGGTGGCGTGGGCCTCGACCGCCTCCTTGATGGCCGGAAAGGTGTTGTCGCTGGTGCGCAGCACCTCGTCCAGCTTCTTCATGGCGGCGGCGTGCTTGGCCTTGTCCCGTGTCTCCCGGAGCTTCTTGATCCTCTTCTTGAGGACCTCGACGGAGCTGCGGTCGGACTTGAAGATGGGCACCTTGTAGGGGACCTTGTCCGGATCGAGGCGGAACTTGTTGACGCCGACGATGGTGATATCGCCCGATTTCAGCTTGCCGTCGTAGTCCACTATGGCTTGCTTGTACTCGCGGTGGATCCAGCCATTGGAAATGGCCTTCATGAGGCCGCCCTGGTCCTCGATCTTCTTGACGTACTCCCAGGCCCTTTCCTCGATCTGGTTGGTGAGAGACTCCACGTAGTACGAGCCGCCCAGCGGGTCTATGGTGTTTGTCACGCCCGTCTCCAGGCCGACGATCTGCTCCGTCCGGATGGCCAGCAGCATGGCCTGCTCCGTGGGCAGGCAGACCGCCTCGTCGTAGCCATTGGCGTGAATGGACTGCGCCCCGCCGAGCACCGCCGCCAGCGTCTGGTAGGCGATCCGGATGACGTTGTTCAGCGGCTCCTGGTGGGTGTGGCTGGAGCCGGAGGTCTGCACGTGCACCCGCAGCTGGCCGCAGGCGGGATCCTGTATCCCGAAGCGATCGTGGATGATCTTGCGCAGCATGCGGCGCCCGGCGCGCAGCTTGCAGGTCTCCTCGAAGAGATCGTTGTTGGCCGCCATGTTGAAGGCGAACCTCTTGGTGAACTTCTCCAGGGGCACCCGGCCGCGCCGCTTGGCCTCGTTGGCGTACTCGATGACCTCCGCCATGAGCATGCCCAGCTCCTGCACCGCGGTGATGCCGTTGTCCCTGGGGTTGTATGAGTTCATGGATATGGGGTACCAGCGTGGAGCGTGCTGAGAGCACCACTCGATGAGGTCAGTGGACAGGCGGAAATAGGCCTCCGGCGGCGGCTGATTGGCCAGCTCCATGGAGCTCCAGGTCAGGATGCAGTTGGCCGTGGTCCCCCTGACCTGCTCCAGGGGTATGCCGCGCCTCTGGGCCATGGCGAAATAGGCCGGGGTCAGCAACCCGCCCACCCGGTCCGCCAGGAAGGCTGAGCACCTCTCGATGGGCAGGTCCTTGAAGACCGCCTCCATGTCCTCGATGGAGTAGATGGGAACGCCGGCATGCCCGATATCGTGGGCCACCCGGGGGTCATCGGGGTCCATCCCGGACGGCGTGGAGATGTCCGGGGCGATGGAGAAGCCGGTCTGTCCCAGGGCATACTCTTCCTTGTAACGGGCATTGGTGGCCTCGGGGCTGTCGTAGCCCGTCAGGCGCCTGATGGTCCAGAGCTGCCCCCGGTACATGCTGGCATACACGCCCCGAGTGTAGGGCGGCTGGCCGGGGGCTCCAATGTCCTTCGCGTAGTTGACCTGCTTGACGTCCTCCGGGGTGTAGATGTCCTTTACCGGGATCCCAGAGGCCGTATTGATCTGTCCATTGCCGCTCTCGGCCATTCCCCCTCCTCGACCTCATCCGACTTCCCATCGGACGGGTTAATTACCTATAATATCAACAAGCAGACCGACAATGCAAAATAGAATGGCTTTGCCTGACCTTTTGCCTCATTCATGACGCCCGGCAGAGCCCGGCAAGGAGCCCACGATGACCGACCTTGTAGACAAGATGCTGGAGGGCGACCGCCTGTCGCTGGCCCGCCTGATCACCATGGTGGAGAGGGACAGCAGTGATGTGCCGGGGATAATGAGGGCCATCTATCCCCACACGGGGCGGGCCTACTGCGTGGGGATCACCGGGCCGCCCGGGGGCGGCAAGAGCACCATGGTGGGCCGGCTGGTCAGCCTTGCCCGGAAGAAACAGCTGCAGGTGGGGGTAGTGGCGGTGGACCCCACCAGCCCCTTCTCCGGCGGGGCGGTGCTGGGCGACAGGGTCCGCATGCAGCAGCACTTCCTGGACGACGGGGTCTTCATCCGCAGCATGGCCACCCGCGGCAGCTATGGCGGGCTCCCCAAAACCGCGTCCAGCGTGATAAAGCTTCTGGATGCCGCGGGCAAGGACATCATCTTCGTCGAGACGGTGGGGGTGGGGCAGACCGAGGTGGACGTGATGGAGACGGCCGACACCGTTGTGGTCATACTGGTCCCGGAGGGCGGGGACACCATCCAGACCATGAAGGCGGGGCTGATGGAGATCGCCGATATCTTCGCTATCAACAAGGCGGACCGGCCGGGAGCGGATTTCGTGGTGGCCGATGTGACGTCCATGCTGCACCAGAGCCCCAAGCAGTCGTGGTGGCAGGTCCCGGTGGTGGCCACCCAGGCCTCCAACGATATCGGGATCACCGATCTCTACGAGCAAATAGAGAAGCACTATGCGGCCCTCCGCGAGAGCGGGAGGCTGGACTCCCGGCGCCGCAAGCAGCGCCGGGCCGATCTGCTGCGCAACATAGAGAGCACCGTTACCACCCAGACCCTGCAGGTTGTCCTGGGAGACGAGCAGCTCAACCGCTACCTGGAGCGGGTGGAAAACGGCGAGATCGATCCCTACGCCGCTGCGGAGGAGATCCTGAGCCACCAGACGCTGGTCACCTGGGTGGAGAGGTGGCTGGCCCGGGCCAGAACCAACTCCGCCTAGGCGGCCCCCGGTCCCGGTTCGCCTCGCCCGGTCACAAACCTCATCTGCCTGGCACCGGTGAGGCATCACCCCGGTTCACACCGGTGAGGCTTCACCCCGGCCCGCACTGGTGAGGCATCACCCGAGACGCGTCGCTATCTTCTTGCCCCGGGTCGACCGGATGACCTCGTCGACCGTGCCGAAAGCTGACAGCTCTTCCAGGCTGTGATAGGTGGGGGGCGCCAGCCTGAGCCGGCCCTGTGCGCAGTCCAGCAGGGCCGCCCGCGGGGAAACCCACCTGGCCTCAACTGTCTCCCTGCCATCGGGTGAGGCGTCCTGGACCGGAGGGACGGCCGCCACGAAGAAGCGGGCGTCGAAGCGGATGGGCAGGGCCTCGGGCGTGATCCAGTGGGCGAAGTAGAACAGCCGGTCCGTGGCCAGCTTCAGCCCCCGGCCCCGCAGGCGGGCGGCAAAGGCGGCCGGATTGGCGCTCACCTCAGCCCGCTCCCCGGGCCAGCGGGACGCCTGGCCGTCAGCCTCGGCCGCCGGCCCGCTCCGGCCGCTGGCCAGCAGGATTCCCGACTCCTCGAAGGCCTCCCTGATGGCAGCCACGAAGAATCCGAGGGACCTCTCCGGCGGCCGGGCGTCGCGGATGATGCGGCAGGCCTGATCGAAGCCCAGCCCCCGGCACAGGCCGGCCATCTCCGAGGTGAAATCGGCCTCCTCGACGGCGCCCCCGGGGAAGACATGGGCCCCGGGCAGAAAGACGCTTCGAGAGCTCCTCTGCAGCAGCAGGACCTCCATCTCCCCTCCGGGACCGGGGTCCCGGATCAGAATCACGGTGGCGGCATCGCGCGGCGTGGCTGGCATGCTGGCGGCACCTTCGCTTTCATTACCATTCTACCGCAGCCGGGTATACAGGTGTGGCCCTCTGTGCTAACATTATGTTAAGAGGGGGCACGGCCCGATTCGGTCTTTCGGGGGGTGTGATACGGACGAGCTTGAACGCGCAGCAGAACAGCTGGAGAAAGCCACCAGCGAACTGGTCAGGCGGGCCGCCGAACTGGCGAAAAGGTCCGAGGAGCTGAACCGCCAGTTGCTCCGCTTGGCCCAGGCCCTTACCAGGCCGGCCATCACTCCGCAAGCGGAGGCTGCCGGCGATCCCCTGCTTCCGGCGAAGGCCCCGCAGGCCACGCCGCCTTCCAGAGGGATCCTGGCGGAGGTCAAGGATCTACTGGACGGGCCCGGTGACAGCGGTCCCCGTCCCTGAGCGGATTCCGGGACCGGGGGCTGGCCGGAGCGGCACGGCCATCAGGGCGCGCCGCCCGCGCTCCACGCGGGCTCGATGACTTCCAGGAAGTGCTTCACTATCCTGGCCGTCGCGCCGTAGATGATGCGGTCGCCGTAGTGATAGAAGTAGTGCGGTATCTGCAGGCCGCCCAGCTCCATCATCTCTTCCGTGACATTCCTCCTGTCCCGCAGGACCTGCAGGGGAACCTCGATGATCTCGGCCACCTCGGCCGGATTGGCCCTGAACTGGTGAGGACAGGGGATGGCCGCCACGAATGGCGTAATGACGAAGTTGGTAATGTGGGTGGCCATGTCGTCCAGCTCCCCCAGGACCTCGGCATCTTCCGGTCGCAGCCCGATCTCCTCCCAGGCCTCCCGCAGGGCGGCCTCCATCATTGAGCGGTCGCCAGGGTGTGGCCTTCCGCCGGGGAAGGAGTACTGGCCCTTGTGATAGCTGACCGTCTCGGTTCTCTTGGTGAAGACCAGGTAGTACTCCCGGTCTTTCTCGAACAGCGGCAGCAGAACGGCAGCGGGGACGGAGCCGGCGATGGTTACCGTCTGCTTGCGCCGCCCCGCCAGCGCCCTCCTGATGGCCTCCCTGATCACGCGGGTCTCTTTCGGGCCAGCCTCTGCTGCCACAGCTCCCTGACCCTGCTCTCCACCTCGGCCAGGCTGACGTTGGTGTCGATGATGACATCGGCGTGCTTCGCCTTCTCCCCGGGGGCCAGCTGCGAGGCTATCCGGGCCCTGGCCTGGGCCTCCGACAGTCCGGAGCGGTCCCGGCATCTCCTCACCGCGTTCTCCTCGCTGGCCAGGGCCACCCAGACCTCGTCCACCAGGTCCAGCCACTTCGCCTCCACCAGGAGCGGCGCTTCCAGGACAATGACCGGGGATCCCTTCTTCTTCAGGTCCTCTATTCTCTTCTCGGCCACCCGGTGCATGCCGGGGTGCATTATGCCGTTCAGGCGCTGGAGGGCATCAGGGTCCCTGAAGACGATCTCCCCCAGCCTGGCGCGGTCGATCTGGCCATCGGCGTTGAGAATACCCGGGCCGAAGGCTTCCACCACCTGCTGCCAGGTCTCGGAGTGAGGCCGGTAGGCCTCGTGCCCGATCTCATCGGCGTCGATCACGGCCGCGCCCATCTCGGCCAGGAACCTGGCGATGGTGCTCTTGCCGCTGCAGATGCTCCCGGTCAGGCCCACTACCCTCATTATCGCCTCCGCCAGTATTGTCTCACGGGACGCCCGGTAGCGGCAAACTCCGCCGGGGGCTCGGGAACCTCAGGCCGGGGCGGCGCGCCGGCGGCGGCCGCCCGATGCTATACTTGACCTGCGCCCGGCGCAGGCCGGTGTGGGAGGGATGATCATGGCTGGCGAGATCGACTACCAGGACTACCGGATGGCATTGCAGTTTGACCAGCGGAGCTCGCGGCTGGGCGCGCTGGAGCCGCTGGTCCGCGGGCTGATCGATGAGCTCCGCCTGGAAAGCGGCCACCGGCTGCTGGACGTGGGGACCGGCACCGGCCGCCTGGCCCTCATGCTCTACGAGAGAGTGCGGGCGGGAGCGGTGGTGGGCCTTGACTCGGGCCGCGGCATGCTGCGCCTGGCCCGGGAGAAGGCCCTGGCCCGGGGCGCGGACAACTACCTCCTGGTGCGGGGACAGGCGGAGTCGCTGCCCTTCCGGGCCGGGACCTTTGATGCGGCCTGCATGATGCTGAGCTTCCATCACTTCACCCGTCCGGAGCAGGCCACCGGCGAAATCCACCGCGTGCTGAAGCCGGGAGGGCTGGTGGCATCGCTGGACCCCATCCTCGTCGATCTGGCCGACGCCGAGGGCCAGAGGCTGAACCAGGCCATAGAAGAGGCCTTCCAGGAGGCCCACGGGCCGGACTTCCGCTTCTTCACGGAGGCCGGGCTGCGGGAGCTCTACGAAGGGGCCGGCTTGCCAGTGGCCAGTTGCCGGGTGGACGAGGTGACGTTTGACCAGAAGGGGATCGACGGCATCCCCATGGGCCCGCACTGGAACCAGGTCCGGGAGAACCTGTGGTTCCGGAGGGAAAAGGAGCTCCTGCGCCGCTACGAGCAGGAGTACTTCAGCTTCCGCACGGAGGGGGGCCAGATCGCGGTCCGCGGCCGGGCCCGCTGGGCCACCGTGCGGGCGGTGAAGAGCTAGTCTGCCATGAGCCGCCAGGGACGGGAGGGACCGGTGCCCGTTGACAACGGGGGAGCCCGCGAAGGGGCCACATCCACGTATACGCATGTGCACCAGGCCAGCGATCCGATGCTGGATGACCAGCGGTCTACCACGTCCACGGAACGGACGCTGGACTACCGGGGCCGGACGGTGCTCTATATCTACACGGAGGCCAGCGCCATCAGCTTCTGCAGCGCCTCCGGCGCCAGCTATGCGGGGAACATGGTGGTGGGCGGCTACGTGGTCCGCTGGCAGTACGGCGCCAATGAGCGGGGGGAGCCCCTTTCGGAGATCGAGCCCATAACGGACCTGGCCCAGCAGGAGGAGATCAGCCGGGCCCTTTGGCCTGGCCCCAGCTCCCGCGCCCGGGTCTCCTTCAGGACCGGGCCGGGTGGCTCTCCGGCCGCCTGACCAGGCCGCCGGGCGGCCTACCTCTTGCTGACCAGCTTGCGCATGGAGTCGCCGATGCCGTCCAGGTTCAGCTCGTACATGGGAAACAGCTTGCTGATGACGGACACGGTGGGGTGGTTCCAGTAGGACCCGCCCTCCGGGTTGAGCCACACGCAGTGGGAGAAATGGTCGGCGATCCTCTTCAGCCAGATGATGCCCGGGGTCTCGTTGCGCTGGTAGTAGTAGATGGCCCCCCAGCGCTCGTACAGCTCCTGCGGGGCCATGCGGGCGTCGCCCACCAGCACCACCTTGTAGTCCGGCTCCAGGGTGCGCAGCAGGTACTCCGTGCTCATCTCCTCGTGGCTGGTCTCCATGTCCCGGTGCAGCGTCTCGTAGATGCAGTTGTGGAAGTAGTAGTACTGCAGGTCCTTGAAGTGCGAGCTGGTGTTGGCGGCGGAGAAGAGGAGGCCGCAGGTCTCGGCGAAGGGCTCCATGGAGCCGCCGACGTCCATCAGCAGCAGCAGCTTCACCGCGTTCTTCCGGCTCCGCATCCACTTCAGCTCGATGTCCCCGGCATTCTTGGCCGTGGCGTCGATGGTGCGGTCCAGGTCCAGCTCGTCCTCCGGCCCGATGCGGTTCAGGTGCCTCAGGCGCCGCAGCGCCATCTTGATCTGGCGCACGTCAAGGGTGATGTCCCCCCGGTAGTTGCGGAACTTGCGCTCCGAGGCGATCTGGATGGCCCCCCGCCCGCGGGACTCGCCCCCCACCCTGATGCCGGCCGGGTGCTTCCCGGAGTGGCCGAAGGGGCTGGTGCCGCCCCGGCCGATCCAGTAGTTGCCGCCATCGTGCTGCTCCGTCTGCTCCGCCATCCTCTTCTCGAACTCCCGGAGCAGCTTGTCGAAGTCCATCATGTCCAGCAGCGCCCGCTCCTCCTCGGTGAGCTCCGTCCGGTTGATGGGGTCTTTGAGCCACTCCAGGATCTTCTGCTGGATGTCCGAGGGGAACTCCATGCCGGTGAAGAACTCCTGGAAGGCCACGTCGTACTGGTCGAAGTAGGTCTCGCTCTTCACCAAGACCGCCCTGGCGAGGTAGTAGAACTCGTCCAGGTTGGTGACCAGTCCCTGAGACAAGGCCTCCATCAGGGTCATCCACTCCGTGATGGAGACCGGGACCTTTCTCTTCCGCAGAAGGTAGAAGAAGTCGGTAAACAAGCTCTCTCCCCGCGGCCCTAGTGCAGCATCCGGTACACATCCGCCTTGCGGCCGGCAGGCTGCCGCTGCAGGTGGCGGGTCATGAAGTAGTCGTAGTCCACTTCCTTCTTCAGGAGGGTCCCCACGAAGGGCACCTCCCTGGCGATGCGGTCCACCGGGATGCCGCCGACCATGAGGCAGTGCAGCCAGTCGATCAACTCGGAGGTGGAGGGCTTCTTGCGCAGGTCATCGATGTTGCGCATGAGGTAGAATGTCTTCATGGCCTCGCGCAGCAGGCCGTCCTGCAGGCGGGGGTAGTGCACCCGTACGATCTGCTCCATCAGGGGCGGGTCGGGGAATTCGATATAGTGGAACACGCAGCGGCGCAGGAAGGCGTCCGGCAGCTCCTTTTCGGCGTTGCTGGTGATGATCACCACCGGCCGGTGCACCGCGGTGATGGTCTGGTTGGTCTCCGGGATGTAGAAGGACATCTCGTCGATCTCGTTGAGCAGGTCGTTGGGGAACTCCAGGTCCGCCTTGTCCACCTCGTCGATAAGCAGGACCACCTGCTCCGGCGAGGCGAAAGCCTGCCCCAGCTTGCCCAGCTTGATGTACTGCTTGATGTCGGAGACGTCCTTGCCCCCGAACCGGCTGTCATTCAGGCGCTGGACGGTGTCGTAGACGTAGAGGCCCTCCTGGGCCTTGGTGGTGGACTTGATGTTCCAGATCAGCAGCCTCTTGTTCAGCCCCTGGGAGATGCTGTGGGCCAGCATGGTCTTGCCCGTCCCGGGCTCACCGCGCACCAGCAGGGGCTTCTTGAGCGCGATGGAGACATTCACGGCGTTGCGGAGGGCCTCATCGCTGACGTAATTGGCGCTGCCCTTGAACTTGTCGAAATCGCTGTTATTAGCCAAACTCAACCTCCGGGGACCGCCCCAGCGCGGTCCAAAGAGTAAATTATAGCATCGGACGAGCGCCGGACACCAGCGGATGAGGGCCCCGCCATTTGTGGGGCGGCACGCCGGCTGTTATCATAGACTTTGATCGGGACCACGATGCAGACATATCTTGGCCGGTGGTGGAAGAACAGATGGGTCCGGCTGGCCATCGTCTTTGGCATCGTGGTCATCATCAGCCTGCTGCTGGCCTGGCTGTTCGACTGGCTGCTGGAGCCGGTCAAGGACAGCCTCCGGGACTACGACTGGCTGGCCTACCTGGTGGTCTTCGGGGCCGCGCTGGCGGCCAACCTCACGGTGGTGGCCCCCGTCTATGTCTTCATGCCCATAATGGTGGCCGCCGCCGGCATCTACCACCCGGCCCTCATCGCCCTGGCCGCGGCCCTGGGCGGGACCACCGGCGAGATGGGCGGCTACTTCGCCGGCACTGTGGGCAAGAAGATCGTTTTCAGCGACTACCCCGAGGCCTATGAGAAGATTGCCGGCTGGGTGGACAAGTACGGCGCCCTGGCCATAACCATACTGGCCTTCCAGCCCATACTCCCGTTTGATGTGGCCGGGATAGTGGCCGGGGCCACCCGGATGCGGGCCAGCAAATTCTGGTTGGCCTGCTTTGTGGGCAAGTTTGCCAAGTACCTCATAGTCTGTTACTTCTATGGTTGGATGAAGGAGCACCTGCCATTTGTCAGCTGAAGCCTCCGGCGTTGTCAGAATGGTGGCCGGCGGGCATTGTCCGGCGGCTTCGCCCCCGTCGTATACTCTGCGGCAGCGTGTTCTGGTCGGATCGGGGTGATTGCGATAGGCACTGACATCGAGGTGAAGCCGGAAGCCGGCGCGGCCAAGCCCCGGAAGCTGACCTGGCGCTGGCTGCTGGTGGCGGCGGTGGTGATCGCCACAGTGACTGCCTCGGCGATACTGCTCAAGCAGCACATCCAGGACTTCGCCGCGTTCGGCTATCTGGGGGCCTTCCTCATCAGCCTCCTGGCGGCGGCCACGGTGGTCGCCCTCGTCCCCAGCCTGCCCATCATGTTCGCTCTGGGAGCGGTGCTCAACCCCTGGTACGTCGGGCTGGCGGCCGGCGCCGGTGAGGCCCTGGGGGAGCTGGTCATCTACATGGCCGGGCGCACCGGCCACGCCTTCTTCCTGAAGGACCGCTTTGTCGAGGCCCAGACCAGCACGGAGGTCCATGGCATCTACCCTCGGCTGCAGAGGTGGGTCCACGCCAAGGGCGCCCTGGCCATCTTCTTGTCCTCGGCGGTCTTCAACCCCTTCTTCAGCCTGATAGGCGCCACGGCGGGGGCCACCCGCTTCCCGGCGTGGAAGTTCTTCGGCGCCGTGTGGGCCGGCAAGACCGTGAAGTGGCTGCTGGTGGCCCTCCTGGCCAAGGCCATCCTGGACAAGATACCTTCCTGGATCTGGTCCTGATGAGCGGCTGCCGGTCCCCTCGTCCCTGAACGGCGGTTTGGCATCCGGAATCCGGACTTGTTATAATTCTGATTGGCCAATTAAAGGTCGAGAGGAAAGTCGGGAGGGCAGCGGCCCAGGGTTTGGCCAGCTACTGAAAGGAGGACACACAGCTCATGCGCAGGGACTCTAAGAAAGGAGGGAGGGAGCAGATTAGATGAACATCGCTCCACCTACTGGTCTCACTGATGGCATTGTCAATCCCGCGGACATCACGCTCTTTGACGGTTTCACCAACGACGCGGTAACCGGGTTTGAAAAGGGGGCCATGATCGCCGTAGTGGTGGTCGCCATCCTCGGCCTTCTTTACGCGTGGTTCCTGACCCGGCAGATCCTGGGCAAGTCAACCGGCAATGAGAAGATGCAGAAGATCGCCAAGGCCATCAGGGACGGCGGCAACGCCTACCTCAAACGGCAGTTCAAAACCATCGCCCTGTTGATCCTGATACTGGCGGCCTTCATTTTCGCCACGGGTTTCTTCGGATACCGGCCACCCAATGACTACAATAACCCCGACTGGCTCATCGGCTTGGGGCGCGCCCTGGGCTTCCTGTTGGGGGCTGGCTTCTCGGCCTGTGTGGGCTACGTGGGCATGAACATGGCCCTGCAGGGCAATATCCGCGTGGCTGAGGCTTCGCGCACCAGCTTCGTAGATGCCCTGAAGATCGCCTACCGCACCGGCACCATCACCGGCATGCTCACCGACGGACTGGGTCTCCTGGGCGGCACCCTGATCTTCATCATCTTCTTCAAGGATGCGCCCCTGATACTCCTCGGTTTCGGTTTCGGCGGCACGCTGATCGCCCTCTTTATGAGGGTGGGCGGCGGCATCTACACCAAGGCGGCGGACGTGGGCGCCGACCTGGTGGGCAAGGTAGAGAAGGACATTCCTGAGGACGACCCGCGGAACGCGGCCGTCATCGCCGACCTGGTCGGCGACAACGTGGGTGACTGCGCCGGAATGGCGGCGGACATCTTCGAGTCCTACGAGGTCACCATCGTTTCAGCCATGATCCTGGGCCTGTTCCTCACCGAGGCCACGGACAGCCTCATCTGGATCATGTTCCCGCTGCTGGTACGCGCAGCCGGCGTTTTCGCGTCCATCATCAGCACCTACACCGTGGGCAGCTCCAAGAGCGAAACGGACGCCATGAAGGCCATTCACCGGGGCTATAACCTGGCGGCCGTAATATCCATCGCCTCCTTCGCCCTGTTCGGTTTCCTCTACTGCGAGGACTGGCGCTTCTTTGCCGCGACTTCGGTGGGCGTGCTGCTGGCGGTGGCCATCAACCAGATCACCGACTACTACACCGGCGCCAACCGCGGCCCCGTGGCGGAAATCCGCAAGTCAACGGCTACGGGACCGGCCACCACCATCCTCAGCGGCCTGGGCATCGGCCTGGAGAGCTCGGTAGGCTCTATCCTGATCATTGCCGCCTCCATCGCAGCCTCAGCCCTTATCTGGAGGAACGGCATCAGCGTGCCGGGCGTGGAAGACAACTTCTCACTGCTCTGCATCTTCTACGGCGTGGCCCTCTGCGGCATTGGCCAGCTGACACTCACTGGCAACAACATCTCCATGGATGCCTTCGGCCCGGTTTCGGACAACGCCAACGGCATCGGCGAGATGGCCGGCCTGGAGCCCAAGGCCCGGCAGACCCTGGCCGACCTCGACGCCGTGGGCAATACTACCAAGGCCATTACCAAGGGCATCGCCATCGCCTCGGCCGTGCTGGCAGCGGTGGCCCTCTTCGCCTCGTTCAAGTATGAGTACTATGTACCTGTGATCGACATGATCCAGTGGAAGGTCTTCGTGGCCTTCCTCATCGGCGGCGCCATACCCTTCCTCTTCAGCTCGCTCCTCATCAACGCGGTGGGCCGGGCGGCCTACTACGTGGTCAACGAGGTGCGGTGGCAGTTTGCCAACATCAAGGGCATCTGGGAAGGCACCACCGATCCCGACTACGGCAAGGTAGTCACCATCGTCACCTCCGCCGCCCAGAAGGAGCTTCTCACCCCGGCCCTGCTGGCCATAATCTCCCCGATCGTGATCGGATTCGTCTTCGGGCTGGAGGCGCTGGCCGGGTTCCTGGCCGGTGTAATCCTGGTGGGACAGCTGATGGCCGTGTTCCAGTCCAACGCCGGCGGCGCCTGGGACAACGCCAAGAAGACCATTGAAGACGAGCCGCGCGACCTGGAAAAGAACACCGGCAAGGGCTCGGAGCGGCACAAGGCCAGCGTGGTGGGCGACACCATCGGAGATCCCCTGAAGGACACCTCCGGTCCGGCGCTCAACCCTCTGATCAAGGTCATCAACCTGGTTTCGGTTATCGCTGCCACCATGATGTTGACCAAGGAGGGGATCGAGAGGCAGAACTGGGGGCTCGCAGTGGGTGTGGGTGTTGTCGGCCTGCTGATCATCATCGGCGCCCTCTACTATTCAAAGAAACAGACAGTGATGGGCCGGGATGAGGCCGTGCCAGCCTCTTCAGGCGCCAAGGAACAACCAAAGAAGTAAGCCAACTCCCAGCGACAGACCGAGGGGCGGATCCAAATGGGTCCGCCCCTCATTTCGTGCCTTGAAACAGGAGCCGCAGCCCGGCCGCTACGAGCCTTGCGCAGGGAGCGGCTGCGCCGCAGCCCGGCTACTAAGCAGCTTTGCGCAGGGAGCGGCTGCGCCGCAGCCCGGCCGCTAAGCAGTCTTGCGCAGGGAGCGGCTGCGCAACTGGCCGCAGCCGGCCTCTATGTCAGCCCCCCGGGACTGGCGCAGGGTGTTGGAGATCCCGCCCTCCGAGAGCTCTTTCTGGAAGGCGGCCACCCTCCGGCCCACCGAGGGCCGGAAGTGCCTGCCGGGGGTGGGATTGCCGGCTATCAGGTTTACGTGGCACTCGAAGCCCTCGAGCAGCTCGGCCAGCTTTCGGGCCTGGTCCAGCGAGTCGTTGACGCCATTGAAGAGGGCGTACTCGAAGGTAGGCCGGCGCCCGGTGGCCTCCAGGTAGCCCCGGCAGGCCGGGATCAGTCTCGAAAGGGGATACCTCTTGTTCACCGGCACCAGCAGGTTGCGCACCCGGTCCGTGGCGGCATGCAGGGAGACAGCCAGCTCAACGTGGATATCCTCGCTGGCCAGGCGCTGGATCTGGGGCACCAGGCCGACCGTGGACACGGTTATCTGGCGGGCGCCGAGGCCAAACCCCCGGGGCGAGTTGAGCCTGGCAATGGCGCTCATGACAGCCTCATAGTTGGCCAGCGGCTCGCCCATGCCCATGAAGACCACATTGGTCAGGGGCCGCCGCGCCGGCGGGCGCGGCGGAGCGCCTTCGCGCGCCGCAGGCGCGGCGGTGGCCGGCTGGCCTGGACGATCGTTCTCGGCCGGGAGACCGCCCGCCTGGGCCCGCCAGGCGAAGTACAGGACCTGCTCCAGCATCTCCCCTGTCTTCAGGTTGCGCTCAAAACCCTGCTGGCCGGTGGCGCAGAACGGGCACCGAATGGGGCAGCCCACCTGAGTGGAGACGCAGACGGTGCGCCTCTCACGGCCGGTGCGGGTGGCCTCGTAGCTCATATATGCGGACTCGACGGTCTGGCCATCGTCCATGCGGAAGAGGACCTTCCGGGTCTGGCCATCCCTGGACACCCTCTCCTCGACTGGCTCCATGGTGAACAGGCGGCAGGCGCCGGCCAGCTTCCGGCGAAGGTCCTGGGGGAGATCGGTCATCTCGTCGAAGGAGCGCACGGCTCCCCCCCAGGTCCACTTCAATACCTGGTCCGCCCGGTACTGGGGCTCACCCAGGGAGCTGAGAAGCTCCGCCAGCTCCGGATAGGATGACTCGAGTACCCATGGTTTCATGCTGCGCTCCTCAAGGGCGGGCCGCCGCGTTTCCGGGGCAGCCACTGGTGGCAACCGCGCCCCTTCGATTATACCCTTATTGACGCCCCATCTCTGGCGGGTGCGGCCCCGGGAGCAGCCACCGCCGGGCCCTCGTGGCCGCCTCAGGAATCCGGAACGGCGGGGCCTGAAGGAGCGCCTTTTGACGAGGAATTTGGTTTTGGGCTATCATTTAAGAAGCAATCTGCGGTAAGGAGGAGGTATGACAACTGATAGCAGGAAATTCGCGAAGACCCAGGATGAGGTCAAGACCTATCTCGGCAAGAGCATACAGGAAGTCATGGAGATAGATGGTACGGTCATCCGTCAGTTCGTCGAGTGCATTGGTGACACGAACCCGATGTGGAAGGACACTGCTCCTCCCGGGCTGGTGACCACGGCCATGATCAGCAGCGGAGCCATGCTCATCGGCGTGCCCCTGCTCTACAAGCGCAGCGTGGCCGGCGGGGCCGACTGGGAATTCTTCAAGCCCATCAAGAAGGGCGACGTCATCACCACCACCCACGAGTTCTCAGAGTTGCAGGAGAAGAGCAGCGACAAGGGTCCCCGCCTTCTCATGGTCTACAAGTCCTCCCACAAGAACCAGAAGGGCGAGCTTGTGGCCGTCAGCACCAACACCATAATGAACTTCTAAACGAAAGGGAGGCGTATTTTCATGGCTCAAGTATTCTTCGACGACGTCAAAGAAGGACAGGATATCCCCACCCTGGAAAAGACCCCCACCCGAAGGACCCTGGTCATGTGGGCCGGCGCTTCCGGCGATTTCTTCGAGCTGCACTATGACAAGGAGTTCGCCCAGTCCCTGGGGAACCCCGACGTCCTCGTCCACGGCCGGCTTGAGGCCGCCTATTTGACCGAGCTGTTGACCGACTGGGTCGGCGAGAAGGGCCAGGTCAAGAAGGTCAGCGTCCAGTATCGCGGCAACGGCTTCCCCGGACAGAAGCTGCTCATGAAGGGCAAGGTCACCAAGAAGTACGAGCAGGGCGGAGAGAACCTCGTTGACCTGGAGATCTTCGTGGAGAACCCCGAGGGCAAGAAGATCACCCCAGGGACCGCCACCGTGGCTCTGCCCAAGAAATAGGCCATTCGACAAGGACCAGGCGCTTGGGGGAGAGACTCAAGGGTAGAAACGCGCTCGTCACCGGTGCAGGCAGGGGGATTGGCAAGGCGGTAGCCTTGGCTCTGGCCGAAGAGGGAGCCAACATCCTGGTGTGTGACCTGGGAGTGGCTGCCGACGGCACAGGGGCCGACAAGACCCCTGCCGACAGCACCGCAGATGAATGCCGCAGGCTTGGGGTCCAGGCCGTGCCCCACTACGGTGACGTGTCCGGGTTCAAGGCGGCTGAGGACATGGTCCGGGCCTGCGTCAGTCATTTTGGCCGGATAGACATCCTCTGCAACATAGCCGGCATCCTCAGGCCGAAGATGATCTTCAACATGGCCGAGGAGGACTTTGACAAGGTGCATGCGGTCCACCTGAAGGGGACCTGGAACCTCTGCCGGCATGCCTCTGTGCTGATGAGACAGCAGAAGTACGGGCGGATAGTAAACACCACCTCAGAGGCCTATGCCGGGACCGTCGGGCACACGAACTACGGCTCCGCCAAGGGCGGAATCGTCAGCCTGACCTACGCCGTCGCCCGTGAGCTGGGGCGGTACGGTGTTACCTGCAATGCTTTTGCGCCGCGCGCCCGGACCCGGATGAGCGTGGGGCAGGACCAGGATGCCGGGCTCCAGAAGAGGATCGATTCGGGGCTGATTTCGGAAGACCGCCTCCAGGGCATGGAAGAGATGCGCCGGGAAGGCGGCGAGCCGGAGTATTTTGCTCCTTTCATAGCCTACCTGGCCAGCGATGCCGCCGCCGACATCAACGGCTGCATATTCGTCATCTCCAGGGCCACGGTCGGCATCTGGAGCCATCCGCAGATAGCCAGAAAGCACACCAGGGACTGGGACACTGCGGCGCCCTGGAAGATCGAAGAGCTGGAGAGACTGGTGCCCCGGGAGCTGCTGGTGGACTACGTCAACCCGGCTCCGCCCCGAGACTGAGGCAGGGCGGCCGGCGGACCGGCCGGCTCACGGGGATACGGTCAGACATACGGGCGGCAGGGCAAGACGCCGCACCGGGCTGAATACTTAAGAACGAAGGAGGGCCAAATATGGGTGATAAGCTGAAGGGACGCAACGCTATAGTAACCGGTGCCGGCAGAGGGATAGGCAAGGCCATTGCCATCGCGCTGGCCGAGGAGGGCGCCAATGTGGTGGTGTGCGATATCGGCGGCGGCGTTGACGGCAGCGGCGGCGACAAGACCCCGGCGGACCAGGTGGTAGATGAGTGCAAGAAGCTGGGCGTGAAGGCCATGGCCCAGTACGGCGACGTGTCCAAGTTCGCCGACGCCGAGGCAGCCGTCAAGGCCTGCGTCGACAACTTCGGGGGGATCCACATCCTGTGCAACATCGCCGGCATCGACAAGCCCAAGATGATCTGGAACATGACCGAGCAGGAGTGGGACCAGGTGGTGGGCGTTCACCTCAAGGGCACCTTCAATTTCATGAGGAATGCGGCGCCTTTCATGAGGGACCAGAAGTTCGGCCGGATCATCAACTGCACTTCGGAGGCCTGGATGGGTGGGACCACCCACCTCAACTACGGCGCGGCCAAGGCCGGCATCACCACCCTGACTTGGGGCGGAGCCCAGGAGCTGGGGCCGGCCGGCATTACCGTCAACGCCATTTGTCCGCGGGCCAAGACCCGCATGACCGATGACCCCAAGGTGCGCGAGATGGTGGTCAAGAGGGTGGAGAAGGGGCTCATGGACCCCTCGGTCCTCAAGCGGATGGACCGGGAGATGGTGGACCCCTCCGCCTTCGCCAGGATCGCCGCCTTCCTGGCCAGCGACGACGCGGCGCTGGTCAACGGGCAGGTCTTTCTGACTACGGCCATCACCATTGCCCGCTACAGCAAGCCGGCGGAGATCACCAAGGCCGAGAACCCCACCGAGGGCCCCTGGACCATGGACATGATCAAAGCGGCCATGACCCCCGCCCAGTTGCTCAAGGACTATGTGAATCCCGCTCCCCCGGCCCCCCCGAAGGCATAACCGGATGAAGTAGAGCGACTCGATCGCGAAGGAGGATCAACGATGGCTAACAGACTGAAAGGCAGAAATGCGGTTGTGACCGGTGCCGGCAGCGGCATCGGCAAGGCGGTATCCCTATCTCTGGCCAGGGAGGGCGCCAATGTGGTGGTGTGCGACCTGGGAGGCGGCATCGATGGCAAGGGCGCCAGCACGTCTCCGGCGGACCAGACCGTCAGTGAGATCAAGGCCCTGGGCGTGCAGGCAGTGGCTGCCTACGGCAGCGTGGCGGACTTCAAGGCCGCCGAGGCCATGATCAAGACCTGCGTGGAGAAGTTCGGCCGGATCGACATCCTGGTCAACGTGGCCGGCATCGACCGGGCCAAGATGCTCTGGAACCTGTCGGAGGAAGACTGGGACGTTGTGATCTCAGTGCACCTGAAGGGCACCTTCAACACCATCCGGCATGCGGCCCCATTCATGAGGGAGCAGAAGTATGGCCGGATCGTCAACACCATCTCCGAGGCCTGGGTGGGCACGGTCGGCCACTGCAACTATGGCGCGGCCAAGGGCGGCATCGCCAGCCTGACCTATGCCACCGCCTGGGAAATGGGCAAGTACGGCGTCACCTGCAACGCTATCTGCCCGCGGGCGGCCACCCGGATGACCATGGGCCCCGATGTGCTGGCCGGCTACAAGAAGAGAGTCGAGTCCGGCCTCTGGACCAAGGAGCGCTACGACGAAGTCACCCACGTGGCCGGGCCGGACTACCTGTCGGCCATCCCCACCTACCTGGCCAGCGAAGCCGCCGGCCATGTTAACGGCTGCATCTTCGGCAGCGCCGGCGCCTTCTTCTCCTTCTGGGCTCCCGCCCGGGAGAGCGCCATCTACAATCGGGACTGGGACAACGCCGGCCCCTGGACCGTGGACGAGGTGGAGAAGTGCATGCCCAACCTGCTGAAGGGCTACGTCAACCCGGCTCCCCCTGAGAAGGAAGACAAGAAGAAATAGCCTGGAGCGCGCTCCAGTCGGACCCGTAACGCGTAGGAAAAGGGCCAGCCTCTCGAGAGGCTGGCCCTTCATTTCTGGCGGTGATAGCCCCGATATCGCGGGGCCCGAACCCGGTGGCCTATGGCGGCGATCTCTTCCGGCGGGCTCCCGGGGCCGTCGCCCTGGCGGCGGGCCTTCACGGCTCCGCCAGGCGGCGCTCCCGGGCTTCGGCGGCCAGAGCGGCATCCTTGAGCTTCTCCAGGATGCGCCACAGCTGGCGGTGCTCTTCGTCCGAGAGCGACTTCATCACCGAAGAGATTACGTCGTCCTCCATGGATTCGGCGAGCGCCTCGTCGCCCTTCCGGGTCAGGACCACCCTCTTGGACTTGTTGTTGCCCTTGACGGACTGGCGCTGGAGCAATCCCTTGGCCTGCATGTGGTCCAGGTGCTGGGTTACCGTGGGCGGCCTCCTCTTCAGCCATCGGGACAGCTCGGTGGGGGTGGCGGAGTCCCCCAGGCACCGGACCAGGTAGAGTAGATCGGAATCCGCCCGGGTGAGCCCCATCCTGGCCACCTGCGCATGGCGGGCCCTGTTCACCGCCTCCTCCGTCAGGTAGAGAAGCATCCGGAGATTGTAGTCCCGGCCCACGAACGGGACGTACTTGGTGTAGTCGGGCGCCCTGCTTCTTCGGGGAGCTTCTGCCATCTTCGCACCGGTCCGGAGCCGCCACACCGGCCCGCAGACAAGAGTATACCACCCCATTGACGGCCCGTCCTGGCCGGTGCTATCATTCCGGCAGGGATTATTAGGTGCCTAAAAATTAGGCATCTAACAAAGCTACCGCGCGCAGGGCGCCGGACAGGAAGGGGGGCCGGGCAGTCATGACCGCGCTGGAAGAGCTGACCGCCGTCTCGGGCGACATCAGCAACCGTTACCTGGAGGGCTGGAGGTCCCAGGGCCGTCAGGCCGTCGGGTTCTTCTGCTCTTACGTGCCTGAAGAGATACTGTACGCCGGGGGCATCCTGCCCTACCGGATGAGGCCCACGAATTGCCAGCCGCCGACGCACCTGGCCGACATCTACCTCAGCCACCTGAACTGCACCTTCGTGCGCTCCTGCCTGCAGTTCGCTTTCGAGGGCCGGTACCAGTTCCTGGACGGCTTTGTGTTCGCCGATACCTGCGACCATATCCGCCGGCTGCATGACGTGATGCGGGCCACGGGGCCCTTCCCGTTTGTCCGCCTGGTAGGCGTGCCGCATCGGAGCAGCGAGCAAGCTGCCGAGTACTTCAAGGGAGAGATGGTCAGGTTCAAGGGGGAGTTGGAGCGGCATTTTGGCGTGAACATAACGGAAGCCCGGCTGAAGAGCGCCATCGACGTGTACAACGAGACCAGGGGGCTGCTGAGGGAGCTGTATCAGCTGCGGCAAGGGCAGTCGCCGCCGCTCACCGGCGCAGAGGCCACCAGCGTCGTCGTGGCTGCCACGAGCATGCCCCGGGAGCAGTACAACGTGCTGCTGTCGCGTCTCCTCGGTGAGCTGAGAGGGCGCCCGGGGACGGAGAGGCCCCGGGCCCGGATCATGATCTCAGGCGGCGGTGGGTGCGACGCCCCGGCGCCGTTCCGGGTGATGGAGGACCTGGGCGGGCTGATAGTCACCGACACGCTCTGTTGCGGGAGCCGGTACTTTATGCAGCCGCCGGTGGTCGGCGATGACCTCCTGATGGGCCTGGCCAGGTCCTATCTGGAGCGCCCATCCTGTGCCCGCATGGCCGACAGGGTCGGCGAAAGGGTCCAGTTCATGAAGACGCTGATCAGGGAGGCCGGGGTGGACGGGGTCGTCTACCAGAGGATGCAGTACTGCGATCTCTGGGGTGGCCAGCTGCTCCAGGTGCGCAAGGCGCTGAAGGAGAGCCGCACGCCACTCCTGGACATAGAGAGAGAGTATCACTGGGGGGCCGTGGGCCAGCTCCGCACCCGGACCCAGGCCTTCCTGGAGATGCTCGAGGAGCGCCGAAATGACAAATGAAGGCCAACTGCCGAAACAGATCAGCGAGAACTTCCGGGCCGTGGCGGAGACCCTGCAGCAGGCGACGCCTGAATGGAGCTGGTCGGTGCAGCTGATGAGCGACTACTTCGGCAGCGTCTACGAAGCGCAGCAGAAGGGCCAGGTGGTGGGGGCCATCAACTTCGGCATCCCCTCGGAGATCCTCTGGGCCATGGACATCACCCCGCTGCTGATCGATCCCATCGGCGGGGTAGCAGCGGCCTTCCCCGAGGGCGTGGCCAGGTATATCGACCTGGCGGAGCAGCATATCCCCTATTACGTGTGCGCCAACAACAAGACCTTCATCGGGATGCTCCTGTCGGGCGACCTGCGGACGCCGAACTTCATCCTGCACCCCTCGGTGCCCTGTGACTCCAACATAGGCACTTACCCCGTTGCGGCCGAGTACTTCGGCTGCTCCTACTTCTGCATCGACGTTCCGTATCTCCGCAACGAGGCGGCCTTCGGCTATGTAGTCGGGGAGCTGCGGCGGCTGATCGCCTTCCTGGAGGAGCAGACCGGGCGCAGGCTGGATGTCGGGAAACTGAGGCAGGCCATGGAGTACTCCAACCAGGCCCATGAGTACATGCTCAAGCTGGCCGAGCTGAGGCAAACCGTGCCCTGCCCCTACTCCAGCCTGGATGCCATATCGGAGTACGGCCTGGTCCTGATGCTGTGCGGCACGCCGCAGCTGGTGGAATACTTCCGGAAGAAGTACCAGGTGACGGCGGCGAAGGTGGCCCGGAAGGAGGGATACCTTCCGCCAGGGGCCGAGAAGCTCCGGCTGGTCTGGATCTACGGCGCGCCGGCCTTCGACTTCACCATACTCCTCTGGCTGGAGCAGCAGTACGGGGCCCTCTCCGTGGCCTTCATGAACAACAACTTCGTCGTGAAGCCGGTGGCGGACCTCTCCACCCTCGATCAGATGCTGCTGGGGCTGGCTCGGAAGACGGTTTTGATGCCCATGAGCCGGGAGTGCGGCGGGGTGTGGGAGAACTACCTGGAGGCGCAGATCGACCTGCTGCGGCGATTCAGGGCAGACGCGGCCATATTTGGCGGGCACGTGGCCTGCAAGTCCAACTGGGCCATAGCCAAGCTGGTCAAGGATCGGATCTACGACGAGCTGCGGATCCCCACCTTGAACTTCGAGTTGGATATCTTTGACCCCAGGGTCTCGTCAGCCGAGGACATCAAGCATACCCTGGGGCGCTTCCTCGAAGAGGTGCCGGCCAGGCCGGCCCGGGCAGAGTGAGACGGCCATGATGGGACCGGTGCGCGAGATGGCTGTCGGGCCGCCCGGGGGCGGGCTGAGGATAGCGGTGGTCGGCAAGGGCGGCAGCGGTAAGACCATGCTGGCAGCCACCATGATCAGGATACTGGCCTCGACCGGGGACCGGCGCGTGCTGGCCATCGACGCCGACTCGGCCGTCAGCCTGCCCTGGGCGCTGGGTGTGGAGGTGCCGCGGACGGTGTCCGACCTTCGCCACGAGCTGATCAACGACCCCCGGGCCCGCAGAGAGGCGCAGGGGAGGCATGTGAGCCAGTTGATCGGCGATATCCGGCAGCCCGGCCGGGGCTTCGATCTCCTGGTCATGGGCCGGCCTGAGGGGCCGGGGTGCTACTGCGCCATCAACGACCTGCTGAGATACGGGATAGAAGCCTTAACCGGGCAGTACGACGTCACGCTGATTGACTGCGAGGCCGGGCCGGAGCAGGTCAACAGAAGGGTGGTCAGCGGGGTGGGGCTCATGGTGATTGTCACCGATCCCTCCCTGCGCGGGGTGCGCGTGGCCGGCGGCATATGGGAGGTGGCGCGCCGCGACCAGCGGATGAAGTCCGCCCGGGCCGGCCTGGTGATTAACCGGCTCCAGGCCGGCGGCGATGACGGGGCCATAGCGGAGGCGGCGGCCCGGATGGGCCTGGAGGTGATCGGGCGGATCCCGGAGGATGAGAACGTGTCCCGGTGGGATGCGGCCGGCAAGCCGATAGCCGATCTCCCGGCATCGTCGCCCAGCGTGGGCGCCATCCGGCGCATCCTGAAGGTCGTGCTGCCCGGAGGGCGCCTGGTGCACACGGAGAAGGGCTGATGGGAGGTGGCCGCATGGCACGGGAAGACGTCGACGTCTATGAGCGGCTGTTCGAGGAGTACGCCGCCTTCAAGGTGGACATGACTCGGGAGACCATGATGGACGTCCTGCGGCTGCAGTTCACGCCGGAGGAAGCCGAGCTGGCCATCAAGGTGGGTTTCCGGCCCAAGAGGCTGGATGCCCTCCTGAAGAAGAGCGGCGCCGACAGGGGCGCTCTGAAGCGAATGCTGAGGACGATGGGCCGCAAAGGCACCATCTACGCCACACCGGAGGCGGAAGACCCGGAGTACAGCCTGATCGGGCTGGGCGGTCCGGGCCTCATCGAGACCGGCGGCTGGCGCAACCTCAGCCTCGCCCATTCCGTGCCGCTCCTGAAGGCCCTGCAGCGCTGGCAGCTGGACCTGGCGGAGAAGTGGTTTCCGTCGCTGGGGATCCCGGTAACCAGGGTGTGGACCACGCCGGCGGCCCTGCCAGAGGATGCCAGGCCGGAAGAGAACCTGGCCCTGATCATGAAGAAGGCGGGCATCTGGGGGGTATCCACCTGTTCCTGTCGCCTGCCCCACCGGACGGCCGACCCGGGCCATCACTGCGCCCAGGAGCTGGAAACCTGCCTCTTCATGGGGGAGATGGCCCGGTGGGGGGCCGAGAACGGCATGTGCCGCCTGATCACGTATGAAAAAGCCCTGGAGATCGTGCGCCGGTCCAATGCGGCCGGCCTGGTCCACACCCATGATCCGGCGGAGTTCCTGTGCAACTGCTGCCGGGACTGTTGCATTTTCTTCGTCAGCCTGGGGCTCACTGGCACCCTGCCCCTGAAGCCCTCGGAGTTCGTGGCTGCCGTCGATGAAGAGGCGTGCTCGGCATGCAGCGATTGCCTGGATCGTTGCCCGGTGGGGGCTATCATCGTCGACGCTGTGGCCGTGGTGGATGCCGGCAAGTGCCTCGGCTGCGGGGTCTGCTATCCGGCTTGCCCGTCAATGTCGATCAGGCTGGTGAGGCGCAATGCAGTGGGGGAGGGTACGGCGGTCACGACTCGGGTTATGTGAAGATTCAGAAGCTGAGAAGGGGGGTATCTCATGGCTGACGGATATCAGAGGCTGGACACCGACGTGGTGATAGCAGGCGCAGGTCCTGGCGGGTGCACCCTGGCCATGGAGCTGTCGAAGAAGGGCAAGAAGGTGGTCATTATCGAGCAGGGTACCAACAGCAAGTCGTTCTTTGGGAACCCGCTGGGCATCATCTCCCGCATGGAGAAGGCCCCGCACCTTTTCCCGACCAGGAAGACCACGGAAGGCTACTCTGTGATCCTGGGCCACGGCGTCGGGGGCGGCACCCTGCTCTACGCCGGTTCGGCGTTCCTGCCCGGTGTTGACTACTGGAAGGAGTTCGGCATCGAGTTCGACCAGGAGATGATCGACGAAGCGGCTCGAGAGACCTGGTACCACATGCCTCCCGACGAATTCATCGGTCAGGGGACCAGGCGCATCTGGCAGGCTGCCAACGAGATCGGCATTCCGTTCGAGAAGGTGGCCCGACACATGGATTTCAGCAGGTGCGTGGCTGACTGCGATCGCTGTGTAATGGGGTGCCACCGCGATGCCAAGTGGACGGCCATGGAGTACGCGGACGAGGCAGTGAAGAATGGAGCTACCCTTCTGACCAGCACCAAGGTGACCGACATCATGGTTGAGAATGGAGTGGCCGGCGGGGTGAAGGCCAGGGGCAAAGGTGGTGAGTACATCGTGAATGCCAGGGTGACGATCTGCGCCTGCGGTGGCGTTCATACCGCCGGACTGCTTCAGCGCGCCGGCATCAGGGAAGCCGGGAGCTGGTTCACGGGTGACCCGACCACGTTCTCGTTTGGGTTCATCAAGGAAGGCCGGGGCAACGCCGGCGAGCACTGCATGAGCGTGGGGTGGCACGACGATGAGCATGGGGTGGTGTTCTGCTCCATGGCGGCTCCCGCCGTTTCATGGCACGCGCAGTTCGTTCAGGACGAGCCGTTCAAGTACCTGGCCCGGATGCACAAGTACGGGAGGGTCCTGAGCGTCTTCGAGAAGGTATCGGATGAGGGCATGGGGACCTGCCATCCCGACGGCAGGATAAGCAAGCGGTTCACGGAAAAGGACTGGAACGCCTTCAAATACGCCCGGCAGACGGCAGAGAAGATACTGACGAAGGCGGGATGCGACCCGGCTGACCTCCATCATGCCAACTTCGTTCTGGGACACCCCAGCGGCACGGTGAAGGTCGGCGTGCTGCTCGATACGAACCTGGAAACGCAGGTGAAGAACCTCTATTGCTGCGATACCAGCGTCTTCCCCAAGGCGCCTGGGCGCCCACCTGCGCTGACGGTAGTGGTCCTGGCCAAGAGGCTGGCGCGCCGGCTGGAGACGATTGTCTGAGGCCAGCGCCGGAGGCAGGAAGGCCGGGACCCCTGGCCCGCTGGGTCGAAGTGCGCCGCGCTACCGGTAACGAGGGCCAGGCCAGTCCTGTGAGCCGCGGCCTTCGGACACGCCGGCAGGCCGTTCGAGCTGCATGGTGATGAAGTCGTAGCCGGACCTGAGGACCCGGCCGCTCACCGAGAAGCCGCATTTTCGGAAGCTCTTCTGGGCCCTGGCGTTCCAGGCCAGCGTGTGCAGATAGACCTTCTTGAACCCCTCCTGGCGGAAGACGTGGTCCACGAGGAGGTTCACGGCCTCTGTCCCGTATCCCCCATCCCAGTAGCCGGGGTCCCCGATCAGGATGCCTACCTCGGCCTCTTTCCTGGCCCGGTCCACATTGTAGTAGCAGCAGTTGCCGATGTGCTTGCCCTCCAGCGTGTCGATGGCGAAGACCCGGCCCCTGGTGTCGGCGCGCCGGTCCATCTCCTCCGCGTAGGTCATCAGGTACGTCTGGAACGGGACCTGCAGGGGGAGGGTGGCGTCCAGCCGGGCCAGCTCGGGGTCGGTCTTCCAGGCGTAGTCCTGCCGGGCGTCATCCAGCCGCTTCTCCCGCAGCATGACCTTCTGCCCCCGGATCATGGGCGGTCAACCCTTGCTGCCCACGGCCAGGCTGGCGCACATTATGGGTGGAGTGAGGACCGATCCCACCCACCGGGCTTCGCTGCCCACGGCTTCGATGCGATCCAGGGCCTGGTACACATTCCCCGAGACCACCGTGTCTTTCACCCGGCCGACGATCTCCCCGTTGTGAATCTTGTACCCCAGCAGCACATTGCCGCTGAAGTCGCCGCCCAGGACGTTGGTCTGCGACGCTCCCATGAGCTGCTCCACCAGCAGGCCCTCCTTGACGCTGCGCACCATCTCCGCCAGGCTGGCCGGGCCGGTCTCCACCACCAGGTTGCTGGTCGAAGGGGCGGGCAGGCTGGATCCCGCCCGGTCGCCGCTGCCGGTGCTCTGCACTCCGGCCATGCCGGCCGTCTGGAGGTCATACAGGAACTCGCCGACCACTCCGCGCCGCACCAGGTGGGTGTTGTGGCTGGCCACGCCCTCATCGTCGCAGGGGCGGCTCCGGGGACGGAAGTCCAGGGTGGCGTCATCCCGCAGGGAGAGGGCTTCGCTGAAGACCCTCTGGCCCGCCTTGCCCACCAGCGGGGATACCTTCTGCAGCACAATCCGGCCGTTGAAGGCCGTGGTCAGCGGGGCGATCAGGGCGCTCACCACGCCCTGAGAGGTGAAGATCACGGGCCAGCTTCGGCTGGAGATAGCGGCCGACTTCCGGGCCATCTCCAGCTGCCTGATCACCGATCCGGCCACGCCGCTGACATCTGTCAGCGCCTGGCAGGAGCTCTCACCGTCGCCCACAAAGAGCATGTCGGTGTCCTTGATCAGGTTCCCCTCGAGGCCCAGGACAAAGAAGGTCTTCGTGAACCGGGCCTCGCCGCCCCTGGAGTTCATCAGGACCAGGTTGGCCACACCCTTGGCGACGCTGGCATCGCACAGCAGCTCCGGCGTATGATCGAGCACCCTGGCGATGAGCTCCCGGCCCAGGTCCACCATGCGCTCCACGTCGAAGCTCTCCACCTCCGGATCGCGCATAGCCACCCCGGGCAGCTTCTGCGGCCCCGGCAACTCGAACCTGGCCATGGCCCCGAACTGGGCCACCTCGATGGCGCGGCTTACCAGGGAATCGGTATCATCCAGCGTCGTGGCAGTGGAGAAGCCGACGCGGCCCTCCCTGATCAGCCTCAGGGCCACCATCATGCCCTCGTTCGTCTGCATCTGCTTCAGCCGGTTGGCCTCGAAGATCACCGGGGTGTCGTCCACTGCGCTGAAGAAGACCTCGGCCTCGGAGGAGCTCTTCTTTGCCTTCGAGAGGACCTCCTCCAGCCTGGACCTGACCCTGTCATCCATGGTTGGCCCTACACCCCGCCCACCAGGCAGTTCCGGATTCTGATGTGGGGGCTGCCATTGGAGACCGGCAGCGGAGACTGCCCGCCCTTCCCGCAGCCTCCCCCCTGGTTCATGTCCAGGTCGTTGCCTATGGCGTCTATGTTCTGCAGGGTGGTGAAGACGTTTCCGGAGAGCACCACCGGCCGCAGCAGCTCCTCTATGCGCCCGTTGCGGATGACGTAGGCCTCGCCCGCGGAGAAGGTGAACATCTCCATGCTGGTGGTGCCGCCGTACCAGTTCAGGGCGTAGATCCCGTCCCTGATCTCGCCGATAATCTCATCGAAGCTGGCCCGCTGGGCCTCGATGTAGGTGTTGGTCATGCGCACGATCGGCGGGTGCTGGTAGTCGATGGCCCGGGCGTTGCCGGTGGCCGGCTCGCCCATCCTGGCCGCCGTCTCGCGCGAATGCAGCCTCCCCACCAGCACGCCTTCCCTGACGAGGTAGGTCTTGGTGGCCGGCACGCCCTCATCGTCGTACTTGAAGCTGCCGCGAAGGCCGGGGACCGCCGCCCCGTCCACGATGTTCAGGTGCGGCCCGCCGAACCGGCGCCCCAGCACCATCAGCTCCTTCATGCGCTCGTTCTCGTAAGTGAAATCGGCCTCCGACAGGTGGCCGAAGGCCTCGTGGGTGAAGACCCCGGCCAGGATGGGGTCCAGGACCACGGTGTACTGGCCGCTTCTGGCCCTGGGCGCCGAGAGCAGCTCGACAGCGCGCCGGGCGGTCTCCTCAACCTGCCGCTCCATGCCTTCGACCTGGCCGAAATCCCCCCGGCTGCCCATGCTCAGGCCGGCCTGCTGGACGTCTCCGCCGTCCCGGGCCATGGCCGTCACCCTCATGGAGATGTCGCTATGCGTCTGCTCGATGTAGCTGCCTTCAGAGCTGGCGAAGGTCACCTTGCGCCGCCGGTCGCTATAGACCACCACCGTGGACTCCACCTTGGGGACGGCCAGCATGGCCTCGTTGTACTGCCGCGCCATCTGCATCTTCTCGGCCAGGCTCACCTGGGAGGCATCCCTGGCCGCCAGCTCCTGCAGCGAATCATCGGCCGGCGGCACCGGCGCCAGGTGGCTCGCGTCTTGGCCGACCAGCCTGGCCTGCTTCACTGCCAGCTCCACCTTCCCCTTCAGGTCGCCGGGATCGTTGAAGCTGACGAAGCCCCATCCCCCCTTCACCAGGGCGCGGACGTTGCCCCCGCTGCTGGTGGGCTGGCTGACGTCCTCCAGCTCGCGCCCGCGGTAGCGGATACCGGTGGCGCGCCGCTCTTCCAGGCGAATCTCGACGTAGTCGGCGCCGTGCCCCTTCAGGGCCTCCGCGAGCATGTCACGGTTCAATTGCTGCCTCCGATGGCATCACCGGCGCCGGAAGCCCTGCCATGGCCTGGCTCCAATCGCCGGGGACCCTCTGCCGCTACCAGTGTATTCGCCCGCCAGGTACGTGTCAATGACTCTCCGCGCCGGTCTGTAAGGGCCGGCGGTTCATGATATAATTCCTGCAGAGCGCGGGCGCAGGGAGCGTGAGATGGCCAGGGATGACGCCGACAAACTGAGGATACTGCTCTCCCACTGGGTGGAGCACAATGAGGATCACGCCGGGGAGTTCACCGAGTGGGCCGCGAGGGCCAGGGCCGGAGGGCGGGGCCCGGTCCACGACCACATGATGAAGGCCGTCGAGCAGATGAAGGCGGCCAACCAGTCCCTGCTGGCCGCCCTGGAGAGCCTGAAGGAGGGCTAGATGTGTCTGGGCAAGGCCTATATTGAGGCGGGCGACAAGCGCGAGCTGGTGCTGGACTCCATCGCCCTGATGGAGATCGACGGAAACAGGGTCCGGCTCTCCACCATCTTCGGAGACCAGAAGGAGCTGGAGGCCAGGGTCAAGCAGATCGACTTCGAGGGATCCCGGATCATACTCTCCAGCGTCTCCCCGGTGGAGAGATGAGCTGCTCCGAGAGGCTCAAGGAAAAGGGATACCGGCTCACGCCGCAGCGGCTCATGGTGCTGGACGCACTGCACGAAGCCGAAGGCCACATCTCGGCCCCGGACATCTGCCAGCGGGTACAGGCCAGGTACCCCTGGATCAACAAGTCCACCATCTACCGCACGCTGGACCTGCTCAAGGAGCTGGACCTGGTGACCGAGACCGAGCTGGGCGGCGACAAGCTCTATTATCACCAGGCCGATAAGGGGCATCACCATCACCTCATCTGCCAGAAGTGCGGGAAGGTGATGGACATCGACGAGGATGTCTTCGCCTCCCTGGAGAGCACCCTCCGCAAGAGGTACCGCTTCAGCGCCGACCTCAAGCACCTGGCCATCCACGGGCGCTGCCTCAAGTGCCCGGCTTGACTCCCCTCCTTTTTTTGTGGCATAATGCAACTAGTTGCAGCAGCAACGTATTGCATGTGTTCAAAGTAGGCAGTGGAGCATGGCATGTTTTCTGGTGCCTGCGGGAGAAGCGATGGTGACCACGTTAGTAGCTATAGCATCTGGTCGCCTGTTGCCCCGAACCTGCCGCTGGGTTATCCGGTCCGGGTGACGGGGCGAGCTGGTGGCGGGAGGAGTCGAAGTGTCGAGCACTACTGGGTTTGACTGGTCGGTGGCCTGGGAGGAGCGCCTCTCCCGGTCGAATCACCAAGCACGGCTGAGAAGCCGCGGAATATCGTCAGAGGCCTTCTGGGACGGGTTTTCCCGGTGGCCGGAGTTGCATCGCTACAGCGGGTACCCGGGGAAGGCGCTGGAGTGCGTCCTCAGGGCCGTGGATCCCGGGACCAGTGTTCTGGACATCGGCGCCGGCGATGGCGCCTTTGCTGTTCCGCTGGCAAGGGCTGCGAGGCGGGTGACCGCGGTGGAGCCCTCCGCGGGCCAGGTGCTCAGGCTCATGGAGAATGCGGCAGCGGCGGGTGTGAAGAACCTCACCGTCCTGCGGAGCCGGTGGGAAGACGTCGATGGCCTGCGCCTCGGCCGTCATGACCTCGTTCTCGCTGCCTACTGCTTCCAGATGAGGGACATCAGGTCGGCGCTGCAGAGGATGTACGAGGCCGCCGGCAGGTCGCTCTTTCTGGTTCACTTCGTGGACCATGACCTGGTCGATGCCCTGCACCAGGCGACTGGCGACTCCGAGGCGGGGCCGGACTACACCTTTCTCCTCAACATACTCCACGAAATGGGGCACCCGGCCAGTGCCAGCATACTGACCCGGGAATACCAAATACCCCTCGATCTTCAGCTCGACGCCTTCGTTTACAGTCACGGTCTCAAGGCGGAGCAGCGGAGCGGGCTGCGCCACCACCTGGAGTCCGAAGGAAAAGTCCTTTCGAGTGGGGGGATGCTCTGGGTGCGGCGGTGGTACAAGGACGCGCTGATTAGGCTGGACAAGGAGGAATGCTACCGGTGAACAGGTGCATCTTCAGGCGTGGAAACCTCACGGTGACTCTGGTTGGCCTCATTCTGGTGATCGTTCTGACGGCCTCCGTCCTGCCCCTGGCGGGCTGCGGGCGTGAAGGAACCAGCGAAGACGTGGTGCTGAGGGTGGGCTCTACCAAGTCCTACAAGACCACCAACAAGTTCAGTGACTACTGGTACGGGGTCCTGTCCGGGATCACTACCCATGACGGCCTTATCAAGCTGGGCACGGATATGAAGCCGGTGCCCTGGCTGGCCACGGCCTGGGAGGCATCGGCTGACGGCAGGCAGTACACCTTCACCATCGCGAAGGGGGTGAAGTGGCATGATGGCTCGGAATTGACGCCGGAGGATGTCCGGTTCTCCATTGAGTACCATCGCGACAAGGTGGCCAACTCCGCCTGGATGAAGGACGTGATAGACAACGCTCAGGTCGATGGGCAGGATGTGATACTCAATCTCAAGAAGCCCTATGGCAACCTGCTGACGGAGTTCATGACCTACCAGCCAGTGCCCAAGCACGTGTGGGAGAACGTTGAGGATCCCAATGCCTATGATGGGGCGGACCGCACAGTGGGATCCGGGCCGTTCAAGCTGGAATCGTGGGACGAAACGGCCGGGAAGTTCACCTTCGTGGCGAACGAAGACTACTACCGGGGCCGGCCCAATGTCGACCGGCTGGTGGTAGAGGTGTTCAAGAACATGGATGCCCTGGTGATGGCCCTCTCCACCGGCCAGATAGACACCTGGTGGGACTACTCCGGGGAGTTTCCCTATACCTACGTGCCCACCCTGCTCAAGTCGGGTGACATAGAGTTCGCTTCGGCTACCTTCCTGGGGGTCCCGGCCGCCCTCGGTTTCAACATGGGGCGGGCCCCTATGAACCAGCTGGATTTCCGCCAGGCCGTGGCCAAGGCCATCAACTACAGCGAGATCGCCAGCCTGGTCTTCTACAACTATGGAACCGTGCCCACTGCGGGCTTCGTGCCTTCCACGCACCCCAACTTCAATGAATCTATTGCCAGCCTGGAGTACAATGCCGCGGCGGCCGGGGCGCTGCTGGATTCCCTGGGCATGGTGGACAGCAACGGCGACGGGACGCGTGAAGCCGGCGGCCAGGAGGTTGTCCTGGACCTGCTGACCCAGAACGCGGCCACCAACCTGCGGTGCTCTGAGCTGGTGAAGCAGTACCTGGAGGCTGTCGGCATGGGCATCCGCCTGGTGTCCGTTGACAGCTCGACCTGGGTGGCCAAGAAGGACGCCATGGACTACGACCTGGTCTTCTTCCGGGCCACTCCCTGGGGGGCCCTGACCCATGCCGGGGAGGGCTCCGCCTACTTCGATTCCAGGCGCACCGGCCAGGGTGTGCTGCACAACCTATCCGTCCAGGAGTATCTGGATGCCTGTGATGCCCGTCTCGGAGCGGGTGATGCCGAACAGCAAAGAGCACTGGATCTGAAGATCCAGGAGCTTCAAGCGGAGCACCTGCCGGGCCTGGCGCTGGTATGGGTAGACAGCGTGTATCCATACCGGAAAGGCTGGGACAACTGGGTCATCGACCACATCTATGGAGGTGTTGTCAGCAACCTCTCCTGGTCCACGGTCAGCAAGAGCGAGACCTAGAAGGACCGGACCGGCGGCGGACCGACCCCGCCGCCGGTCCGCAGTAGATGGAAAGACACCAGCACCCTGCCGCTGCAGTTGCGAGCAAGGCAGTAAGGTATCTTATTGTCTTGTTTGTCATCATGTCCCTGAACTTCCTCCTGCCCCGGCTGATGCCGGGGGACCCCGTCATGAACATACTCGGCGAGGAGGCCTTCTATGGTCCGCCGGGGATGCTCGACGAGTTGAAGGTGCAGTGGGGCCTGGACGGGCCGCTCCACGTGCAGTACCTGCGCTACCTGGGCAACTACTTGAAGGGGGACTGGGGGCAGTCCTTCCTGTGCATGCGGCCGGTACTGGAGGCCCTAGGCCTGCGCCTGTTCTGGACGCTGGTCCTGGTCCTGCCGGCCATCCTGCTGGGCGCACTGCTGGCCACGGCCGCCGGCGCCCTGGCCGCCTGGCACCGGAAGTCCGCGCTGGACATCGGCCTCTCAGGAGCCTTTCTTTCCGTCTACTCCCTGCCCCACTATTGGCTGGCGATGGTGATGTTGTTCGTCTTCGGGTTCTTGCTGGGCTGGTTTCCCCTGGGGAAGGTGACCACGGGCGATGCCTCCGGGCTGGCCTATGTGCTGGACGTTGCCTGGCATATGGCGCTTCCCCTCGCTCTGCTGACCGTCTCCAAGGCCGCCTACGACTTCCTTGTGGTGCGCAACTCGGTCATCTCCATACTGGGTGAAGACTACGTGCTCATGGCCCAGGCCAAGGGCCTCTCGCAGATGGCGGTGCTTTTCAAGCACTCGCTGCGGAATGCCCTGGCCCCCCTGGTCACGGTCACCGCCGTGCAGTTTGGGGCCATCCTGTCCGGCACGCTGATGGTCGAGATCGTCTTCTCGTGGCCGGGGATGGGGTCCCTGATCTATGAGGCCATCGGAGCGCGGGACTATCCGGTGCTGCAGGGGGCTTTCTTCATCATCGCTGTCTGCATGCTGGCGGCGAACTTCATGGCGGACATGATGTATGTGTGGCTGGACCCGAGGACGAGATAGGATGGCGGGATGGTCAGGCTGAGGCGGATGATGCTGAGAAACAAGGCCAGGGTGGTGGGCGTGGTGGTGTTGTCCGCGTTCATCATCTGTGCGCTACTCTCGTCGTGGATAGCCCCTCACGATCCATGGGAGTTCGGCCCTGCCTTCCTCAGGCCCAATGCTACCAACCTGCTGGGGACCAATGACGTCGGCCAGGACATCTTCTCCGAGCTGCTCTACGGGGCACGCAACTCCCTGCTGGTGGGGTTTCTCGCCGCCCTTCTGGCTGTGGCCCTGGGCGCGACGCTGGGGCTCATGGCCGGGTTCCGCAAGGGGGCCCTGGATGATCTGCTCATGGGGATCACAGACGTGTTCCTGGTGGTCCCGGTGTTGCCTCTGGCCATACTGGTGTCGGTGTATCTGGGGTCCAGCATATGGAACCTGATACTGGTGATCGGGCTGCTGTGGTGGCCCAGCACGGCGCGGGTCATCCGGTCGCAGGTGCTCAGCATCCGCGAATCTGGTTACGTGGAATCGGCCCGGGCCCTTGGGGCCGGCGACCTCTGGTTGATCCGCCGCCACGTTCTGCCCAACGTGGTTCCTCTCCTGACGGCCAAGTTCGTGCTGACGGTGGCCGGGGCGATGCTGATGGACGCCAGTCTGAGCTTCCTGGGCCTCGGTGATCCGGTGGCCAAGAGTTGGGGCATGATGCTGCGCTACGCCTTCCTGCGCGGCGGGTTCGTCGGCGGGATGTGGTGGTGGTATGTCCCTCCCGGGCTGGCCATTGGTCTCTGTATCCTTTCGCTGACCCTCATCAGCTTCAGCATCGAGGAGGAATCAGACCCGCGTTTGAAGAGGGCGCTGGAAAGATGACGGAGCTGCTCAAGGTGAGCGATCTCAATGTGGTGTTCGACACACCCGGCGGCCGCGTCCATGCCAATCGTGGCATCAACCTGACCGTCAACGAGAACGAGTCGGTGGGCGTCATGGGCGAGAGCGGGTGTGGCAAGACCGTCTTCTTTCTGTCGTTGCTGCGCCTGCAGCAGCCCGGCCGGATTGTCGGCGGTTCCATAGTCTTCGACGGCCGCGACTTGAGCCGGCTCAGCGCCAGCCAGATGCAGCTGGTGAGGGGCCGGCAGATAGCGCTTGTGCCTCAGGACCACTCCACCGCCCTCAACCCCGCCTTCACGGTCGGGCAACAGCTTGAAGAAGCCCTGTTGATACGGGGCGGAGGAGGAGGGTTGTGGCGGATGCTGCGGGCCGGCGGCGGCGCCCGGGGGAGGGAAGCGCGCCGGGAGGAGATTGGGGCCGTCCTGGCTGATCTGGCCCTGAGTGATTTGATGGAGAGGGGACGGTTGCTCAACAGGTATCCCCACCAGCTCTCGGGAGGCATCCGGCAGAGAGTCCTGATTGCGATGGCTCTGCTGGGCCGGCCCAGGATGCTGGTGGCTGACGAGCCCACCACGGCCCTGGACAGGGCCAGCCGGGCCCGGACCCTGGGAGTGCTCAGCGCGCTTCGGGGGAGGGCGGCGATGCTGATCGTCAGCCATGACCTGGACGCCATCCGCCGCACCTGCGACCGCGTGACCGTCATGTACGGCGGGCGCATGATCGAGGCCGGCCCGGCGGAGTCAGTGTTTGACCACCCGCGGCATCCCTACACCCGGCTCCTGCTTTCCTGCCAGAGGCTGACCCGCGGCTGCCCGCTGCCTGCCTTCGGTGGCGAAGTCCTGAACCTCATGGACTTCCCGGCGGGATGCAGCTTCCAGCCGCGCTGCCCCCGGGCCATGCCTGTGTGCTCCGTGGTGGATCCGGCTGAGAACTGGGAGGACGGCTCCATGGTGGCCTGCCACCTGCAGGCGGCGGAAGGTGGCGAATGCTAGAGGTCAGGGACCTCCGCAAGCACTTCCGCATCAGGCACAGCCCGCTGGCGCGCCTGAGAGGGCACCGTGACCACATCGTCAGGGCGGTGGACGGCGTGTCCCTGGAGTTGCGTGAAGGCGAGGTCCTGGGGCTGGTAGGGGAGAGCGGTTGCGGCAAGACCACGCTGGCCAAGACCATGCTCCGGCTCTACCTCCCGACCGCTGGGGACGTGCTGTTCCGGGGGCAAAGCGTATTCGGCCTGCGGCGTGATGAACTCCAGAGGCTGCGGCGGCGGATGCAGGTTGTCTTTCAGGACTCGAGCTCCACCCTCGATCCCCGCATGACTGCCCGCCAGGTGCTCGAGGAGCCGCTGCTGCTTCATCGGGCGGGCAACAGAGCCGAGCGCGAGCGGCGAATGGCATCTGTGATGGACAGGGTCAAGCTCTCGCCGGCCTTCCTGCGGCGCCATCCCGCCGAGCTCTCCGGAGGTCAGCGACAGCGGCTGTCGATGGCCAGGGCGCTTCTGGTCGAGCCGGAGCTGCTGATAGCCGATGAGCCGCTGGCCGGGCTGGACACGGTGGTGAGCATCCAGCTGCTGGACCTTATGCTATCCCTCCGGCAGGAGATGGGCCTGACCTATCTCTTCATTTCGCACGACCTGGGCACGATCACCTATGCCAGCGATCGCGTGGCGGTCATGTACCGGGGCAGGATAGTGGAGATCATCCGTGGAGACCGCTTCGAATCGGGGGCGGTGCATCCGTATACCAGGTTCCTGCAGGAGCCGCAGAGGTCTCCGGCGGACGCCGAAAACAATGGTGACGTCCACCGGCAGGGCATGGAGGACGAGGAGGGGTGTCTCTTTCACACCAGATGCCCCGGCGCCATCAGGCCATGCCTGGACCAGTCCCCGGCGCTACGTGAGATGGAGCCCGGCCACTGGGTCGCCTGCCACCTGGCTGGCTAGGTCAAGTGCCCGGTTTCTCTTCCTGCGGATCAGCCCCGGACGGACGCACAGGCTCCAGCTCGAGGCTGATGTCCAGTGCCTTCACCGAGTGGGTCAGGGCCCCGACCGATATCAGGTCCACCCCGGTTTCGGCCACGCGCCTGACGGTGGCCAGGGTCACTCCGCCGGAGGCCTCGATCAGCACCCGGCCCCCGATTTCGGCCACCGCCCGGCGCATGTCCTCCAGGCCCATGTTGTCCAGCATGACGATGTCCGCCCCGGCCTCCACGGCCTGGCGGGCATCTTCCACCGAGCTCACTTCCACCTCGA
>CAYRGJ010000002.1:0-31705 GCA_964423835.1 uncultured Dehalococcoidia bacterium | reverse complement strand
GATCTTCAGGGTGTGGGGCGCCTTGCGGCGGGCCATCTGGATGGCCGCCTTCATGTCCAGCCCGGAGGCCCGCAGCGCTGCCAGGTGGTTGTCCTTGATCAGTATGCCATCGCCCAGGTGGCCGCGGTGGTTCTGGCCGCCCCCGGCCCTGACGGCGTACTTCTCCAGGAAGCGCAGCCCCGGAGTGGTCTTCCGGGTGTCCACCACCCGTGCCCGGGTGCCGCGCACGGCTTCCACGTAGCGGCTGGTCTCGGTAGCGATGCCGCTCAGTCGCTGCAGGAAATTGAGGGCCACCCGCTCGCCTCGCAGGATACCCGATATCCTCCCCTCCACTGTGGCGATCACCGCTCCCGGCTCCAGCCCGCCTCCATCCGGCAACAACGCCACGAACTTGAGCGAGGCGTCAACCATGGCGAAGACGAGGCGCGCCAACTCGATCCCCGCCAGGACACCTGCCGACTTGGCCAGCAGCCGGGCCCGGCCCTCGGCGCCGGCCGGTATCAGCGCCTCCGTGGTGACGTCGCCCCAGGCGCAGTCCTCGGCCAGGGCGTGGCTGACCAGCTCTTCGATGCGGCGCTGTGAGCCCGTCTCCACGCCTCAGCACCTCTGGAGCACTACATGCCTGACCCAGTCGGGGGATGTCCCGGGGTAGTCAGTGCGATACTGGGCCCCGCGGCTCTCCTGCCGTATCAGGGCAGCCTCGGCCACCAGCCTGGCGGTCAGCACCATGTTGTTCAGCTCGTACGAGCTGCGATCGGCGGGCGGCTCCAGGCACTTCTCCCAGGCGGCGATGGTGTTGGCCGCCTTGTCCAGGGTGTCCCCGCTGCGGATGATGCCCACGTTGTCCCACATCAGCGCCTGGAGGGCCGTGGAGCCGGACAGGGGCGTGGCGGCCACATCGCGCTGGGGCACACTGCAGTTCAGCTCGCCGATGCCCGGGCCGTCCTCGCCCACCTTGTCGATGTCCCTTTCAATGACGCGCTTGGCGAACACCAGCACCTCCAGCAGCGAGTTGCTGGCCAGCCGGTTGGCCCCATGCAGCCCGGTGCAGGCCGTCTCGCCCACCGCGAACAGCCCCCTGATGTTCGTCTCTCCCCAGGAGTTGGTCTTCACCCCACCCATCATGTAGTGCGCCGCGGGAGCCACCGGGATCAGGCCCTTGGTGATGTCCAGCCCGTGGTCCATGCAGAAGCGGTAGATGTGCGGGAACCGGGTGGTGATGACCTTGGGGGCCAGGTGGGTTATGTCAAGAAATACGCGGTCGCTGCCGGTCTTCTGCATCTCGTAGAGGATGCTCCGGCTCACCACGTCCCGGGGGGCCAGCTCCTTCTCGGGAGCGTAATCCGGCATGAAGCGGTAGCCCTCCACGTTGCGCAGCAAGCCCCCCTCTCCCCTCACCGCCTCGGAGATCAGGAACGGGTGCACCCCGGGGAGGCGGATGGCGGTGGGGTGGAACTGGATGAACTCCATGTCCATGATCTCCGCCCCGGCCTGGTAGGCCAGGGACACGCCATCGCCCGTGGCTACCTCAGAGTTGGTGGTGTACTTGAACAAACGCCCCGCGCCACCGGTGGCCAGCACCAATTGCTGGCAGGGGAACTCTTCCATGGATCCGGTGCGGGCGTCCAGGGCCCTGACGCCCCGCACCGCCCCGTCATCGACCACTATCTGCGTGGCCAGGCACTGCTCCAGGACCTCGATGCGGGACTGACGCACCTGGCGGCCCAGCGTGACCTCGATGTGCTCCCCAGTGGCGTCCCCGCCGGCATGCAGGATGCGCGGCACGGCATGGGCGGCCTCCCTGGCCAGTGCCACCTCGCCGTCGATGGTGTCGAAGGGCACGCCCAGCTCGATGAGGTCGGCAATGCGATCCGCGGCCTCGCTGACCAGGATGCGCACCGTCTCCTTGTTGGAGAGGCCGGCCCCGGCCATGATGGTGTCCCAGAAGTGCAGATCGGTGGTATCCCCCTCTCCGATGGCGGCGGCGATGCCGCCCTGAGCGTGTTTGGTGTTGCAGTCGTCGATGCTGCCCTTGGTGAGTATGAGGACGCTGCTGCGGCGCTGGGCCAGCAGTGCGGTGTACAGCCCGGCAATGCCGCTGCCGATGATGACGTAGTCGTAGGCGCGCATCGAGGCCGGAGGCTCCTTTCCCGACGCCAGGTGATGGCTAGAGCGTATCACAACGCGACGGGGAGTGGCAACCGGCGGCCTGCCAGTTGAGACGACAAGGCATCCCTTTCCACCGGGCGGCTGTTGTCAGATTACGCCGGCGGGATACTGCAACATGCCAGCCTGCAGGGCTAAGCTCATCCAGACCCATGTGCGACACTGGACGAGCGCAGGGGGTTGACCGCGGCGCGATCATCGGCGTAGGATTAGGTCGCGCGAGTAATATCACCTCGCCGTGGGCCACCTGCGGCCCGTGAAGAAAGGGGCTGTCATGATCTCTCCAAAGGGGGGCCTGCTGTCCACTGCATTCCTGTCCCTGCTGACTTTCCTGTGTCTTTCAGGCATGGCGGCGGCCATGGCCTGGGGGTGCGGCGCGGCCCTGCCGGGTGCCCATCAGCCGGCGCCCCGCGGGCTGACTCCGGAGGCCCTGGCGGCAGCGCCCGCGGCGGGCCCCGTGGATCCCACCGGGGCGGCCGCCGGACAACAGCCGCCGGGTGCCGCCATAGAGACTTCCCAGGCCGCGACGCAGGCGGCGCCGGCGCTGGCCGCGCCGGAGGAGCCGGGCCCCTATCGCGCAGGCTGGTACAACACTGAGTTTGAGGTGGCCCCGTACGGCGTGTACCGGGCCTCGGTGTACTACCCGGCACGGCTTGATGCCCGGCTGGCAGCCCCCGACCAGTCCGGCGCCCCGTACCCCGGGATCGTGGCCTCCAACGGCTACTACGGGGCGGACTGGAACATCACCTGGCTGCCGCAGCAGCTGGCTTCTCACGGGTACGTGGCCATCTGCTTCACTCCCCCGGCCGGCGGGACCCTGAACACCTGGACCTGGTCGGAGCTGGTCCAATCCTGGGACACCACCCAGTGGGCGGAGGGCTTCAAGGGCGGCATCGAGAAGCTGAAGGCGGAGAACGCCCTGGAAGGGTCCCTGATCCAGGGGATGCTGGATGTGGAGACCTTCGGCGTAATCGGCCTCTCCATGGGCGGTGGCGGCGCCCTGGAGGCGGCCGGCAGCAGCGCCCAGATCGACGCGGTGGTGGGCCTGGCGCCCGCCTGCAGTGACGTGGAAGGGGTCGACGGGATCTGCCGGCTCATGGAACAGATCGGCATGCCGCTGGCCGAGCATATCCCAGGCTGGCTGTGCTGGCTGCTGGATGCGGCGGACGCCGCCGGCCGCCTCGACCGCGTGTTTGCCGATGTCCGCGCCGGGGCGGAGAACATCATGGTGCCGGCGATGGTGCAGGTGGGCAGCACCGACGCCTTGATACAGCCCGGCTGGGTCCATGCCGCCTACGAGGACATACCCGGAGCCGCCGGCAAGGCCTACCTGGAGATCGCCGGCGGCAGCCATGCCGGCTTCATTGATGCCTGGGTTTTGCCGGGCGGGGACCTGATTGAGCGGGCCTTGGGGGGCGGCATCGAGATCGACGTCCGGGAGCAGCACCGCCTCTCGCAGAAGTACTACGTCTCCTGGTTCAACTATTACCTCAAGGGGCAGGCCGGGTACGGCGCCTACCTCTTCGGCGCCCAGGCGCAGTCAGACCTGGACAGCGGCGCCCTGTCGCAGCTGGAAACGAACGTGGCTGGCTGATGCCGCAACCTGGAAAACAGGCTAGCCCGGGTTGCGGCCCAACCTGGAAAACAGGCTAGCCCGGGTTGCGGCGCAACCTGGAAAAGAGGCTAGCCCGGGTTGCGGTGCAACATGGGGACGGCCCCGGAGTCAGACTGACGGACAGCCGCCGGCGCCAGGGGCTGTAACCGGGGCCTGGGTCATAGAATAGCAGCGGGGCTGCCACCTGGCAGCCCCGCCTGTCTTTCGGTTGCAGGCGCAAATCAGGCTTCGAGCTGGCGCGCCAGCAGCTCGCGGTGGTAGTCGGCATCGCCCAGGGCTACCTCGGCCATCTTGGCCCGCCGGGAGTAGAGCTGCATGTCATGGTCCAGCGTGAACCCGATGGCGCCGTGGACCTGGTGCCCCAGCATGGCCACCCGCTGGTAGGCGTCGCTGGCCCAGGCCTTGCACATGGCCGCCTCGGTTTCGCAGGGCTCGCCGTCGGCCACCTTGCAGGCCGCTTTGTAGGCCAGCAGCCGGGCGGTATCGACGTTCAGGGCCATGTTGGCGCAGTGGTGCTGGATGGCCTGGAAGCTGGCGATGGGCTTGTCGAACTGGACCCGCTCCTTGGCGTAGGCCACGGACATCTCCAGCACCTGCTGAGCGCCCCCCACCATCTCCACGCTCTTGGCTACCGCGGCCCGCTGCACCAGCCGGGCGACCTCGGGCCAGCCGTGGTCCGGCCGGCCCAGGGCCATGCCCCTGGCGCCGTTAAAGACCACCTCGCAGTGCTTGTTCTTGTCCAGTGCGGGCAGGACGTTGCAGGTCACGGCCGGCTTCTCATTCTTGACCAGCAACAGGGTCACGCCGTCCTCGGGCTGGGCCGCCTTCCGGGTCCGGGCCACGCAGAGGATCCAGTCCGCCACGTTGGCGTACTCGACGAAGAGCTTGGTGCCCTTCACAGTATAGTGGTCTCCCTGTTGATGGGCCTCGAGCTGGATGCTGCCGGCGTCGTACCCGCCGCCGTCCTCGTCCATGGCAAAGGCCACGATCCTCTCGCCGTTGGCGATGGCCGTCAGGAACTCCTGCTTCTGGGCGTCATCCCCGGCATCGGCGATGGCCAGGCCGGACAGGATCACGGTAGTGAAGAACGGGCTGGGGAGGCAGGCTCGGCCCATCTCCTCCAGGAGCACGCAAAGATCCAGAAAGCTCGAGCCCATGCCGCCGTACTGCTCGGCGAAGGGCAGTCCCAGCCAGCCCAGCTCCGCCATCTTGGCCCAGAGCTCCGGCGAATAGCCCTTCTCGTCCTCTTCCATGTCCCTCACCAGCTTCTTGGGGCATTCGGTGGTGAGGAAATCGCGCGCCATCTTGCGCAGCATTTCCTGCTGTTCGTTGAGTCCCAGGTCCATGCGTGTTACCTCCTGAGAGTTCCTTGACCACAGAATAGTCTAACGAGTGTCCTCTTTTAGTGTCAAGAAACGGGGGCCGGCCCACGCTCAGCCACGAGCGGAATTGCCTTTGACTTCCAGCACGCCCGTGAGGTAAAGTTTATCTTATCACATATCAATGAAAGGAGGAGTCACACCCGCGCTAGACGGCGCCCGGGCAGACAACACCCCGGGTCAGAAGGAGGATACAGCATATGACGATGTGGGAAAGAGATAGGATGAACTCACCCAGGCCGGCATCGCCGTTGTACTGGAGGCTCAACCCCACCGTGTACCACTTGTTGGGCTCGAAGTGCTCCGACTGCGGCCACATAACCTACCCGCAGACCAAGATCTGCCACAAGTGCAGCAGCTTCAATCAGAAGGACCAGGTGCTGGCCAAGACCGGTACCGTGCACACCTTCTGCATCAACTGGACCCCGCCGCCCGGTTTGGAAGCGCCCTGTGTCAACTGTATCATCGACCTGGACGGCGGCGGCCGCTACGTGGGCCTGCTCACCGAGGTCTCCAACCCTGAGGAAGTCAAGATCGGCAGCAGGGTGGAGATGGTCTTCCGCAAGGTCATCAACGACAGCGGGCTGGATTTCTACGGCTACAAGTTCAGACTGGTTGAGGAGGCCTAGCATGAGCATCAGAGGCAAGGTTGCCATTATTGGCGTGGGCATGATCCCCTTCGGGGAGCTTTTCCACAAAGGCCTCGAGGACATGATTCAGGAAGCCTTCATGAACTGCGTGAAGAGCGTGGACAAGGGCTTCGACCCCAAGGACATCAAGGCGGCCTGGTTCGGCCAGTGGAGCGGCGGCGGCATGATCGGGCAGGGGTCCCGCGAGGGGACCACCCTGGGGACCGTGCTGGGGCTCCGCGGCATACCCATCAGCCGGCTGGAGAATGGCTGCCCCACCGGCAACGACATCTTCCGCAACGCCGTGCTGGGCGTCGCTTCCGGGGCCTACGATGTTGCCCTGGCCCTGGGCGCGGAGAAGATGCGGGACAAGCCCGGAGTGGAGTCCCTGATAGCCGCCGGGGGAGCCGCCGGAGGCGGCATCCTGGGCCTGCATCCTTCCTGGATGCTGGGCATGGGCGGACCGGTGCTCCAGGCACTGTACGCTACCAGGCAGATGCACCAGTTGGGCTACACCATGGAGGACTTCGCCAGGGTGGCGGTGAAGAATCACCACAACGGCGTGGCCTGCCCCTATGCCGAGTACCGTTTTGAGGTCACCGTCGAGAGGGTGCTGAACAGCCCCATCGTCTGCTGGCCGCTTCACCTGCTGGACTGCTGTCCGCAGACCGACGGCGCCGCGGCTGCCATCGTCTGCCGCGCCGACCTGGCCAAGAAGTACACCGACAAGCCGGTCTACGTGCTGGGCACGGCCACCGGCATCGACTGCAAGGACATGTGGGACAAGGACAGCTTCATCGAAATGCCGGCTACCATTTATGCGGCCAGGGACGCCATGGCCATGGCCGGGATCAAGCCGGCGGACATCGACTTCGCTGAGGTTCACGACTGCTTCACCAACACCGAGCTGATGAACATCGAGGACATCGGCTTCTGCAAGAAGGGCGAGGCCGCCAAGCTCCTGAAGGAAGGCTACTGGGCCCGCGAGGGCGACGGTAAGCCGATCAACGCCAGCGGCGGGCTGAAGTCGCACGGGCACCCCATCGCGGCCACGGGGATCGGGCAGATCTCCGAGAACTTCTGGCAGCTGCGGGAAGAGATCGAGCCGGTCAGACAAATCAAGCTGAAGAAGGGCATTGGCCTGAGCCACAACGTCGGCGGCAACGGTTTCGGTGCTTCCTCCATCAACATCATCGGTCGTGAGCCGTAAGGAGGGAATGATGAGCGGAATCATTGGATACGGAGTATACGTTCCCAAGACCAGGATCAAGCAGCAGGACATCGGCATTCCCTGGGGCGGCTTCGGCATGGGCGAGAAGGCCGTCTGCGGCTGGGACGAGGACATAGTGAGCATGGCCGCCGAGGCCGTGGACAACGCGGTGAAGAACTCTGGCGTCAAGGCCGCGGACATCGGCGCACTGTACATGGGCACGGCATCCTCTCACATGGTGGAGATGCAGCTGTCGCCCATACTGGCCGAGCTTCAGGAACTGTCACACGGTGCCGAAGTGATGGACTTCACCGGCACCGTCAATGCGGTGAGCAACGCCCTGTCGCACTGCCTGATGGCCATCGAAGCCAAGAGGATAGACTGCGGCATCGTGGTGGGCACCGAAAACAGGATGGTGGGGCCGGGATCTGACGCCGAGGTCAGCTTCGGCGCGGCGGCCGTAGCCATGGTCATCGGCACCAAGGGCGTTATCGCCGAGATCGAAGGCCTGGAATCATACCGGACCCTGTTCATGGACCGCTGGAGAAACGCCAAGGACCCCTGGGTCAGCAACCTCTTCGACCAGCGCTTCTGGCGGGACGACGGCTACGGGAAGCACATCGCGGAAGCCGCCAAGGCCGTCATGACCAAAGTCAAGAAGGGACCGGCGGATTACAAGCTGGCTCTGCTCCCGCAGTCGGACAGCCGGACGCCGGCCGCAACCGGCAAGACCATGGGAATCAAGAACGTGTTCCCCGACCTCACCCCGGCCATCGGTGACGTGGGTGGGGTGTCACCCTTCCTCTGCCTGACCGGCGCCCTGGACAACGCCAAGGCGGGCGAGAGGTTCCTGCTGGCTTCCTACGGCTCGGGCGTAGCCACCGCGTTCAGCATCGTGGCCAAGGAAGGCATCGAGAAGAACCGGGGCAAGACCAAGAACCTGGAGAAGTACATCGGCCGGAAGGCCTACGTGGACTACCCGGCCTACCTGAGGCTCATGGGCAACCTGCGGCGCGTGCCGTACTAGAGCCAGGGAGCCACACCAGCGTTTCCGCGAGCCGGGCCGCCAGAGCGGCCCGGCTCGCTCTTTCTGCGGCCGGCGGCAGGCATGTGGCCGGTTCACCCACCCTGGGGCGGCGGGCATGTGCCGGCCGGCCCCTTCCCGGGCGGCCCTTTCCTTTACCGGGGAGAGTCCTTTCTGATAAACTAAACGTCAATAATGGTTCCCAAATACAATCCCTCGGAAATCGAGCCCGGGTGGCAGCAGAAGTGGGCCGCCGACCGCATCTACGAGGTAGCTGAAGACCAGAACCGTCCCAAGTGGTACGAGCTGACCATGTTCCCCTACACCTCGGGGGACCTCCACATCGGCCACTGGTACGCCATGGCTCCCTCCGATGCCCACGCCCGGTTCAAGCGGATGCAGGGCTACAATGTCCTCCATCCCATGGGCTTCGATGCCTTCGGCCTGCCGGCGGAGAACGCCGCCATCAAGAGGAAGATCCACCCTCTCACCTGGACCATGCAGAATGTGGAGAACATGCGGCGCCAGCTGAAGACCATGGGCTCGTGCTATGACTGGAGCCGGCAGGTCATCACCTGCGACCCTGAGTACTATCGCTGGACCCAGTGGTTCTTCCTGAAGCTGTACGAGGGCGACCTGGCGTATCGCGCCAAGGCGCCGGTCAACTGGTGCCCCAGTTGCCAGACGGTCCTGGCCAATGAGCAGGTGGTGGAGGGGGGCAAGTGCGAGCGATGCGACTCCGGGGTGAGCCGGGAGGACCTGGAGCAGTGGTTCTTCCGCATCACTCGCTATGCCGACGAGCTGATGGAGCACCCCGGCCTGCAATGGCCGGACCGGATCAAGATCATGCAGCGCAACTGGGTGGGGCGAAGCGAAGGGGCGGAGCTCTCCTTCGGCCTTGACTATCCTGGGGTGGCTGAAAAGGAGATCCGTATCTTCACCACGCGTCCCGACACGGCCTTCGGCGTCACCTTCATGGTACTGGCCCCGGAGCACCCGCTGGTGAGCCGGCTGACTGCGCCCGACCGCCGGGCCGAGGTGCAGGAGTATATCGCCCGGTCCCGCCGGGAGAGCGACATCGAGCGGCTGTCCACGGATAAGGAGAAGACCGGCGTCTTCATCGGGGCCTATGCCACCAACCGGCTGAATGGTGAGAAGGTGCCCATCTGGATCGCCGATTACGTGCTCCTGAGCTACGGCACGGGGGCGGTGATGGCTGTTCCGGCCCATGACACGCGGGACTTCGCCTTCGCCAAGAGGTACGGCATCCCCATCCGCACCGTGATTGCCCCGCCGGGATACTCGGGAGGGGAGCTGGCGGAGGCCTGGGTGGAGCCCGGCACCATGGTCAACTCGGGCCAGTTCAATGGCCTGCCCAGCGAGAAGGCCGCCGGCGCCATCACCGATTTCGCCCAGAGCCAGGGCTGCGGCAAGCACACGGTGAGCTATCACCTCCGGGACTGGCTCATCTCCCGCCAGCGCTACTGGGGCGCCCCCATCCCCATAGTCTACTGCGGCCGCTGCGGCATCGTGCCGGTGCCCGAGAAGGACCTGCCGGTGCTGCTGCCGCCGGACGCCGATTTCAGGCCCACCGGCGAGTCGCCCCTGAAGCACCACCGCGCCTTCGTGGAGACGACGTGCCCCAGGTGCGGGGCCCCGGCCCGGCGAGAGACCGACACCATGGACACCTTCATGTGCTCGTCATGGTACTTCCTGCGCTACGCCAGCCCGCAATATGACCGTGGCGCCTTCGAGCCGGCCGAGGTCAGGTACTGGCTGCCGGTGGACCAGTACACCGGCGGCGCCGAGCACGCCGTGATGCACCTGTTCTATGCCCGTTTCTTCGTCAAGGCGATGCGGGACCTGGGCGTGCTTTCGTTTGATGAGCCGTTCCTGCGGCTGTTCAACCAGGGGACCATCATCGCCGAGCGCCACAAGATGAGCAAGTCGCGCGGCAATGTGGTCAACCCGGACAGCTACGTCTCCGAGATGGGGGCGGACACAGTGCGGGCCTACCTCATGTTCATCGGTCCGTGGGACCAGGGCGGCGAGTGGGATGACAGCGGCATCAACGGCATCTCGCGATGGCTGAACCGGGTGTGGAACCTGGTCCTTCAGGGCCAGGAGACCCCTCTGCCCCGGGAAGCGGCCGACCCGGCCGCGGTCAGGGCGCTCCGGCATGTTACCCACAAGACCATCAGGAGGGTCACTGAGGACCTGGAGAAGTTCCGCTACAACACCATGCTGGCTCTGCTCATGGAGTTGACCAACTACATGGGCCGGGTCCAGGCGGACCGCTCGGCGGATGCCGCGTCCTGGCATGAGGCCGTGGAGGCGCTGCTGCTGATGCTGGCGCCGGTTACCCCGCACCTGTGCGAGGAGCTGTGGGCCAGGACCGGCCGCGGGTACAGCATTCACCAGCAGAGGTTCCCGTCCTGGGACCGGGAGCTGGCGGCGGAGGAGCAGGTGACCCTGGTAATACAGGTCAACGGCAAGCTGAGGGACAAAGTGGCGGTGCCGGCGGCCATCAGCGAGCCCGAGGCCCGGGACCTGGCGCTGTCGCTGCCCAGGGTGAAGACCCTCCTGGGCGGGAAGCCGGCGGACAAGGTCATATACGTTCCCCGGAGACTGATCAACATAGTGGTGAAGCAGTGAAACAGGATGGAGGCACGCTGCGCCAGGGCCGTGCTCGATATTTGGAAATAAGCTAAAGGAGGAACATGAGCTACAAGTACATTCTCTACGAGGCCAAGGACCACATCGCCACCATTACCCTGAACAAGCCGGAAAAGTACAACGCTTTCCAGTGGCTTGGTCGCGGCGAGGACGCCAAGGAGGTCTGGGACGCCTTCCAGAAGGCGGAGGACGACGATGACGTAAAGGTCATCATCCTGAAGGGCTCGGGGAAGGCCTTCACCGTGGGCCATGACCTGGCCAAGGTGGGTTTCCTTTATGGGTTCGGCACCAAGAAGGATGAACGCAAGCCCAGCCAGAGGATCCGCTTGAAGTATGACAAGATGGGCATGGACGACAACATGAACCATGTCTTCCTGAACCAGAAGATCACCATCGCGCAGCTTCACGGCTGGTGCATCGGCGGCGGCGTGTACTTCCCGCTGCTCACCGATTTCGCCGTCGCGGCTGATGATGCCAAGCTGGGTCTCACCGAGCAGCGGCTGGGCTTCTCCGGCAGCGGCGTGTTCGGCATCACCCACCTGATCTATCACGTCGGCATGAAGAGGGCCATCGACCTGCTGCTGACGGGCCGGACCATCAGCGGCAAGGAGGCCGCGGAGATCGGCCTGGTGACCAAGTCGGTTCCCCCGGACCAGCTGGATGCCGAGGTCCTGAAGCTGGCCAAGGCCATCACCCTGCTGCCGCGCGACGGCATCGCCATCGGCAAGGCCACCCGCCACGTGATCTACGATCGGCTGGGCCTTATCGCCGACTTCATCCCGGGCTACATCTCCCACACCCTGTTCACCAACCTGCGCTGGGAGTCGGACGAGTTCAACTTCTTCAAGCAGAGAAGGGACAAGGGCAGCGCCAAGGAAGCGTTCCACGCCAGGGACGCCCGCTTCAAGGGCCTTATCGAGTAGCCAGACCGGCTGGCAGAAGCGCGGACGCGCGGCCGCCGAATGGACTTACGAGGTCATGCGAGGGGACTCCGTTCCTGACGGAGTCCCCTCACTGCTTGTGCGCCCGGCAGGCCGGCGCTCTCTACTCGCCGCCGGGCCGGCCGCGGAGGGCACGCTGTCTCATATGTGGCGATGAGTACCCTGCCTGTTCCATGGCAGGGCTAAGTGTTATACTGAGTAGCGCAGCAGATCGCTGAGGAGGAGCTATGGTTGACGAGCTGAAAGTCTTCACTGGAAATGCCCACCCCGCCCTGGCGCACGGCATATGTGAGTACCTGGGCATACCGCTGGGCAAGTCCGAAGTCACCGAGTTCGCCAATGAGAACATCTTCGTCAAGCTGCTGGAGAGCGTCAGAGAGAGGGACGTGTTCGTGGTGCAGCCGATCTGCTCTCCGGTCAACAAGAGCATGATGGAGCTGCTGATCATGCTGGATGCCATCAAGCGCGCCTCTGCCGGCCGGATCACGGCGGTGGTGCCCTACTACGGCTACGGCCGCACCGACAAGAAGGACCAGCCCCGGGTGCCCATCACGGCGCGCCTGATCGCCGATCTGCTGACCGTGGCCGGCGCCAACCGGCTGCTGACCGTGGACCTGCATGCCGGGCAGATACAGGGCTTCTTTCAGATCCCGGTGGATGAGCTGACAGCGCTGCACCTCTTCACCCGCCACTTCAAGGAGAAGAAGCTGGAGAACCTGGTGGTGGTGGCCACCGATATCGGCGTCTCCAAGCGGGCCCGGGACCTGGCGGAGCGGCTGAACACGCCGCTGGCCATCGTCGAGAAGCGGCGCATCGGCAACAGCGGCAAGGCAGTCACCCTGAACGTCATCGGCGACGTCAAAGGGATGCGGGCCCTGACCATGGATGACGAGATCGATACCGGCGGGTCCCTGGTGGGAGCGGTGAACGCCGTTCTGGAGGAGGGGGCCAAAGAGGTCTACTCGTGCTGCACCCACCCCATATTCTCGGGACAGGCGGTGGAGAAGATCGGGGGCAGCCCGGTGAAGGAAGTGGTGGTCACTGACACCGTGCCCCTGCCGGCCAACAAGAAGATCAAGAAGATCACCGTCCTTTCCATGGCTCCGCTGCTGGGCGAGGCCATACACCGCATCCACACCGGCCTGTCCATGGGGGCCATGTTCGAGTAGGGCCCAGACATGGTCAAGTTCCTTGAAGGACTCTTTGACTCGAACGAGCGCGAGATCAAGCGCCTCCAACCGCTGGTGGCCCGGATCAACTCCCTGGAGCCCGACCTCCAGCGGCTGACCGACGCCGAGCTGCGCGCCAGGACGGACCAGCTCCGGGCCCGATACCAGGACAAGAACAAGCTCGATGAACTGCTGCCCGAGGCCTTTGCCTCCGTGCGCGAGGCCGGCCGGCGTACCATCGGGCTGCGGCACTTCGACGTTCAGCTCATGGGAGGGATGGTCCTCCACCAGGGCAAGATCGCCGAGATGATGACCGGCGAGGGCAAGACCCTGGTGGCCACCCTGCCCCTGTACCTCAACGCCCTCACCAGCGAGGGCTGCCACCTGGTGACGGTCAACGACTACCTGGCCAAGCGCGACTGCCAGTGGATGGGCGCCATCTACAGCGCCCTGGGCCTCACCGTGGCCGCCATCCAGCACGAGGCCTCCTTCGAGTACGACCCCCAGCACGAGGGGGAAGACCAGCGCTGGCGCCGGTTGAAGCCCATCTCCCGGCAGCAGGCCTACCGGGCTGATATTACCTACGGCACCAACAACGAGTTCGGCTTCGACTACCTGAGGGACAACATGGTGGTGGACCTGAGGCAGCGTGTTCAGCGCCCCTTGAACTACGCCATCGTGGACGAGGTGGACTACATCCTCATTGACGAGGCGAGGACGCCGCTGATCATCAGCGGCGCTGCCGAGGAGTCCGCCCAGAAGTACCAGACCTTCGCCCGGCTGGTGCCCAGCCTGGTCAGGGACACGGACTACACCGTCGACCTGAAGGACAGGGCCGTCTCCATAACCGACGAGGGCATCGGCAAGATGGAGGCCATGCTGCGGAGGGAGGGGCTGCTGAAGTCCCCGGACCTGTACGATCCCAGCAACTACGCCCTGACCCACTACCTGGACAGCGCGCTCAAGGCCCACGCGCTCTTCCGCCGGGACAAGGACTACGTGGTCAAGAACGGCGAGGTGATCATCGTGGATGAGTTCACCGGCCGCATGATGCCCGGGCGGCGCTACTCCGAGGGGCTGCACCAGGCCATCGAAGCCAAGGAGAGGGTGAAGGTGCAACGCGAAACGGTCACCCTGGCCACCATCACCTTTCAGAACTACTTCCGCCTGTATCGGAAGCTGGCCGGCATGACCGGGACCGCGGCCACTGAGGCCGAGGAGTTCGCCAAGATATACAAGCTGGAGGTGGTGGCCATCCCTCCCAACAGAGATCTGGTGCGGGAGGACCACCCGGACCAGATCTACAGCACCGAGGAGGCCAAGTTCAAGGCCGTGTGCCGGGAGGTGGAGCAGCTGCACAGCGCAGGGCGCCCGGTGCTGATCGGCACTACCTCCATCGAGACCTCGGAGCGCCTGAGTGACCACCTGCTGCGCCAGGGCATCGCCCACGAGGTACTCAACGCCAAGCTGCACGAGAAGGAGGCCTATATCATCGCCCAGGCGGGCAAGCCTGGCGCCGTCACCGTGGCCACCAACATGGCCGGGCGGGGGGTGGATATCATACTGGGCGGCAATCCCGAGGAGCGCCCGAGAGACGAGTGGCAGCCCGATCACGAGAAGGTCATGGCCCTGGGCGGGCTGCACGTCATCGGCACCGAGAGGCACGAAGCCCGGCGGATAGACAACCAGCTGCGGGGCCGCGCCGGCCGGCAGGGAGACCCCGGCAGCTCCCGGTTCTACGTGTCGATGGAGGATGACGTGGTCAAGAGGTTCGGCGGTGACCGCGTCAAGGGCATAATGGAATGGGCGGGCCTGGGCGAGGAAGACATGCCGCTGGAGCACTCGATGGCTAACAAGCTGATCGAGAACGCCCAGGTGAAGGTGGAAGGCTATCATTTCGAGGTGCGCAAGCACCTGGTGGACTACGATGACGTTGTCAACAAGCACCGCGAGGTCATCTACGGCGAGCGAGAGCGCATACTGGACAGCCCGGACCTCAAGGAGAACATCCTGACCCTGATCCGGGAGGAGATCGGCGAGCTGGTGGCGGCCTCGTTCGACAGGGAGCAGTCCGACCTGGCCGGCCTCCTGGACGACATGAAGCGCATCATGCCTCAGCTGCCGGCGGATCTGACCCCCCAGGCGCTCTCCGGCGCCCGGCCGGAGGAGGTGGAAGCCAGGCTCATCGACGTGTCCCGGTCGCTGTATGATGCCAGGGAGAAGGACCTGGGGGCGGACAACATGCGCCTGCTGGAGCGGCTGGTGATGCTCCGGGTCCTGGACAACCTGTGGACCGAGCACCTGACCATGATGGACCACATGCGCCAGGGCATCGGCCTGCAGGCGGTGGGCCACAGGGACCCGCTGGTGGCCTACAAGAAAGAGGGCCACGCCCTCTTCCAGAGCCTCACCTCCAACATCCGGCATGACCTGGTGCGGGTGATCTACAATGCCAACATCGTCAAGAGGGAGCCCTCGCAGCAGACCGCCGCCAGCAAGCGCCACGCCGCGCCGGTAAACAAGGACACGGGGCGCAATGACCCCTGCCCCTGCGGCAGCGGCAAGAAATACAAGAAGTGCTGCGGTAAATGAACAACGGCGAGGTCGCCCGGGTCTTACAGGACATCGCCGACCTCCTGGAGATCAAGGGCGAGAGCGTCTTCAAGATCCGGGCCTATCAGAAGGCCGTCCGCTCCATAGAGCACCTCCCGGTGGAGCTGGGGCAGCTGATGGCGGAGGGCAGGCTGCGGCAGGTCCCCGGCATCGGCGAGGCCATCGAGAAGAAGATCACCGAGCTCCTCACCACCGGCCAGCTCAAGTACTATGATGAGCTGCGCGCCCAGTTCCCCGAGGGCGTCAGCTCTCTGCTCCAGGTCCCTGGCGTGGGCCCCAAAACGGCCATGCGGCTGTGCACCGAGCTGGGGGTCAGGTCGGTGGAGGACCTGGAAAAGGCCATATTGGACGGGCGGGTGGCCGGGCTCTTCCGCATGGGCGACAAGACTGCCGACAATATCCTGCGGGGCCTGCAGACCATGCGCACCAGGGAGCAGCGCACACCCATCGGCGAAGCCCTGCCGCTGGCGCAGGAGATGATGGCGGCCCTGCGGGAACAGGTGGTGGTGCGCAACCTGACGCCGGCCGGGAGCCTGCGGCGGTTCCGGGAGACGATAGGGGACATAGATCTCATGGGGACGGCCGATGATGCGCAGGCGGTACTGGAGGCCTTCACCGGTTTACCTCTGGTCTGGCAGGTCCTGGCCAGGGGCGGCACCAAGGCCAGCGTGCTCACCCGGGGCAGCCTGCAGGTGGACCTGCGCGTCGTGCCGGATGACGCCTACGGATCGTTGCTGCAGTACTTCACCGGCAGCAAGCAGCACAACGTCACCCTGCGGGAGCGGGCGGTGCGCCAGGGGCTGAGCCTCAGCGAGTACGGTATCACCGTGGTGGATACCGGACGGCTGGAGAAGTACGCTACGGAAGAGGCCTTCTACCAGCGCCTGGGGCTGCAGTACATACCGCCTGAGCTGCGTGAAGGCGGAAATGAGATCGCCCTGGCGGAGCAGCGACGGCTGCCGGCACTGGTGCAGCCGGACGATATCCGCGGCGACCTCCACGTGCACAGCGACTGGAGCGATGGCAAGGGCTCCATCGAGGAAATGGCCCTGGCGGCCCGGGCCCTGGGCTACCAGTACCTGGCCATCACTGACCATTCCAGGGGGCTGGGGATAGCCCGTGGCCTCAACGAGGTTCGGATCGAGGAGCAGCTTTCCCAGATCCGGGATCTGAACGCTCGCCTCTCCGGCTTCCGCATCCTCTCCGGGATCGAGGTGGACATCAAGTCCGACGGCTCGCTGGACCTCCCGGACGAGGTGCTGGCCAGGCTGGACATCGTCATTGCGGCGGTGCACTCCGCCCTGGGGCAGGAGCAGGAGAAGATGACCGGGCGGATCATCAAGGCCATGGAGAACCCCAACGTGGACATCATCGCCCACCCCACCTCGCGCATCATCGGCGTGCGGGAGGCCTCGGCGGTGGACATGGAGGCCCTCTTTCAGGCGGCGAAGAGGACAGGCACTGCCCTGGAGATCAACAGCTGGCCCGACCGCCTGGACCTCAAGGACGTGCATGTCTACCGCGCCCGGGAGCTGGGCGTGCGCCTGTCGCTGGGCACGGACTCCCACTCCGCCGGGCACATGACCGCCATGAGCTTCGGCGTGGGGGTGGCGCGGCGGGGTTGGGCCACCGCCGCCGACATCCTGAATACCTTGCCGGCCGAGGGCGTCCTGGCGGCACTGAAGCGCTGAGGCTGCCGTTTCAGTCGCCTTGATCAAGATGATTTGGCGGTGACGCCGCATGATGCTGGATCAGTTCTTTGCGGGACGTGAGGAGTCCAGGGCCGTCTTCGATGCCGTACGCCGCGCCATCGATGCCCTTGGCCCGGTGCAGATGAGGGTCACCAGGAGCCAGGTGGCCTTCCGCCGCCGGCGGGCATTTGCCTGGGCCTGGGTGCCGGGCCAGTATCTCCGCCGCCGCGACCTTGCCCCTCTGGTGCTGACCGTGGCCCTGCGGCGGCGGGACCCATCGCCGCGCTGGAAGGAGATCGTGGAGCCGGTCCCGGGCCGGTACACCCACCATCTGGAGCTGCGCTTCCCGGCTGACGTCGACGAGGAGGTCAGCCGGTGGCTGCGGGAGGCATGGGAGGAGGCGGGCTGACGCCGGTTGACACAGATCTCTTGACGACGCGCCATCTTTGATATATTGTATATACAATCTATACGACTGATGGAGGTCTGTCATGTCAACGCAGATGATTGTTCGGATAGACCCTGCACTCAGGCAGAAGGTCGGCAATCTGGCCAAGGCTGAGGGCAAGAGCGTCAGCGAGGTCGTCAGGGAGTTGCTGGAGGAGTACGTCAGGGAGCGGGACATCGGCTCGTACATCGATGACCTGTGGGGGCGCACCGGAAACAAGCTGAAACCGCGAGGAATTGGACCCGGGGATATCAGGGAGGCCATCCGTCAATCGAGAGCGGAGAAGTGACCAGGGTCGTACTGGACACCAACGTCTTCGTTTCCTCCTTCTTTGGGGGCCACCCGCGCGCCATCGTGGACCTCTGGGCGAGAGGCGAGGTAGTCCTGTGCTTGTCCGCGCCCATCGTCGACGAGTATGTCAGGGTACTGCGCCGGCTGGGCCTGCAGGGCGAGCGGGAGCTGGAAGAGCTGCTGGCTCTCTTTGCCCGTGGTTATCACGTGCTGTTCACAGCCAAAACACCGAAGCTGCAGGTGGTCGCGGGAGACCCGGACGACGACAAGTTCATTGAATGCGCTGTGGCCCTCAAGGCCGGCTGCGTGATTTCGGGGGACCGCAGGCTGACCGCAGTTCACGATTACATGGGGATTGCGGTTCTCAGCCCCAGGGACTTCATCGACAGGTACGGCCGGCGCGAACCCTGACGCCTGCTCGTCGCCTGCGACGGCCGCCAGGGGGGCTCATGCGGCGGGATGCCGCACGCGCCATGCCAGCTCATGCGGCCGACTGATTATGCGGCTGGCATGCCGCACGCGCCATGCCAGCTTATGCGGCCGACTGATTATGCGGCTGGCATGCCGCGCGTCATGCCAGCTCATGCGGCCGACTGATTATGCGGCTGGCATGCCGCGCGTCATCGCCAACCGCCCGGTGCGGGCGATCTCCTTGATGCCGAAGTTGCCCAGGAGCCTCAGTAGGGAGGACAGCTTGTCCTCGTCGCCTGTGACCTCCACGATGAGGGAGTCGGTGGCCACGTCCACGATATTGGCCCGGAAGATGTCGACGATCTGAATGATCTCGTTACGGGTGGCCGGCGTGGTCTTCACCTTTACCAGGGCCAGCTCCCGATCGACGACGCTATCGTCCGTGATGTCGAAGAGCTTGATAACGTCGATGACCTTGTCCAGCTGCTTGCGGGCCTGCTCCACCGTGGAGGGGTCGCCCCCTACCACAATGGTCATGCGGGAGATGCCTTCCTTTTCCGTGTGTCCGACCGCGATGCTGTCGATGTTGAAGCCTCGCCGCCGCAGCATGCTGGCCACCCGGTTGAGCACGCCCGGCCGGTCATTAACCAGGGCCACCAGTATGTGTTTGTCAGAGCCCATAGCGTCAACCTCTTGTTCTAGCATTCCGGCTCTACTCCGAGACACGGTTCGTGCCGGGTATCACCGCCTTGCGCCGGGGGCACTCGAGCTGCTCGCACAGAGCTGCTCCGGGCGGCACGATGGGATACACGTTTTCCTCCGGCTCGACCAGGAAGTCGATGAGGAACGGGCCATCATGCTCCATCGCCTTCTGGATGGCCGGGACCACCTCGATCCGCTTCTTCACCCTCAGGCCGGGAATGCCGTAGGCTTCGGCGATCTTGACGAAGTCGGGGCCGGACAGCGGCGTGGCCACGTACCGCTTGCCGAAGAATAGCTCCTGCCACTGCCGGACCATGCCCAGGTAGCCGTTATTGAGCACGGCGATCTTGATGGCCGTCCTCTCCTGGGCGGCCGTCGCCAGCTCCTGAATGGTCATCTGCAGGCTGCCATCGCCGGCCATGCACCAGACCGTATCGTCAGGCCGGCCGATCTTGCTGCCGATGGCCGCCGGCAGCTCAAAACCCATGGTCCCCAGGCCGCCGGACGAGATGAGGCTGTTGGGCCTCTTGAAGCAGTAGTGCTGCGCGGACCACATCTGGTGCTGCCCCACGCCGGTGACCACCAGGGCATTGCCGTCAGTCGCTTCGCAGATGCTGTGGATAACGAACTGCGGCAGGAGCTCCTCGCCGCCCCTTATGGCCAGCGACGGGTGCTCGTGGCGCCAGTGGTCAATCTGGCTGACCCAGTCGACGCGGGTCTGGCTGGTCACATCCTGGTTGAGCTCCCGCAGGATGGCTCTGGCGTCACCCACTATCGGCACATCCACCTTGATGTTCTTGCCGATCTCCGCAGGGTCGATGTCGATGTGGACTATCCGCGCCTTGGAGGCGAAGGAGCTGGCCTTCATGGTGGCCCGGTCATCGAACCGCATGCCGATGGCTACCACCAGGTCCGCCTCGTCCACGGCCATGTTGGCGAAGGCCATGCCATGCATGCCGAGCATGCCCAGGCTGAGCATGTGGTTGCCGGGGAAGGAGCTGATGCCCAGCAGGGTGGTGATTACCGGGATCTGCGCCTTCTCCGCCAGCTGCCTCAGCTCCTCGAAGGCCCGGGAAATGATGATCCCCCGGCCCGCGATGACAAGGGGGCGCTGGGCCTGGTTTATCAGGCGGGCCGCCTTCTTTATCTGGGCCGGGTGCCCCTTGAGGACGGGCTTGTAGCCCGGGAGGTCGACCTTGACCGGGTACTGGAACTCCGCTTCCTCGACGAATACGTCGCGCGGGATGTCGATGAGCACCGGTCCCGGGCGGCCGGTGGTGGCCAGGTAGAAGGCCTCCTTCAAGGTACGGGCGATCTCGTCGGCCCGGAGCACCACGTAGTTGTGCTTGGTAATGGGCAGGGTGATACCTGTTATGTCAATCTCCTGGAAGGCGTCCTTGCCGATGTACGGCCGGGCCACCTGCCCGGTGATGGCCACTACCGGCGAAGAGTCGAGGTGCGCCGTGGCTATGCCGGTCACCAGGTTGGTGGCGCCGGGCCCCGAGGTTGCCACGCAGACGCCAGGCTTGCCCGTCGCCCGGGCGTAGGCGTCCGCCGCATGGGCCGCCCCCTGCTCGTGGCGGACCAGCACGTGCCGGATCTGCGGGTACTGGGGCAGCGTATCGTAGAAGGGCAGCACGGTCCCCCCGGGAAAGCCGAATATGACCTCGACGCCCTCCCGGATGAGGCTTTCAAAGACGATCTGGGCACCAGTCAAGGCCATGCTTCCTCCGATCAAGATACAAAGACTGCCCCTGTGCTTGCTGAGCTGACCTTTTCGGAATAGCGCCTCAGATAACCGGTGGTTACCCTGGGCTGGAAGGGAGGCAGGTCCGCCAGCCGAGCCTTGATCTCGGCCTTCGATAGCTCTACATTCAGCTTACACTTCGGTATGTCAATGGATATTATATCACCGTCCCGAACGGCGGCGATAGGACCGCGGGCTGCAGCCTCGGGTGAGACGTGGCCGATGGCGGCCCCGCGGGTGGCCCCGGAGAACCGCCCATCGGTGATCAGGGCCACCGTGCTGTCCATCCCCATGCCGCTCAGCATCGATGTCGGAGTCAGCATCTCGGGCATGCCGGGGCCGCCCCGCGGCCCCTCGTAGCGAACCACTACCACCTCCCCGTCCTTGATGGCCCCCTTCATGATGGCCCTGGTGGCCTCGCTCTCGGAGTTGAATACCCGGGCCGGGCCGCGGTGCACCAGCATCTCGGGAGACACGGCGGCGCTCTTCACCACGGCTCCCTCCGGGGCCAGGTTGCCGAAGAGTACGGACAGCCCGCCCCGTGGCGAGTACGGCGCGGATGGATGGCGGATGACCTCCGGATCGTGGTTCGCGGCTGCGGCCAGCTCCTTCGCCAGGGACAGGCCGGAGGCCCTCTTCACCCCCATGTCCAGGTGCTTTCTGACCTCCTTCATGATGGCCGGTACGCCGCCGGCCCGGTCGAGGTCCTCGATGTGATACTCCCCCGACGGGCTGATCTTGCACAGGTGCGGGGTGCGGCGGCTGATCTCCTCAACGGTGTTCAGGGAGAACTCCACGCCGGCCTCGCGGGAGATGGCCATGAGATGCAGGATGGAGTTGGTGCTCCCCCCCAGGGCCGTATCCACCACGAAGGTGTTGTGAATGGCCTCAGCGGTGATGATGTCCCTGGGGCAGAGGTTCTCCTGGAGGAGGCGGACCGCTGCCTGCCCCGCCTCCCGGGCCAGGCGCGTCCTCCGGGCATCGACGGCCGGGATAGTGCCATTGCCGGGAAGGGCCATGCCCAGGGCCTCTGTGAGGCAGTTCATGGTGTTGGCGGTGAACATGCCGGCGCAGCTCCCGCAGCCGGGGCAGGCTGCCTTCTCCAGCTCGGTGAGCTCGGCCAGGGTCATCTTCTTCTGGGCGGCCTTGCCTACGGCCATGAAGACGCTGTTGACGTCCACCTTCTGCCCGTCCAGGTGGCCGGCCAGCATGGGCCCGCCGCTGACGAAGATGGCCGGGACGTTCAGGCGCACGGCGGCCATCAGCATGCCCGGCACTACCTTGTCGCAGTTGGGAATGAAGACCAGCGCGTCGAAGGCATGGGCCTGGGCCACGATCTCCACGGAGTCCGCTATCAGCTCCCGGCTGGGGAGGCTGAACCGCATGCCCGGATGGTTCATGGCGATGCCGTCGCAAACGGCTATGGTATTGAACTCAAAGGGCGTGCCGCCGGCTTTCCGGATGCCGCTCTTGACTGCTTCGGCGATGCCCCGCAGGTGCATGTGCCCGGGGACGATCTCGCTGAAGCTATTGACCACTCCGATGAACGGCTGCCCCAGCTCCCTGTCGGTGCATCCCAGCGCCCGCAGCAGCGTGCGGTGCGGCGCCCGCTCTATGCCCTTCTTGATCACTTCGCTCTTCATCTCAACACCTCCGGAGCCCCCCGGCATTTAGGATGATGCGTAATATCATAGCGAAACGGCGCTGCTTTGGAAAGTTTGGCGCAGAGGGGCCAGTCGTCCGGGGACGCGGCCCCGGGGCCGGCGGCGCCGATAGCCCGGCCCTGGGGGGGGCGCCGGAAAGGCGCGCCATCCGCCCGGCGTCAGGCTTGCGCCCGGGTTCGGGGTACCCTAGAATCAGGGTGGTAAAGGGCCCGCGGGGCTAGTCCGGAGAGACTAGCCCTTATGGTGTTTGGGAAGAAAAGGGACCCGTGAATCTATCGTTTCTCACTGGCCTGGCGATGGAGGCCGAGCCACCGGCTCGGCTCATCAGCCAGCTGCGCCAGGCGCCGGGCGAGCTGCCGGCCGCTGCCCTGCCGGCGGCCCGGCCGTACCTGGTGGCGGCCATCCACCGCGAGCTCGGCCTGCCGGCGCTGGTGGTGGTGCCGACCTCTCAGGAGGCCCGCGTCTTTCATGAGCAGCTGCTGATCTGGTGCGACGGCCGGTCCCGGGTCCTGCTGCTGCCGGATGAGGGCCCCTATTCGCGGGAGGGCCGCCGCCAGGACCCCTTCCACCGGCAGCAGAGGCTCAGGGTGCTGGCCAGCCTGGCCGGCATCGGCGGGCCGGGTCGCGGAGATGAGGGGCGCCCCATCGTGGTGGCCTCCGCTGCCGCGGCGGCCGTGCGGACCATGGCCCTGAGCGATTTCGCCGCCAGCCGCCAGGAGGTGAAACAGGGCACCCAGGTGAACCTGATGGAGACGCTGGCCGCCTGGAGCCGGATGGGCTACCGCCGCGAGCACCTGGTGGAGGTGCCGGGCGCCATGAGCCACCGGGGCGGCATCCTGGATGTCTTTCCTCCCAACAGCGAGCTGCCGGTGAGGATCGAGCTGCTGGGGAACCGGGCCGAGAGCATCCGCTTCTTCGACCCCCGGACGCAGCGGTCCCTGCGGGCGGTCCCTTCGGTGGAGATTGTGGCCGCCATGGAGACGGCCTGGCCGGCCACCAGCACCCTGATGACCTACCTGCCCAACGACTCCCTGGTGGTCCTGGCCGATGCCGAGGCCGTAGAGATGGTCCTGGATGGAAAGGGCTGTGATGACGGGGATTCCCCGGAGCCGGAAGGCGGGGAGGCGACGGGGCCGCCGGGGGAGCCGCTCCTGAGCTACTCGGAGCTGGCCGTCGAGGTCCGCCGCGCCCGGCACCTCCTGACGCTGAGCCGCTGGTCGGCCTCCGGTGCTGAAGACGATGCGGCCCTGTTCAACTCCCAGGCCAGCTACGGCGGCCAGCTGAAGCCCTTCGTGGCCCAGGCCCGAAAGCTGGCCGCGGAGGGCTCCCGGGTGCTCATCGTCTCCCTGCAGGCCTCCCGGATCAGTGAGGCCCTGGAGGAGGAAGACATCGCCGCCGCCCCCCTCCAGAACGTGGAGCACCTGCCGCCACCCGGCTCCATCACCCTGGTCCATGGCTCGCTGCCCGAGGGGTGGTCCATGGCCGGCCGGCTGGCCCTGTTCACCGACTCCGAGGTATTCGGCTTCTTCAAGTCGCCGCCGCCGGCGCGGCGGCCTTCACGCCCGGACAGGGCCATCATGCTTGACCTTTCCCCCGGGGACTACGCGGTCCACCTGGACCACGGGATCGCCCGGTTCCACGGGATGAAGAAGGTGCGCACCGGTGACACCGAGCGGGAATACATGACGCTGGAGTACGCCGCCGGGGACATGCTGTACGTGCCCACCGACCAGGCGGACCGGGTCAGCCGGTATGTCGGGTCCAGCGGCGATCCCCCGGCGCTGAGCCGCCTGGGGACCCATGAGTGGTCGCGGGCCAAGCAGAAGGTCCGGGAATCCGCCCGGGACATGGCCGAGGAACTGCTCCATCTCTACTCCACGCGGGAGGTCCTCCCCGGCTTCGCTTTTTCCCCGGATACCGTCTGGCAGCAGGAGCTGGAGGCCTCTTTCCCCTACACCGAGACCCCGGACCAGGTGGAAGCGGTGAGGCAGGTGAAGGAGGACATGGAGAAGCCCCGGCCCATGGACCGGCTGGTCTGCGGCGACGTCGGGTATGGCAAGACGGAGATCGCCCTGCGGGCGGCCTTCAAGGCCGTCATGGACCAGAAGCAGGTGGCGGTGCTGGTGCCCACTACCGTCCTGGCGCAGCAGCACTTCAATACCTTCACCCAGAGGCTGGCCCGGTACCCCATCGAGGTGCAGATGCTCAGCCGGTTCCGGTCGGAGAAGGAGCTCGATGCCACGGTGGAGGGCCTGCGGCAGGGCACCGTCGACATCGTCATCGGCACCCACCGCCTGCTGCAGAAGGACGTGACGTTCAAGGACCTGGGCCTGCTGGTGGTGGACGAGGAGCAGCGCTTCGGCGTGGGGCACAAGGAGCGCCTCAAGCGGCTCCGCAGGGAGGTGGACGTGCTGACGCTGACGGCCACGCCCATACCCCGCACCCTCCACATGTCCCTGGTCGGGGTCCGGGACATGAGCACGCTGGAGACGCCGCCGGAGGAGCGCCTGCCCATCAGGACCTACGTTTCGGACTACAACGAGGACCTGGTCCGGGACGCCATCCTCCGGGAGCTGGCCCGCGGCGGGCAGGTTTTCTTCGTCCACAACCGGGTCCAGACCATCCTGAGGGTGGCCCGCCGCCTGAAGGAGATCGTCCCGGAGGCCGGCTTCGCCTGCGGCCACGGCCAGATGAAGGAGGACCTGCTGGAGGCCGTCATGCTGGACTTCTACCAGGGAAAGACCGACGTGCTGGTCTGCACCAGCATCATCGAGTCCGGCCTGGACATACCCAATGCCAACACCATCATCGTCAGCGAATCGGACAAGCTGGGACTGGCCCAGATGTACCAGCTGCGCGGCCGCATCGGCCGCAGCAGCACCCGGGCCTACGCCTACTTCCTCTACAGCAAGGGCAAGCACCTGACCCCGGCGGCGGAGAAGCGGCTGCAGACCATCTTCGAGGCCAGCGAGCTGGGGGCGGGGTTCCGCATTGCCATGAAGGACCTCGAGATCCGGGGGGCCGGCAACCTGCTGGGGGCGGAGCAGAGCGGGCACATCGCCGCCGTGGGCTTCGACCTCTACTGCCAGATGCTGTCCGAGTCCATTGAGCAGATGAAGGCGCTGCAGGCCGGCCGCGAGCCGGCGGAGGTGTTCCGGTCCCAGGCCCCGTCAGTCATCCTGGACCTGCCCCTTTCGGCCCACATACCCGAGTCGTATGTGCCCGATCTGACCACCCGCCTGGACATCTACAAGCGGCTGGCCAGAGCGGCGGACCAGGCCGAGGCCGCCCTGATCGGGGAGGAGATGGTGGACAGGTTCGGCCAGCCGCCAAAAGCGGTGGAAAACCTGCTCTACCTCCTCAACGTGAAGTTGCTGGCCGGCCAGCTCGGCGTCGAATCCATCGGCAAGGAGCAAGAGCAGATCGTTATACGCTTTGCCGAGGGTCGCGCCCCGCAGCCGGTCAAGGTGCCGGCACCGGAGAAGTGGCTGAAGACAGGCGGCAGCCAGATAAGGCTCGATCTGAGGTACCTCACCCACCGATGGCAGAAAGCCATCGAAGAGGTCCTGGCCCGGCTCCAGGAGCCGCGTAGTCCTCAAGTGTGAGGCATTTGTGACGGCGGGCGCCATGCCTGAGACTGATCTGCCATCCGGCCGTCGTAGACTGAGGAGGATCCCTGCCGATCGTCGCGGACCGATGGCCCGAAAACGGGCGCGGCCTGAGCGGTGGGGACGGGAGCGATTCGCGGCTCCGGGGCATGGGATGGGGCGGCCCGCCGGGCCGCTGAAACCGGGCCGGCGCCGGCGGCAAGAGGAGGACTGGCATGATGGCTCTCGCGGATACCGGCAAGAAGGAAGCCCCCTCACAGGCGCCCCCGCCGCCGGAGTTCACCAAGTCCTTCCGGTTCGTGAGCTACAAAGGGAAGCGGATCGGGATCGTGGACTTCGGCTATACCACGCCGGCGGAGGCCATTGCCGTGATGGTGGAAGCCCAGGCCCAGATCAGGAAGATGCCGCCCAAGAGCGCACTGATCCTCACCGACGCCACTCACGCCGTTTACAACAAGGCCAGCGCCGCGGCCCTCAAGGAGTTCTCCCGCGGGAACACCCCGTACGTGAAGGCGTCAGCCGTGGTGGGAGTCGAGGGTGTGTTGTGGATTCTGATGCAGGCGGTCATCAGGGTGACAGGGCGCCACTACCAGCTCTGCAAGACACGCACCGAAGCCATGGAGTGGCTGATCTCCCGCCAGGCGGCCGATGAGGGGCCCTGAGCCCTCTTCGCAAAGCAGGCGGCCGGCTAAACGTGGCCGGCCAGCTCCGCCAGGGACCTGATCCGGACGCAGTCTCCGGTTTGCGGAAAAAGGTCGTACCGGTCGATGAGCACGGGCTTCATGCCCACGCCTCTTGCGCCCACCACGTCGCAGTCCGGCTGGTCCCCGACGTAGACGGCCTCCGCTGCCTTGACCCCGGCCTCCCTCAGGGCCGCCAGGAAGATGGCCGGCCGCGGCTTCTCCGCCTGGACATCGCCGGAGGTGACCACATGCGTGATGTAGGGGCCCAGACCCAGCTCCCGGCAGGCTGGCCGAATGTCCCGATCGATGTTGGAGATAAGCCCCATGATGAGGCCGCGGGACTTCAGGCCCTGGAGCGCCGGCAGCACATCGTCGAAGAGGGCAAAGCGCGGGTCGGAGAAGCTGCCCCGCACCCTGTCCATCACCCGCCCGACCGTGTCCCGGTCCGCGGGCAGCCCGGCAGAGCGCAGGAGGACCTGGCCATAGCCCAGGTGCACTGACGCCATCTCCTCCCGGCTACGCTCCCTCAGCGGTGACCGCCCGTTCTCCGCGCTGTAGAACTGGTCCGCCAGTAGCAGGCCGCGGGTGAGCTGGCCGGCGCTGATCTCCATGCCAGCGTCCCGGCAGGCCGCGGCGTACGCGCGCTCCCGCGGCGGATCAAAGGTGGTGAGGGTGTTGAACCAGTCAAAAAATACAGCCCTGGCCATCGTTCGCCTCTGCCCGTATTTTACGATATACTTAGGCTGCCTTCAAAAGGAGCTCTCATGCTGCATAGTGCCCGCAGGCTCTTCGACAACCTCTTCTGCTACCTCTGGTCGGGGCATGGCAACAACAGCCACACCTACCTCTTCCCCAACGTGCTCCGGGGCGACCGGCCGCACGTAATTGTGGACCCCGGGTTCCTGGTGAATGAGACCTATGAGGGCTGCTTCGATTCTCTGACCGAGGCCATGGCCGGCGACGGCTTCAAGACGGAGGACATCGGCCTGGTCATCAATACCCACACCCACCCCGACCACTGCCAGGCCACCGAGGCCATCGTGGAGAAGAGCGCCCGGACCGACGGCAAGGGCAAGATCAACAAGGCCATCGTGGCCGTGCACCGGGAGGCGGACGAGTACTACCGCGTGGCCGGCGAACGTATGGCCAGCATGTTCGGGATGAAGGCCGTCAGGCTTGATCCGCTGATCTACCTCGGCGAAGGCGATCTGACCCTGGGCCGCGATGAGAAGCAGGTCGGCCTCACCGTGATCCACACCCCGGGCCATTCGCCGGGCTCCATCTGCCTCTACTGGCCGGCGAAGAAGGTCCTCATCTCGGGCGACCTGGTATTCAATGGCGGCGTCGGCCGGACGGACTTCCCCGGGGGCAGCATCACCGTCCTGAAGCAGAGCATCGAGAGAGTCTCGCAGCTGGACGTGGAGCACCTGCTACCCGGGCATGCCACCGAGATGGGCAGCATCGTCGAGGGCAAACGGCGGGTGGAGCAGAACTTCCGCGCCATAAAGTTCATCATCTGATGCCCGGTCCGGAAGGAAGACCGTGGAGACCGAAGAGAGAATCCGCTACGCCATTGAGCACACGGAGCTGGTGCGGAAGCCGAAGCAAGCCCTGGCCACCTTCGGCATCAGCGACATCCGCTACTACCTGCTGACGCAGCCGGTATACGCCGACATCTGCGACAGCCCCGCGGAGACCGTTGTCCGGGAGGGCAGGGTGATCGCCGAGAAGCCCAGGATCGTCACTCCGTACTACCTGATCAACCTCTTTCAGGGCTTCGAGCACGGCCGCGAATACGCCGAGTACGTGCTGCGCACCTTTGGCGCGAACGAGCCGGGGCTGCTCTACCGGTATCGCAACGAGCCCGCCGCCATGAACATCCTGTCCAGCCCCATGGAATCGGTCATAGAGAACATCAGCCATGAAATTGACAGCTGCGGGGACCCGCTCACCACCATCATCAAAGGCGTCGATGAGCTCTGGGACATCTCTCTGATGAAGTTTATCCACGACATCACCCGCGAGTCTCTTGGCAGCAACGTCATGGAGATGGGGATGCACGGGATGCTGGGGATGGAGGGTGGCATCCCGCGCCATGCCCGCCATCTGATCGAGCAGCTCTTCCGGGAGGCCGCCGGCGAGAGGTCCAGGATTTCCGAGCTGGAGACCGAGCTGCGCCGCTGGGGCCTCTTCGGCGAGTACGAAGACCGTTTCCTGGACCTCTTTCGCCGGCGCTGAGATTGCGCTATCATCCTGGCAACCAGGCCCGGGAGGGCGGACACGGAGGTACGGCCGATGTTCAGACGGGAAGAAAGCGCCTATGTCGCCTTCGGGCAGTACTGGCTCCAGGCCCGGCAGCAGGAGAACACCCGCCTGTGGATGACGAACTCCATCAGCGCCGTCTTCGCCGCGCTGCTGGCCGTGATCGCCTGGCAGTGGCCGTCATTCTGGTACATAGCGGCGTTCGGGCTGTCGCTGGCGCTTTTCGGCTTCTTCCTCAACCACGCGCTGCGAGTGCTCATCGTGCGCTACTCCAGGGTGGCCAACGCCCTGATGGACTCCGAGCTGCAGCTGGGGGACTACCGCCGGTTCGTGGAGGGCGGAGACAAGAAGGGGGTCAGGGGGGCATGGGAGACCCTGTGGAGCGTCCACTTCGCCTTCGTCCTCTTCTATGCCTTCGGCATCGGCGGCTGGACGGCCCTGCTGACCATGACCCAGGGGGTATTCGACTGGATAGTGATATTCACCTTCGTCAGCCTGACCCTTTCGGCGCTGGTGTTCTATCGCGTCTTCCTCTGGCCGCGGGAGAGGGAGGCCGAAACCCAGCCCATGGTCTCGGAGAAGCGGCAGAGGGAACGGCGCCGGCCCTCCGCGCCCTCGGACGAAGCCGATCCATGATCGGGCCGATCTCCAGTCGGGGCCGGTCCGTGATGGGCCGATCCGTGTTCGGGCGACCCGTGATCCGGCCCACCCGTGATCGGACGCATCCGTGTTCGGGCCGGCTTTGACACCTTAACGCCACCAACCTAGAATGGACACCTTGGGGAGGCGAGTTGCACAAGAAGACCACCCTCGATAACGGCCTGAGGATTGTGACTGCCAGCATCCCCCACGTGCATTCGGTTTCCATCGGCATCATCGTCGGTGCTGGCTCCAGGTACGAGAGACGGGGGCAGGCTGGCATCTCCCACTTCATCGAGCACCTCTGCTTCAAGGGCGCCGAGAAGAGGCGCACGTCCAAGGATATCTCGGAGGCGATTGAAGGCGTGGGAGGGGTGCTCAATGGCGGCACCGACAAGGAGCTGACCATCTACTGGTGCAAGGTGGCCCAGCCCCATTTCCGCATCGCCATCGATGTGCTGGCGGACATGCTCTCCCATTCCAGGTTTGAGCCCGAGGAGATAGAGAAGGAGCGCCATGTGATCACGGAAGAGATCAACATGTCGTTCGACTCTCCGCAGTACCGGGTGGACCTGTTGCTGGATGAGGTCATGTGGCCTGGCCAGCCCCTGGGCCGGGACGTGGCGGGCACCAAGGAGACCGTCGCCAGGATCACCCGGAAGGACATGCTGAAGTACCTCAACCGGCAGTACGTGGCCAACAACGCCGTGGTCAGCGTGGCCGGCAATATCACCCACAAGGAGATCGTGGCCGGCCTGGAGAAGGGGTTCGGCCAGTGGAGGCAGGACGTGCGCCAGGAGTGGGTCCCGGCCAACGGGCAGCAGCGCCGGCCCCGCCTGAAGGTCGAGGAGCGCGACACAGAGCAAGCCCACCTGTGCCTGGCGGTGCCCGGGCTGTCACTGCGAGATCCGGACCGGTTTGTCCTCGACCTGCTCTGCGCCATGCTGGGCGAGGGAATGAGCAGCCGGCTATTCCTGGAGATCAGGGAGAAGAAGGGGCTAGCCTACGCCATAAGCAGCTGCGTGGACCATTTTCTCGATGCCGGGGCGCTGACCGTTTACGCTGGCGTTGACCCCAGGCAGGTCCCGGCCACGGTCACCGCCATCCTGGCCGAGCTCAACCGGATGAAGGACGGCATCCCCGAATCCGAGATGCGCAAGACCAAGGAGTACTGCAAGGGGCGGATGCTGCTGCGGATGGAGGACACCCGCAGCGTATCGTCGTGGCTCGGAGGCCAGGAGTTCCTGCTGGGGAACATACTGACTATCGAGCAGGTTATTGCCAGGATCGAGGCCGTCAGCGCCGGTGACATCATGAGGGTCGCTGGCCAGCTCTTCCGGGGCGACAAGCTGAACCTGGCCGTGGTCGGCCCAGTGGACAAAGCTTCCCTGTCCGGACTGCTCCACTTCTGACACCCCCTCAGCCAGCACCCAGCCTTTTGAGAACACAATGGGAACCGGCGGGCGGCGGCTGAGATTCGCCTGTGACACAGTCCATGTAACCTGAGAGCACTTTTTCCGTGTCCAGAAGGGAGTGTGTCGCCATGGATCAGCAGTCGCCTGTGTTGCAGCGGATGGCGGAAGCCATCGAACTGATCAAGCAGCTACAGAACGAAAAGGATGAGGCTGTGGTCCGGTCCCAGCAGCTCAAACAGGATATCGAGGGGGCGGTGGCCATGTCCCAGGAGCTGACGCGGGAAAAGGATGAGGCCCTGGCCCTGGCCCAGCGTACCGGCCAGGAAAAGGATGAGGCCCTGGCCCTGGCCCAGCGTACCGGCCAGGAAAAGGATGAGGCCCTGGCCCTGGCTGGGCAGTCACAGCAGGAGAAGGCTGAGGCTGAGGCGCGCTCCGCGCAGTTCAGTCAGGAGAGAGACCAGGCTCTTGCCCAGGCGGAGCAGTCCAGGCAGGAGATGGAGAGTGCCGTTGTCCTGTCCGGGCAGCTGACGCAGGAGAAGGATGAGGCCCTGGCCCAGGCCGGGCAGTCACAGCGGGAGAAGGATGAGGCCGAGGCGCGCTCCGCGCAGCTCAGCCAGGAAAAGGATGAGGCCCTGGCCCAGGCCGCGCAGTCACAGCAGGAGAAGGCTGAGGCCGAGGCGCGCTCCGCGCAGCTCAGTCAGGAGAGAGACCAGGCTCTTGCC
>CAYRGJ010000001.1:0-233484 GCA_964423835.1 uncultured Dehalococcoidia bacterium | reverse complement strand
AAGATCATCTTCTCCACCAAGTGGAAGGCCGAGCCGGCCCACCCCGGGGAGTTCTGATATTGAAGACAGCTCCGGACCAGCCCGCAACCATAACGATCCCGTTGATAAACGGAGTTACTGAAAGGAGTCAGAATGGCTGATCTTAGTTTTGATGCCGTTATAATCGGCGGAGGCAACAAGGGCCTCATGCTGGCGATGTACCTCATGAAGTACGCCGGAATGAGTGTGGGCATCTTCGAGAGAAGGCATGAGATCGGCGGGTGCCTGGCCACCGAGGAGACCGCGGCCCCCGGGTTCCGCGGAAACACCCATGCCAACATCATACTGCCCATGTACTACATGTCCCTCTGGCGGGACTTCCCCGAGTTCTGGGAGTACGGAGGACGCTGGGACCAGCACCTTTGCAGCGACGGGTTCGTTTTCCGCAACAACAAGACGGCGCTGGGCATCTACAGCCAGAAGTATGACCCGGATCAGACCAAGACGGCGGCGCAAATCGCGCGCTTCTCCAAGAAGGATGCCGACAAGTGGATCAAGTCCGCGGCCATGGAGAACAGCCGGGAGTACTGGCGGGCCCAGGCGGACATGCTCTACAACCCGGCGGAGTACAAGCTGGACCCCGCCATCGCCCCGGGCATCGCCACCAGGCAGGTCGATTTCTTCCCCAAGATGATAGAGGGCGGCTACACCCCGGATGGCCTGATCCTCACCGCCAGCAGCAAGCACGTGATCAAGGAGTGGTTCGAGAGCCCGGAGCTGCAGTCCTGCATCCTCCGGTTCGCCGTCTCCTCGGTCAACGACATCAATGACGCCCTGTATGGCCCCACCGCCATGGGTTTCGCCACGTACCTCCCGCTCATCGGCTTCACCCCGGGAGGCACCCACCAGGTAGCCCATGCCTGCCACCAGATACTGACCCAGATGGGCTGCAAGTTCTACACGCACGCCGAGGTGGACAAGGTCGTCATCGAGAACGGCGCGGCCACGGGTGTCAAGCTGATGAACGGCAGCCAGATCAAGGCCAACAAGGTGGTGGTCAGCGCCGGCATGGCGCCGCACCAGGTCTGCTTCGATCTCATCGGCCGGGAGCACATCGACCCCCTGCTGGCCAAGCGGGTGGAGATGATAGAGAAGTCGTTTGGCTGCCTCATGTGGTACACCTTTGCCGTTCACCAGGCCCCCAAGTACGACGCGGAGGAGTTCTTCCCCGACATCCACGAGTGTGAGTGGCTGGGGATGCAGCCGGATGCCAACCCGGACCACATCGCCCGGGAGTGCCAGTACATGAAGCTGGGGATGTGGCCGCCCTTCGAGGACTACGCCCCCACCGTCGGCTGCCACAGCCTGGCTGATCCGCTCATGGCCCCTCCGGGCAAGCACGTGCTGCAGAACGAGCAGCTGGCCCCGCCGGCGACCAAGCACACGGAGAAGGAATGGCTGGAGATCAAGGAGCGCTACGCCGACGAGCTGATCCAGATCTGGACGCAGTACGCTCCCAACATGACGTGGGACAACGTCATCGGCGTGGACACCAACAGCCCGTTCGACCATCTCCGTATGAAGAACCTGGGGCCGAATGGCACCATGGCCGGCATAGACCGCAACCCCTGGCAGCTCGAGGGCAACAGGCCTACTCCAGAGCTGGCCAACCATCGGACTCCGATCAAGAACCTGTATGCCACCGGAGGCTGCTGGTGGGTGGGGTCCAACGCCGGGGCCAGCGAGGCCTACAACTGCTACAAGATCATGGCCAAGGACCTCAACCTGCCGAAGATCTGGGAGGAGTCGGACAAACAGGAGCCGGATTCCCTGGTGGACCAGGTGTTCGCGGCCAAGAAGAGGCTCCGGGATTGGGGCGCGGCGCATCCCAAGAAGTACGGCTAGCGCGCGCCGGAGATACAACCGTCAGCATGATCGAATGGAGGCGGCGGCAGACAGATCTGCCGCCGCCTTCTGCTATGGGGGGCGCGGCGGCCGGAGGCCGGGCCCCGCACAGGCGTGCCGGGCGTGACCTTTGACCCCGTCCATCACCGGTGGCCGCTGCGCCGGAGGGAACCGGTGTCGCTGAGCCGGCGGGGACGGGGCGGACCCCCCGCGGCGGTTGACACGTGGTACCCGCGTTTGATATATCGTAGATGGTGGCCATTGCGTAGTCGTGCGCCGGGGCGGGCCCGAAGGCAAGGAAGGAAAAGAATATGTCGGGGCATTCCAAATGGTCCAAGATCAAAAGGTCAAAGGGCGCAGCAGACGCCAAAAGGGGCCAAATCTTCACCAAGCTGGGCCGGGAGCTAGCGGTGGCGGTGCGTGAGGGGGGCGCCGATCCGGACAGCAACTTCCGCCTCCGCCTCGCTGTCCAGAAATGCCGCGAGAGCAACATGCCCATGGACAACGTCAATGCGGCCATCAAGAGGGCCAGCGGCGCCGGCGCCGGGGGCGTGGCCCTTCAAGAGACCAGCTTTGAGGGGTATGGAGCTCGGGGAGCGGCCATCCTGGTGCAGGCCCTGACCGACAACCGCAACCGCACCCTGCAGGAGGTGCGCAATGCCTTCCAGCGCGGGGGCGGCACCCTGGCAGAAGCGGGCTCCGTGGCCTGGCTTTTCGAGTCCAAGGGCATCATCACCGTGGACACCGGCCGCGCTGACAGCGAGGAAGTGGCACTGCAGGCCATAGACGCTGGCGCGGATGATGTCAGCATCGAGACCGGTTACCTGGAGGTCTACACCGCGCCGAACAAGCTGGAGCAGGTGAGGAAGGCCCTGGAGCAGGCCAAGTACACCGTCTCATCGGCGGAGCTGGCCATGATACCCAAGACAACCCTGGTCCTGGGCGAAGACGATGCCCTCAAGACCCTGAAGCTGATGGACAGGCTGGAGGAGCTCGACGATGTGCAGCGGGTCTTCTCCAACGTGGACATCTCGGACGCGGTAGTGGAGAAGCTCCGGGCGGGCGCCTGAGTGGGTTCCGGTCCCGGAGCCGCCGGCCGGAAGGGGTGCCGATGATTATCCTGGGTATCGATCCGGGGACCCTGGTCATGGGATACGGCGTGCTGGACGTAGAGGATCTCGAAGGCCAGCCGAGGATGGTCCAGTGCGGAGTGATCACCGCGGCCGGCTCGACCCCCCTGTCACAGCGGCTCCACCAGCTCTACGTGGGGCTGACCGATATCATGGTCCGCTTCCATCCCGACGAAATGGCCATTGAGGAGCCCTTCGTGGCCCGAAACGTGCGGTCGGCCCTGGCCATCGGCCGGGCGCAGGCCGTCGCCATGCTGTCCGCCGCCAGTCATGGCGTGCCCGTGGCCACCTATCCGCCGGCCAAGGTGAAGCACGGCGTGGCCGACTACGGGAGGGGCGACAAGGAGCAGGTCCAGCGCATGGTTTGCCTGCAGCTGGGGCTGGCCGACCGGCCGGGACCCAGCGACGCCACTGACGCGCTGGCGGTGGCGCTGTGTCATCTGCGCCAGCGCCAGCTGTCCCGGCTTCTGTCGAGGGGCGAGCAGGTCCCGGGATGATCGCCGGCCTCGACGGCTTGCTGGAGCACATCGTTGCCGACTCGGCCATCGTGAAGGTCTCCGGCATCAGCTTCCAGGTGTACATGCCTCCCTCCGCGCTGGGCCGCCTCGGTTCTCCCGGTGACCGGGTGCGGCTGCACACCTACCTCCACCTGAAGGAAGATGCCACGGCCCTGTATGGTTTCGTCACCCCGCAGGAGCTGGACCTGTTCAAGATGCTCATCACCGTCAGCGGCGTCGGGCCCAGGTCGGCGCTCTCCATGCTGTCCAGTCTGTCGGCGGACGAGCTGGCCGCCGCCATTCTGAGCGAGAACGTGGACCTCATCACCCAGGCCCCCGGAATAGGGAAGAAGACCGCCAGCCGGCTGGTGGTGGACCTCAAGGGGACGCTGGAGAAGAGCTGGGGCGGCCTGGGAGCGGTGGCTCCTGCCTCGGACAACGCCGACCTGATCGGCGCATTGACCACCCTCGGTTACTCCGTGGCTGACGCCAGCCGCGCCGCAGCCGCCGTGCCGGCCGCCGATGGTGTGAGCCTGGAGGAACGGATCAGGCTGGCCCTGCGCCACCTGTCCCCACAGTAGACTGCCCACCCCCGAGGCCCGGGCAGGCGATGGCGTCCCGTCCGATGGGTTGTGTGAATCCCGCCGGGGCTTGGCCCTACCCGCGCTTCTCCAGGGCCTGCTTGGCGGCATCCTTCTCGGCTGCCTGCTTGCTCTTGCCGGAACCACGGCCCAGCACTTCGCCTCCCACTACCACCTCGACCCAGAAGGTCTTGTCATGGTCCGGCCCCACCGCTTCCACCAGACGGTATGCGGGCCTCTCCTGCCTCTCGGCCTGGATCACCTCCTGGAGCCTGGACTTGTAGTCGCTGACCAGACCGCGCTCCCTGACCTCAGCCACGCCGGGCCTGAAGAGCCGCAGCACCAGGTCCCTGGTCACGTCGAAACCCTGGTCAACGAAGACGGCTCCCACCAGGGCCTCCAGCGTGCAGGCCATGTTCCGGGAGCGCTTTCGCCCCCCGCCCTTCTCCTCGCCCTGGCCCAGGTAGAGGTATTCTCCCAGCCCCAGGGACGAGGCCAGGTTAGCCAGGCTGTCCTGACGCACGAGGTCGGAGCGAAGCTTGGTGAGCTCACCTTCGCTCAGGTCAGGGAACTCGTGGAAGAGAAAATCGGCCACCACCAGGCCCAGGAAGGCATCCCCGAGGAACTCCAGGCGCTCGTTGGACCCCAGCGTAAAGTCGGGGTTCTCGTTGAGGTATGAGCGATGCACAAAGGCCTTCTGAAGCAATGACGACTCGGCGAAGGAGACGCCCAGCTTGGCCTGTAGTCCCGTCCAATCTACCATGCCCAAAATCCAGCGGTAACAGCGTAGTATCTCGCCCGAGAATTGTCAAATGGGCGGCGCGGCTGGAGCGCCGTGCACCGATGGCTGAAGCGCCATGCGGCGCGGCTGGAGCGCTTTCCGGGCCCAGTTGCAGCGGGGCGGCCCTTGCCCCAGAATAGTACTGACAGAGCACGAAGGAGAGGGCCATGAGCGAACACGACATCGTGATACTGGGCGGGGGACCGGCGGGCCTCACCGCCGGGCTGTACGCGGCACGCGCCGGGCTGAAGGCCCTGCTGGTGGAGCGGGGCGCCTTCGGGGGGCAGATGATCAATGCCAGGATGGTGGAGAACTACCCCGGTTTCCCGCAGGGCGTCACCGGACTGGATCTGGGAACGTTCATGCAGGAGCAGGCCACCCGGCACGGCCTGCAGACCCTTTTCGCCGAGGTCACCGGCCTGGCGCCCGGGCGGCCGCACCAGTTGATGACCGCGGAGGGCGCACTGACGGCGAAGGCCGTCATCGTGGCCACCGGGGCCCGGTACCGGCCCCTGGGGGTGCCCGGGGAGGCGGAGTACACCGGGCGCGGCGTGTCCTATTGCGCCTCCTGCGATGGTTTCTTCTTTCGAGACCGGGATGTGGCTGTCGTGGGTGGCGGGGACACGGCGGTCAGCGATGCCCTGGAGCTGGCCCACTACGCGCGCCGGGTCTTCCTGGTGCACCGGCGCGGCGAGCTGCGGGCGGGGCGGGTCCTGGCGCAGCGGGCCTTGGCCGAGCCCAGGATTGAGCCCGTGTGGAACAGTCTCGTCGACGAGATCGTGGGCGACCAGATGGTGAACGGGCTCAGAGTGAGGGATGTCAAGACCGGGCAGTCCCGGACCCTGAGCCTGTCCGGGGTCTTTGTGGCGGTGGGTGTCGTGCCCAATAGCCAGCCCTTCGCCGGCACGCTCGAAACCGATGAGGGGGGCAGCATCGTGGTGGACCACGACCTGGCCAGCTCGGTTCCGGGTGTGTTTGCCGCCGGTGATGTGCGGCAGCACTCTCCGCGGCAGATCGGAAGCGCCGTGGGGGACGGTATCACCGCGGCGCTGGCCGCCGGGAGGTTCCTGCAGGGCCAGCCCTGACGGTGGTTGGCGAGCGCCGGCCCCGGGCTACCTCTTGCGGGGGACGATGACTACTTTGCGCAGCTCCCCCTCACCCACGCTCTGGGTCTCCACGTCCGGGTTAACGGCCAGTGCCAGGTGCACCACGCGCCGCTCGTCGGCCGGCATAGGCTCCAGTGTCCGGGACTGCCTGGTGGACACCGCCTGCTGGGCCATCCTGGCCGCCAGGTCCCTGACGGAGACGTAGCGCCGCTGCTTGTACCCCTCGACGTCGACGGTCAGGGGCACCCGGCCCTTGTGCTGGTGGGCCAGGATCAGCCTCAAGATATACTGCAGCGCCGCCAGGGTTTCTCCCCGCCGCCCGATCAGTATGCCCAGGTCCTCGCCACCGACCTCGAGGGCGATGGGCGGTATCCCCGATCCGCCATCATCCTGCGGCTCGCCCGTGCGCAGCACCACGCGGGCCTCTATCTGCATCTGGTGGAGTATCTCCTCGAGGGCCGTTTGGGCCGCGGCCGGCAGGTCTTCCCCTGGCGTAACAGCCCCGGCATCCGCCGGCGCGCCGGCCTCTGTGGCCGGTGAGGCCGCCAGGGGCGTCAATCGCACCACGGCGTCCTCCGCCCCCATCCCCAGGAAGCCGGACCTGCCCTTGTTCACCACCACGCACTCGACCTGGTCACGGTCCAGGCCGAGCTGCTGGAGACCGCGCTCCATGGCCTCCTCTACCGTCTTGGCGCTTATCTCGAGGCTGTCCATGTCTCTGTTACCTCCGGGCGGGAGACCGGGTCAAGGCTGGCCGGGCGCGCGCCTCAGCCTTCCTTGTCCCCGTTCTCGTCAGTATTCTTTGGGTTCAGCCGCTCCAGGAGCCCCCTCCACCCCTTCTTCTCCTCCTTCGCCGCGGGCGGCGGCAGCGCCGGTTCGGCCCGCTTACCGGCGCTCTTGGTCTTGTCGCCCTTGGTGTCCTTAGCGGGAGCGGCCTCCGGGGCCGGGGCCTTGGCAAGCACGTTCTTCCAGCCGTAGATGAAGTACTGCACCACGATCATGATGATGCTGGTCATCAGGAAGTACACTCCCAGCCCCGACGGCAGGGTGACGGTGATAAAGGCCATGAACAGCGGCATCATGATCTGCATCATGCGATTGGTGCTCTGCTGCTGGGGGTCCGCCGAGGGCGGGGTCATCATCTTCTGCGAGAGCCACTGGGTCCCGGCCACCAGCAGCGGCAGGATATAGTAGGGGTCCCTGGTGGTCAGGTCCAGCCACAGGAAGCTCTCTGAAATGGGCAGCCCCTGGTTGGCGGCGGCCCACGAGTAGAGGTTCTGGGACAGCCCCAGGAAGTCCTGTGGCGTGGCGGCCAGGGCCTGAATAATGGCGCGGTAGAGGGCAACGTAGATGGGAAGCTGGATGACGGTGGTGATCAGCATGGGCGATGCCAGGCAGCCCAGCGGCGTTATGCCGGCCTCCTTGTAGAGCTTCATCATCTCCTGCTGCTGCTTCTGCGGGTTCTTGGCATACTTCTTCTTCAGCAGCTCCATCTTGGGCTTGATGGCGGCCATGGCCTCCGTCTGTTTCTTGCTCCCGTGAAGCTGCCACAGGGTCAGGGGGAGCATGACCAGGCGGACCAGGATGGTGAGGGCGATGATACCCAGCCCGAAGTTGCCGAACAGGGCGTTGGTCAGGACCAGCAGGATATTGAGGATCGGCTGCAGCAGAATGAGGTTCAGGAATCCCAAGTCTTCACCTCAATTTCCGCTGATGTCGTCCGTCCGGAAGCTCCAGAGGACCTCTCTAGTCGATAGGCTGAAAGCATGGAGTATGTGCTTGCCGTTCTGGGCGTGAACGTAGACCACCTCCCCGGAGGGGTCGACCTGCAGGGGGGCAAGTATGGGCGCCGGGGCATTGGCCGGCGCTTGTTCCGACTTCACCACTGCGCCGGTATCAGGGTCGGTGTAGTAGGTCCGGGTGACGGCGCCGTTCTCCGGATCAATGGCGTAGGCCGAGTACTGCAGCGTCCCCGGCTCGACGAGATAGACAGCGCCATCGCGGGACCCCAACACCACCAGCCCGCCGGCGGCCACCGGCGGAGCATAGACCATGCCGTCGGTCTTGATCTCGCCCACCTTTTCCAGGGTCGCGGCATCCAGGACATAGAGTCTGTGGTCCAGGCTGCCGACCCATATCCGCCCGTCGTAGGCCAGGGCCTGGGTCCAGAACCAGTTCGAGGCCCCGGCGAAGACGTGTGTCGCCTCCCGGGTGAGGCCGGATGGCGAACCGGGATCCCGGGAGCTGGCTGCCAGCCGCTCCTCTTCCGTGGCCGCCGGTATGGAGTAGAACTTGCGGTCGCACCCGCCGAGGTAGACCGTTCCGTTGTCCACCAGCGGAGTGGACATGAACGCCGCGTCGATCTCGAAGCGCCATATCTCGTTACCGGAGGAGGCATCCAGGGCGTACAGCCGGTGGTCGGCGCTGCTCACATACACCACCCCGTCCCTGACCACCGGCGTAGACCAGATCTTGCCCCCGGTCTGGAAGGGCCACCCCTCTTTCAGGCTCTCGCTGAGATTGGTAACCGTGAGGTCCAGGGCGTACACCTTCCCATCCGAGTTCCCCACGTAAAGCGTGTCCCCGTCTATGGTCACGCTGCCCACGATGCTGCTGCCGGTGTTGAATGTGGGGGAGCTGACCGCCGAGCCGTCCCTGGCCACCCACAGCACCTTGCCGTCTTCGGTGTACGTCCCGATGTACAGCCGGTCGCCACGCACCGCCGGGGTGCCGTAGAGGCTCATGGCGGTGGATTGACCGCCGCCGCAGCTCATGCAGGAGAAGCCGCTGCCGCCGCTCAGCTGGGCCACCGGCTGGACCCACAGTTGCGCCCCGCCTGACGCCTCGCAGGCCGCTACCTTGCCCTGCGCCGTCCCCACGTAGATCACTCCGTCGGAGAGCAACGGGCCGGACCAGCCGCGGCTGGGCGCCGCCGAGCACCCCAGAGCGCCCAGGGCGATGGCCACGATCAGCAGGAGCAGCACCGGCCGAGAGAGCCTCGGCAGAGTCGCCTTAGAGAGCATCAAGCCAGTTCTTTCCCATGGTTAGCGCCAGTGACATCAGGGAACAGGATCATATCCGCCAGGATGGAAGGGGTGGCAGCGCATTATCCTCCGGCTGCCCAGGAACACTCCTTTGAACAGGCCGTACTTCTGTATGGCCTCGTAGGTGTAATGCGAGCACGACGGGGTGAAGCGGCATACGGACGGCATGAGCCTGGACCACGTCATCTGGTAGCCGCGTATCAGGCCCAGGGCTACCGTCCTCAACTGGCCCTCCGCAGGCCGGACCGGCGGCACAGGTCCTCCAGGGCCGTCCCGATCTGGCGGTAATCGGCCGTGGCGGCCGCCGACCGCGCAATGATGACCACGTCCCAACCCGGATCCCAGGTCACGGACTGGACAGCCTCTCGCAGCATCCTCTTTACCCGATTGCGCACAACTGCGTTTCCGACACGTTTGCTGACGGAAAACCCGATCCGGGTCCGGTCGAGCTCGCTGGGGATGGCCCTCATGACCAGCAGGTGGTTGACCCAGGACCGGCCATGATCATATACCCTGGCAAAATCCCCGCCCCGGGTCAGGCGCTGTTCCCTCTTCATCGCGAACGCAGCAAGAGCTCGTCGGGGACTGGCCTATACTGTCAGGCGATGACGGCCGGCCAGCCGCCTCGACTTCAACACGGCCCGCCCCCCACGGGTCCTCATGCGGACTCGGAAGCCGTGCACCCTCTTCCGGTGCAGTTTTTTGGGCTGAAAGGTTCTCTTGGGCATTTCCGTTCGGTCTCAACGTGGTATGATACGCTTTTTCGCATACTCAAGTCAAGGTGAATCCGGCGGCGCCACACACGGCCCGGCGCTCGCGGCGAGTGCTCCGCCCGCGCCCGGGGACGAATCATTGACGAGACCCCGCCCGGGACGGACCCGGCGGCCCCCGCCCGCGCACCGGCTGAGGCCTGAGGGCCATGCGGGGGACGGTGAGGCTTGAGAGCGGCCTGATGCGCCATGTATAATCGGAAGCGTGGCCGCCGGGCGAGCCGGCGGCCGCAGCGGATCTGCGATCCAGAGGTCGCGGCGAGAGGCAGGTGACGCGCATGAAGGCGGTGCTCCTGGTGGGTGGCGAGGGGACCCGGCTGAGGCCCCTGACATGCAACACGGTGAAGGCCATGGTCCCCATCCTCAACCGGCCGTTCTTCGCCCACCTGCTGGCATACCTGTCCAGCCACGGCGTGGACGACATCGTGGTCACGCTGTGCTACCTGCCCGACCGGATCGCCGGCAGCTTCGCCGACGGGAGCTCCTCGGGGGTCAGGCTGGCCTATGTCATGGAGGAGACTCCGCTGGGCACTGCCGGCGCGGTCAAGAACGCCGAGCGACACGTGGACGGGCCCTTCTTCGTGTTCAACGGTGACATACTCACCAACATCGACCTGCGGGCCATGCTGGCCTTCCATCGCCACCGCGGGGCTGTGGCCACCATAGCCCTCACCCCGGTGGAGGACCCGTCGGCCTACGGCGTCGTCGAAACCGGGCCCGACGGCCGGGTGAAGCGCTTCATTGAGAAGCCGCCGCGGGACCAGGCCCCCACCAACATGATCAACGCCGGCATCTATGTGCTGGAGCCCGCCGTGCTGGGAGAGGTGCCCCCGGGCCAATCCTGCATGTTCGAGCGCCAGGTATTCCCCACCCTCCTGGCCGAGGGAGCGCCGGTCTATGCCTTCTCCACCAGCGACTACTGGATCGACATCGGCACGCCGGACAAGTACCGGCAGGTCCAGTACGACCTTCTCCAGGGCCGCTGCACCAGCCCGCTGGAGGGCGCCGGCCCGGGGGCCGGCGACGGGCTGCGCCTCGATGCCACGGCGGCCATCACCGGCCAGGTGCGCTTCGGCCAATCGTGCTCGGTGGGAGCCGGGGCGCGCATCATCGGCCCCGCGGTCCTGGGCGACGGCTGCACCATCCTGGACGGCTCCACCGTGGACCGCGCCATCATCTGGGCTGGCGCCCGGATCGGTCGCGGCGCCTCCGTCCGGGAGTGCGTGATCGGCCAGAAGGCCACCGTCGGCGACCAGGGCATGGTGGAAGCGGGAGCGGTGCTGGGTGACAATGTGGTCATCAGCGCGGGGCGCCGCGTGGAGGCAGGACAGAGGGTCTGGCCGGACACCACCATCTGAGCCTACAGCCCGAAACCCCTGCCAGCACGCCACTTCACCCCATCCCGAAGAGAGGCTGGCCCGGCCATGCTGCCGGCCCCAGTTGCCGCCTATCCCTTGATTTTCGGCATCAGTGGATACTATACTCCGGGCGCAGAGGAGACGAGGGAGACAAGGAGGCGCAGCGTGGAGAAGAGGTTCTATGATATGACCCATCGCGGGGCAACCATCGTCGTGGTGGATGCCTCCAACATGGAGGACGAAAGAGAGATCCTCAGTCTCCTCAAGACGCGGAGCGGCATTGTGAAGCCCCATGGCCTGCTGCTCGACGTCACCAACACTCACGTGTCGCCCACATCCCTGCAGGCGGCGAAGACCCACTCCAAGGCCATCATGCCCATTATCAGGGCCACGGCGGTGGTAGGGCCGGAGAGCATGATCGGATTCATGGTGCGGGCTGTGAGCCGCTTCTCCGGCATGAAGATCCGCACCTTCGACAACCGGCAGGCGGCCCTGGACTGGCTGGCCAGCGAGGTAAACAGGCCCGAGTAGGTTTACAGCAGCTGGAAGCGGTCCACGTCCACCAGGCCCCGGTCAGTCAGGCGCAGCTGCGGTATCACCGGCAGCGCCAGGAAGGAAAGCGTGCTGAACGGCGATGGCAGGGCGCAGCCCAGCCCGGCGGCCGCGGCCTCCACCGCCGCCAGCTGGTCCACCACTGCCTCCAGCGGGTCACTGGAGAGCAGGCCTGCCACTGGCAGAGGCAGCGCTGCCAGCACCCGGCCGGCGGCGACCGCCACCAGGCCTCCCTGCCGCCTTTCCAGCTCCCTCACCGCCGCCACCAGGTCTTCATCATCCACTCCGACGGCCACTATGTTGTGGGCATCGTGGGCTATGGAGGAGGCCAGGGCGCCGCGTTGCAGCCCGAAGCCCTTCACCAGCGCCGTGCCCACGCGGCCGCTGGCGCTGTGCCTTTCGACCACGGCCAGCTTCAGTATGTCCTGCTTCACGTCCGCCACCACCGCGCCGTCCCGCACCGGGGCCCGGGCCGCCGACCTGAAGGTGGTGATCTGGCCGGGCACCACCTCTATGATGGGCTGGCCTCTCCGATCCGCCGGTATGCGCAGCGCCGGCGCTGACAGCGGTCCCAGCCTGACAGTGCCGCCGAGATGATCCATTCCGCACTTCGGTACGGGGAAGAGGGCCTCACCATCACGGGCCACCAGGCGGCCGCGATGGAAGACCAGGGAGGCATCCAGGTCGCCCAGGCTGGAGAACACCATGAGGTCGGCGTGGTAGCCCGGGGCCACCGCCCCCAGCCCGTCCAGCCGGAAGTACTGGGCCGCATTGATGGTGGCCATCTGGATAGCGCGGACGGGGTCCAGGCCGAGCCGGATGGCCCTCCTCACAACTCCGTCAATGTCCCCATCCCAAAGGAGGTCCTGGCAACTGCGGTCATCGACCACCAGGAGACAGCGGTGGAAGGTCCGGTCGGTCACCAGGGGCAGCAGGCCCGCCAGGTTCTTCTCCGATGATCCCTCGCGGATCATGATCCACATGCCGCGGGCCAGCTTCTCCTCCGCTTCATCAAGCGAGGTGCACTCGTGATCGGAGGCTATCCCGGCCGCCAGGTACGCGTTCAGGGCCCGGCCCCGCAGCCCCACCGCATGGCCGTCGATGGCCTTGCCCCGGGCCATGGCCAGCTTGAGCAGCATGCCCGAGTGGCCCTGCAGCACCGCCGGGAAGTCCATGACCTCTCCCAGGCCAATGGTGCTTTCCCAGGCCAGGGCATACTGGACGTCGCCGGCCGTCACCCGGGCCCCCGACGACTCCAGCAGCGTGGCCGGCACGCACGATGGCACCATGAAGAAGACCTCCAGGGGCAGCCCCTCGGCCACCCGCAGCAGCTCCCGGGCGCCGGCCAGGCCGCACACATTGGTGATCTCGTGAAAATCGGTGACGATGGCCGCGGTGCCGCGGGGGACCACGGCCCTGGCGTACTGGGCGATGTGCAGCATGGAGCTCTCCACATGGGTGTGGCTGTTGATCAAGCCCGGAGCGACGTACCGGCCTTCCACATCGATGGTCTGCGCGGCGGCGGCATAGTCGCCGATGCCGGCGATGCGGCCCCGGCTGACAGCGATGTGGCCCGTCTCCACCTGGCCGTTGAAGGTGTTGATGATCCGGGCGTTGGCCAGCAGGAGGTCGGCCGGCGCCTCCCCCCTGGCCACCCTGATCAAGTGCTTCGAATCCCCCAGGTTCAACCGTCCTCCTTCAGACGGTAGAGGCCCCTCAGGTACCGGAAGCGCTCATCGTAGTCCAGGCCGTAGCCTACGACGAAGCAGTCCGGCACACTCAATCCCAGGTAGTCAACCGGCACCGGCACCCGGCGGCTGGCCTCCTTGGAGAAGAGGGCGCACACGCGGACCGAGGCCGCGCCCCGCCGCCGCAAGTACCCCAGGATGAAATCGAGGGTGGTGCCGCTGTCGACGATGTCCTCCACCACCAGAACGTGCCTCCCCTTGATGCCGGCCCGGAGGCCGTGCACCACCCGCACCCGGCCCGATGTCGCGGCGCGCCCCCGCCCGTAGCTGGAGAGGTGTATGAACTCGGTCTCCAGCGGCATGTCCAGGGCCCTCACCAGGTCGGCCATGAAGACGAAGCAGCCCTTCAGCACCCCCAGGAGCAAGGGCTGCTTCTCCCGATAGTCGCGCTCGATCTCCCGGGCCAGGCGGGCCACGGCCGCCTCGATGTCGCCCGGCGTAAAGAGGATCTCCAGTGTGGTCATGTCAGCTCCGACGGTGTGGACCTCATTATAGGGTGCCCGGGAGGCACCAACAAGAGGCGGAGCCGGACGGGTTTCGGCCGTTCTGGACCGGCAGGGTTGCGGCCGACGCTGCTGTCTTCCGCCGGTTTGCGGCGGCAGGCCGCCGCCGTTGCTGTCTTCCGCGGTTTGCGGCGGCAGGCCGCCGCCAACTGCCCGTCTTCAGCTGTTCCGCCGCGGCAGGACCACCACCTGGGGCACCCCGCTCACCGGGTGCGGCTGCACCTGCACGGCTACGGAGTACACGGCCCCGATGGTTGCGGGCGTGAGCACCTCTTCCGGCGGGCCGTCGGCCACCACGGCCCCGGCCTTGAGCAGCACCAGGCGCCTGAAGTAGGCCGAGGCCAGGTTCAGGTCATGCATAGCGGCCACAATGGTCAAATGCCGCTCGGCGTTCATCCCGGCCAGCAGCTCCAGCATCTCCACCTGGTGGCTGATGTCGAGGTGGGCGGTGGGCTCATCCAGCAGCAGCACCTCCGTCTCCTGGGCCAGGGCCATGGCCAGCACCGCCTTCTGGCGCTCGCCGCCGCTCAGCGAGCTGAAATCCCGGTGGGCCAGGTGGGAGATGCCCACGCTGTCCATGGTGCGCCGCACCACCTCGCGGTCCGCCCTGGAGAGGTCGCGCCACGGCGTGAGGAATGGCGTGCGCCCCAGCATGACCACCTCCTCCACGCTATAGGCCGGCGGAACGCTGACCTGCTGCGGCACCACGGCCACTTCCCGGGCCATCAGGCTGCGCTTCATCTTCCTGGTGTCGAAACCCTGGAGGGTGACTGCGCCGTTACGGGAGGCCAGCACCCCGCTCGCCAGCCGGATGAGGGTAGTCTTGCCCGCACCGTTGGGGCCGATCAGGCCGACCATCTCCCCCCGGTGGATGGACAGGTCCACGTCGCGCAGCACGGCGCCGTTGTCATAGGAGAAGGTCACCCGGTCCATCCGTATCACGGTCGTATTCACAGCCCGTACTCCTTTCCGCCACGCCTCAGCAGGTAGATGAAGACCGGCGCCCCGATGAGAGCGGTTATGATGCCCACCTGTATCTCCCGGGGTGATGACAGGGTGCGGGCCAGCAGATCGGCCACCACCAGAAAGGCGCCGCCCGCCAGGGCCGAGCAGGGCACCAGCAGCCGGTGGTCGGGCCCCAGGGCCAGCCTCAGGGAGTGGGGGACCACCAGGCCGACGAACCCGATGAGGCCACCGATGCAGACGGCGGCGGCGGTCAGCACCGAGCCCAGGGCCAGGAAGAGGGTCTTGCTCCGCTCCACCTCCACGCCCACGTGGGCCGCCCCGTCTTCGCCCAGGGCGAACGCATTGAGCCGGAAGGCCAGCAGCCGGGCCAGAACCACGCCGAGCAGTATGATGGGAGCGATGACGGCGATCTCCCCCCAGCCCCCCACCGAGATCCCGCCCAGCAGGAAGCTGTATACCGAGCGGAACTTGTCGTAGAGGCTGTCGCTCATGGTGATGATCAGGTACATCAGGGCCGTCAGCATGGCGCTGACCACGAACCCGGCCAGGAGCATGCTGACCACCGGCGTCCGGCCTGCGACGCGGGCCAGGCGGTACACCAGGAACACCGTCGCCAGGGCCCCGGCGAAGGCCAGGAGAGGTACCATGCCGAATCCGAAGAAGGTCATGCTCAGTGGAAGGAGCATGGCTATGGTGGCCCCCAGGGCCGCCCCCGCGGAGGTCCCGATGATGTAGGGGTCCGCCATGGGATTGCGCAGCAGGCCCTGGAAGATGACGCCTGCCGTCGCCAGGCCGGCGCCGACCAGAGCGCCCCCCGCCACCCGGGGCAGCCGTACCTGGAGGATGATGGTCTGGTCCGCCGCCCTCCACGTGGCATCGACATTGAACGGAGACACGGCGTTCCAGCAGATACGGACCACGTCCCAGAAAGGCACCCGGACCGACCCCACTGCCGCCGCCACCGCCAGGCTGCCCACCAGGACCAGAGCCAGCAGCAGGATGATGCTGAGATGACGATGACTGCCGCCCCGGACCTTCACCGGTTTCATTTCGCCGGCGGACCGGGCGGCCGGCCCGCCCGATGGCCGGCCAGCCGCCCCAGAACCACTTTGCCGCAAGGTGTCTACACTCCCTCCGGGAACAGCTCCGGATGGATGATCCGGGCCAGGGTCTCCAGGCCGTCCACGATCCGCGGCCCGTACCTGGATGTCAGGTCAGGGTCTTCCACGGGATACACCTTTCCCGCCTTGACAGCGGAGAGCCCGGCCCACGCTGCCGAGCGGGCGCCCACGCTGTCCACCGAAACCCCGTACTGGTAGTCCTCCAGTATGATCAGGTCCGGGTCGGTATCCACGATCTTCTCCACGCTCATCTGGTACCAGTCCGGCTCGGCGGCGGCGATGTTACGCCCGCCGGCCATGGTGATCAGCTCATCCTGGAAGGTGCCTGACCCGGCCGTGTACGGGCGGGTGGGATCGGTGGCGTCCACCTCGTAGAACACGGAGGGCATCCCCTCCGCCGCCAGACCGCCGGTCTTGGCCAGCACGGCATCGACCCTGGACTGCAGGCGGTTTACCAGCGCCCGGGCCTCTACCTCCTGCCCGGTGATATCACCAATCATCAGGATGTCTTTGAAGATGCCCTGTATGTCGGTGGGTTGGACCACGAAGACGGGCACGCCGTAGGGCTCGAGCTGCTGCACGATGGTGCCGGCCGAGGTGAGGATGAGGTCCGGCTCTTGGTCCAGGATGGTCTCGGCGCTGAATCCCGGCCAGGGGGCGCCCACCTTGTTCAGCGCCGCGGCCTCATCCGGGTAGTCGGAGTAGTCGTCGGTAGCCACCACCCGGTCGCCCAGGTCGAGGGCAAATAGCATCTCGGTTATGGGAGAGCCGAGGGACACGATCCGCTGGGGGCTGGCCGGCACAGTGACGTCCCTCTGTGCGTCATCGGTGAGCAGCTGCGGGCCGGCCGGCGGGTTGACCTCGCCCTGCGCGCTATCGCCCGGGTCCGAAGCCGGGGGCTCGTCAGAGCAGGCCAGCGACAGCGGCAATAGAATAGCCAGCATGAAAAGCAGTATCTTGAGAATAGACCTTTTCACCAAGTCCTCCTTCACGTATTACTGGGGTCCAGGGATGCCCGCGGCCGCAGCGACTGAACGGGTCGCTGATGCCTCATGGCTGATGGAGTGGCCGCCGGGCAAAATCGTTGGCGGATGCTATGGAGCCCTGCCGGAAGGGGGGAAAGAAAGACCCCCGGCCCGGCAGAGCCAGGGGTGTCAGGGCGCTCGAGTCATTGTCGCTCCCCTTTCTCCGCGGAGGCTCTTATTGGCCCGGCAGGCCCAACGGGCCACCGGGCTGGCTACACAGGGGCCGGAGTTCTGACTGTCACAGCAGGCGGGACTGTGCCGGAATTTCACCGGTCTTGCTGCCGTATTAAGCCCTCGCTCGTGCTCGGGCGCCCCTGCACAGGTTCTCTATCCATCCATTATAGCAGCGCCGGCGCGCCCGGCTCAAACCTTGTATTGACCGGGGCCGCGGCGGTATACTGGCGAAAAGACCCAGACCGGCCGCAGGGGAGCTCAGAGGCTGAGAGCCCGCCGGGTGGCGGGCGACCCTTTGAACCTGACCTCGGTAATGCGAGCGCAGGGAGGCGGTACCAGCGATCAGGACCGTGACCCGGCTCCTGGTCGTTTCTGTTTTGGAATGGAGAGCGCATGACGCAGCTGGAACTGGCCCGCCAGGGCACCCTCTCGCCGCAGATGCTGCTGGTGGCGGAGCGCGAGGGGCTTGATCCCGGCGCCCTGCTCCAGGCCGTGGCAGAAGGAGCAGCCGTCATCCCGGCCAATCCCGCGCATCGGAACCTGCGGGCCTGCGGCATCGGGAAGGGCCTGGCCACCAAGGTGAACGCCAACATCGGCACCTCATCGGTGCACACGTCACTGGAGGCCGAGCTGGAGAAGGCCCGCGTGGTGATGGAATTCGGGGCGGACGCCATCATGGACCTGAGCACCGGGGGCGATATCAACGGCATACGGCGGGCCATCATCGACCGCTGTCCGCTCCCTCTGGGCACGGTGCCCATATACCAGGCCGCCATCCAGGCCACCGAAAGACGGGGGGCCATCGTCAACATGACCGCCGATGACATCTTCGAGGTCATCGAGGAGCAGGCCGGCGAGGGCGTGGATTTCATGACCGTGCACTGCGGCGTCACCCGCCAGGCGGTGGAGCACCTGCGGCGGCAGACCAGGCTCACCAACGTGGTCTCCCGGGGGGGGGCCTTTCTGCTGGGCTGGATCATCCGCCACGACCAGGAGAACCCGCTCTACGAGCAGTACGACCGCCTGCTGGAGATCGCCCGCCGCCATGACGTCACCCTGAGCCTGGGGGACGGCATGCGCCCCGGGTCCCTGGCCGACGCCACCGACCGCTGCCAGATCCAGGAGCTGCTGACCCTGGGCGAGCTGGTGGAGCGCGCCTGGAAGGCCGGGGTCCAGGTCATGGTGGAGGGCCCGGGGCATGTCCCGCTGGACCAGGTGGTGGCCAACGTGCAGCTGCAGAAACGGGTCTGCCGGGGCGCTCCGTTCTACGTGCTGGGGCCTCTGGTGACGGACGTCGGCGCCGGATACGATCACATCTCGGCGGCCATCGGCGGCGCCGTGGCCGCGGCCGCCGGAGCCGATTTCCTGTGCTATGTCACGCCTTCCGAGCATCTCTCTCTGCCCAACGCCGAGGAGGTCAAGGAGGGGATAGTCGGCGCCCGCATCGCGGCCCATGCCGCCGACATCGTCAAGGGCGTGAAGGGGGCCGCGGAGTGGGACCGGCGGATGTCGCTGGCCCGGCGCAATCTGGACTGGGAGGAGCAGATCAGGCTGAGCATGGACCCGGAGCGGGCGCGGCGCCTGCACGACCGCTTCGCCGGCAGCAGCAACACCTGCAGCATGTGCGGCCCGTACTGCGCCATGGCCCTGGTGGAAGAATACCTGGGAATCTCGATCGGCAGGTGCTCCGGCTAGGCCGCGGCCGTTCCGGCAACATCACTATGGCGATGAAGGCAGGCATAATCTCAGTAGGCACCGAGCTGCTGATGGGAGAGGTGGTGGACACCAATGCCTCCTACCTCGCCTCTCAGCTGCCCCTGCTGGGGCTGGAGCTCAAGTCGATCGTAGCCGTGCCCGACGACATCGAAAGGCTGGCTGAGGCCTTCAGCGAGGCCCTCCGGCGCTTCGACGTGGTGCTGGCCACGGGCGGGCTGGGGCCCACCCAGGACGACCTGACCCGCGAGGCCATGGCCCGGGTGCTGGCAGAGGAGATGTCGGTCTCCCCGGCGCTGGAGAAAGACCTGCGGGCCATGTTCGCCGCCATGGGCCGCGAGATGCCCCCCTCCAACATCAAGCAGGCCACCCTGATTCCGTCCGCCCGGTCCATTCCCAACCCCAGGGGCACCGCGCCCGGCTGGTGGGTGGAGAAGGCCGGGAAGATCGTCGTCATCATGCCCGGGCCGCCCTCCGAGATGCAGCGCATGTGGGAGGCAGAGGTGATGCCGCGCCTGCGCGCCGCCATCCGGTGCGAAGCCGTGGCGGTGCGCACCTTCAAGTGCCTCGGGTCGGAGGCCGACGTGGGCGAGAAGGCCGCCCCGGTATTCGCCATGGGAAACCCGGCCCTGGGCGTGTACGCCAAGCAGGACGGCATTCACCTCAGGCTGATCGCCCGGGCGCCCGACGAGGCCGGCGCGGCGGCGCTCTTGGCGACGGCGGAGGCCAGGCTGAGGGAGGCCCTGCGACAGCAGATATGGGGCACGGACGCGGACACCCTGGAGGGCCGGGCCGGCTCGCTTCTGGCGGGCCGGGGCCTTACCCTGGCCACCATGGAATCGTGCACCGGGGGCCTGCTGGCGGCGGTCATCACGGACGTCCCCGGGAGCTCGTCCTATTTCAAGGGCGGCTTCGTCTCCTACAGCAACGAGATGAAGGTGGCCCTGGGGGTGGACGCCGGGCTGATCGAGGCCCACGGTGTGGTCAGCGCGCCGGTGGCCGAGGCCATGGCCCGGGCCGCGCGGCAGCAGCTGGGCGCTGACATCGGCATCGGCGTCACCGGGGTGGCCGGCCCCGATCCCCTGGAGGGCAAACCGCCCGGGCTGGCCTACATCGGAATGGCCGTGGAGAACGCCAGCCGGGCCGTGGAAGGGCGCTACCCTCCGCGGCGGGTGGACGTGAAGCGCCTGGTGGTCACCCACGCCCTGCACCTGCTGATTCAGACCATCGAGGCCATGCCGCCCGGCCGCCTAGTGTGACCGCAGCCTGCGCCTGAGCGCCGCTTCCAGGGGCATTCCGATCAGGACCAGGAGGGCCGCGCCGGCGGCCAGCGGGATCCACCACCAGGCCAGCCCACGCTGCTTCGCGAACGCGGCGGTCACCGTCTTCGGCGCATCCGCCACGATGGTCACCACGCTCTCCGTCCCGGAGGCATCGCCGCTCCACCCCGTGAACTTGTATCCCGGCGCCGGCCTGGCCTCCAGGGTGACCTCGCTCCCCAGCGGGTAGCCGCCCGACCCCCGCGGCGGCATGGCGTCTACCTCGCCCCCCTCGGGCGGGTCAATCTCCAGGGTGACCAGGGGATCGAAGACCGCCCCGATCGTCAGCGGCCCGGACAGGTGGAGCTGCGGGGCCGGGTCGGCACCGCTGAGGTCCCCGGTCCAGTAGCTGAAGGCGTAGCCGTCCGCAGCCAGGGCGCGGACGGTCACCGGCTCGCCGGCCAGGTATCCGCCGGCCGGCTGCTCCGGCTGCAGAGACAGGGACCCGCCAACCTGGCCTTCGACCGCCGCGGTGAGGGCATACCGCGGCGCCGGCAGGAACCTGGCGGTGAGGGTCCGGGGAGCGGCCACCACCAGGGTCAGTGACGCCTGCCGGGGGTCCGCCAGGCCGTCGGTGTCGCCCGTCCACTGGTCGAAAAGGAATCCGACCGCGGGGCGGGCCGTGAGGCTCACCGCGGTGCCCGCCGGGTAGCCGCCGGCCGCAGCCGGCGGGTCGGCCTCGACCGTTCCGGTGCCGGGGGTCTCCACCCCGGCGGACAGCACCGGATTGAAGACGCCGGCGATGGCCTTGTTCCCGTTCATGCGCAGTTCGGCCGGCGCCGTGCTGCCGGCCAGGTCCCCCGCCCAGTGGCTGAAGACGTAGCCCGGGGCCGCGGCCGCAGAGACAGACACCACCTGGTTCAGGGTGTAGTTGTCCTGCGCCGGGCTCACCGCCACCGCGCCGCCGGCGACCGGCTCAGCCGCGGCCGTTATGCTGTAGCGCACCCCCGACTCGACAAAGCTGGCGGTGATCGTCTTGTCCTGCGTCATGACGACTTCAACCACGTTGTTGGTGACGTCGGGAATGCCGGACACGTCGCCAGACCACTCGGCGAACAGGTAGCCGTCGGCGGCCTGGGCCGTCACCCTGACCGGGTCATCAGCATAGTAGTTGCTGTCCGAGTAAACCGGATAGAGTGTAATCGTGCCCCCGGCGGCTGGCTGGCTGACGACCGTCAGCAGCATGCATCTTCAGGCTGCGCCGGCGTCAAGCGGAACAGCCGCCGGCGCCAGCATCGCCAGCACCACGGCCGCCGCCAGTACCAGGAACCATGACCGCCTTGCCCCTCTGCTCTGGCTCATGGTCCAGTAATATAGCACCCTTGCGCCATTGTCACAAGCAATTGGCGCGCCGGATGATCCTGGTGGCCCCAGCTCATGGACCGGCACCCCGCGCGGCGCGCGACACGGCAAACCATGTTGTTGTCCAGCGACACCAAACCATTGCCGGGGCCGGGGTGCTTTGCTAAACTACGGTAACTAGAGCGTGAGAGGTGATGCGATGGGAAGAAAGGACTATGGCGGCAGGGAGACCAGGAAGCCCAAGAAGGATGCCCGGAAGCCGGTGGTATCCGACATACTATCCCAGCCGGTGACGGTGCAGGTGATCAAGACCAAGGGCAAGAAGGAGCAGGCTCCCGAGGAGGCCCCATAGGGGAGGCCGCCTACCTCTCTCTGGCCGCCGGCAGCCGGCTCCACCGGCGGACAGAGGCCGCCCTCAACCTGCTCCAGCAGTGCCAGCTCTGCCCCAGGCGCTGCGGAGCCGATCGGATCCGTGGACAGGCGGGTCAGTGCCGGACGCGCCGCCGGGCCCTCGTCTCCAGCTTCGGCCCCCACTTCGGCGAGGAAGCGCCCCTGGTAGGCACGGGGGGCTCGGGGACCATATTCTTCGCCGGCTGCAACCTGCGCTGCGTCTTCTGCCAGAACTACTCCATCAGCCACCACGGCGAGGGGGAGGAAGTGGACAGCAGCGAGCTGGCGGCCATGATGCTCTCTCTTCAGGGCCAAGGCTGCCACAACATCAACCTGGTCACCCCAACGCACGTCGTGCCCCAGATCCTGGAGGCTCTGGAGATAGCCGCCGCCCGCGGGCTGCGGGTGCCCCTGGTCTACAACTGCGGCGGCTACGAGTCCCTCCGGACGCTGAGGCTGCTGGACGGCATCGTCGATATCTACATGCCGGACATGAAGTACTCCGACAGCCAGGCGGGGTGCCAGTACTCGGGGGTGGAGGGCTACGCGGAGGCGAGCCGCGCGGCGGTAATGGAGATGCACCGGCAGGTGGGGGACCTCCGGATTCGCCGGGGCGTGGCCGCCAGGGGCCTGCTGGTGCGCCACCTGGTGCTGCCCGGCGGGCTGGCCGGAACCGAGGAGACCATGGCCTTCCTGGCGCAGCTGTCACTCGGCACCTACATCAACGTCATGGCGCAGTACCGCCCCTGCCATGAGGCCAGCCGCCATCCGCCGCTGGACAGGGCGCTCAACAGGCAGGAGTACCTCGATGCGGTCATTACCGCCCTGCGGCACGGTTTGACGCGGCTGGACCAGGTCGAGCACCCGCGCCCCGGCAGGGTGAGGCCCTGACATGGCACGCCAGGGCCCTGATGCAGCGCGGCGGGACCCCGGCCTGGCATCCCTGCAGGCCACCGTCACCGGCCGGGTGCACGGCGTTTACTTCCGGGCCTTCGTGGAGCAGCAGGCCCGGTCGCTGGGGCTGACCGGTTACGTGAAGAACGTTCCGGGGGCCGTGGAGGTGGAGGCCGAGGGCGACCGGGCAAAGCTGGAGCAACTGGTGGACTCCCTGCACCAGGGCCCGCGGATGGCCCGGGTGGAGAAGGTGACGGTCCGCTGGGGCAAGTACCGCGGGCTGTTTCCCGACTTCGCGGTGACGTACTAAGGCGGGCCTTCGCGCCTACCAGCGCAGGCTGTCCGGCAGCGCCAGGCCCAGCAGGATACCCACCCCGGTGAGCAACGTGGTCAGCAGTATCACCTGCACGTTCAGGCCCAGGTACGGCACCAGGTGGTCGATGTCATCGCAGTACCGGAGGGCCCCCCTCACCGCTTTCAACCCCAGCGGCAGTGTCAACAGGCCGGCGAGGGCCGTCACCGGGAGGACCTTCAGGCCCACCCCCAGGGCCAGGCTGATGTAGGTGGCCGCCATGAACGCCGCATAGACCCGGGCGCTGGCCCGCCGCCCGTAGACAATCGGTATGTGCCGCCGGGAGTCGAGCTTGTCCGCCTCAACATCGGGGAACTGGTTCAGCAGCAGCAGGTTCGAGACCAGGAAGCCGGGCACCAGCGAGGCCACCACGGGCGTCGCCGAGTACTGGCCCGTCTGGGCGAAATACGTGCCTACCACCATCAGGGGACCGAAGCCCAGGCCCGGAGCGATGGCGCAGAGCACCGGGTTCTTGGTGAGGTGGGTCGTGTACAGGTAGACGACCAGCATCCCCAGCAGGCCCAGAGGCAGTATCCCCCATCCGTGCACGACGGTGAAGTAGATGCCGATGGCGCCCACCCCGATGAGGCTGCCCAGCCCCAGGAGGTACACTCCCCGGGCCTTCAACAGACCAGCCGGGAGAATGCCGCTGCCGCCGCTGAAGGGGGTCCGCCTGGCGGCCAGATCGATCCCGCTGCGGTAATCGAAATAGTCGTTGAGCACATTGACGCTGATGTGGGCCAGCAGCGCGCCCACCAGGGTCAGTACGATGTAGACGGCCTTGAAGTCACAGCCATCGTAGGCCGCAGCCGCCATGCCCACCAGAACGCACACCGGCGTCAGGATGAGGAATTGCGGCCTGGTCTCCAGGAACCAGGTCTTCAGGCTACCGGCAGAGCTCACGGCCACGTTGCGCCTCCATCATGTGCACAAGAGAATCTCGTACGCGCCGGGTCACAGACCGGCAGCCTCAATTATATCGGATGTCCTTTTCTCCTGGCCAATCGTCATGATGTGCACTCCCTGGCAGAGCCCCTTGATCTCGGCGATGGTCCGGGCCGCGATCTCAACCCCTTTGGCCGCCTTGTCCGGCGCCCGGTCCATCTCGGCGATGACCGCCTCCGGCACGTGTATCCCGGCGATCCTTTCGTTCATGAACCGGGCCATGGCCGCGGAGCGCAGCACCACCACCCCCGCCAGGACGGGGACCTTGAGGTGCCCCACCATGGCCATGAAGTCAGCGAACAGGGCCGTGTCGTAGATGGCCTGGGTCTGGAAGAACCGCGCCCCCGCCTTCACCTTCTTCTCCATCTTCAGGATCTGCGGCTCCAGGAAGTCCGCCTCCGGGGTCACGGCGGCCCCGATGAACAGCCGCGGCGCGCCCCTGAGCTCCTTCCCGGCCAGGTCATGGCCTTCCTCCAGCTGGCGGGCCGCCTGGATCAGAGACACCGAATCCAGGTCGAAGACGGGCTTCGCCTGCGGGTGGTCGCCCAGGGTGACATAATCCCCGGTCAGGCAAAGGACGTTCTCTATGCCCAGCGCCGCCGCGCCCAGGAGGTCCGACTGGAGGGCGATGCGGTTGCGGTCGCGGCAGGTCATCTGCAGCACCGGCTCCAGGCCCCACTCCTTCAGCAGGCAGCAGCCCGCCAGCGAGCTGAGCCGCATCACCGACCCCTGCTGATCGGTGACGTTGGCGGCATCTACCCGGCCGCGGACCCGTTCGGCGCTGCGCTTCATGTCGCTCACGTCGACCCCTTTCGGGGGGCCCACCTCGCAGGTGACCACGAACCGGCCGGCGGCCAGCTTCTCTCGCAGGTTCACCTAAGCCTCCCCATCACTCCACCAGGTAGGTGCCGGGCCGGGGGCTGGCGGAGAAGTCCCGCGGGGCGCGGCGCTTCTTCAGCAGATCGAGCCGCCCCTGCTCCCGCAGGCGCCGGTAGATAACCTCCCAGGCGCAGTCCCGGTCGTCCGATACCTCGCACTTCCCTTTCCTGGCTCCGCCGCAGGGGCCGTTGAGCAGCCCCTTGGCGCAGGCGGTGATGGGGCAGATGCCGGCGGTCCATCCCAGCACGCACTCCCCGCACTGCCCGCAGACCTCGGTGAACATGCCTGGTGACGTCTCCTGCCCCAGGAAGAGCGTGTCCAGCGCCGGGTAGACCGGCTTGCCGGTGAACCGGCCTGTCATCTGCACGCCAAAGGCGCAGGACAGCACCAGTACGCAGTCGGCCTCCTCCACGGCCCTGGCGTTGCCCGCCAGAGCCTCGCGGTCCATGGCGTCGCAGACGGTGGGGACCACCACCGACCCGGTCACCCTCTTCCCCATGGCTGCCAGCGTGGCTGCCATCTCCGCCACCTCATCCCGGCCCCCGGTACGGCACATGGTAGCGCAGGTGCCGCAACCCACCAGGAAGACGCTGGAGGACAGCTCCAGCATCTCGCCGATCTCCGCCGGCGCCTTCCGCCGGGTGATGGCCTTCATGCCGGCACCGTCCCTCGCCCGGCAGGGGCCTGGAGGTGCGCTTCGTACTCGTCCCTGAAGAGCCGCAGGCTGTCCAGGACGGGCAGGGGCGCGGCCTGCCCCAGGCCGCACGACGAGGCCAGCGCCATGGCCTGCGACAGGTCCTCGAGGGCCTCCAGGTCCCGCCGCCTTCCTGAACCGGCGGCGATGCGGGCCAGCGTCTCCGCCATCGCCTGAGTGCCCTCGCGGCAGGGGGCGCACTTCCCGCACGACTCCGCGGCCAGGAACTCCATCGCCCGCCACACCATGTCCACCACGTCGCGGCTGCGGTCGAAGACCATCACCGGGCCGGCGCCGAGCAGGCTCTCGTAGGAGAGCGGCACGTCCAACCCCGCGGCCGCCACGATCCGGCCCGGGGCGCCCCCGACCTGCACCATCTTGACATCCTGCGCGCCCGCCAGGCCCACCAGGTCGCGCAGCGGCCGGCCCATCTCCAGCTCATACACCCCCGGCCGCGCCACATCACCGCTGACCGAGAAGACCTTGGTCCCCCTGCTGCCGGGCGTGCCCATCCGGCAGAACCGCTCCGCGCCGTGGACCATGATCCACGGTATGTTCATCAGCGTCTCCACGTTGTTTATCAGGGTGGGGCGGCCGAACAGCCCCTGCGAAGGCGGAAAAGGAGGCCTGGCGCGAGGCTCCCCGCGCCGCCCCTCCAGCGTCTCCATCAGCGCCGTCTCCTCACCGCAGATGTAGCCCCCCGCGCCCCGGCGCAGGACCACCTCCAGCGGGCCCCCCGGCAGGTCCAGCCATCCCGCCGCTTGAACCTGGGCGATGGCCTCCGCCAGCGGGGAGAAGAGGTCGCCGTACTCGGCGCGCAGGTGGACCAGCGCCCTGGCCGCGCCCACCGCATGTGCCGCAATGGCCAGGCCCTCCAGGAAGGAGAAGGGGTCATTCTGCAGCATGTACCGGTCCTTGAAGGCGCCCAGCTCTCCCTCGGAGGCGTTGGCGATGACGTACTTGTCTCCGCCGGCCGCCGCGGCCGTCTGCTCCCACTTCAGGCCGGCGGGAAAACCGCCGCCGCCCCGGCCTCTCAGGCCCGATCTCTTGACCTCCTCGATCACCTGGGAGGGCGTCATGCCTCTCCGCACCTGGCGCAGGGCCTCGAAGCCGCCCCGCACCACATATGAGCTCAAGTCCCGCGGATCGATGAGGCCGCAGTGTCGCAGCACCAGCAGGTCCTGTGGCGGCGTGCCCGGCGGCATCACGCCGGCCCCCGGCCCGCGGGGCCACCACCGGCCGTCAACCCGGCCTCTCCCTGGCGCGGCCGGAGCGGGACGCCGGCCCGGCCGTGGGCGGCCTCTTCCCGTCTCTGCAGGGCCCCCACCGGGCACACGGAGATGCACACGTCACACGACTGGCAGACATCGGCTTCCAGCGGCTCATCTGCGCCGGCTATGACCTTGCAGTGGAAGCCTGTGTAGCCCAGGGCCAGTACGTCCGCCCCCTTGATCTCGTGGCAGGCCCGGATGCAGCGGCGGCACAGTATGCACTTGGAGGGATCACGCACGACATGCCGGGTGGCATCCTCGGCCGGATGATAGTGCCTCTTCATCCTGAAGCGGGGCATGGCGATCCCCAGGTCGCCCGCCACCCTGCGCAGCTCGCAGCGGTTCCCCTTGTCGCACACCAGGCAGACATCGGGATGGCTGGCCAGCATCAGCTCCACCAGGACCCGCCGCGTGGCCACCACCCGCTCGGAATGGGTGTGAATGACCATGCCGGCCGCGATCGGGGTCTGGCAGGAGGGGGCCAGCGCCCTCCACCCCTCTACCTCCACCACGCACAGCCGGCATGCGCCGGCTGGGGTCAGGTCAGTGTGGTAGCAGAGCGTGGGTATCTCCACGCCGCGCTCCCGGGCCAGCTCCAGGATGGTCATCCCGGGACGCCCGTGCGCCTTCTCCCCGTTGAGAGTCACCTCTATCTTCACGCGGCATCTCAGGCAAGGACCAGCCAGAGGACGATCAGGAGCACCACCAGCACCGCGGTCACGATGCCGATACGGCGCAGGTCCTTGCCCAGGTTGGGATTGGCCACGACCGGGGCCCGGGCCTGCGCTCCGGCCCGCGGCATGCCTTTGAATGGACGCGCGGCCTTCGGCGCATTCCCCGCGCCCGTAGCAGGGGGTGCCCCGGCTGGTGGCGGGGCCTTCTCCGGACCGCCGGCAGCCGCCGGCGGCCGGGCTGCCGGCGACCCGGGCTGGGCCCCCGGCTGGCGTCCCGGCACAGGCCGGGCGCCTCCCTGGTATCTCTTCTTGCCCCGACGTCGGTCTCTACCCATGGCTCCTACTCTCCTGCCACAGCCTCTTGACTGTGTGCTCCGTCACTTCGTAGCTGAAGCCCCGCCGCCGCAGGGCGGCGGCCAGCCTGTTGCGGAACTCCGTGTAGTCGCACCCGGCCAGGCGGGCGGCCTTCTTCCGGCTGGCGCGGTAGGCCGCGGCTTCGTCGTCGGCCCCCGCCAGCACCCCGTCCGCTACCTCGCGGTCGATCCCCTTGCGGGCCAGCTCGCTCCTGAGCGCCGCCCGGCTGCGCGGGCTGGCGGAATCCCGGCTCTCCTTCCAGTATCGGGCAAAGGCCACATCATCCACCAGCCCCCTGGACTTCAGCGCGGATATGGTGGCCTCCACATCCGGCGGCGCGAACCCCTTCCGGCGCAGCCAGGCCCTGATCTCGAACTCGCTGCGCGGCCGGTATCCCAGAAAGCGAAAGGCCACATCGAGGGCCTCCGGCTTCCGGTCCCAGTCTCGCCTCTGTCCGGAGCCGGCCCCGGCGGCCGGCGTTGGGCCGGGGCCCGCCCCGGTCCCTGAAGCCGCCTTTTGCCGCATCAGGCCTCGCTGCCCTCATCGTCTCCGGCGGGCAGCAGGCTGCCCATGGATGTCCCCTTAGCCTTGATCTGCGACTCTACCTGCTGGGCGATGTCCAGGTGCTCCTTGAGGAAGACCTTGGCGTTCTCCCGCCCCTGGCCCAGCTTGGCGTCGCCATAGGAGAAGAAGGCCCCGCTCTTCTTGATGACGCCCATGGCCACTCCCAGGTCCACCATGTCGCCTTCGCGGCTGATCCCCTGGGCGAACATGATGTCGAACTCGGCCGTCCGGAAGGGAGGGGCCACCTTGTTCTTCACCACCTTGGCCTTGACCCGGCTGCCCACGATATCGCTTCCGACCTTGATGGAGTCCTTCCGCCGCAGGTCGATCCTGACGGAGCTGTAGAACTTCAGCGCCCGCCCGCCCGGGGTGACCTCCGGGTTGCCGAAGAAGACGCCCACCTTCTCCCGCAGCTGGTTGATGAAGATGGCGGCCGTATTCGACTTGCTGATGGCCGCGGTCAGCTTCCGCAGCGCCTGCGACATCAGGCGCGCCTGCAGGCCCACCTGGGCATCGCCCATGTCCCCCTCGATCTCGGCCCGGGGCACCAGGGCGGCCACGGTGTCCAGCACGATAACATCTATGGCATTGCTGCGGACCAGGGCCTCGGTTATCTCCAGCGCCTGCTCGGCGGCATCGGGCTGGGACACCAGGATGTCGGCGATCTTGACCCCGCAGCGGCTGGCGTACATGGGATCGAAGGTGTGCTCAACGTCGATGTAGGCCGCGGCGCCGCCGGCGGCCTGGGCCTGGGCCACGATGTGATAGGCCAGGGTGGACTTGCCGGAGGACTCCGGCCCGAAGATCTCGGTGATGCGGCCCCGGGGGATGCCCCCGATGCCCAGGGCCAGGTCAAGGGAGAGCGAGCCGGTGGAGATCACATCCACCGCCAGCATGGTGGGCGATTCCCCCAGCCTCATGACGGCGCCCTTGCCGAACTGCCTTTCGATCTGATCAATGGCCATCTCCAGGGCCTTCTCTTTTTCTATCATGTAAGTTCCTTCCTTCCCTATTTCAACGGCATCATAACACAGCCCGCGAAGGGCAACAACTACAACGGCGGTACTGGCGGCAGGGCCCGCTTGTGGGCATGGCGGCCTATCCGCTCCTCGATCTTATGCCTCACCGCGGGGGCCACCTGGCCGGTAGTGAAGTAGGCATCCAGCTGGCCATAGGTGAGGCCCATCTCCTGCTCGTCGGTCTGCCCTTCCCACAGCCCTGCCGACGGCGGCTTGTCGATGATCTCCGGCGGTATGCCCAGGTGCCGGGCCAGGCCCCTCACCTGCGCCTTCACCAGGTTGCCCAGGGGCAACACGTCCACGCCGCCATCGCCGTACTTGGTGAAGTAGCCCACGCCCAGCTCACAGCGGTTGGTTGAGCCCACCACCAGGCCCCCCAGGTGATTGGCGAAAAAATACAGGGTGGCCATTCTCAGCCGCGGCTTGAGGTTGCTGGCGGCCAGCCGGCCGGCATCGCCTTCCGCGCCGGGGAGGGCCCGAACCAGTGCCTGGTACAGCGCATCGTAGACCGCGCCGATGTCCACCGTCCGGGTGGGCACCCCGAACTTCTCCGCCACCAGGCGGGCGTGCTCCGTGTCCTCCGGCAGGCTGTAACAGGGGATGAGCACCCCCAGCGCCTGCCCCGGGAAGGCGCGCTGGCACAGTACGGCGACCACCGCGGAGTCGATGCCGCCGCTCATCCCGAACACGGCCCCCTTCGCCCCGGCGCCGGCGGCCTTCTCCCTCAGCCAATCCACCAGTCTGGAAGTCAACTGCTTCATGCTAACCATCCTTGTGCCTGTAATATGGACCGCTCGCAGTGCGGGTAGTCCGCTCTGAGCTGGCGAACGCTGCAGATCCTCCGGTGCTCCTCATGCCGTGGAATCGCTGATACAAGAGATAACGCGGCAGAGGGGGCGAAAGATGCACAGCGCCCCCACCACCGCCACTGAGCCGGGGCGGAAAAGGCAGCCCAGATCCTGGATCCGGTCGCGGTGAGGAGGGCTGGTGGTGCTCTTCATGGCTGTTCCTGCGGGCGTGTCTGCCTGATGGTATCGCTTATGCCCGCCGAAGGCAAGCTGGCGGGCGCGCCGAAGGCAAGCTGGCGGGCGCGCCGAAGGCAAGCTGGCGGGCCCGCCGCAGACCGCTGCCGCCGCGGCGGCGTCCCGTTCTGCTGATCATGGCCGCCTGCTCACGGGCGGCGGCCCCTGCCCAGGCGATTGATTGACCCCTCCTGCCCGGCATGTTAGCCTGACCTCAAGGATGGGCCGCATGGCGAGGCTGCACGCGGGCACTTCGGGCTGGATGTACGATGACTGGCGCGGCCGGTTCTACCCGCCGGATATCCCGAAGACGAAGTGGTTCAGCCACTATGCCCGGCATTTCTCCACCGTGGAGCTCAACTACAGCTTCTATCGCCTGCCCTCGGAGAAGTCACTGCGCACATGGCGGGAGAGGGCCCCCGACGGCTTCATCTATGCCCTGAAGGTCAGCCGCTACATCACCCATCTCAAGAGGCTCCGGGATGCCGGGGAACCGCTGCGGACATTCGTCTCGCGGGCGCGGCTGCTGGGTGACAAGCTGGGCCCGCTGCTGTACCAGCTCCCGCCTGACTTCAAGCGCAGCGACGCCCTGCTGGAGGCCTTCCTGGCGCTGCTTCCTGAGGACCTCTCCCATGTATTCGAGTTCCGCCACGACTCCTGGTTCGATGATGCGGTCTATGCCCTGCTGCGCCGCCACCGCGCCGCCTTCTGCGTCTACGATCTCCCCGGGACCACCACGCCGCTGGTGAGCACAGCCAATTTCGCCTACGTGCGGTTTCACGGCAGCACCGGCCTTTATTACAGCTGCTACTCGGACGGGGAACTGCAGTCCTGGGCCGGCAGGATCGCCAGGCTCGGCCAGGGCCTCTCCGCCGTCTACGCCTATTTCAACAACGACACGCAGGCCTGCGCCATCCGGAACGCCAGGCGGCTCAGGGAGCTGCTTTCCTCCTCGGTGCCTCAGGGCCACGACACCGCTGCCGGACCTCTCGCCTGAGAGGGATTCTCCTCCGCGAGGCGGACAGCGGCCACACCCGTCCTGGTCATCGTCTCGTCCCGCAGCAGGGCTGAAAGTCGCTTCCCGCTCCTTGCCCCCTGTGCTAGAATGTGGCCATGACCCAGGCTGCTGAGAGGACGCTGCCGCGCACTGCTGCCGACAGGGAGGCCATCCTCCACCTGAAGGAGGCCATCTCCATGGGGCGCAACTGGTACGTGGCCCTGCTGGAAGCCATCGGCCTCTGGGGCAGCGCCGAGGAGATACACGAAGGCCGCCATTACCGGTACCTGATCGGGGGGGAGGCCTTCGACTGGCTCACGCTGGCGGAGAGGCTCTGCCAGGAGGTTGAGGGCCTGGTGCCCGAGGGCGAGAAGCTGGACCTGCTCTTCGCCGCCACGCCGCCCATGGACCTGGCCCCGGGTGAGTTCCGCCAGATCATCGGGGATGTCAAGTACCGGGCCTACCTGAACTACCTCTACGGGGTGGTGGTGGAGGAGGCCCTCCTGTCCGTGGTGGAAGACGAGGTCCTGAAGGAGAACGGCCACCTCACCCTGGTCCTGGGACAGCGCGTTGAGGACGAGGCCTGGCGGCGCATCTACGAAGCCGGCATGGCGGACCTGCTGGCCCTCTTCAGAGGCCAGCGCGGATACGCCGGGGGAGACTCCATGTCACTCATGGAGAAGAAGGAGTTTACCTACTGGCTTTTCAAGTACCGGGTGGAGCACTCCGAGAAGGCCAGGGTGGCCAGCGACACCCGGAAGGCGCTGGCCTGGCTGCAGCGCCAGTGGACCGTCAGCAGCAAGAACGGGCGGGTCCAGACGGCGGAGATACAGCTGCTCCTGGACCGCCACGCCTAGGGCGCCGGCTGCCCGGCAGCACCAGGCGAATCAGACCGCGCGATCGCTGAGGGCTTGGCCCTGTCACTGGGCGCCCCAGGCGCGCCGCGCCGCACCGAAGGCGCGCATCAGCCCTGCCGGTTGAGCTGGGCCAGGCTGAGCAGCAGCTTCTTGATGCCGGCCCCGTCGAAGACAACCACCACCTCCTGGTCATCCCGCACCGGTGTGCAGCTGACCACCACGCCCTTGCCGAACTTGGCGTGCTCCACGTGGTCCCCCGCCGAGAAGTCCCCACCGTTCACCACTCTGGGGCGCGGCGGCGGCTTCGGCTCCTCTCCGAACAGGCCCGTGGTCTGCACCAGCTTCGCCGGGATGTTCTTCAGAAAGCGCGACGGAGGATTGGCATTAGTGCCGCCCATCAGGCTGCGGCGCAAAGCCCGCACCAGGTACAGCCGGTTCTTGGCCCGGGTCATGCCCACGTAGCACAGGCGGCGCTCCTCCTCCATCTGGGCCGGGTCGTCGAACGACCGGATGTGCGGCAGCACCCCCTCCTCCATGCCCACGATGAACACCACCGGGTACTCCAGCCCCTTGGCCTGGTGCAGCGTGATAAGGGTCACCAGGTCCTTCTTCTCGTCCAGCTCATCGGTGTCGGAGAACAGGCTGACCTCCTCCAGGAACTGGGTCAGGCCCTGGGGAGGCTGGAGGTTCTGGTACTTCGGCTGGCCGGCAATGCCCCGCAGCTCCAGGATGTTGTCCCACCGGTCATCGCCGTCGGGCTGCTCCAGGGTGTGGTTCTTGTAGCCGGAGGCCTGCAGCACAGCGTCCAGCAGGTCCACGACGCCCGCCTCACGGCTCTTCCGCGCCAGCTCCTCGATCATGTTGTGGAAGCCGATGAGCGCCTGCGCCGGCCGGGCGCCGAAGGGAGCCCCGGAGCGGTCCTCGGCCAGGCGCTGCAGGCCGGTATACAGGGGCAGACCCAGCCCTCCGGCCCACCGCTGCAGCTCGTCCAGGGTCTTCTGGCCAATGCCCCGCGGCGGCACGTTGATGATGCGGGCCAGGCTGACCGAGTCCCAGGGGTTGTGGATGAGCTTCAGGTAGGCGATGACGTCCTTGATCTCGCGCCGGGAGTAGAAGCGCACCGAGCCGATCACCTGGTAGGGCATGCCGTAGCGCACGAAGGCTTCCTCCAGGGCCCGCGACTGGGCGTTGGTGCGATACATCACGGCGCAATCCATGGGCCTGGCTTCGGCCTGGCGCAGCAGGCTGTCGATCTCGCTGACCACGAACTGCGCCTCCTCGGACTCGCTGAAGGTCTCCACCACGCGCACCGGCAGGCCCTCTTCGTTGTCGGTCCAGAGGGCATTCTCCTTGCGGTCCCGGTTGACGGAGACCACCTGATGGGCCGCCTCCAGGATGGTCTTGGTGGAGCGGTAGTTCTGCTCCAGGCGGACCACCCTGGCCTCGGGGTAGTCCCGCTCGAAGTTGAGGATGTTGCGCAGGTCGGCGTTGCGCCAGGAGTAGATGGACTGGTCCGGGTCACCCACCACGCAGATGTTGCGGTGCCTGGCGGCCAGCTGCCGGGCCAGGGCATACTGGGTGACGTTGGTGTCCTGGAACTCGTCGATCAGCAGATGCAGGTATCTCGACTGGTACCTGTCGAGGATGTCGGGGTGTTTCTCGAACAGCTGCCAGGCCTTCATCAGCAGATCGTCGAAGTCCAGGGCCTGGCTCTGCCCCAGCAGCGTTTCATACTGGCGATAGACCCGGGAGACCACCTCCTCGAAGTAGCTGCGCGCCCGCAGCGCCAGGCCCTCGGCGCTGACCAGCTGGCTCTTGGCGCTGCTGATGGCGTTCTGGAACGTCCGCGGCGGGTACTGCTTGGGGTCGATCCCCAGCTCCTGCAGGCTGCGCTTGATGAGATTGATCTGGTCTTCGTCGTCGTAGATGGCATACCTGGGGCTGAGGCCCATCGCCTGGCCGTCACGGCGCAGGATGGCGGCGCAGGTGGCATGGAAGGTGCCCACCGACAGGTGCTCGATGGAGCCCGCCAGCAGCAGCTGCAGCCGCTCCCTCATCTCCCTGGCGGCCTTGTTGGTGAAGGTCACCGCCATAATGCGGCGGGGGTTGACGCCAACCACCCTGACCAGGTAGGCGATGCGGTGGGTGATGACCCGGGTCTTGCCGCTGCCCGGGCCGGCCAGTATCAGCAGGGGTCCTTCGATGGTCTCGGCGGCCTGGCGCTGGGCCGGGTTAAGTATGTCCAGGATATCCATCGCGGCGACGGGCCTAGCTCACCTGGATCATCTTGTCCACGGCCCTCTTGGCCCTGATGCGGATGTCCTCCGGGACCCTGATCTCGTACGACAGGCCCTCCAGGGACGCCAGGACGTTCTCCAGGCTGATCATCTTCATGTTGGGGCAGATGGCCTGCTCGGAGACCGGGATGAACAGCTTGTCCGGATTCTCCTTCCGCAGCCGGTAGATAATGCCCATCTCCGTGCCCACCACTATCTGGGTGGCGCTGGTGCTGCGGCAGTGCCGGATCATGCCCCCGGTGCTGAGCACGAAATCGGCCATGGCGCTGACCTCGGGGCGGCACTCCGGGTGCACCATTACCTCCGCCCGGGGGTAGGCCTTCCTCATCCTCTCGATGTCCTCGGCCCTGATGCGGTCATGAGTGGGGCAATAGCCCGGCCACAGTATCATGGGCTTCCCGGTCTTCGTGGACACGTAGTGCCCCAGGTACTGGTCCGGCACAAAGATGATCTCCTTCGCCTCCAGGTTCTGCGCCAGGGCCACGGCGTTGGCGGACGTGCAGCAGATGTCGGATTCGGCCTTCACCTCGGCCGTGGTATTGACATAACACATGACCGTGGCGCCCGGGTGCTGCTTCTTCAGCTCGCGCAGGGCCGCGGCCGTGATCATGTTGGCCATGGGGCAGCCCGCCTCCAGTACCGGCAGCAGCACCAGCTTGCCGGGGCAGAGAATGGAGGCCGTCTCCGCCATGAAGTGAACGCCGCAGAAGACGATGACGTCGGCGCCGGTGCCGGCCGCATTCTGGGCCAGCTCCAGCGAGTCGCCCACGAAGTCGGCGATGTCCTGGACTTCGCCCAGCTCGTAGTTGTGCGCCAGTATGACGGCGTTCCTCTGCTGCTTGAGCTCGCGTATGCGGCTAATCAGCTCTTGACGGCTGTCCCTCATCGATCACTATCCTCCAGTCTCCAGAGTACACGTTCAGGCTGGTGCCCCGCGCTCTCCCCACCACCGTCATCCCCATTTCCCTGGCCATCCGCACCGCCACATTCGTGGGCGAGGCCACGGAGATGACCACCGGGATGCCCGCCCGGGCCGCCTTGAGCAGCATCTCCGAGGAGATGCGGCCGCTGAATATCAGGCCGTGGCTGGCGGCGGGCACGTTCTCCAGCAGGCACCGGCCCACGATCCGATCTATGGTGTTGTGCCTCCCAACGTCATCGGCGAACATGATTATCTCCCGGGACCCGCAGAGAGCGGCGCTGTGCACGCCCCGGGTCACCCGGTGCAGATCCGACCCCTGCTGGAACTCGTCCACCAGGGCCTGCACATCAGCGGCCGCCATGGTGAAATCGGAGTTGATGGCGATGCCGGCGGCGGCATCGGCCAGGCGATAGAAAGACGCGCCCTTCCCGCACCCCGAAGTGATAATGCGCCGTCTGAGCACCTCCGGGTCAGGACCCCGGCCCTCCCTGGTCTCCACCCGCACTATGCTCTTGCGGTTGTCGACGGCGATCTTCGCGATATCATCCCGCCTCTTGATGAACCCTTCGGAAAAGAGGAAGCCCACCGCCAGGGCCTTGAGGTCTGCGGGCAGGCACAGCATGGTCGCCAGCTCCTGCCGGTCCAGCACTACGGTGAGGGAGGACTCCCGGACCACCAGCTCCTCGGCCTGGATGGAGGTGCCCCCCTCGATCCGCACCAGGCGGACCCTCTCCGCGCCCTGCTCCAGCGAGCGCCGCGCCGTCTCCCCGGTGTCCATGGCCGCCGCTATTTCACCTCGATGGGGTCCCCCGGCTCCACCAGGCCGAATCCCTCCCGGATCAGGCCGGACGCGACGGGCTGTTTCCTGGCCCCTTTCTCCTGGCTCCTGCAGACTGCAAGAAGCACAGCAGCCTTCACGCCGTCCGCCTGAGGTACTTCTCCGGGTCCTGCAGGAAGGCCCTCTTGCATCCGGGGGCGCAGAAGTAGTAGGTCTTCCCCTTGTACTCGGCAGTGGCCGGAGCCTTCTTTTCATCCACATCCATGTTGCACACCGGGTCCTTGGCCATCTGCTTTCCCTCCTTCACGACAGCGAGCGGCATGGCGGATACGGGTGCGGCAATCCCATTATACAGGAAACCTGCCGGGCCCCGGGCTCAGTGCTGGTTGGACAGGCGGCAGACCGGGCCGCTGCCGCATTCCTGGCACTCCAGCTGGAGCGTCGAGTGGCCGATGCCGAAGCGCCTGTCCAGCAACCGGTTGACCTCCTCCACTATGCGGGCGCTCTCGCTCACCATCAGGTCCTCGATGAGCAGGTGGCAGCTCAGCGCGTAGATGCCCGAGGTGATGGTCCAAAGATGCATGTCATGGACGTCCTTCACGCCCTGGATCTCCCTGAGAGCGCCGCTGATCTGGGCCACGTCCAGGTGACGGGGCACCGCCTCCAGCAGGATGTCGCTGGACTCCATTACCAGGCCCGCGGCCCCCCTGAGTATGATCAGCCCGATGAAGATGCTGATGATGGGGTCGACGATGGTCCAGCCGGTGGTCAGTATTATGACGCCAGCCAGGATCACCCCCATCGAGGATATGGTGTCGCCCCACATGTGCAGGAACGCGCCTCTGACGTTGAGGTTCTGGCGGCTGGCGGACCGCAGGATGAGGATCCCGGCCAGGTTCGCCGCCAGCCCGATGGCGGCCACCCCCAGCATCAAGCCGCCCTTGACCTCGGCCGGCTCCACGAAGCGCTGGTAAGCCCGGTAGAATATCAGGCCGCAGATGGCCAGCAGGAAGGCGCCGTTGGCCAGGGCCGCCAGCACCTCCGCCCGGTAGAAACCGTAGGTCCGGGTCTGGCTGGCCGGCCGGCGGGCCAGAGAGACGGCGGCGATGGCCAGCCCCAGGGCCAGGGTGTCGGTGAACATGTGGCCGGCGTCTCCCAGCAGGGCCAGGGAGTTGGCCAGGATCCCCCCCGCCAGCTCCACCAGGGTCATCACGGCGGTAATGGTCAGGGCCGCCATCAGCCTCCGCTGGTTGCCCTCGGAGCTGCGGCCATGCGTGTGGCTGGTCATGACGGCTCACCTGTTCCAGAGTGGCGATATGGCCCGCAGCCTGGCCACGATTCCGGGAAAGGCCTCCAGAACGCGATCGATCTCCACATCCGTGGTCTCCCGGCCCAGGCTGAAGCGCACGGACCCCCGGGCCAGCTCCACGGGCACGCCCATGGCCGTCAGGACGGCCGACGCGTCTCCGGTCTCTGAGCTGCAGGCCGACCCGGTCGAGACGGCCATCCCTTCCAGGTCCAGGCTCACCGCCAGGGACTCCCCCTCCACGGAGGCCACGCTGACATTGACGTTGTTCGGGAGCCGCCGGAGGGGGTGGCCGTTGAGGCGGACCTGGGGAACACTCTCCAGGATGCCCCTGGCCAGCCTGTCGCGCAGCCCGACCAGCTTCGGCATCTCCGCGGCCATCTCGGCTCCGGCGATCTCGGCGGCCCGCCCCAGGCCGGCAATGCCCGGAACGTTCTCAGTGCTGGAGCGCAGGCCCCGCTCCTGGCCGCCACCGTGCATCAGCGGGGATATGCGGGTCCCCTGGCGGACGTACAGCGCGCCCACGCCCTTGGGTCCGTGGAGCTTGTGCCCGGATATGGCCAGCAGGTCCACGCCAAGCTCGTTCACCCTGACCGGGATGTGCCCCACCGTCTGCACCGCATCTGTGTGGAAGCAGATCCCCCTGGCCCTGGCCAGCCGCCCGATCTCCTCCAGGGGCTGGATGGTGCCCACCTCGTTGTTGGCGTGCATCACCGAGATGAGAATGGTCTGACCGGTGATGGCCTTTTCGATGTCCCCGGGGTCAACCAGGCCGTGCGGGTCCACGCCCACGCAGGTCACGGTGAACCCCTGCTCCTCCAGGTACCGGCACGACCTTTCCACGGCATGGTGCTCAATGCGGGTGGTCACTATGTGCCGGCCACGGTGGCTGTTGGCCGCGGCCACTCCCTTGATGGCCAGGTTGTCGGCCTCGGTCCCGCCCGAGGTAAAGACGATCTCGTCCGCGCCGGCGCCGATCAGTGTGGCCACCTGCTCCCTGGCCGCCGCCACGGCCCTTCTCGATTCCAGGCCGAGGGAGTGGATGCTGGAGGGATTCCCGAAGCTGCGCCCCAGGTAGGGCAGCATGGCCTCCAGCACCCGGGGGTCGACCGGGGTGGTGGCGGCGTGGTCCAGGTAGATCCTCTGCATGCGTCACGCCCTGGTTTCGATCAGCCGGATGTCGCCCCAGACCCCGATTCGGTCATCCTTGATGATGACGGCGCCCCTGATGCCGTCCAGGCCCCTGGCCAGGTCGATGCCCTTCTGGATGTCCTGCGCCGACTGGATGAGGTTGCCCACTGCCGTGGCCGCGGCATCGGCCAGGGAGGCCGACGCCGAGACCAGCACGGCGGCGTCGCACCGCCCGAAGCTCCGCGAATGCCCGACGGTACCGGCGGAGGTGCAGATGCCCAGTGGCGTTTCCCCGGGCTCGATCCGCAGGGCCAGCCGGCCGCTGAAGGGCGATGATACGCCGGAGAAGATGCCTATGGAGCGCGGCTTCCTCGTCCGCAGGAATATGTCTCCGCCGTTTTCCACGATCACCTCGCGACTGAAGGGCAGCAGCTCCCGGCCTACGTGCTCCGCGATGGCGCCGGCCACCGCGGCCATGGGGCCCACGCCGGCCTTCCCCGCCGCCGCGGCCATGTCCTTCACGATGAATGGCGCGTCCGCGCCCGCCGGCAACGGCGCCAGGGCAGTCAGGAACCCGGGGTGCCGCCCGGCGTACTCCTCCAGCGCGGCCCGGTGCTTGAGCAGCACCCGCAGCGCCTTCCGGTGGAGGTTGCGCGTGGCGCGGATATACAGGTCAGACTCCTTCACCGTCACGGCGAAGGAGATCAGGTCCCTGTCCCGCCTCCAGTCACGGTAGAATCTGGGCTCATAAGCGGGCATACGTCAGATGCGCATTTCCATGGCCCGCGGAGGGCAGGCCCTGATGCACATGCCGCAGACCATGCACTTCTTGTCCAGGAACTTGATCTTCCGGCTGGGGCCCTCCACCACGAAGGCACCGCTGGGGCAGACGGTGACGCAGGCCCCGCAGTGGGTGCATCGCGCGTCGTCGCGATAGACGTCCCGGCTGAGCGGCTGAATGCTTATACCCAGGTCGGCCAGATACTTGACGCCCTTCTCATAGCTGTCGCGGTCGCCCGATAGCTCCAGCACCAGCAGGCCCTCCTCGTTGGGCGATACCGCAGCCTTGAGGATGTTCAACATCAGACCATAGTCCTTCACCAGGCGGTAGACTATGGGCTGGTCGGCGCACGACCGGGGAAAGTGCAGCACAATTCTCTTCGATACGGCCATCTTTGGTCCCTTTCCCTACCCGCGTTCGTCCAGTGGTTTCAGGGTGATGCCGGCCTCCGCCCCGGGCAGCGGGGCCACCGGCTCCGTAAGCAGGAACTCGCCCCTGCCTATCCAGTCCTTGAGGATCTGGGTGATCTCCAGGGCCTTCGAGTAGCTGGACAGCGAAGCCGTCGGCACCTCCCGCCCCATCACCTGTATCCGGCCACTGCGGAGCTGCCCGTAGCTGGCCTCGCCCAGGACGTCGGGCTGGCGCTGGGGGTAGGCCTCCGAGTAGTCCACGATCGGGGCCAGGATGTCCTCATCCCTGACCGCGGCGTACCGCAGGTTCTCCTCGGAGAGTATGGGAATAGGGACCCCGATCCCCACCACCATGGTGCATCCGTAGCCCAGGAAGCTCACGCCGCGCAGCCACCCCGGCTTCATCTGCTTCAGGTCCCCGATGACGGCCAGCGTGCCGGCGCCCCGCTTGGGCACGCCGTTATCGGTGCGGGGCGCTCCGGGATTGTGCTGGGTGCCGTGCCAGGCCACGTACCCGATGCCGCCTCCCAGGAAGATCCGGGTGCCGATGCCGATGGTCTTGTAGTGAGGATCGTTCAGCAGCGGCGACAGCTGCCCGGCCGAGCAGTAGTTGGCGTTCCCCAGCTTGGGCTTGAGCACGCCCATGTAGGTGTAGATGGTGCGGTCGGAGAGGTTGACCCCCACGTTGTAGTTCTGGTAGGCGTTCCTCATGTTGAACAGGACGGCCTCGTTGATGTTCTTCAGGTTGATGGTGGTCTCTATCTTCTTGCGCGGGTAGCAGTCGGTGCCGTGGGCCGTGCCCGCCAGGCGGACGTCCTTGCCGGCCACCAGGTCCTCGATCACGTGCCCGCCGCCATAGAGGAACTCTCCGGGATAGATGCGGTTCCGGGGGTCGTTTTCCGGCATGGCCGTGGCCCCCAGGAACAGGTCTACGGCCGCCAGCCCCGTGTAGACCGGCACGTCATTCAGGGTGGTGCTGCCCCCTCCCAGCTTGATGCGCGGCCGGGAATGACCGACGTTGAAATAGGCCCCCGAGGAGCACATCGGCCCGAAGGTGGCCGTGGTCACCACGTCCACGTCCCGGGCGGCCTTTTCGATGCCCTTCTTCTCCACTATGCCGATCACCTCTTCGGCGGTGGCCACCACCGCCTGGCCCCGGCGTATCTTCTCGTTTATCTCCGCTATCGTCCTGGTCATCTCTGCCTCTCCTCGGCTTTGCCCTGCGGCGTCTGCGTTCCGATCATGTTCTCCAGCTTCTTGATCCTTTCCTCCAGCAGGTGCTGCTGGTCGGCCATGGAGCGCATGCGCTCGCTGATCGGATCGGGCAGCCGGCCGTGGTCCAGCACGGCCACCGGCTCCTTCCTCTCCTCCACTATCCTCCCCGGCACCCCGATTACGGTGGCCCCCGGCGGCACGGACTTGACCACCACCGAGTTGGCGCCCACCCGCACCCCGTCCCCGAGCGTAATCGGGCCCAGCACTATGGCCGAGGCCCCGATGACCACGTTGTTGCCGATGGTGGGGTGCCGCTTCTCCTTCTTCAGGCTGGTCCCGCCCAGGACCACGCCCTGGTACACCAGGACATCATCGCCCACCTCCGCCGTCTCCCCGATGACCACGCCCATGCCATGGTCCACGAAGAACCTGCGCCCGATGGTGGCCCCGGGATGGATCTCGATCCCGGTCACCAGCCGCCCGTAGTGCGACAGCATCCGCCCGAAGAGGCGCAGACGGTGGCGCCACAGCCAGTGGGCCAGGCGGTAGCACCACAGGGCATGCAGCCCCGGGTAGCAGGTGAGCACCTCCGGCAGGCTCCGCGCCGCCGGGTCCATGCAGAACACCGTCCGCACGTCTTCCCGCAGTGTCCTTAGTATCTCCCTACCTCTTCTTAAGAATGTCCTGGGCCAGCTCCGCCGCAATCTTCCCGGAGATGAGCATGCCGCCGAATATGGCCCCCATGCGGGGAGATCCCAGTACGGCGTTGGCGGCCATCCCGGCCACTATCAGGCCAGGATACACCTCGATGGTGTTCTTCACCAGGTCCGCCTCGCCCTTCTCTGCCCACATGGGTTTCTCTCCCACCACGGCCCCGGTGGCGGTCTTCAGCTTCGGGCCCATCTTACGGACCAGGACGTGGCAGACCTCGCTGTCATGGCCGGTGGCATCGATGACCACGCCGGCCCTCACCGTGAGCGGGTCGACGTGCATCCGGGCCATGTTGACCGCCGTCCACTGCAGCACCAGCCCGCTCACCCGGCGATCGCGGCGAATCAGGACGTCCTCCACGGTCATCAGGTTGAATATCTTCACACCGGAGCGGATGGCGCCCACGCAGAGGGAGGCGATAGACTCCAGGGCATCGGCCGTGTAGTAGCCGCGCCGGTAAAGCGTCGAGCGGACACCGAACTCAGCCAGGATGTCCCTGCCCTCCTTCTGCAGCACGATCCGGTTGAACATCATCCCGCCTCCGGTCATGCCGCCGCCCACCCGCAACTGCCTCTCGAAGACCACTGTCTTGATCCCGGCCCGGGCCAGGTAGTGGGCGGCCACCAGGCCGGAGGGCCCGGCGCCTACCACCGCCGCCTCGACCTCCATCGAGTCCGTGAACTCCTTCATGAAGCTCTCGGTGATGGCCCGCGAAATGGTCACTTCATCCATGCCGTGCGTCTCCTTCAAAGCCCCGACTATCCCTGGAAGAGGCCCGAGCTGAGATACCTCTCACCCGTATCGGGCAATATGACTACAATGAGCTTCCCCTGGCTCTGGGCCCTGGCCGCCACCTGCAGCGCGGCCCACACCGCCGCTCCCGATGACATGCCGGCCAGGATCCCCTCTTCCCGGGCCAGCCTCCCGGCCGTGGCCCGGGCATCTTCATCCCTGACCGCCACCACCTCATCAATCAGGTCCACCCGCAGGACCGGCGGCACAAACCCAGCCCCGATCCCCTGTATCGAATGCGGTCCCGGCTTGCCCCCGGAGAGCACCGGCGATCCCGCCGGCTCCACGGCCACCGCCCGGAATCCCTGCCGCCGGCCCTTGATGACCTCCGCTACCCCCGTGATGGTACCCCCGGTGCCCACCCCCGCCACCAGCACATCCACCAGGCCGCCGGTGTCTCTCCAGATCTCCTCCGCCGTGGTCTCCCGGTGTATCCGGGGATTGGCCGGGTTCTGAAACTGCTGCGCCAGGAACGAATTGGGGGTCTCCGCCGCCAGCGCCTGCGCCCTTCTGATAGCCCCCGCCATTCCTTCGCTGCCCGGCGTCAGCACCACCTCGGCCCCCAGCGCCTCCAGGAGCATCCTCCTCTCCATCGACATCGTCTCCGGCATGGTTATGATCAGGTTGTACCCGCGGGCAGCGCAGACGAAGGCCAGCCCGATGCCGGTGTTGCCGCTGGTGGGCTCCACGATGACCGAATCCCGGTGGATCAGGCCTTCCTTCTCGGCCGCCTCGATCATGGCCAGCCCGATGCGGTCCTTCACGCTGGATAGCGGGTTGAACGACTCCAGTTTGGCCACCACGGTTCCCCTCGTCCTGCCGGCGATGCGGTCCAGTCTCACCAGCGGCGTATTCCCCACCAGCTGGGTGATGTCGTTGGCGATCCTCGGTCGATCATCTCTCATTTTGTGTACATCTCCGGCTTCGGCGCCGCCTTATCCAGACCGGCCGCCGAATTATCCACGTCAGGCGCCATCGCCTGCTGTCTCTCCATCAGGTCCCGGAGCGTGGTCGCCTCCAGCACCCCCGTCACCGCCTGCTTGATGTCATTCCACACGTCCCGCGCCGCGCACCGGCCGGATCGCTGGCACATAGCCGGGCTGTCGACGCATTCGACCGGGGCCACCGACCCCTCCAGCACCTGGATCACCTGTCCCAGGGTGATCTCATCAGCAGGCCTGGCCAGGACCATTCCGCCCCGGGGGCCGCGAATACTCCGCAGCATTCCGGCCCGGATCAGCGGGGCCATCAGGTGCTCCAGGTACTGGGCCGAAATACCCTGTCTCTGCGCGATGTCCTTGAGCATCACCGGGCCGCCACCGCCGTTGAGCGCAATGTCCACCAGGGCCCTGACGCCATAGCGTCCCTTCGTCGAAAGCCTCATCCGCTATTCTTCCAGACTATTCTCATCAACATTATCCTTTTAGGGCAGCTCCGATGTCAAGTGACCAGCAGGAAGGGCGGGGAGCGCGCCGGCCTGCCCTACGACAGGAAGACCGGTGACTGATCAGTGATGATCGACTGGCACTCACGCATGCCATCACGCAGATAGCGCGGCAGGTGAAACATGCCCTGGTGGGTCGTGCCGTCATAGAAGCGCGGCTGGCGGCCGACCCTGGTGGCGATGCGGGTGTCGACCTCGGTGGCCTTCAGGGCCGACGGGTACTGGTCCTGTGTGGCCACCATGAACCCCCAGGCCCCTCCAAAGGAAGGTATCCCGGCCGCATAGGGGAACACCCGCGGGAAGACCTCGCGCAGAGTGCGGCAGATGGCGGTGAAGACGCCCATATCGTGCAGGTTAGCCGGCCCGGATTGCACCACCAGGATACCGCCGGGGGCCATCCGGTCAGCAACGATCTGGTAGAACTCGCGGGTGTAGAGCTTCCAGGAAGGCCCGCCTTCGACCGGGTCGGTGATGTCCATGACCATGGCATCGAACAACTCCGAGGAGTCCGCCAGGTACTTCCGGGCATCCAGGTGCAGCACGTCCGCCCTCCGGTCATCAAAGGCGCCCTGGTGAAGGGAAGGCAGGAAGCGCTTGCAGAGGTCCACCGCCTCCTGGTCGATGTCCACCATAACCACCTTCTTTACCGTGCGGTGGGTCAGCACCTCACGGAGAGTGGCCCCCTCGCCGCCGCCGGCAATGAAAACGCTCGCCGGGCCGGGATGGGTGATCAGCGCCGGGTGGACCAGAGCCTCGTGATAGATGAACTCATCCCTCTGGCTCGACTGGAGCTTTCCGTCCAGCAACAGGCAGTGCCCGAAATCACAGCTGTCGATGATCTGCATCGACTGATATCGGGTCTGGCCCGTATAGAGAGTGCCTCGTACACGATAACGTTGCACGAAGTTCGAGTTTATGCTATCCGAAAACCATATACCGGGTTCATCATCCATGATCTACCCGACCAGCTTCCTTTCCCGCACCAGAACGCCCCTCTTCACCTCAAGCACGGAGGGATCCCTGCTACCGAGCCGGCTGATCAGGGCGTCCGCCGCCACCTCTATCTTCACCGTGGTGCCGCAGGTGAAGATATCGACCGCGGCATAGGCATGCTCCGGCCAGGTGTGCAGCGACAGATGTGATTCGGCAATGAGGACCACACCGCTTACCCCCTGCGGCGCGAACTGATGGAAGGACTTGTCGATCACGGTAGCACCAGACTCTATTGCGGCAGAAACCAGGGCGTTCTCCAGGTACACCAGGTCATCCAGGAGCGCAACGTTGCACTCTCGGAGCTCCAACAGCAGATGTCTACCTAGCGCATCCAATCACCTTCCCTCCTCGTTCAGAATACCAGAGTCCCATGTAAACGCCATGGGACCGGAACCGGACACCCCTAAAAATTGTATACGCCATCTGCCGCTTTTTCAACAGTACCGGGCATCAGGATGCGGGCCCACAGCCACCGGGAAGCGTCAACCCGGGAACAACGGAGGCCGTTCCGGCTATAATTATGGGGTGTCCATCAGCACGATTTCCTTCGACATGAACGGCACCATCACCCAGGGCCGGTTCGTGGACCTGGTGTGGCACGAAGGCGTGCCGGCCCTCTATGCCCGGACCAGGGGGATCTCCCTGGACGCGGCCCGGGACATCGTCCACCGCGAGTATGACAGCGTGGGAGAGCAACGCACCGACTGGTACGACATCCGGTACTGGTTCCGCCGGTTCGGGCTGGGCGGCGACTGGACCAGCCTGCTCATGAGCTACCGGGGCGAAGTGGCGCCCTACCCGGAGGCCAGCGAGGTCCTGGAGCAGCTGAGCGCCCGGCACCGATTGGTGGTCACCTCCAACGCCTCGCGGGATTTCATGGACATCGAGCTGGCGGCCGCCGGGCTGGACCGCTACTTCTTCCGCCTGTTCTCCTGCACCTCCGACTTCGGAGAGGTGAAGAAGACCCCGGAGGTGTACGCGCGGGTCTGCCGCGCCCTCTCGGTGTCACCCCAAGAGGTGGCCCACGTCGGAGACCATCAGCTCTTCGACTTCGCCGCACCCAGCCGGCTGGGCATCCGGGCCTTCCACCTGGACAGAACGGCCCGGGACGGCGGCGACTTCGTCGTCCGGGACCTCCGGGAGTTCATGTCCCGGATACAGCCCCCGGGCTAGGCCGAGGTGAAGGCATGCGGAAAGCGGCGCTTCAGCTCCTCCTGATCCTCCGGCGAAGGCTCCACCAGCTCTTCCAGCCCCCGTGATCCCGGCGCCACGAAGGACAGGGCCTTCGGGGCGGCCGACCTCGGGGCATCCGCGGCGCCCTTCAGCATCTCGTCCGCCTTGGCCTCCGCCTGCGAGATAATGCTGCGCAGCTCCGTGGCCTCCCGTTCCAGAGTCTGAATTCGGGTGGACGCTTCGTTCTTCTCACGCTCCAGCATCCTGATCCTGGCAGCGGCTTCCTCCATCTTGCCCAGAAGTGATTCCAGAGCCATCTCTCTCCTTTCCCAACCCGCGTCAGGAATGCGAATTCACTCCGGGATTGCGCACAGACGTCCAGTGCGCTCTGGCAACTGGGTGGACTCGCTTCCCCCTTGCCTAAGAGTCTATCCGAATGCCCTCTCCGCCGGATCACAGGGCCGCTCACCGGCTTCACAGATTCGTATCACCCATGGCGCGGGGCTTTGGCGCGGCTGTCACCGGTTTCTCTCTGCACTCGTGGGGCGGCGAGCTGCTGGCTATTGCATCCGTGGCGAGTGGTGATATAATTCTGAAACTGATTCCAGCCCGATGGGCCCACGGGAAAGCCTGTACTGGAGGGCACGCTCTGAATGGATAAAGCATGGTACGAGGTCGGCAACTGGTCACTGGACGCCAACATGAGCCCGAAGCTGGACAAGGCGCTCACGGATTTCACCAGCCGCATAGATGACGAGCTGTTCCAGAGATTCGGGCAGGAGCTGATCTGCATCGTGGACTGCGCCATCGGAAGCAGCACCATCCGGCCCCTGGACGTGGCCTGCGCCCCCCACACCAAGAAGAAGTACCGCCACCAGGTCTACATCATGGTATTCCGGCGAGAGGTAGAGAAGCTCTCCGACAAGGCCACCCTGGGAGAGGTGGCCCACGAATTTGCCCACCTGCTGCTGCGCCTGGACCACAAGATCGACAGCGAAACCATCCCCACCGGCGAAGACATGGCCGACACCCTGGCGGTGAGCTGGGGTTTCAAAGAGGAAATCGACCTCAACCTGGCGGAGTGGGAAGCCATGGAGGGCGTCACCCGCGGCCGGGCCCGGGCCCAGAGGCTATAGTCGAGGACCGCTCCGCCTAGCGCGCCCGCAGGCGCACCTCGTACCCGCTCTGCCTCAGCGCATCGATGAGGCCCACCGTATCCGCCACGTTCACATGCGCAATGAGGTCATTCTCGCCCCCATCCGGGGTCTTCATGGCATACATGGTGGATATCTCCGGCTTGAACTCGGCGATGACGGCCAGTATCTTCTGCAGATCGCCTATGTCCCGCCACCGGCGCACCGAAAAGCGGACCCCCGGCTGATCGATGCCGAGCATGGGATTGACTATCTTGTAGAAGATGTCGTTGGTGGTGGCTATGCCTACGACCACGTTGCCGTCAACGACGACGAGCGCGCCCACCTTCCTGGACTGAGCCAGGGTCACCGCCTCTTCCACGGTAGCCTCGGGGGGCACGGTCAACACGTCCCTCTTCATGACCTCCTTCACGGTCACCTTCGACAGGAGGTAGCTTATCTCGTGCATGCTGAAGGTGCTGAGCTGGGAAGGGCCGGACCGGTCCAGGGCATCCTTGGAGACCACTCCCACCAGCTTGCCCTTGTCCACCACAGGGATCCTCCGGAAGCGGTGCGCATCCATGATCCGCCTGGCATCAGCCAGGGAGGTGTTGCTGGGAATGGTGATCACATTGCTGGTCATGACATCGCGAATAAGCATCTGCTACCTTCCTTCTCCTCGGTTTTCGAGCCGTCTCCGTGAATTGTGCGCCAGCCATGGCCGGTTCATGGCCTGGACACCAAACTTATCTCATCCCGCCCGGCGGTTGTCAAGACCCGGGGCCAACGGTCGGGCAGGGACGCTGTCGATGCTGCAAAGGTCCATTGAGGCGGGGCGGGCCGGTAGACCTTCTGCAGGGGCTCCCAGGCGTCGCCGGCGACGCTGTACTGGAAGGCCCGCTGGGACCACTGGAGGCAGTTGTTGCCCGGCGTCACTCGCCAGCGCTCGAGGCACCCTTCGATCTGAACGTCCACGGCCCGCATCCCGTCTTTCAGGGCCTGGCCATCGGGCTCCTCCGCCCCCGCCGCCGCGGCGGCGTTCCTGATAGCCTGCTCCAGGGCCAGCCCCATCTCCCAGCCGGCGATGACCGATGAGCTCCTCAGCAACCCGGCGGCGTCCCCGGCAGGGTAGCTCGCGGCGACGTAGGACCGGCAGTCACGGACCAGGGGCGCGGCCTCGTTCCACCACGGCCACCAGCCCACGCAGTAGCACCCCTGAAGATGGTCCCTTGAGGTCACCGCGGTGGCCACCTGGGACCAGAATCCGGGGAAGCCCTCCACCCCGCTGACCAGCTTGCCGGCATATCCCCCGCTGCGCGCCTGGGCCACGAAGCTGGAGAGCATGGCCCCGGGGACGCTGGTGATGATGTAATCACTCCCCAGAAGGCCGACGATATGGCTGTCCCAGGTCTCATTGCCCAGCATGGCCCTCTCCAGGCCACCCGGGGTGAACCGCCCCGGATTGGCCTCCATGGCGGCTTCGATTCCCTCCTGATAGTACTCCGAGCTGAACAGCATGGAGCCGAGGTGGCCCACCTTCGGGCTTCTCCCCTGGCCCGAGTAGTCCCAGTCGTCCATGATGAACTCCATCATCGCCTGGGCCTGGCTCTGCACCGGCGACCACACGGCCAGCATCCACTCGTCGTTCAGCCGGGACTGGACCCCCGCCGGGCAGATGGTGGGCATGTTGTCAGCCTCCGGCATGTCCCCCAGCAGCTCCCGGTCCTGGGGATTCATCACCACCATCACATCCACGCCCCGGTCCAGCAGCTCCACGTACCCCGGGATGACCATGGCGTAGTCCAGTTCGGTGTCAAAATGGGTGAACTCGACCTTCAGGCTGCCTGGCAGGGGGGAGCTGCTCGCGGGCACCACCGCAGTCAGGTAGTCCTCCAGGGCCTTGACGGCCGGCTGCACGGCCGGCGCCGCCACGCCGCTGAAGTCCGCCAGCACCCCCACCAGGAGCGTGCTTCCGCCACCGGGCCCGCCGCCCCCGCAGGCCGGCAGCAAGATCACCGCCAGCAGCAGGGCCGCGGCGATGGCCGGCCTGGGCCACCCGCACCTCATCGCGGGCCTCCAGCGCCCCGGCTTCACGCCGGGCCCGCGGGAGGGAGGCTCCTCTTCTCGGCCATGGCGGCCCTGATGTAGTCCACGATATCCCCGGTCATGGCCCCCGGACGGAAGATGGCCGCGATGCCCATTCTCTTCAGCACCGGCACGTCCTCCTCCGGGATAATGCCCCCGGCCACGATCAGGACCCGGTCCAGCCCCTTTCGCTTCAACCCATCGATGACGATGGGAAAGAGGTCCATGTGGGCCCCGGAGAGAATGCTGAGCCCTACCACGTCAACGTCTTCCTGAAGGGCTGCCTCCACGATCATCTCGGGCGACTGCCGCAGGCCGGTGTAGATCACCTCCATGCCGGCTTCCCGCAGTGCCCGGGCGATGACCTTGGCCCCGCGATCGTGCCCGTCGAGGCCCGGCTTGGCCACCAGGACCCGGATCTTGTGCTCCTTCTCGGCGCTCTGCGCGATGTGGCTCATGTCTTCTCTCCTGCGTCAGGCGGCGGCCGCGACCTGGCGGCGGCCCGCCTCTAAGTGATGATCAGCTCGGTGTGCTCTCCGAAGACCTCCCGCAGCACGCCGCACATCTCCCCCAGTGTAGCGTAGGCGCGGACCGCATCCAGGATGAACGGCATCAGGTTGGCGTCGCCCTGGGCCGCCTGGCGCAGCTCGCTGAGCCGGCGCCCCACCTCTCGGTTGTCCCTTTCGCGCCTCACCTGGTTCAGCCGGTCCAGGTGCCGCTGCTGGCCCCTGGCCACATCGGTCAGCAGAGGGATGTCGGGAGCCTCGTCGGACACGTACTCGTTGACGCCTACCAGGACCCGCTGCTTCGACTCGATCTCCCGCTGATAGCGGTAGGCGGACTGGGCGATCTCCCGCTGGAAGAAACCCTTCTCGATGGCCGGCACCACTCCGCCCAGGGAGTCGATCTTGCGGAAGTACTCCCGAGCCGCGCTCTCCATCTCGTTGGTGAGGGCCTCCACCATGAAGCTGCCCCCCAGCGGGTCCACGGAGCTGGTCACGCCGCTCTCGTGGGCGATGATCTGCTGGGTGCGCAGGGCGATGCGCACCGCCTTCTCCGAAGGCAGGGCCATGGCCTCATCCATGGAGTTGGTGTGGAGCGACTGGGTCCCGCCCAGGACCGCCGCCAGCGCCTGGATGGTGGTGCGGATGATATTGTTCTCCGGCTGCTGCTCGGTGAGGCTGCACCCGGCCGTCTGGGTGTGAAAGCGCAGCCAGCACGAGCGGTCCTTCTTGGCCTTGAAGCGGTCCTTCATCTCCCGGGCCCAGATACGCCGCGCCGCCCGGAACTTGGCGATCTCTTCGAAGAAGTCGTTGTGGCAGTTGAAGAAGAAGCTCAGCCGCGGCACGAACTCGTCCACCTCCAGGCCGCGGGCCAGCCCCAGCTCCACGTAGGTGAATCCGTCGGCCAGGGTGAAGGCCAGCTCCTGCTGGGCCGTGGCCCCCGCTTCGCGGATGTGGTACCCGCTGATGCTGATGGTGTTCCAAAGCGGCAGGTGCCGGGTGCCGAACTCGATGGTGTCGGCCACCAGCCGCAGCGACGGCTGCGGCGGGTAGATGTAGGACGCCTGGGAGATGTACTCCTTCAGGATGTCGTTCTGGATGGTCCCACCCAGTTTGGCCATGGGGATGCCCTTCTTCTCCGCCGCCACGATATACATGGCCCATATGATGGCCGCGGGGCCGTTGATGGTCATGGAGGTAGTCACCTGGTCCTGCGGTATCCCGTCGAAGAGGATCTCCATGTCGCGCAATGATGATATGGCCACGCCGCACTTCCCGAACTCGCCCCGGGCCTCAACGGCATCGGTGTCATAGCCCACCAGCGTGGCATAGTCGAAGGCGGTGGAGAGGCCCGTCTCGCCGTGGCTCAGCAGGTACCGGAACCGGGCGTTGGTCTCCTCCGCCGTACCGAAGCCGGAGAACATGCGCATGGTCCACAGTCTCCCCCGATAGCCGGTGGGGTGTATGGCGCGGGTGAAGGGATGCCGGCTGGGCAGGCCCAGGTCATCGAAGTAGGAGAGGTCCTTTAAGTCGAGAGGCGTGTACACCCGCTTCAGGGGCAGGCCCGATCCGGTGGCGAACTGCGGCAGCCTCTCGCTGGCCCCGGCCAGCTCGGACTCGGCCTGGGCCGCCTCCCGCTCCAGCTTCTCCAGCCCGTCTTTGTCGAACAGATGGTGGGTATCCAAGGTGGCTCCTTTCCGCCTCAACTACAGGCGGCGCCCGGCTCCGTCACTGCAACTGCCCCGTACGCGGGCCAGGCCGGGTGACACAATAGTTCCCGGTGAATAGGCTCACGAACAATTTTACCGCAAAGCCTGCTCGGCGACCAATATGGCATTCGACCCGGGAAGACGGAGGAGACGGGCGCCGGGGAGTCGGGCGGCGAGCCCGGCGCCGGCGACCGGGGATGCACTGTCACCCCCGGCCCTGGCCACTGGAACGGTGGCTGCGTCCTACTTGCGGCGCTTGCGGGGGCTCATTCTGGCCACGGCCTTGGTGGCCGCGTCCCTGACCACGTCCACCTTGTCATCCTGCGCCAGCACCAGGGCCCCCAGGGCCCGGGCGTCGCCTATGGATTCCAGGGCCAGGACGGCCAGGATGCGGACGTGGTAGTCCCGGTCTTTCAGGGCCTTGATGAGGGGCTCTACGGCCCTGGCATCGCCGATCCTTCCCAGTCCCTCGGCCGCCTGCCAGCGCACGTTGGCATCACTGTCCTTCAGGGCCCGTATGAGCGGCTCCACCGCCCTGGGGTCCTCCAGCCTCCCCAGGCCCTCCGCCGCATAGAACCGCATGAACCAGCTGTCATTCTGGAGGCCGTCTATGAGCCTGTCGATTTCGTCCGGCATGTCGTGTCGTCCTCACCTCACGCCCCGGGCAGGCCGCGGCCGGGCTCGCCGCTTGCCTCAGACCATATCAGGCGGGAGGGGGGCTGTCAACGGATGGGTCTGGCGTCCCTGCCGAGACTCGAACTCGGAACCTACTGCTTAGAAGGCAGTTCACCCAGCACAAACTACTTAACAAAATGGGGGTCACTGAACTTGCCGAGTTAAGTGGATTGAGCAAATCCTACATTTCCCAGGTAAAGCACGGCAAGTGCCGACCATCGCAGAGGCTCCTGGACGCCCTCAACATCAAGGCGGGGAAGGCCAAACCGCAGAGGGACCACCTGGACCTGTTCCTGCAATCGCGCCGGGCCATGGGGGTCAGCCCCAGGACTCTCGGATTCTACAGGGAGCGGCTGGGGAAGTTCTCAGCCCAGGTGGACTACGCGAAGGCATCCCGCCACGACATTGAGCGCTTTCTCAACTCCATACCATCGAACCGAAACGGCCTCGGTACCCGGCATGCCACCTTCCGGGCACTGAAGACCTTCTATCGCTGGCTGAGTGCCCAGCACGGCCTCAACAACCCAATGGACGGGATGCCTGCCCCCATCCTCGGCAAGCCGATTCTGCCGTCACTGTCCAGGGAGCAGGTTGTGCAACTCCTCGAAGTCGCCGCCAATGACAGGGACCGGGCCATCATCTCGCTATTCGCAGAGAGCGGCCTTCGGCTCTCTGAACTCGCCAGGGTCAAGGCCTCTGATATCAACTGGGGCAACCGCACCATCAGGGTCATGGGCAAGGGCAGGAAGGAATCCTATGCAGCCTTCGGGGACATGTCGGAGAAGTACCTGCGGGAATGGATAGCGGCCTGCCGGCCCGATGGCAGCAGCATGTGGGACCTCAACTACTGGGGCATTGCGGAGATGTTGAAGCGACTCCATCGCGAGACCGGCATCCCCTGCAACCCTCACACCTTCCGCCGCACCTTTGCCTGTCTACTGAGGAAGGCCGGCGTGGACACCATGACCATCAAGGACCTGGGCAGGTGGGAGAGCCTTGAGATGGTGCAGAGGTACACGCGGTCAGTGACGTTTGAGGATAGCTTGAGATTCTACAAGGCACCTCTGGGTTGAAGTCACAACGAATAGGATTTCAATTCGGTAGTGTCGCCAGATTCATGCTCGGTGCGCTTGACGTACCGCCCCACTTTGTCGGAGTACCAGTCTGTCTGGACCTTATCTCCTGAGTCATCGCGTTTCACAATCACGAAGCACCTAAACGTGCCTGCGGTCACCGTAATCTCCTCCACTCTATCAACCGTGTAGGTCCACGTGTTCGTCTCCGTCCCCGTCTCGTCCTGCATTCCGGATTCGCCAAGATAACTCACGACGGTGGTGCGAGTCTCCACCAACTTGGTCTCTTTGCCGACAACCAGTGGCCAGTAGGTACCATCCAGGTACTGTTGCTGCGAAGTCACTACGGCACTGTAATTAACGCCATTGACTTCGCCCCTAGTCTGGGCGTGGAGTACCTCAAGGGTTGACTTGTCCATTCTCGCGGTCATGCTCTCCATCCCGTACATCGGGGGAGAGCAAGACAACTCTACTACCCAGCAGTCTCTGCCGTTCACCTCACCTTCGCCAGTCACCTCAAAGTTCAGAGTATAGTACGTACCACCTGACAGGGATTCATACACCCACTCACTTCCCTCGGCAAGGACTGGTAGCTGACCCTCGCTCTCGCCTCCACAACCGGCGCCTGTGAAACCTGCAAGCAGTAGCCCAACAACTGCGATGAGCAAGAGCAACCTCTTCATAGCTGCATCCCCTTCCGTCGTTCGCTTCTTTGCCTCTTCACGAGCGCCCACCGGTCGGCTAGCGCCGTTCGTTGACGACAGTATACCAGCCGGCGCAATCCCGTCTTGGTCATGTCAGCGAGTGACAGGCAACCTCAATTCTCCGGCAGCATGCCGACCAGCAGAATCGGCACTGGGATGGGCAGCAGCTTGAAATACCTGCACGCCAAGTCAAAGTGGGCCATATTGTTCACACTCGCCTGACGAGTGGGGAAGAACTTGTGCGGCTCACTCGGCACTATCAGCACCGCCAAGGCCAGTAGGTTGTGAGTCAGACCATAGTGAAACTTGTAGTAGTCCCGGTACAGGGTGGCGCTGTTGCCAAACTGAACCTCGACAAACACATCATTCTTCTGGGCATCTCCAATGAGCCTGGGCTCGCTGAGCAACAGAGGCTGCGGCTTCCAGCCGCGCTTGACGAACTCTACCTCGAGTGCCTTGTTGTAGCCATGCTGGTGCCTGCACTCCTTGCCCCCAGACTCGTAGACGAAATCGGGCTTCCAGTTCACTGCTTCTATACAGGAGTAGACTTCGCTGACCTCGTCGACGTTCCGAAGAAGGCGAGGGCTGCAGAAGAAGTACTCAGTCCTGTATTTCATGCCACCACCCCCCTTGAGGCCTAAACCTAGTGGTTCAACTCGTCCATCACGTTCGTGAGGATATTGCAGCGTAGACTGTCGTAGTCAGACAGGCTCTTCCGACACGATGCAGGCCCCTGTATGTCGAGAAGCTGTCTTTCCACATCCTTTGCGTACATGGCGCGTTCCACGCTCGTCAGTCCTCTGGCGTGCACGAGGTGCTCCCCCACCTTCTTGTCAACATACTCGCTGCGCTTGGCCTCCCGGACGATTCTGCTCACTTGCCCATAGACCCATGCCAAGCCGATGGTGGCAAAGAGGCTCACCCAGATTGCCAACTCCAAAGTCCAGGACCTGAGCTCAGGCTCCTCAGGAAACCATCTCACAGAGGAATTGGCTACCCACCCGACCATCCCAGATACTCCAAACGCCACTACCGTGGCCGTGCAGAGGAATGCGCCGATGATGATGACAATCTCCACTATTCTGTTCTTCGCAGAGAACTCATCACGGGACAACGGATTCAGCAACCAGTACAATGCGACAGCCTCTGAAGCAAAGAGAAACACGACTATGGGAAGCGCTATTGCGTAGTTGTACCAGTGCACATCAGCCTCCTTCCTCCACCGGCCGGTCTTGCGATGAGGATGACGCCGTGCGTGTCGGATTGCGTGTAGGATAGTAATGCCAGAGCAGACTGTCAAACTTCGAGCTTTGGACAAGGGTGCTACAATCCCAGCAGAGCTTACCGGCCGAATGTGATGTCGATGATGCCACTGCAGATTCTAACAAATGCGTGAATCTACGAAGGTCATTCCCCTGACGAGCTTCATGGCCATGGGGGCGCTCCAAACAAGGGCGCGCAAGCGGCTTCTTGGAGGACCATACGTCCCGAGGGGAGAACTCTGGGTGATAGTGGGATTCCTCTATGAGCAGTTGGCTCTCATAGGGAGGCGGCTGACAAACGACATGGATGGTGCCATGCAACTCCTGTGTATTCCGCAAGAGAATCATGGCCCCATGCTGGACTTCCAAAGGCGTCAAGTAGACAAGCGCCTTCAGTCCTACAAACAGACACTGGGTCGCGAGCCCTATTCGCTGTCTGACCTTGTACTAGAAACGGAATACGCACACTCCGTGAAGAGTCTGTCCGCAATGAAGGGACCGGCCGCTGACAGGCTTAAGCGCTCCAAGAACCTCCTGAGGGAAATCGCTGAATCGAAGGTCAACCTCCAGGAACGGGAAGCGTGGACATGGATAAGAATGGCAGGTGCAGAGGCTCTTTGCTTCGGCATTCTGTACCCCGGACTCACCTGGGATATCATGTCGAGAATGAAGCGGCCGGATGTCGCTGACGAAGACTGGAAGCGCTTCTGCAAGGAGAATCCGTCCGGTCGGGCGGAGCCGCATGCAGAGGCGCCATACTCCCTAGAACAGCAAGAGGCGGACGCCTTGGAGCAACTGAGAGCATACATACAGGAAATGAGGCCTGAACTGGCCGGCTTTCTCGAGCGATTGGACAAGGGCAGGGCTGAGCGGACCGCCAAAGGCATGTTGACCATAACACCTCGAGCAGCAGAGGAGTTGAAGGCTATCCAAGCCGCCAACGCCAGAGATGCCAGCCATGTGCTCCGCATTGACACCGAGGGCGACGGATTCTCCCTCTGGCTGGGCCCTGAAAAGGCCGGCGACTTCCCAGTCGGCAGTGAGGAGACAGTCGCGCTGCGCGCTTCGCCAGAATCCAAGGAAATACTAGCGGGGACCGAGGTTGTCATTGACTGTGTCGATGGCGAGGACGGCCAACCGCGACTGATAGTCTACCCCAAACATGAGCCGCCGTAGGCGATCCCCAGCATCACCATCGGCTGACGACTCTCCCCTCGCTGTCGGTCAGCCCCCCTGACACCGCTACTATGCTGTCGATTACCCACCAGATGAGAAACCCGCCGCCGGTGAGAAGCATCAGTATGCCCGTCCCGACCTTGCCTAGATAGAAGCGATGAATGCCGAAGTAACCTAAGAGGATGGCAAGGAGACTCGCCACCAGCCGTGATTTCGGGGAGATGCCCCTGGCGATGCCTGACACTGCCGCTGCGGCTGCAGCACTGGAACTGCTGCTGGAACTCGAACTGCTACTCGCTCCTCCAACAAATATCTGCTGCACAGGGGTTTGATAGGTTGGCGGCACCGGAGTCACTGGCATGCCTTGCGCAGGTGTATCCGTGTGTACCGCAGTTCCGCAACTCTGGCAGAACCCGTCTCCTTCGGACATGGGCTTGCCGCATTGGCGACAGAACATTACGCACCTCCCCAAAGGTCGCGGTCGCTTCTGCCTTGGACGTTAGCACCGAGCCATACGGATGTCAACCTGAGCCCTGGCAGCACTCTCGTTGTGACAATCCCAGGGACAAAGCCGGGGATGCAGCCCCCGGCCCCGTCCCCCTGGGATTCTACAGACCCCACTCAGCGATGAGCCGTCGTGTCTCCCTCAGGAGCCGAGCCACAACATCCCTCTCCCTGAGTGCCTCTGCGGAATAGCGCCCGTGCTTCCAGTTGGCCCTTCTTGACCTCGCCAGTCCTTCAGGAGTCCTCGGCCCCGTACTCTTTCCACCGTGCATACGGCATCTGCCGTTCCTCATGGCCGGGCCCCGGCATGGCGTGCCCTGCCTGGTGCGTGCCCCGCACCTTAGCGCTTTGCGGAAGTCTCCAGGCGGGTTGTTGTTCTTCAGCCATCCGCGCCGTGTCGCATGGGGTTCATCTTCGGGTCGGGTCATTACCCCCTCCCCCAGTTGACACGTTCCCGACTATGGCCTGGCCGCCTTCGTTGACATGCACATGCTCCACAACAACCTTCTGCTGGCCTCCAGTGCGATACCTCTTGAGCGCCTCCATCTGCACCGTGAAGGTCCTGAGCAGCTTGTTGGCGCGGTTGATATAGGCCTCCTCACCCTCGAAGGTCTGGCCGACTATCTGCGCCCGTCGTAGGCAATCCATGGCTGCATTGTGCACTCCTATCATCTGGACACCCAACATCGCTTCAATCTCGTCCCCAGGCTGTATGCCGTTGAGTAAGGCCATGGCTCGATTGGCGAACTCACCCAGCTTCTCGTAGTCCTGCCCGTTTGCGTGGACGAACCCGCGAAAGGTCTCCACGGCCTGGACCATCAGGTATGCCTGGAGGCCCTCATCAACGGTGCCCATCGCCTCAGCCATCATTACCCGTGCAGCCTCGGGGTCAGTTGCCTCTACCACCAGAGCGGACTTGTCCTGGCCCGGTGAGTACTTGAGTCCCACGGGCTTCCTCCTGCAGCGCTGCCGGTATGCCGCCAGTCGCTCTGGCTCCACGCCCGGGCCATCCGACTGCGTCAGAGCGGCCTCACCGGGTACTTGCTCCATCTCTCTCACGGTCTCATCTCCTTGTCTTCATAGCGGTGCTTCCTCGCATTCCACGCCAGCTTGACCACCCCGGTCACGCCCGTCTGCCGGTTCTTGCCCACCTTCATCATCAGGACGCCGGCGTTCTCTGGCTTCTGCTCATACAACTCGGGCCGGTGCAGGAGTAGAATCATGTCGGCATCCTGTTCCAGGTCACCGCTCTCCTTGAGGTCGGCCAGCATCGGCAGGTGCCCATCTCTCGCCTCAACTGCACGGTTGAACTGCGATGCCGCAATCACCGGGACCTGGCAGTCAACGGCAATAGCCTTGAGCGAACCGGAGATGAACCCTACACGCTCCCGCAGCGTGTCGCCGGCCCGTGCATCTCTGCGGTCATGGAGCAATTGGACGTAGTCCACGACCACCAGCGCCAGCCCCCTCGAGTTCTTCAGCGCCTGGGCCCTCTGAGCAATGCCCGTCACCGTCAGTTTGCCCGAGAGGAAGTGAAGCGGCATGCCGGCCACCTTTGCCACCACCGTCTGAGCACGCCCCCACTCGTCGTCGGAGAGCTCGCCACGACGGAGCCGCCGCATATCAAGCCCAGCCTGCATGCAGAGCTCCCTCTCCATGAGTTGGTCCAGTGACATCTCGGCAGAGGCAAACAGCACCGGACGCCCCAGCGTGGCGTTGTGTAGGGCAATCTCCAGCAGAACCTGCGACTTGCCTACGGACGGCCTCGCCCCTACCAAGACAAGGTCACCGGGCCACGTCCCGCCAGAGAGGGCGTCCAGGGCTGGGTATCCGAAGGCCACGGCCTCGACCTCCTTGTCGCGCCGTCTGGACAACATCGACACCATGGCCTCGGCGTGTTCGATTGGGCCAACAACGTCGCCGGCATCGTCAGGAGCCAGCTTCGACAATAGGCCCTGTGCCTCGCCGTAGAGGGCTGCAGGGCCAGTTCCCCCCTTGTACCCCATCTGGGCCAGTGTCCCGGCTACCTCGATGACTCGGCGCTGGTAGGAGGTGTCGGCCACTATTCTGGCGTAGTGCTCGGCATTGACCGAAGTGGGGGTGTCGTTTACCAGTTGTGACAGGTAGGCCAAGCCGCCGGCCTGCTCCGACTTCCCCTTCCGCTGCAGGTCAGCCGCAAGGGTAAGCTGGTCTACGCCATATCCGAGGTCCTTCATGGCTTTGAAGATGGTGCGGTGCCTCTCGTCAAGGAAGTCCTCGACCCGCACGATGGGGGCCACCAGGTCGAGTACTTCTGGGTCAATGAGCACGGAGCCCAGGACGGCAGCTTCTGCCTCCGAAGAATGGGGCACCATCATCTCACTGGCCATTCGCTCACCTCCTGCGGGGTTGCCTGCCTTTGCCGCCATAAGCCGATGTCTTTCTTGACCGACATCATGAACAGGGGTTTATCCCTCCAGAAGCCTTGGCCGGCGAGGTAGTCATAGCAGCCAAGGATGTCCTCGGGCGTGTAGCCCTCCCCCAGCATCCACCGGATGGCCTTGGCTTCTGCCGCCGACATCGGCGACGTCCAGCCACGCCGTTCCTTCAGGCCAGCGAAGACCTGGCGCACCCCGGCGTTCTGGACTGCCCCTTTGTCGGGAGTGCAGGACGCCTCTCCATCGGAGACGGGCACCGTCTTCTCTCCCTCAGAGGATGGTGGTCGGAGCGGAGCGACGGCCTGTTTCTTTATACGTTTCTTTAGAGCGTTCAATTCCTCACATCCTCTTGTTACTTTTGGTAACAGGCTCCTGTTACTCTCATCTGTGCCGCTCTCGGTCTCATGCTCAGAGGTAACAGGCCCCTGTGATTTCTGTTCATGGCTGAGCCACCTCTCCCAGTCCTTTTGGACGCCGATGCGCTTCCCGCTCCGAACAATGAGGTTCCTGTGCACTAGCCTCTTGAACGTGGCGCTGACGTGCTGCTCATGCATTCCCGTCATGGTAGCCACCCGTGCCCCTGTGATGCGTGCGGTCTTGGCCCTGAATCCATAGCTCAGCCTGATGACGCACAGGAGCACCCGCCACTCGTTGGGGCTGAGGCACATCGCCATGAGCCTCTCCAACAACTCGTTGCTTAGGCGGGTGTACCCGTTTTCGACCTGTGGACTCGCCAACCTATGCCAACCTCTCAGGCCAAGGCGAAGGCCAGTTGTTCTGCTTCGCCGGGACGATGCACGCTCCAGAACCGCAGGGGCAGGCATATCTGGGGGCCGTGCCCCCGGTCAAATCGGAAGCCTCTGGAGAGCACGTGCTCAACGCTGGCCGCGTAGGTCACTCCGCTTTCGGTGTCCTCAATCTCGATGCTCTGAGCACCGAGGTCTCTCGCATCCTGGAAGGACTGGACATCCACAGCCCACCCCTTCGGCTCCCTCAACATGTGCTTGGAGCCTCGCACCCTTTTGTGAAACTTGCCCTCTACTACCTGCCCGACTACCTGATTGCCGGCTCTGACGGGGATTCCCCCATCCGTGCTATACTGCTTCCTGGACATGCAACCTCCTCGTCGTTGTTGTATGTTCGTCCTCTGAGCCTCGGCTCCAGCCGCCAAGCGCAGCCGGGGCTCTCTTGTTCTCAGTGCATCGGGAACAGGTCGGCCTCAGCAGTGTCGAGCGCCTTCGCAATCTTGCCCCGCACCTCTGGGCCTGGGAGGTAGTTATAGCGCTCAATCATCGTCAGTGAGCTCGGGTTCATCCCTGCTCTCACGGCGAGTTCCTGCATGGCCATGTTGGCCTTCCGCCTCACTTCGCGAACCTTGTTGCTCCTGTCCATCGAGACCTCCTTGCACTTTGTTTTTGTCTGTACTCAGGCTATACTTTTCGCTGCTTCCCACCGGGAAGATTCCAGGATTGCCGTTGCTTCTTTTGAAAGCTGACTGTGGGAAGAGAGGTTGTGCGGCCATTGGTGATGCATCCTGAAGAGGACAAGATGAAGTATCCCGGCCTCGCACATTTGCTGCGCGCCGCGAGAAAGAAACGTGGCCTGAGCCAAGAGGCTTTGCGCCATCTTTTGGAACAAGAACTAGTTGACATCTCAGGGACGGGCAACATATCCAAGTGGGAGAATGGGAACACACGACCCAGGCAGGACACAGTGGAGGCACTCGCGGAAGTACTCTCACTGCCGAGGTCGGAGCTTCTGAAAGCCGCTGGCTACATGCTGGAAACCTACGTTAACAAAGACGAGGCCCAACTATCGAACACACGCCAGGGCCATTTCGACTCACTCCTGAACGTCGCAGACCGATGGTGCGATAGGAGCACATTCCCCCAGCCTGTCTTCATGTGCAACCTGGGGCCCCGTGGCCTCACCGACCTATCATGCGTGCTGACGGACACGCACTACCGCCCTGCCCGTGGCTCGTTCCGTAGCGTGCTTGTTGAGGGCCGATACGGTCTGGAGGACGATATGCTATTCCAGTGCCTCCAGGAGCACCTCAGAGGACATGCCATCGGCAAGGATTCCGCAGAGTGGTTGAGGCTGGCCGGCGAACTGAAGACGGCGTGCACGACCTTGTTCGACGGCATGAAGAAGAAGGCCAGCCGGGGCATCGCCTCGGCCTACGGCTCCCTCTACGACAAGGAGTGCCTCAGAGTCAGGGCCAAATGGGGTGCATACATTGATGCGCTGGAGCCCGACCTGGGTGAGTTGTATCACCGCGCGAAGGAGTGCAGTCAGCCCGTCGCAGTGGTAGGTGCGAAGGTGGTGGTGTACTCGCCTGACAACCGCGTCCTCTCTGCCATAGACCTGCACAGTCGCAGTATGAGGGACACCCTGAAGACAGTCCTCGGTCTGGGCTCGGTCTCAACGTTCAGGCCCAATCGCTACCCCGCTCTCTCAATCCACGCCGACAACTACGCGAAGTCGGCCTATCAGTACGCTGTTGGGCAGGACTTCCTGCAGAACGACGCCGCAGCCAGTCAGCACATCAACTTCTGGTACGGGGGCAAGTTGGACCATCACACAACCCGCAGTGGATGGAACAGCAGTGACTGGCCCTACAGACTATGGTTCGGCGACGCGCTCCTGGCAGAGTTCAATGATGCAGCATCAGAGGCCGCTGTCACCCTGCAGAAGCACCACAAGGCGCTTGTGGCCAGATACGCCTCCTCTGCCGAGGTTGCCCACATCGGCGAGCTCGCCAACCAACTCGGCGAGACCGGGCAGAGGATGACGGATGACATAACCCTCCTGCGGCAGAAGGCCGCTCTACCCGGCTCATGCCGGGCCTGCCCCGGTACCTGACCACATCGTCAACCCGTACGCCGGATGGCCCAGGTACTTGACAGTATACACGTTAGCGTGTATAATCGGAGACATGGAACAGTACACCACGAAGGAAGCGGCAGAGAAGCTGGGGCTGGAGGTCAGCCATGTCAGGCGGCTGCTCGAGCAGGGCAAACTCAAGGGCAAGAAGTGGGGCCGGGACTGGATGGTCACGAGCCTCGACTACCAGCGGCAGAGAAGGCCGAAGACCAGGAGGGAGGATAGGTCACATGAGAGGTGTTAAGTCGATTTCCAAAGCCAGACGAGCGTCAGGTTGTGAAGTAGATTTGTTAAGTAAATCTGGCGTCCCTGCCGAGACTCGAACTCGGAACCTACTGCTTAGAAGGCAGTTGCTCTGTCCAATTGAGCTACAGGGACCGGCGGGGCTTGTTCGGGTTCATTGTAGCACCGCCGCGCAGGCACCAACAAGGCCCGTGCTCGTCCTGTCCCCTGTCTCACATGTATCTGGACGAGGTCAGGCGGCCGTTTCGGCAATAGGTGTGTTCGGCCCTGCGCGGCCGCAACGAACGTGCGACTATGCCCCGACCTTCAGCAGGCCCGCCAGCTCCCCCCCGTGATCATTCAACCACTGGCGGTGCTCGCGCCACGACGGGCAGCGGTCGGCCACCAGCTTCCAGAACCGGGCCGTGTGGTTCATCTCGCGCAGATGGGCCACTTCGTGGACCACCACGTAGTCCACCACCGGCTCCGGGGCCATGATGAGCCTCCAGTTGAAGCTGAGGGTCCCCCTGCTGGAGCAACTGCCCCAGCGCGTCCTCTGCCCCCGGATGGAGAAACGGCTGTAGCCTACACCGAGGCTGGCCGCATGCTCCCGGGCCTTTCGCTGGAGCACGGCCGCCGCCTGGGCCCGGAGCCAACCCTCCAGCAGCGCTTCCAGGCCGCGCCCGGCCGGGGCGCCGCGAACCACCAGGGTACGCCCCATCATCTCCACCGCTGCAGCCGGGGCCCTGCCGGCGAGCCGGGCGGGAGCCCCGGTGGGGAACATGCCATCCTCCAGGGCGATGCACAGCGGCGCCCCCAGGAAGGGGATGGTGTCGCCATCCCGGAGCCTGCGGCTGCCCTGCGGCCTCACCTGCTGCGCGAAGGCGTCTATCTTGCCCAGGATCCACCGTGATTTGGACCGCACCATCTCTTCCACCTGGTCCAGCCGGCAACGCCGGGGCAGGACCACGGTGAGGGTGCCGTCTTCCCTGATCTCAAAGCGGACCCGCCGCGCCCGCGCGCTGCGCTTGATGACGCACGCGATCTCGCGTCCGCCCAGGGCTACCTGGCGTTCGGCGATGACCACGGGGCGGGACCGATAGCTAATCTGCATGGCCACGGGACATCTCTCAGGCCGCGGTCTTGATGCCCAGCCACCCCAGGATGTGGCCCATCCCCCAGGCCCCCAGGTAGGCTACGTAGGTGGCCTTGACGATCTTCCCGGCGGCCGAGGCCAGGTAGTACTTCCAGGGGGCCATCCTGGTGGCTCCGGCCGTGGCGCCGAAGAACATGTAGAAGGGATTGAATATGGCGGAAGCCAGGAAGACGGTGACGTAGCCCCTCTTCCCCATCCAGCTGTCTATGCGCGAGTATATCTTCTGGAAGGCCCGCTGGATCCGGCCGTTCCCCGGCTCCCTGAGATAGGACTCACCACCCACACCCACCATGTACCCGGTGAACCCGCCCAGGGCCTCGCCCAGGCCGGCGACGATGCCGACGACGAAGGGAAGCGGCACTATGCCCCCCAGGGCGAAGACCGCCGGCACGCCTGGCACGTAGACGATGACGGTGGCCCCGGCCATGAAGTTGACCACAAACGCGATGGCATACGCATAGTTCTGATAGTCCTCAATGTTCTGGATAATGCGCTGCAGGTCCTCTTTGTAGGCCACGGCCAGGACGCCAATGGCCACGATGAGGAGCACCGACAGCAGGATCAGGTACCAGCTGCGCTTGCGGGGTTTTCTGACCTCCTCGTGGTCCTGCGCCATCCCCCCGGCCATCTTGCGATCAAGAATACCCTCAGCCGAGAGGCGAAGTCAACAGAACGCCGCCACGCCCGGCCCACGCTCGCCGCTCTCGACCCGAGGTTGACAATTGACGGGCCAGGCCACATAATAGCAGCTACTATGGTGAGAATAAGACTGCAGAGAGTAGGCGCCAAGAACCAGCCCAGCTACCGTGTTATCGTTGTTGATTCGCGGGCCCCCAGGGACACCGCGTACATCGAGAGGATCGGCCACTACAATCCGCTGACCAACCCCGAAACCGTGGTCATAGAGCCGGCCAAGGCCACCAAGTGGCTCCAGCTGGGCGCCCAGCCCAGCGAGGCGGTGCACAGGCTCCTGGCCAAGCAGGGCCTCATGGCCCCTCCCCCGCCCCGGGTTTTCCGGCCCAAGGCGCAGCCTGCCCCTGAAGGCGCCGTCCCGGAGGGCGCAAAATGAAAGGCTTGGTGGAGTACATCGCCAAGTCGATCGTCACCATACCTGATGCTGTCGTAGTTACCGAAGAGATCACCGAGGACAAGAACGTCATCCTCAAGCTCGAGGTGGCTCCCGAGGACAGAGGCAGGGTAATCGGCAAGCAGGGTAGAGTAGCTGAGGCTATGCGGACTCTGTTGAGGGTGGCGGCTATCCGAGCCGGGGTCCGGGTCCAACTGGAAATCGTCTAGTCCAAGTCACGGCGCTTTCGCGCCATCCCTAGATGACCCTGTCCCCTCTCCTCTTCTTCCGGCGCTCACTGACTCTCAACCTGGCCAGAGATCTCCTCAGAGCGGCTTCAGCCGCAGCCGACTCCCCGGCGCTGAGCGGCCGCTTCATCTGCTCCTGAGCCCTCTTCATGGCCGCCTCCGCTCGAGCGGAGTCGATTTCATCGGCGTGCTCCGCCGCGTCTGCCAGCACGATCACCTTCTCGTCCAGCACCTCGAGGTAACCGCCACTGACGGCCATGAACGTCTCCTGGCCTGCGATGCGCAGGATGAGCTCACCGGGCTCCAGCATGGTCATGAGTGCGGCATGATGGGGGAGCACTGTGAACTGGCCCATGATCCCCGGGGCGATGATGGCATCCACCTCGCCCGAGAAAACCGGGCTTTCGGCCGTTACGATCTCCAGCTTCAGTCCCATGTCTACATCCCGAGGCGTCGCGCCTCTTCCACCGCATCTTCGATAGTGCCCACCATGAAGAACGCCTGCTCCGGCAGCGCGTCATGTTTGCCGTCCAGGATCTCCTGGAAGCCCCGCACGGTTTCCTTGACGGGCACGTACTTGCCCTTCCGGCCGGTGAACTGCTCGGCCACCGACATCGGCTGGGACAGGAACCTCTGGATGCGGCGGGCGCGGGATACCGTCAGCTTGTCCTCTTCTGAGAGCTCTTCGATGCCGAGGATGGCGATGATATCCTGCAGCTCCTTGTACCTCTGGAGCACCTTCTGAATGCCGCGGGCCACGTTGTAGTGCTCCTCGCCCACGATCTTGGGATCCAGGATGCGCGAGGTGGAGGACAGCGGGTCCACCGCCGGGTAGAGGCCCAGGTCGGCGATGGAGCGCTCCAGGGCGATAACGGCGTCCAGGTGACCCATGGTGGTCACGATGCCGGGATCGGTGTAGTCGTCAGCCGGAACGTAGATGGCCTGGAAGGAGGTGATGGAGCCCTTTTTGGTGGAGGTGATCCGCTCCTCCAACTCGCCCACCTCGGTGGCCAGGGTCGGCTGGTAGCCGACTGCCGACGGCATTCGTCCCAGCAGGGCCGAGACCTCCATGCCGGCCAGCACGTAGCGGTAGATGTTGTCGATGAAGAGCAGCACGTCCTGGCCTTCCAGGTCGCGGAAGTACTCCGCCATGGTCAGGCCGGTGAGCGCGATCCGCGCCCTCACTCCGGGCGGCTCGTTCATCTGGCCGAACACCAGGGCCGTCTTGGCGATAACGCCCGAGGCCTTCATTTCCGCCCACAGGTCATTCCCTTCGCGGGACCGCTCGCCCACCCCGGCGAACACCGACACGCCGCCGTGGACCGTGGCGATATTGTGAATGAGCTCCTGGATGACCACCGTCTTGCCCACACCGGCGCCGCCGTAGGCGCCGATCTTGCCGCCCTTGGTGAAGGGAGCGATGAGGTCGATGACCTTAAGGCCGGTCTCCAGGATCTGGGTGCTGGTCTCCTGCTGATCATACGGAGGCGACCCGCGGTGGATGGGCCAGCTCAGCTCGGCCTTCACCTCACCCAGGTTGTCAAGCGGGGCACCTAGAACGTCGAACAGCCTTCCCAGGGTGGCATTACCCACCGGGACGGAGATCGGCGCGCCGGTGTCGATGGCCTCGACGCCGCGCTCCAGGCCCTCCGTGGGCATCATGGACAGGCAGCGCACCCAGTTGTTGCCGATGTGATGCTCTACCTCAAGGACGATCTTCTGCTCGCCATCGCGAGGGATCTCGATGGCGTTGTACAGGGCCGGCAACTCGTCGGGCGGGAACTCGATGTCCACAACCGTGCCGATTACCTGAGATACTTTACCCTTGCCCATGTTCAATACCCTCCTAGGCTAACGCCTCAGCTCCACCGGTGATGTCGAGGAGTTCCTTGGTTATCATCTCCTGACGCGCCTTGTTGTACACCAGCGTGAGCTCCTGCACCAGATCGTTGGCATTCTCGCTGGCGTTGCGCATGGCCACCATCCGGGCCGACTGCTCGCTGGCAATCGACTCCAGGACGGCATGGTACACCTGCATCTCCACAAACCTGGGGAGCAGCTCGGCCATTACCTCTTTCCGGTTCGGCTCGTAGATATACTCCACCTCGGTCTTGCGCTCGCTCTTGGCCGGCGTTACCGGCAGGAGCTGCTGCATGACCGGCCTCTGGGTCATGGTGGTGACGAACTTGCTGTATGAGAGATACACCACGTCACAGTTCTTGTTGGTGTAGTCATCAATGACAATCTTGGAGATCGGCAGGGTATCCAGCAGCGTGGGCTTGTCCGTCATCCCGGTGAACTCCGCCCGCAGCTCCCGGCCGTACCGCAGCATGAAATCTCGCCCCTTGCGGCCTATGGTGATCAGGGCCGAGGGGACGCCCCGCTGAGACGTGTCCACGACGAAGTTGCCTGTGCTCCGATTGATGTTGGCTACCAGGCCGCCGCACAGGCCGCGGTCCGGGGTGATGAAGACGATCTCGATCCTCTTCATCTCCCGCCGGTCCAGCAGGGGATGGGTGACAGCGCCCTGCTGGGCCACCAGGTCCTCCAGGACCTGCTGTATTTTCTCGGAATAGGGGCGCCCGGCCAGGTCCCGCTCCTGGGCCTTCTTCATCTTGGACGTGGCCACCATCTCCATCGCCTTGGTGATCTTGGCGGTGGATTGGATGCTCCGTATGCGGCGGCGGATTACACGGAGGTTGGCCACGGTCTAGAAGGTCCTCCCCGCTTTGAACTCCGTGATGGCCTTCTTCAGGGCCTCTTCGGTCTCGGGGCTGATGTCCTTGGCCGCCACAATCGCCTGTCCGATCTCAGGATGGTTCGAATCCATAAACTTGTGCAGCTCGATCTCGAAGTCGGACACCTTCTCCACGGCCACATCATCGATGTACCCGTTGGTCAGGGCGTACAGGATGATGATCTCTTTCTCGAGCGGCAGCGGCGAGTACTGGGGCTGCTTGAGGAACTGCGTGCTGCGCTGCCCTCTCTCCAACTGGGCCTTGGTGGCCTTGTCGAGGTCTGCGGAGCCGAACTGGGCGAAGGCCGCCAGCTCGCGGTACTGGGCCAGTTCCAGCTTCAGCTTGCCGGCCACCTTCTTCATGGCTTTGGTCTGCGCCGAACCGCCGACACGCGATACCGACGTGCCCGCGTTGAGGGCGGGGCGAATGCCGGCGTTGAACAGGTCGGTCTCCAGGAAGATCTGGCCGTCGGTAATCGAAATGACATTGGTCGGAATGTAGCCTGACACGTCGCCCATCTGGGTCTCGATGATGGGCAGGGCGGTCAATGAGCCACCGCCGAACTCAGGAGAGAGCTTGGCCGACCTCTCCAGGAGCCGGCTGTGCAGGTAGAAGACATCCCCGGGATAGGCTTCGCGGCCCGGCGGACGCCGCAGCAGCAGCGAGATCTGGCGGTACGCCCAGGCATGCTTGCTCAGGTCGTCGTAGATCACCAGGGCGTCCTTGCCCTGCTCCATGAACTCCTCTCCTATGGCGCAGGCGGCGTAGGGGCAGATGTACTGGATAGGCGCCGAATCAGACGCGCCGGCGGCGACCACGATAGAGTGGGCCATGGCTCCATGGGCCTCCAGGGTGGCCACCATCTGGGCCACCTTGGATACCTTCTGCCCGATGGCGGCATAGATGCAGATCAGGTCTCCGCCCTTCTGGCTGATAATAGTATCGATGCAGATGGCCGACTTGCCGGTGAACCGGTCGCCGATAATCAACTCTCGCTGCCCGCGGCCGATGGGGATGACGGCATCGATGGCCTTGATGCCGGTGTGGACCGATACGTTCACCGGGGCCCGCGTCACCACGTTGGGGGCTACCCTCTCCATGGGGCGCACCTTGTCGTACTTGATGGGGCCCTTGCCGTCCAGAGGGCGTCCCAGGGGATCCACCACGCGCCCGATGAGCCCTTCGCCCACCGGCACCTCCAGGATGCGCCCGGTCGAGCGGACCTCATCGCCTTCCTTGATCAACAGGGGATCGCCCAGGATCACCGCGCCGACTCCATCCTCCTCCAGGTTGAGGGCCAGGCCCATGATGTCATTCGGGAACTGCAGCAACTCGTTGGACTTGGCGCCGGACAACCCATGAATCCGGGCCAGACCGTCAGCCACCTCGACCACAGTACCGACGTCAACCATCGTCACCGTCGTGCCGAACTGCTGTATCTGCTGCTTGATTACCGAGACGATATCATCACTGCGCGTTGCCATCTATGTCACCTCCAACCCGGATTCGGCAGGCACAACCACCACTCAACCTTGTCCGAGTCAAGCTATAGTCTTTCTCAACTCCTGCAGCCTGGTACGGGCGCTGCCATCTATAAGCTTGTCTCCCAGCTTGGCCACAAACCCGCCGAGTATCGCCGGGTCCACGCTGGATTCCACGGTGACCCTCTTGCCGGATATGGCGGCCAGGCCTTTGCCGATGTTCTCCCCTTCCTGGGCGCTGATGGGAATGGCGGTGGTCACCTCAGCCAGCTCCATGCCCAGGTAACCGTTCATCAAGCGCTTGTACTCCACCGCCAGGCCGCGGGCCAGGTGCAGCCGGTTCTTCTCCACCAGGTAATGGGCCAGATTCATCGCCACCGGAGACACACCCTTCAGGCCACGATTCAGCATGTCTCTCTTCTTGTCCATGCCGACCTTGGGGCTGGCCAGGGCAGCGGCAATCTCGTCGTCCCCGAGGATGGCCGAGATCCTGTCCAGATCGCCCGACCACCGGTCGAGTTGTTTCTCCTCCAGGGCGATCTGGAAGACCGCCTGAGCGTGCCGCTTGCCCGTTACTCCCTTACCCATAGCTCTAGTTCAGCTGGCTCTTCTTGGGGGAGAGGCCCTCCTCCAGCACTTTGTCGATCAGCTTCTGATGCGCTTTCTTATCCAAGGACTGCTCGATTACCTTCTCCGCCGCCAGGACCGCCAGGTCGGCGAACTCCCGGCGCAGCTTGTTGAAGCTCTCTTCCCTGTCGCTCTCGATCTGAGCCTGGGCTTTCTGCACCAGGACCTCAGCTTCCTTGCGGGCCTCGGCCTTGGCCTCTTCCTTCACCCGCTCAGCGTTCTGCTGGGCCTGGGCGACAATGGCCTGGCCTTCCTTGCGGCCGGTCTCGATCTGCGCCCGGACAGACTCCTCGGCGCGGACCGATTCCTGCTTTATCTGCTCCGCCTTCTCCAGGCTCTCCTTGATCTTCGCTGCCCGCTCGTCGAGCATCCTGGTGACCGGCCGATAAAGAACGAATGTCAGCAATCCAAACAGAAGGAAGAAGTTGATTATGAAGGCTACCAGATACGGTAGACTGATTCCTAGCATTTCACCTCCTCCTTAGACGCCAAACGTTGGCAATTCACTTGATCAGGCAGCAGCCGGTGCGCCCTGGGAAACAACCACCGCGACGATTATTCCAGCCAGGATCATGCCAAAGGCCAGTACGGATGCTACCAAAACCACCAGTCCCGTGGGCAAACCATCGTTTCCCATCAGATCCTCCTTACCAGTGTATAGTCCAGCCTAGGCAACCATGGCCAGGATGATGGACACGATCAGGGCATAGATACCGATTGCTTCGCAGAGGGCGGCTACCAGGATCATGTTGGTGAGGATGGCGCCCCTGGCTTCCGGGTTGCGCCCGAGAGCGGTGACAGTGGCAAAGCCGATGAGTCCCAGTCCCAGGGCCGGCCCCAGCAGGCCAATGCTCCCGGTCATGCCTACCGCGAGCATTTTTACAGCTTCAGGTTCCATTGAAAAACTCCTCCTTTTTCGTTTCACACGAACAGCCGCTAATGGTGTTCCGCTTCTTCTTCACCATGTCCGACTGCGATTGTGGCAAACACCAGGGTCAACCCGCCGAAGATCAGGGCCTGGATGAAGCCTATGAGGAGCTCCAGCCCGTAGAAGGGTATGGCCATGACCCAGGGGATAAGGAAGGTGGCGGAGAGCAACAGAATCTCGCCGGCACTCATGTTGCCAAAGAGACGGAAGGTGAAGCTGATCATGCGGGTGGAGTGGCTGATGGCTTCGAGTATGCCGATGACGACGTTGATCACTCCGGTGACCGTGGCCATCAGGCCATCAACGATCTTGCCCGTGACCAGGAGCTTCATCCCGCGGATGAGCTCGCTGACGTTGATGTACTCGCTGATGTAGTGCTTGAAGCCGCGGCCAGTAAGGCCCATCACCTCGATGAAGAGCACTGCTACCACGGCCAGGGCCAGCGTCATGTTGACGTCCGTGCTGGCCGACCGCAGCAGGGGCGGCTTGGCGCTCACCAGGGCCACCTGGTCGCCTTCGCGGACCTGCTGCCCCACCTGGACCTCGTACTCCAGCTCGCCCTTGTTGGGGGCGCTGATGGTCTTCTCTTCCCCGGAGGCCGTCACCATCTTGATGATATCCGCCTTCTCCTTGGGGACGTGAAGAACCGCGTGGCCCTCCGCCTCTCCATCCTCCGCATCGGCGTGGTGCTCGATCAGGAGCTCCGTCACGGTCCCATCGGCCGGCGCCTCGATGTGGTCTTCCACGGAGACATTGAAGACGGGGCCGTACACCGGCAACAGCGCCAGGTAGGCATTGAACATAACGAAGATGAAGATGGTGGCCACCACCGGGAAGAACCGGCGGCCATTCTGGCGCCCCGCCACGCCCTCGATGAAACTCAGCAGGGTCTCCAGCGCCATCTCCACTATGGACTGCAGACGGCCCGGGATGATCCTCATCTTACGCGTGGCCATGAAGGCGAAGATGGTGACCACGATGATGGTGACCCAGGAGGCTATGAGGGTGTTGGTGATGGGGAATACGCTGTCCCGGAGGAATAAGGTCTCCCCGCGGAAAAACGACTCGATGTTGAGGGAGGGAACGTCCAGTACACTGGGCAGGAGCTTGATGTCCATGCCACGGCCTATGGCGCCGCCGGCCAAGGCGACTATGAAGAGAACCAGAATAACCAGCCCGACGAGACCGCAGCCCCGGCGCGACACTAGCGCTTACCTCCGGGAGTCTTGCCGTTCTGCTCTTTGATCAGCGGTTCTATCATTCTATATATCCCTAGGACCGCCACCACCAACCCCAGGACGACACCGATCAATGTAAATACTATCGATGTGTCGAAGCGCCTGTCAAGCCATACCCCGAGACCGATGCCTCCGCCGATGCAGATGGCCACATACCAGCCGATGCCGATGAACCTGAAGGCGTAGACCCACTTATCCATCCCACCCCTGCTTGTGCGGTTCTCATTGTCATGGCTGGAGAACAGTATACTATGCGGTCTTCCGCGCCGTCAACGCTGGCGCCGAGCACAAACCGGATATTGACACCTATGGTCGTTTGTGATACGGTCTCGGTGTGTGTGGGACGGGCGGAACGGCGAGTTCGCCCGGGCAGTCGGTCCAAAGGGGGGTGCGCCTATACTGCACCTGAGTTCAATGTCCAATACACGGGTCATCCGGGATGCAAGGATGAGAAACCGTGCCGCCGCATCGATACTTGGAAAGGAGGAAGTACCATGTCTACCTACGTTATTCTGGCCAACTACACCGAGCAGGGGGCGAAGAGGATCCGTGAGATTGGCAAGAACACCGAGCAGTGGAAGGACGATATCGAGAAGGCTGGAGGCAAGCTGATCTCCTTCTACTCGCTGATGGGCTCTTTCGATTTCGTGGTCATCGTCGAGTACCCGAACGATGAGGCGGCCTTGCAGCGGCTTCTGTCCCTGGCCATTCGGGGCGATTTCAAGACCATCACCTGCAAGGCGTTCTCCAGCGAGGAGTACGCGAAGATCGTCAAGAAGATATAGCGCCCGGCAGCGAAGCCCGGCGCCGTCATCAGAAGCTGTTGGTGCAAAAGAAGAGGCACGCCCCTGATCAGGGCGTGCCTCTTTGTTCATCAGGCTTGGGCCGCGGGTGACGCCGGCCCGGGGGGAGGGGAAAGCCCCTCTAGCGCACGGATGGCAGCGGCGGCCTCAACAGGAGGAGGGGCCTGGTGGACCCCTCAAGCACGTCGATGGCCACGCTGCCGAAGGCCCATTTGCTGATCCCGGAGAAACCATGCGTGGCCAGGGCCGTCATGCCGATGGGGTTATCACTGATGTAGTCCAGTATCACGTTTGAGGCCTGCTTCCCGCTGAGCGATACCGTCTTGACCTTGACACCCTTGGCCGCCAGCTCCTTCTCGCGCTCGCTCAGATAGAACTCCGTGGCCGCCTGCCGGTTTTCATTGAGCTTCTTAACATCCGCCTCGTGCTTGCCGGCTTCCACGTTGTCCCTGGCTACCGCCGGATAGCCTATGGGCACGGTGACCTGCATCAGGACCACCTCCAGGCCGGTGGCCAGGGCCAGGTCGCTGATATGCGGCAGAATGCTCTCCGCCACCGGCGACCCGTCCAGGGGCACCAGGATGCTCCGCACACCCTCATCCAGCCGGGCCGCATGGCGCTCAGCTGTGCGGACCAGCAGGATAGGGGTGCTGGTGTGCAGCACCACCTTGAGGGCCACGCCGCCCAGGGCCCAGCGGGCGGTGCCGCTGGCGCCGCGGGAGGTCATGATGATCAGGCCGACGCGGTTCTTCTCGGCGACCTTGAGTATCTCCTCGGCAATGTCGCCCACGACACACGAGCAGTCGGCGTTTATTCCGGACTTCTGCAGGTCCTCGGTCTGCTTCTCCAGGTACACGGTGAGCGGCCGGACCATGGGGTCCTCCAGCCCGCAGGCAGTGATCAGAGTAACCATGCTGCCCAGCTTCTTGGCCACCCACTCAGCGTATGGCAGAGCGTGCTCGGCGCGTCCGGAGCCATCCAGCGGGACCAGGATTCTTTCATACATGGGTGCACCTCCCCTTGAGTTTGACCTGTCGCTTCGCCCTCTCGCGGAGCATAATACATCCCATGCTGATCTTCCGTCAACTGGCGGCAGGGGCGGCTCCTCCGGCGCTGTCTGACCGTCTTTCATCGCCTGTTTTTGCTCGTCTTGACAAGCTCGGCGGATGTATGTTATACGGTAACCTACGCTGTGATCCCGGAACCATCGTACATATCGTGTAGATCGCGATGGTCTCAGTTGATGGCCCGGGGGTCAGTGACAGGGAGAGGAAACCCGGCCGAGGGGGTGCTGAACAATATGTTCGTGTCGGCCGCTTGCGCGACAGACCGTCGATTCCCGGTGAGGTATTCCGCGTTCCGCATGTCTCGTTCACCGGCGCGCCACGCGCCGGTGAAGCGCTATGAATCGGTGTGCACAGACCGGGCGCATTCGTAGACCGCCAGTTTGGAAAAGGAGGGTCAAATATGGACGCTGAGCTGGTAAAGTGGCTGGCCGCGGGGATCGTGGGTGGCCTGGGCTTCATGGGGCCAGCCCTGGCTCTGGGACTCATCGGCCATTCAGCGATGCAGAGCCTGGGGCGCAATCCGGAATCCAGGAACGCCGTCATGACCAACATGATACTGGTGGCGGCCCTCACCGAAGCCGTCGGCATCTACGCCCTGGTATCGGTCATCCTGATCGTTCTGGTGGCCTAGTAGAACGCCGGTTCGAAAGGAGAGATCATGGGAGACTCAGGTTCTTCTGGGACGCCATTTGTAGTTGCTATCATAGTGTTGCTGTCGGGGATAACCTTCCTGACGGTGATCCTTATCACGGTGCTGGTGCTGGCCAGCCAGTTGCAGATAGCTGGCGTTAGCACCGGCTGAGGGTCAGTTGGCGATTAACCCATTCTCGGTCATTTGGAGTAGGCAGACGTAATGCAGTGGCCGGCATTCGTCGCAATCGTCACCGCTGTTGTCGGCTCTTACTTTACGGTGGGCCTGGTGGTCGTCGCCTGGCAGGTCAGGCAGTTCGAGCAGCGCCTGAGGCGTCTCGAGGCCTATCCCCAGCAGATCCGGGCCAACATCGGGCCCCGGTCGGACCAGATCGTGCACGACGTGCAGGACTGCATCCGCATCCAGGGCTGGGTCCGGAAGCGTGACACCCGGGCCCTGCGGGCCGCCATCAGGGACATCCAGCATGCCATCGCCGGCTTTCGCGACACCGAGGAGTGGGAGCAGAAGGGCTATGACAAGCTCTATCCCAGCCTCGAGTTGCTGCAGCTGGAGATCCGGGGCAAGGCCAAGGACCGCGACGGCGGCTACGACGGCTGAGCGCAGCCCCCGCTGCGGCTCACCGAGCGGCTCGTGCTGATCCCGCCTGGCGGGTGGTCCGCTCCGTCCGTGTTCCGCCTTGGCAGACGCCGCTTTCCTCACCTATAATTAACGTTCGTCGGTCTGACCGCAGGCATCGTCGCCACCAGGCGGCCGGATGCCGGTCACTGATCTGAGAGGCGGCTCATGGGAAAGAGACTCGAAATCATCACGCAGCAGCGCCGGGAGAAGCTGCGCCAGCTCCGGGAGCGGGGCATAAACCCATATCCAAACAGCTATCGCCGGACTCACACAGCCGAGGAAGCCAAATCGCTGTTTGACGGCGGCGGCATCGGGCCGGAGATGGTGGTGAGCCTGGCTGGCCGCGTGACCGCCCTGCGCCACATGGGCAAGGCCTCCTTCCTCGACCTGCGTGACGGCTCCGGCCGGATACAGGCCTATTTCAACAAGGCCCAGATGGGCCCGGAAAGACAGTCGCTGGTGAAGGAACTCGACCTCGGGGACATCATCGGGGTAGAGGGCGTGCTGTTCCGGACCCACACCGGTGAGACCACCGTCAGCGTTTCGGAGTTCACCATGCTGGCCAAGTCCCTCGAGCCCCTGCCTGAGAAATGGCACGGGCTGGTGGACGTGGAGAAGCGCTACCGCCAGCGGTACCTGGATCTCATATCCAACCAGGCGGCCCGGGACACCTTCCTGGCGCGCAGCCGCACCATATCGGCCATACGCCGCTTCCTGGATGAGCGGGGCTTCATCGAAGTGGAGACGCCGGTGCTGCAGCAGGTGGCGGGCGGCGCCCGGGCCAGGCCCTTCATCACCCACCACCAGGCCCTGGACGAAGACTTCTACCTCCGCATCGCCACCGAGCTCTATCTGAAGCGGCTCATCGTCGGCGGCTTCGACAAGGTGTACGAGATCGGGCGCATCTTCCGCAACGAGGGCATCTCCACCAGGCACAATCCGGAGTTCACCACCCTGGAGTCATACGAGGCCTACGCCGACTACACGGACGTGATGGCCATGCTGGAGGAGATGGTGTCCCAGGCGGCGTTGTCGGTGCTGGGGACCATGAAGGTGCCCTACGGTGACCTGACCCTGGATTTCACGCCACCGTGGAAACGCATCACCCTGCGCGATGCCGTGCTGCAGGCCAGCGGCATCGACTTCGAGGAGGCGCTTTCGGCCGGGCCGGAGAGGCTCCGCGGCGCCATGGAGTCCAGGGGCCTGCAGCTGGATGAGACCATGAGCCCGGCCTACCTCATCGACAAGCTGGTGTCCACCTACGTGGAGCCGACTCTGATACAGCCTACCTTCCTGGTGGACTACCCGGTGGAGACGACGCCGCTGGCCAAGACCAGGAGCGACAACAGATCGATCGTGGAGCGCTTCGAGGCCTTCGCCGTGGGCATGGAGTTCGCCAACGCCTTCACCGAGCTCAACGACCCCGAAGAGCAGGCCGCCCGCTTCACCATTCAGGAAGAGTGGCGCAAGCAGTTCGGCGACGAAGAGGCGGAGCAGTACCAGGAGGACTTCATACAGGCCATGGAGTATGGCATGCCGCCCACCGGCGGCCTGGGGGTGGGCATCGACCGCCTGGTCATGCTGTTCACTGATCAGCAGTCCATCCGCGAGGTGATCCTCTTCCCGCAGCTCAAGGCGGCCTGATTCGGAGGACGGCAGGAGAGACATGCTAAGCATCCAGTTCATCCGGCAGAACCAGCAGCTGGTGAGGGAGGCCCTGGCGAAGCGCCAGGACGCCACCTCGCTGGAAGACGTCCTGGCCCTGGACGAGCAGCGCCGCCGGCTGATAGCCGAGGCGGAGTCGCTGCGCGCCCACCACAAGAAGGAGAGCCGGAAGTTCGGCGCCCGCAAAGCGGAGGCCTCTGCGGAGGCCTCTGCGGAGGCTGCGGCCGGGGCATCCGGGGAGGGCGTGACCATTGCCGCCGGGCATGAGACAGCTGCGCCTGGACCGTCGGGCGCCACCGGGCATGATGCGGCGGCGCGGGACCTGGGGCAGATCCGAGAGCGGGTGAAGAGCATCGAGGCGGAGTCCGCGGACATAGAGGCCAGGCTGCAGGACCGGCTGCTGCGCATCCCTAATATCCCCGACGCCAGCGTCCCGGTGGGGCAGCCTCCCGAGGACAACATAATCGCCCGCAGCTGGGGCGAGCCGCGCCGCCTGGACTTCCAGCCGAAGGCCCACTGGGACCTGGGCGAGTCGTTGGACATCATCGATTTCGCCCGCGGCGCCAAGCTCTCGGGGACCCGTTTCTACCTGCTCAAGGGAGCCGGGGCGCAGCTGCAGCGGGCCCTCATAGCCTTCATGCTGCACTGCCACATCAAGGACCACGGCTATACCGAGATCTACCCTCCCTACATGGTGAAGCAGGAGTGCCTCATCGGCTCATCCAACCTGCCCAAGTTCGCCGACAACCTCTATCACGACGCCGAGGAGGACTTCTGGTTCGTCCCCACGGCCGAGGTGCCACTGACCAACATCCACCGGGACGAGATACTGGAGGCCGCCTCACTGCCTCGCTGCTACGTGGCCTACACCGCCTGCTTCCGCCGCGAGAAGATGGCCGCCGGGAAGGATACCCGGGGCATCAAGCGGGGCCACCAGTTCGACAAGGTGGAGATGTACAAGTACACCACGCCGGAGACCTCCTTCGCCGAGCTGGAGAGGATGGTGGCCGACGCGGAGGATATCCTTCGCCGTCTGGGGCTGGCCTACCGCGTGCTCCAGCTCTGCACCGGAGACCTGGGCTTCGCCTCGGCCAAGACCTACGACCTCGAGGTGTGGGCCCCGGGGTGCCAGGAGTGGCTGGAGGTTTCCAGCTGCAGCAACTGCACCGACTTCCAGGCGCGAAGGGCCAATCTGAAGTACCGGCCCGGGCCGGGCGCCCGGCCGCAGCTGGTGCACACGCTCAACGGCTCCGGCCTGGCTTTGCCGCGCATCATGATCGCGGTCCTGGAGAACTGCCAGCGGGAGGATGGCACCGTGTTGGTGCCCGAGGCCCTGCTGCCGTTCACCGACGGCCTGCGCCTTATCGAGAGACCTTAGGGCAGGGCGTCGAAGTCACCCAGGCGCGGCCCGGTGGCTAGCGCGCCGGCGCCTCCGGCAGGTCCCTGGCGGCCTTCATGATCCGGGCCAGCTCCACCGTCCGTTTGGCCAGGGCCCGGGCCGAAGAAAGCGCCAGATTGTCCCTCAGGATCCCCAGCCTCTCCCCGGGCTCGAAGCGGCCGGCCCCGCCCTCGCTGGAGACGCCGGCAGCGCCGAACTGGCATCCGCCCTCGCCGGGGCTGGCCACCACCATCCCCCACATGAGATAGGCAGTGACGACGCTGAGCAGGGTGGTCTCGGGCCCGGCATGACGCATCCAGGAGACCGCCATGGCCGCTCCCACCCTGTTACGGAGGACGCCCCGGTAGTGGCGGCCCAGGACCAGCGCCCGGAAGCGGTCCATGAAGACGGCGGTATAGCCCGAAAGGCGGCCGGTGTAGGCCGGGGTGGCCACCAGGAGCGCATCGGCCTCGATAATGCGGGGATAGATCTCCAGCATGTCGTCCTTGACGCAGCAGAAGCTGCCCGCCTCCTGCCGGGAGGTACACCAGTTGCAGTGGCGGCAGTCACCGATGCGCTTCTCCGCCAGGCGCAACAGCTCAACGCTGACGCCACCCAGTTCCTCCGCCTGCTTCAGCGCTTCCGACAGGAAGGCCTCCGTGTTGCCTCCCCTGATGGGGCTGCCGCAGACGCCCAGCAGATTGATGGGCATTGTGCCTCCTATGACGTTCTCCCCATGGCTGGAGCCAGGGGCTGGCGGGCCTTCCTTTTCCCGGTCAGGGCCTGGCACTGCAGGCCGGCAAGAGGGCGCATTCCATGTACTCCTTCAGCATCCGGCGGGCGCTGAAGCGCGGGGCCAGGGTCCGGATCGATTCCTTGATCAGGGCCGTCCAGCCGCGGGGCACCCCCTGGCGGTCCCTGGTGTAGAACAGCGGGACAACGTCCCTCTCCAGGGTCCGGTACACGGACTCCGCGTCCATGGCGTCCTCTTCCTCAATGGACGGCGGCTTGATGACGTCGCCGACGGCCCAGCCGTTGGACCCGTCGTAGGCTTCGTCCCACCACCCATCCCGCACGCTCATGTGGACCACGCCGTTGAGCACCGCCTTCATGCCGCTGGTGCCGCAGGCCTCGTTCATCCTCCGCGGCGTGTTCAGCCAGACGTCCACGCCCTGCGCCAGGTGGTGCGCCAGGTGCATGTCGTAGTCCTCCAGGAAGGCGACGCGCCCCATGAAATCGCGGTCCAGGGACTGGTTGAACACCCGGCTGACCAGCTCCTTGGAGGCGAGATCGGCCGGATGGGACTTGCCGGCGAACACGATCTGCACCGGTTGAAAGGGCTGCGCCACCAGCCGCTTCAGGCGCTCGATGTCCCGGAACAGCAGGGTCGGCCGCTTGTACTCGGCGAAGCGGCGCACGAACCCGATGGTCAGCACCTCGGGGTGCAGCAGGGCCCCGATGCCCACCAGCTGGTTCGGCTCCACATCGTTGGAGGCCCAGGCCCTCTGGGCCAGCTCAACCACCCCCTCGCTGAAGCTGTGCTTGAGCGTGCGCCTGACGTTCCACAGCTCGGCATCGGGAATGTCCGCTATCTTCTCCCACACGGCCGGGTCGTCATGCCTCTCCAGCCACCCCTCCCCGAGGTACTTGTCGTACAGCTGGCGCATCTCGATGGCCACCCAGCCCGGCGTGTGCACCCCGTTGGTGATGTGGGAGATGGGCACGTCCTCCACTTCCCGGTCCGGCCACAGGCCGCGCCACATCCGGCGGGCCACGCGGCCGTGAACCCGGCTGACGCCGTAGCGCTGGTCCGACATGCGCATGGCCAGGGCGGACATGTTGAACGGGCCGCCATCCGACCCCGGCATCTGGCCCAGTCCCAGGCAGTCGCTTCGCGGTATCCGCGCCGCATCGCAGAAATCGCCCAGGTACCTGTCCACCAGGTCGATGGGGAAGGCATCCTGTCCGGCCGGGACCGGCGTGTGAGTGGTGAAGATGGTGCTGGCCCTCACCTTCCGCACCGCCTCCGGGAACGACAGGCCGGCATGGATCTGCTCCCTGACCCGCTCCAGGGTCATGAAGGCCGTGTGCCCCTCGTTGGCATGCCATACGGCCGGCTTGATCCCCAGTGCGTGGAGCACCCGCACGCCACCCATCCCCAGCACGATCTCCTGCTGCAGGCGGCTTTCCTGATCAGCCACGTAGAGCCGGGCAGACAGCTGGCGGTACCGCGGCGTGTTCTCAGGGACGTTGGTATCCAGGAGATAGATGTCCACCCGTCCCACCCTGACCTGCCACACGCCCACGTGCACCACCCGCCGGCCCAGCGGCACGGGCACCAGCAGGCGGCCGGCGCCGGCACCCGCTACCGGATGGATGGGCGCCTCGTCGAAGTCGAGCTGCCGGTAGCGCTCTTCCTGGGTCCCCTGGGCGGTTATGTGCTGGCGGAAGTACCCCTGGGGGTACATGAACCCCACACCCACCATGGGCAGGCCCAGGCCGCTGGCCTCCTTGCAGGTGTCTCCGGCCAGGATGCCCAGCCCGCCGGCGTAGATGGGAAGGGAGTTGTGGATGGCGAACTCCATGGAGAAGTAGGCCACCGGCCCGTCCAGCAGGCCCGGGTAGCGGGACTCGAACCAGGTGTCCCGGGAGTGCACGCCGGCGTCGAACGCGGCCATCACCCGGTCATAGAGGTCCAGGAACTCCTTATCGGTAGCCAGGAGCTGCAGCCGGTCCGGCGCCACCTCGCGCAGCTGCTTGACCGGGTTGTGGTCGAGGCGCCACCGGACGTAGTCCAGCCGGCGAAAAAGCTCGCGGGCATCGGGCTGCCAGGTCCACCACAGATTGTGGGCCAGCTCCCCGAGCCTGCCTATTCTTTTCGGTATCTTCCACTGCAGGCGGTCAGCCATGTCAGCCGTCTCCTCCAGTCTGGCAGCCGGGTCCGGGATCGCGGCCGCGAATCGCCCCTGGCGGGACGCGGCCCCCACATCGCTCGAAAGGCCGGTGGCGCCTTAGAGATAGGGCCCCAGGGCCCGTATGAAATTCTTGTAGACCTGCTGCATCTCCCAGATGATCCCCGAAGGGCCCAGGTTCCACCATTCCCTCGGCGTGAAGTAGGCCGAGACCTCAGCCTCAGAGCCGGAGCGACCAAACCACTGGATGAGGTGAAGATTGTCCGACTGGCTCAGCCACAGCGCCAGGTCGATCAGCCGGGGGTCCCTGGTGAGCAGCGCCAGGTTATAGGCCTGAAGCATGAGCTGAAAGACCGCCTGCTGGGCCGGGTTGCCCAGGAAGAACTCCATCCCTCCTTCCCCGGCCCAGGTGCTGGGGAAGGCCGGCAGCGGCAGCTCGTGGCTGGAGCCGCGGAAACGCGCCACGGCGTCGGTGGGCCGGAGCGTCTTCACTCCGCGCCGGTCCAGCTCGTCCGGCAGGCGCCTCATGAAATCGAAGATGCCGGTGTCCTTGGAGTGGTGCTCTCCGAACGTCTCGAAGTCCCAGGCCAGCAGCACGAAGTCCCCCCAGGCGTCCCTCACCCAATGAGAATAGGCATCGGCCATCAGCGGGTACCCCCACCACGCCTTGTTGGAGAAGCGGTAGCCCACATCGTCGCTCAGCTCGAAGTGGCGCGGCAGCAGCATCAGGTCCTTCCCCTGGTGATACAGGTGAGTGGGCTCGCGCCACTCCATCACCCAGGGGCGGCCGTCCATCAGCGCCCCTTTGAAGCCCGCGCCGTTCAGCGCCTGGTATATGGGGCCCGACATCAGCATCTCGGTGGTGTCGGTGATCTCGGGCCTCCGGCCCATCATCTGCTCCAGGTTGTCGCGGGACCAGGACATGCGCTCGGCGAAGGCCGGCAGATCGATCAGGGGCAGGAAGCTGTGGTATGGCTCGACGTTGACCAGCTCAACGCCGGGGTGGGCCACCAGCTTCTGGAGCCGGGCGTAGAGCTCGGGGTCCCACAGCTGGGCCTGGCGCAGGGCCGACAGCGAGAAGCCGATGGAGAGGTTGAAGCCCCGATCGGCAAACTCCAGGAACATCTCCGTCGCCGGGTAGTAGCACCAGCGGGCCACCTTGCGGAAGTAGAACTCATTCATGGCCTCATCGAAGAGGCAGCGCTCTATCTCCTCGGGGCCGGCGCCAGGGGGTATGGGCTCGGCGGGCAGCTTGAGACGGCGGGGCTGGTGAAGGACGGTGTATATGACCAGGCTCTCCGCCATCAGCCGCCCCCGGCGCCTTTGGGCGCTGTGGGAAGCAGCTCCGGGAGCAGCTTGGACTCCGCGAAGGCCTCCGCCGGCTCCTCCGGCTCTCCCTGCAGCGTGCCCTGGATCCGCGCCTGGTTCTCCACCTTGGCGATGAGATTGAGAACAGCCACATCCCAGACGTAGTAGCGGGCCGTGGCCCGGGCGGCCCGCCGCATGCGCATCCCCTCTTCAGGGTAGTCCATTACATACGTCAGGTGGCCCACGATCTCCATCGGGTCCGGCGTCTCCAGGACGAAGGCATTCACGAACGGAATGGCATAGTCCTCTCCGGTGGACCCGGTGAAGACGATGCCGCCGGCCGCCATGGCCTCCAGCCCCACCAGCCCGAACGGCTCCCGGCCGCTGTTGGCCAGCACGCCATCCACGGCGTTGTAGACCACCTGCAGAAAGGGGGTGGGCAGCTGGAACTTGACCTCAATGATGTCCGCCGGGGCCGCCTCTCGGATGGCGGCCACGTAGGCCGGCGGCGAGCCGTCGCGGCACCACGCCTCCCTGACGCTCAGCCCCATCTGGCGGGCGGAGCCCATGACCTCCCCGCGGTGGGGCTCCATTCCTCCCCGCGCCAGGAGCGTGGTCCGGTAGCCCCTCTCCTTGAGCCTGGCCACGCACTCCACCGCCTGGTGCCATCGCTTGTCCGGGTCCCACCGGGCTACCTTGCACAGCATGATGTCCGCCCCGACCGCCCGGCGCACTTCCTGCACCATCTCCGCATCCGTGTCTCCCAGCAGGCTCTTGGGGATGCCATTGGGTATGACCAGGGGGTTGATTCCATACTCCCACATCAGGTGCTTCATATAGCGGCTGACCGTGGTGACGGTAGTGGTGTAGCTCAGCCGGCCCCAGTTGATGCGGTGAAAGGAGAAGGTGTTGTTGGCGTTCCAGAAAAGCACCGCGCTGTTCCGCAGCCCGTGCTGCCACAGCGTGTCGCTGACGCGGCACATCGCCTCTGTAGTGTGCCACTCCTCTCCCAGGACCACCACCATCTGGCCCTTGTCCACGGCGGGCTTCACCACATGCTCCCTCACGAACTGCGGAATGGAATCGTTGAAGTCCCGGAGCTTGTCCTCCTCGCCATCGTACACGCCGTTGGGATGGTGCCGGCTGATCCACTGGCACCAGCGGTGCAGCACCAGCTTGCCGTTCTCCCGGATCTCTTCACCGGGGCGGTCCGGATCCCCGATGAAGAAAAGGTGCGTCAGATAGCCCTTTCGGGCCAGGGTGGCCACCAGGTTGTCCACCCGCACGCCGAGGCCGCCCGCCGTTGAGTAGCCGTCCGGCCCTTCGAAGGACAGGACGACGAAGACCGTGTTCCTGGGCGTGATCCTTTTTCTCATGGTAGGTGGAAGAACCCTCCCGCTAGATGCATTCTATCATGCCCGTTCTGGTCGTACAATAGGGGTTTGGGCTCCACAAACCTCACGATTTTATCGCCTGACAGCGGCCCGCCCCGGGCCCGGCGGGAACAGACTGGGCAGCGGCGCGTCCCCGTCCCGCAGGTGGTCAGAGAGGCGTCTTTGGGATACACTTACTAGCAATGCCTTGCAGCCCGGGCAGACAACAGGGTGCAGATGTTATCTCGTCGTGGCAGCTACAGGCGGTTTCGCAGCCGGCAGGAGAGGGATGATGCGATACTCCGTTTCCGGCGCAGACTCATCGGCGCCGTGGCCATAGGTTGCGGGGCGCTGATCCTGGGGCTGCTGGGAGGAGCCGCGGGCTCCCTGTGGGGCCTGGCGCTGGATGCCGGGGTGTGGACAGGCGTGCTGTGGGGCGGCCTGGTGGCCTTCTGCCTGGGCACCATCATGATCCCGCTCAACAACCGCATGGGCACCACCCTGCCCCTGGGCTGCATCTCCGTCGCCCTGCTGCTCTTCCTGATGCTGCTGGGGGCCCTCTTCTGGCTGGTGCGGATATCAGTGGGCGGGCAGGCATAGCGCGCGACGCCGGCCGCGGCAGCAGCCGCGGCCCGCAGAAAGGAGGCCAGCATGGACTACGTGCAGGTGCTCAAAGACCTCATAGCGATAGACACCTCTGTCTCCCCGGAGCTGGATCCGGTGGCCGGCTACGCCCGGACCGTCGACTACCTCGAGCCGCTCTTTCGCCAGGCCGGCTTCCAGACGGAGCGGGTCCTGATACCGCCTGAGCATGCGGAAGGCAAGAGCGGGCGGTTGAACCTGCTGGCCCATCGCCGCGACCGGGCCCGGCCTCGCCTCATACTCTACACCCACATGGACGTGGTGCCGGCCCAGGGCTGGGAGGCCTTCTCACCGAAGGTGGAGGAAGGCCGCATCTACGGCCGCGGCGCCGCCGACATGAAGGGGGCCATCGCCGCGCTCCTGCTGGCCCTGGAGATGGCCCGGGACAGCACGTGGCGGTTCGACACATCGGTCATGGTCACCACCGACGAAGAGATCACGCAGGCCAGCCAGGTACGCTACCTGCGCCCCTGGCTGGAGCCGGTGGCCGGGGCCGGCTTCTTCAGCCTGGACACCAGCTTCGGCTACGTGCAGGTGGCGGCCCTGGGCTGCATCCACATGGAGATCAGGGTGAAAGGCCGGTCGGTGCACTCCGGGATGTCGCACCTCGGCGACAACGCCGTGGAGAAGGCCGCCGTGGTGCTCGATGCTCTGCTGGACCTGAAGAAGAAGGTGACCCGGCGCCGGTCCCGCGTGCCAGTCCATCCCGCCACCGGCCTCACCGTGATGGAGCCGCGCCTGAACATCAACATGATCCACGGAGGGCTGAAGGCCAATATCGTGCCCGACGAGTGCGTCATTACGGTGGACCGGAGGCTCATACCGGAGGAGGATGTGGTCGAAGCGGAGCGGGAGCTGATGGAGGCACTGTCATCGGCCCGCGGAGTGGAGTGGGACATCCCCAGCATCAGCCGGAACCCCACTGTGCCCCCGCTGAACGACCCCATCGCCGGAGATCTGGCCGAGATCCTGAGGCAGGTCACCGGCCATTCCGGCCAGTACGGCGAGATGGGGTCGGGTGACTTCGGCCCCATCGTTGTCCTCGAATGGGGTGCCAGGCTGTTCGGCCTGGGGACCATCCGCGCCGATTGCGGCATACACGGCCGCAACGAGTTCGTCTACCAGAGGGACATAGAGGACCTGGCCCTGGTCATCTCGCGCTTCGTCACCGGGTGACCGGGCGGCTGATGACGGGCATCGGGCTGATGGGCGGCGCCCCCGGGGCCACCCGTCCGCTCGCCCCCCGGCCGGGTTTGCCCGCCCCGGCGAGCTTGATGTATCATACCTCTTAATTGGCATTCCAGGGGCGGACTCACCCGCCCCACCCACATTATCTAGTTGGCCCCGGGGGGTGGCCCACAAATGAGGAGGTTCAATTGGCATCAGCACTTAGCGGGATCAGGGTAATCGATACCTGCGGCTTCGGACCGGCTTCGCTGGCCGCCATGACCATGGGTGACATGGGGGCGGACGTTATCAAGGTGGAGATGCCGCCCGGAGGCGGGCACAAGGGCGTCGGCGAGGGACTGGTGTACTACCCCGAGCAAGCGGACGAGGCCCTCAGGATGGTAGCCGCCGCGGCTATGGACCGCAACAAGAAGAAGGTCTCCATCAACATGCGGACCCCGGCGGGCCAGGCCGTCTTCCACAAGCTGGCCAAGTCAGCGGACGTGGTTCTCGAGTCGTTCCGGCCCGGGGTAATGGACCGCATGAACGTGGGCTACGAGGCCCTCTCCAAGATCAACCCCAGGCTGGTCTACTGCGCCGTCTCCGGCTACGGCCAGACCGGCCCCTACCGCGACTTCGTGGGGCATGACGGCAACTACGCCGGCTTCGGTGGCATTCTGGGGATGACGGGCGACAGGGTGGGCGGCCCCCCGGTCATGGCGCTGAACATCGTGGCCGACATGGCCGTGGCCTACCTGAACGGGTTGTCCGGCATCATGATGGCCCTCTTCGCCAGGGAGAAGACCGGCAAGGGGCAGTTGGTGGACATCTCCATGATGGACGGGGTGGTCGGGATGCTGGCCGGAGTGCCCGGCGCCGTGGAGTACCCGTACAGCGGCGTCAAGCCGGTCCGCGGCGACACCCTGACCAGCGGCAACAACCCCTACTACGCCGTGTTCGAGACCAAAGACAAGAAGTGGCTCAGCGTATGCCCCATCGAGCCGCGTTTCTGGGCCAATCTGTGCAAAGCCATCGGCCGGGAAGACCTGACGGCCCATGAGTTCGATCCCAGCCCCAAGAAGGACGAGATCATGGCCGACCTGCGCCGCATATTCCTCACCAAGAACAGGGACGATTGGTTCGCGGAGCTGGCCCCGCTGGACGTGCCGGTGGGCAAGGTCCTGGACATAGACGAGGTATTCGAGGACCCACAGGCCAAGGCCCGCCAGGCGGTGGTGGAGATACCCCATCCCAAGTTCGGCAAGATGAAGCAGGTGGGCATCAGCATAAAGCTCTCCGACACGCCCGGCTCCATTCAGCGGCTGTCGGTGCCGCAATCGCACGACACCGATGAGGTCATGGCCGGCCTGGGCTACTCCAAAGACGAGATCGACAAGCTGCGCGGCGAAGGGGCCATTCACTAGCCGTCCGCGGCGACAACGCTGTCTGCCAGTGAGGTCAGGCAGGCCGACTGCCTGACCTCTCCTTTTGTGCGGCGCCGGGCCGCACCCTCTTGCACCTACCCTGTATGATATTGAGAAATGCGGTAGGAGGTTGGCACCTATGATGAAGAGGATCCTCTTGATAGCGGCGCTGATGGTCCTGCTGGGGGCCAGCTTGACCGGCGCCGGCTGCTCCTCAAGCAGCGGCCTGGCGAACATGGTCTCCCAGGCGCCCGCGGATACCATGTCCTTCAAGTACTTCGACGTCGCGGCCCTGAGGAATGACGACCATCTTTCCGACCTCTATGACAGCTGGAAGGGGGCGGTCGAAGCCCGCCTGGAGGCCCATGGCATCACTTCCGGCGATGTCAATGTCTTCGCCTTCGGCACGGGCACTGGCCTGCGCTTCACCGTGCTCAAGGGAGACTTCGACCTGGAGCAGGTGCGGCAGAAGCTGGAGGGGGCCGGCTTCGACAAAGGAGAGTACAAAGGCGAAGAGCTGTGGGAGCTGGACAACGGCGCGGCGTACGATTCCGACCCCCGGGTAGCGCTCCTGGACGGCCAGATCATACTCGGCAACGAGGCCGGAGTTGAGGGCTGCATCAAGGTGATGAGAGAGGGCGACACCTCCCTGCTGAAGAAAGCCGACATCAAGGACGTGGTGGACCGCATCCCGTCGGGGCTCTATGTGGACCTGGAGAAGAGCGTCCTGGCCGGCCTGATGGTGCAGGGATTCGAGGCCTACGCCCTCTCGGCGCAGAAGGAGGACAGCGACACCCTGGATATCGCCGGGGTGGCCAAGTTCGAGGTAGACACCGACGCCAGGAACGGTGAGGACGCCATCGAGGGCCTGCTCGAAGCCGTTTTCGATGACGTGGATGTCATCCAGGACGGGTCCTTCCTCGAAGCGACGGCGGAGCTGGACATCGATCAGTCAGGCTTCCTGGTGGCCGGAATCTGACCGACGCGGCGGTGGGCCATGGACGTCATTGAAGCCATCCGGACCCGGAGGAGCGTGCGCGCCTTCAAGCCGGACCCCGTGCCCCGGGAGGTCCTGCGGGCCATGCTGGAGGCGGCCCTGCGGGCCCCTTCATGGGAGAACACCCAGCCCTGGGAGTTCGCCGTGCTGGGCGGGGAGGCCATGAAGGAGGTGAAGGAGGCGCTGGCGGCCATGGGGCAGGCGGGGGAGAAGCCGCAGCTGGACTTCCCCTGGCCCCGCTTCACCGGGGCCTACCGGCAGCGCCTCCTGGCCGACGGCCGCCGCCTGGTCCGCGAGCTGGGGCTGGGCCGGGAGGACCCCGATGCCATGCGCCGCTGGCGCACGGCCATGCGCACCTTCTTCGATGCGCCCAACGGGGTGGTGATGTACATGGATGCCTCGCTCTCGCAGTGGTCCCTGGTGGACATGGGCATCGCCGCCGAGAACCTGATGCTGGCGGCCTGGCATCACGGTGTGGGGACCTGCGCCCTGGCGGCGCCGGTGGCCTACCCGCAGGTGCTGAGAAGCCTGCTCAACCTGCCCGATTCAAAGAAGATGGTGCTGGCCGTGGCCGTGGGATACCCCGACACCTCGCACCCTGCGGCCGCCTTCCAGGCCAGCCGGGAGCCGGCGGAAGCCCTGGTCACCTGGCACGGCTTCGACTGACGAAAGGAAGGCGCCCGCCTGATGGCATAGCGCGGGCGGCGGCCGCGGCCCCCGGCGGCCGGTACGCCTACCGCCGGACCATCTTGATGGCTCCCACGGGGCAGCTCGGCACGCACAGGGAGCAGCCCACGCAGGTATCCTGCTTCACCTCGGCCACATCACCCAGGCTGATGGCGCCCAGCGGGCAGGCGTCAATGCAGGCAGCGCAGGCGCTGCAGCTTTCGGCGTCGATCTGCGGTGTGAACGGCGAGGCGACGAAGCTCTTAGACTTGAAATCCCGTATGGCCACAAACATGGGGCAGCAGTCCGTGCAGCAGTTGCAGATGCAGCCCTCGATGTCGATGCTGTGGACCAGGCCTTCGGCGTGGCACTTCTTGAGGATGGCGACGGCCTCGTCATAGGTGATGCGGCGGGCCATACCGTACCTGGCGGTCCATTTGGCCACGTCGCCATAGTGGATGCAGGCCTGCAGGGTGTGGTTGCAGTGGCGGTCGGGCTCGGCCAGCCGGTGTGAGAGGCGGCAGGGGCAGTCGGACACGGCAATGAAGTCCTGCTCCTTCAGCCTCGCGAAGAGGTTCTCGGCCGGCCCGGCATCATCCGGCAGGTGCTCCGGGTGGGCGAAGACGGGCGCAAAGGGGAACCCCAGCGGGACCAGGGTCAACCGGGCCCAGTCCATCAAGACCTGGTGCAGGTTCCGGATCAGCTCGGCATCGTAGGGAAACCGGATGCCGCCCCACCCGCCGGTCTCCACGAAACCGGGGGCACAGCTGCCGATGACGCGGTACACCGGGTCCTCCTTGTCGGGGTCAATCCACATCGAGCCCTTGGTGGCCATGGTCTCCAGCTTCTCCTTGAGCGCCGCCGGCTCGACGCCGGTCCTTTCGGAGAGCTGACTGAGCGTGCCCCCGGCCGTGCCTATCTTCAGCGCCAGCTCCGCTTCCTCCGGCGTCAGCTGGAGGCTGAGCACCTTCACCATGGCCGGCGTCTTCGGGAGGCCGATGACATGCGGGTCGGTGCTGTTGATCATGTCTATGAGCCGTTCATACAGGGCGGTGTCCGCCATGGGCGCCTCCTTTCGAACTTCAACATCCGGCCCGCCGCAGCGCTAGATCATGGCCTGGCGCAGGCGCTGGTGCTGCATCACCATGCGGGCCGTTTTGATGCCGCCGCCGGAGGCCCGGTGGGTACCCATCCCGGGCACGCCGACGTCGAACCCGGTGTAGAAGAGGCCTCCGAGCGGGGCCTTGGGCGAAGGCGTGTTCTTGCCGCACTGGCCCACGATCTGGGCCAGGCCGACGCACTCGCCGCCCTGCCCGTGCATCACGCTGTCCCGGGTGAACTGGGACACCTCCAGGGGACCCTCGAGCTCCTTGTACATGACCGCATCCATGAAGCCCGGGAACAGCTTGTCCCACAGCTTGTCCATCTTCTCGTTAAGGATGGGGATCTCCTTGGCCTGGGGGTCGGCGGAGCAGATGGTCCCGGCCACCACGCACTGCTTGCCAGGCGGCGCCATGTTCGGGTCCCAGTTGGACGGGACCGTGGCGAAGATGATGACCTCCTCGCCGATCTTCCCGTTCCGCATGTCCAGGTAGCGCTGAAGGTCCACCGTGGTGTCATCGGCCCAGACGATGTACATCTGCTCCTGCAGCAGCTTCTTATTCAGGAAGTACTTCACCCCGGTGAAGGCCCAGCTGGGGATGAGGCCCTTGACCCAGTTCAGGTACCCCTGGTCGAACTCCTTGTCGCCCACCAGCTTCAGCACCGTGGGCTGGATCCCGGCGTCGCTGATGACTATCGGCGCCTCGTAGGTGTCCTTGTCGGTGGTGACACCCGTCACCCGACCGTTGCTGACCTTGATCCTCTGGACCTTGCTCTTGGTCACGATGTCGCCGCCCAGGGCCGCCATGGCCCGGCCGATGTCGGAGAGCACCCGGCCGAAGCCGCCGACATAGTACCCGGCCGCCCCCCGCAGGGCCAGGTCCTGCATGATGACCAGCTGCTCCGAGGCCGCGGTCAGGTCCACCGGCACCGCCAGCGACGCGTTGGCATGCATCCGGATGTAGCTCTCCAGCTGGGAGGGCAGATTGGGCAGCGGCAGGCTCCTGTACCAGTCCAGCGACGTCACATTGTCCAGCGCGCTGATCTGCTCCGGGGTCATGGTGGCCATGTGGATCATGAAGTTGAGGGCGGGCTCGTGCTGCGACGGCTCGAGGCCCCAGGTCTCGAAGAAGGGCTCGGGAGACAGCCCGGTGCTGGCCGGCTGGACATTCAGCCGGTACTTGCCCGAGGGACCGCGGTACGCCAGCAGGGCCTTGTCCAGCGGTATGGGATTGAGCTGGTTCTCCATGCCCAGCTCCCTGAATACAGTGGCGAAGCTCGGACCCTGGGCCGGGCACTGCAGCTTGGGCCCCACCTCGTAGGAGAACCCGTCCTTGTTGGTGGGCGTCACCGCCTTGCCGCCCACAGTGTCGTTCTGCTCGATGAGGAGGGTCTTCGCCCCCCATTTGGCCAGCAGGGCCCCGCAGGTTACCCCGCCCGGGCCGCCACCAATGATTATGGCATCGTATTTCTTGGACATGCCCCCCCCTATTTCGCAGATTCTCCCGCCGCGGCCATCATGCGCCCCGGCACACAACCGGCGCTCCCGGCCCAGCGGTTGACCTATAATAACCACATCCCCGATAATTTGCAAGCCAGAAACTGTTTGACACAGCCCCTCCGGGATTGCATACGGGGACGGCGTTGCCTATCATTGGGTTGCAGCCGGCGCATCATGGCTTCTGACAACGGCAGACAGGAACCGCGGCCATCCGACATCGGGGTGGAGACCCTCACGGTACGGGTGGATGGGGACCGCATCTTCCTCCGGAAGGCGGGGCAGGGGCCCCCGGTGCTGCTGCTGCACGGGGGCGCCAGCGACTCCGCCGACTGGCTGGGCACCATGGTGCCGCTTTCCGGCTCCTACTCCTTCTATGCCCCCGACCTTCCGGGTTTCGGCCTGAGCGACCGGAACCGGGACGGCTATCACCTGTCCCACTTCACGCAGAGCACCGCCGGCCTCATCCGGGCGCTGGGGCTGACCACTCCGCTCCCGGTGGTGGGCCACTCCCTGGGCGGCCGCATCGCCATGGACCTGGCGCTGCACCAGCCGGAGAAGGTGCGGCAACTGGCCCTGGTGGACACCGCCGGGTTTACCCGCCTGGCCCGCTGGGGCAACCTGCTGGGCACGGCGGCCTTTTCCGTTCGGCGCCTCCTGGGGCGCCGCCAGCCGTACCCCAGGTTCATGATGGAGAACGGGGCCATGCCGCACTGGCTTTGCCTGCAGGACCTGCACCGGATCAAGGTCCCTATCCTCATGGTGTGGAGCAGCCATGATCCCTACTACAGCGTCAAGGGAGCCCTCAAGGCCAGGGAGCTCATGCCCCAGGCCCGCCTGGAGATACTGCCCGGTTACGGCCACGCGCCCCATCGCACCGAGACCGAGTCCTTCAACAGGCTGCTGGATGCCTTCCTGGCCGGGCCCTGCAGGCCGCCCGCCGGGGGCGGCCCGTGTTGAGGGGCGGACCGTGTTGGCCGTCTGCCCTGGCGGATGGTCCTTCCTCCCGCACCACCCGCCTTCACCCGGCCCGCGCCCGGGCCGGCTTCGGGTTTCTTGCCCGCGGTGCGGCCCTTGGGGTATTATAAGAAGTTGCGCAGATAGACCCGAATCAGGCCCCCGGGGCCTGGTCCTGGCGTCCCTGGACATACAAGGAGAGAGGCGTGGATCAGATAGAGTTACAGGCCAGCACCCGGCAACTTATGGGCAAGAAGGCGAGGTTCCTGCGGCGCCAGGGCATTACGCCCGTGCACCTGTTCGGATATGACACCGAGCCCATGGCCCTCCAGTGCGACACATCGCAGCTGAAGCAGGTGCTGAAGCAGGCGGGGAGGACGCATCTGGTAGGGCTCAAGGTTGACGACCTCGGAAAATCTCACAGCGTGGTGGTCCGCGAGGTCCAGAGGGACGCCCTCTCGGGCGAGCTGGTCCACGTGGACTTCTTCCAGGTCAGCCTGAAGGAAAAGATCAAGGTCGAGGTGCCCATCGTGCTGGTGGGCGAGGCCCCCGCGCTCCAGGTGAAGACCAACGCCATGACCCACGAGCTGGATACCCTGGAGATCGAATGCCTGCCTGACCGGATCCCGGACAAGATAGAGGTCGACATCAGCGTGCTGGTGGAGGACGACCAGTCCATTCAGGTGGGAGACCTGGTCCTGGCGCAGGGCATCACGCCGCTGACCAACCCCGAGCACATCGTGGTTCGGATCGCCCCGCTCCACATCGAGAAGGAAGAGAGGGCAGTGGCTGAGGAAGGCGCCGAGGGCGCCGAGGCCGTGGAAGGGGCCGCGGGCGCGGAAGGCGCGGCTGAGGGCGAGGGCGCCTCCGAAGAGGCCGGTGAGGGCAAGAAGCACGAGAAGAGGGGAGAGTAACCCGCTCAGTCCCCGTCTGAGGCAACCCGGACAGCGGATTCGCGAATGGCAGGCTACGGCCTGCCATTCTTCATTCCCCCGCGGTCACGTCCGCCCCGATCAGGGGATGATGCCGCGGCACGCCGGGCTCCCCGGTCCGGCGCGGACGGGGTCACCGGGCCCGGTGGCGACCAGGCGCACCCTAGCCGGCGGCGTCAGACGCCAGCCTGCCGGCCACCGCCCAGTCCTCCTTGGCCACGTCCTGGAACACCACGATGGTGGCTTCAGGCGTCGTTTGGGCCACTTCGACCACCGCCGCCGTGATCCGCCTGGCCAGCTCGGCCTTCTGGTCATGGGTCCGCCCCGGCCACATCTCCACCCTGATTATGGGCACGCTTCACCTCCGTGTTCCTGCTGCCGCGCAGCTCCCTGAATTCTATCACGGAGGCCGGTCGGGACGGGGCTACGTCTGCCGTGCCGATTTTGCCTGGACAAAGGCGATGAACTCGCTGAGCAGACGCGAGACGACCCTTTCCTGCCGGTAGACACAGTAGAACGGGCGCCTCTGCTCCATCCCCGTCACGGCGACTTCCCGGACCAGCTTCAGGGCCACGCTCTTGCCGATGGCCAGGTTAGACACAAAGGCGATCCCCACCCCGGCCTCCACGGCGGAGACTACGGCCTGGCTGGTGCCCACGACAAGGGCCGGCGACAGCTGGTCCAGGTCGCACCCCGCCCTGGTCAGGAGCAACCCCAGGCTCTGCTGCGTGCCGGAGGTCTCCTCGCGAAGGACCAGCGGCTCGCCGGCTACCTCCACCAGTGACACCGCCTTCCTCCTGGCAAACGGATGCCGGGGGGGGACAATAAGGACAATCCTGTCCTCGCCGACCTCGAAGTACTGAAGGTCCCCGCCTGAGGGGGCGATCCCGCTGAATCCGACACCATAGGCGCCATCCCGGACCTTCGAGATGGCGGTGGTTGAGTCGCAGGCATCGATTCGGGCCGCGACCGCCGGATGGAGTGACTTGAACTCCCCCAGGAGCGGCGGCAGCAGGACCTCTCCGGGTATGGTGCTGGCCGCGATAACCAGTGTCCCCGCCACGTCTTCACGCAGCCGGTCCAGGTCGAGTACCAGGCGCTTCTGCTCCTTCACCGCCAGCTCCGCGAATCGGCGCAGACGCCGGCCAGCGTCCGTCGGTACGACTGATTTCTGGCCTCGGTCCAGGAGCCTGACCCCGAGGTCGCGTTCCAGCTTGTGGATCTGAAACGACACCGCCGGCTGGGTGATCGACAGCCTCTTGGCTGCCTCGGAGAAACTCCCCAGCCTGACCACTTCCAGGTACGTCCTCAGATAGTCCAGGTTCATTCTTCACTCCCCCTCTGCCATTAGTATTTTTTATTGGCGCCATTCATTACGCCTATGGTACCATTTTTTATGCACGCCACTGCTTATGACCAGATCGTGAACTCCTCCCAGCGGACCGTGGCGGCCCTGGTGGAAGCCAGGGATTCAGGTCAGAAGGTCATTGGCTACTACTGTACCTACAGTCCCATAGAGCTGGCCCTGGCCGCCGGCGCCATCGCCGTGCCGCTGTGCGCCAGCCGGAAGGGGCCGCTGGCCGCCGCGGACACCGACCTCCCCCAGAACCTGTGCCCGATCGTGAGGACCATCTACGATGTGGCGGTCACCGACACCTGCCCGTACTTCCACTGCTCCGACCTGGTCATCGCCGAGACCACCTGCGACGGCAAGAAGAAGATGTACGAGATGCTGCGCGGCATCAAGCCCATCCACATAATGAACCTGCCCCAGATCCCCGATCTGCCGGACTCGCTTCGCCTGTGGGAGGGCGAGATACGCCGCCTGAAGGACGCCGTCGAAGAGGCCACCGGGGTCCGCATTACCGACGACTCGTTGCGGCAGGCGATTCACGTGACAAACGAGGAAGCCCGCGCGCGCAAGTCGCTGTTTGACCTGAACCGGGCCCACCCGGCCCCGCTGGGAGGCAGGGAGATGATCGCGGTCGCATCGGAATCTGAGTTCGGCATCGACCGGATGGCCATGGTGGCTCTGATCGACCGCCTGACGGAGGAGACTGCGGCCATGGCGCTCCGGGGAGACGGGGCGGGGGCCGCATCCCATCCCCGAGTGCTGCTGACGGGGTGCCCCGTGGGTTCGGGCGACAGGAAGATCGCCGACCTCATTGAAGAGGGAGGCGGGCAGCTGGTAGCCATGGAGGACTGCGGCGGCTACAAGACAGTGGACTGCCGCATTGACGAGAGCGATCCGCGGGACCCGCTGACCCTGCTGGCGGAGAAGTACATCGCCATACCCTGCTCGGTGATGTCGCCGAACGAGAGGCGGCTGCAGCTGCTGGAGAGGATGGTGAAGGACTTCGCCATACACGGGGTCATCGACCTGACGCTGCAGGCCTGTCACACCTACAACATCGAGTCCTACTGGGCAGCGGACCTGGTAAAGAACAGGCTGGGCCTGCCTTTCCTGCACCTGGAGACCAACTACTCGGACTCCGACACCGAGACCATGCGGGTGCGGGTGGAGGCCTTCCTGGAGATGGCCCGGGGAGCGTCGCCAGGTCTCAATGACACACGAGGCCGCTCATGATCATGCAGATTCACCAGGCGGGAGAGACAGGATGCTGACAGCGGGACTGGACATCGGCTCGCGGACTATCGCCCTGGTGGAGTGGGACGGGGAGCGGGTGGTGCGGGAAGAGGTGGTCTTCACCGGCGTCGATCCACTGGGCAACTCGCAGGGGGTCATCGCCGGCCGCGCCTACGACCGCCTGGTGGCCACGGGGTACGGCCGTCATCTGGCCGCCGAGCAGGCGCTGGCCCACCAGGTGATCACCGAGATCAAGGCCTACTCCATCGGCGCGCATCACCTGTATCCTGACGTCGGCACCCTCCTGGATATCGGCGGCCAGGACTGCAAGGCCATCGCCGTGGGGCCGGAAGGGAACCCGGTCCAGTTTGAGATGAACGACCGCTGCGCCGCCGGCACGGGCCGCTTCCTGGAGCACATGGCCTCCGCCCTCGATGTGAGCGTAGACCAGCTGGGGGACCACGCGCTGGCAGCCGAAGGGAAGGCGGTCCGGCTCTCCAGCATGTGCACCGTCTTCGCCGAGTCGGAGGTAGTGTCGCTCATCGGCCGCGGTGAAGACAGCCGCCGCGTGGCCCTGGGGATTCACCAGGCCATTGTCGACCGGGTCGCCGCCATGGTGCGAAGGGTGGGCATACGCTCGCGGTACGTGTTCGCGGGGGGCGTGGCCCGCAACCCCTGCGTCAGAAAGCTGCTCGAGGCCGAGGCGCGGGTGCCGCTCACCGTGCCGCAGAACCCTCAGACAGTCAGCGCCCTGGGCGCGGCCATACACGCCGCGCGCCAGGCGAAGGCGGGACCGCAGTGATGGTCCGTGATAACGTTGTACACGCCATAACCGACCGCCGGGCTGCCCCGCCCGCGCCGTCGACCGGAGAGGGGGTGATGCCATGCCGATTCGCAACCGCCGCACCTGATCGCGTGCGCTGACGATGCGCGTCGCGCATCGCGTCGCACCATCGGCCGGCCGGACAGGACATCGGCCGGGCCATACCCGGGCCCGGACCGGGTCTGCAGGCTGTCTCACCCATCGTGGCAGCCGCGCGGCGGAAGGCGACTGACCGAAACGCCTGCCTTCAAGGGTGCAGGCAACCCCATGAGCCGACCTCAGGTATCAGATTGACTAGTCTAAGGTGTTAAGGAGGGCCATTGAAAGCCAGGTTCATCAGCATAATCTTTGCGCTCCTGCTGATCGCCCTGTTGCTGGGGAGCGCACTTCCGATGGCATGCGGAGAATCAGACAGCAACGAAGAATTCAAGATAGGCATGGTCACCCCGACCCTGACGGCCAGCGAGGAAGAGTACCGCGGAGCGCAGGTCGTGGCCGAGAAGTACCCGGGGCGCGTGGAGCACGTTGTCCTGCCCCAGAACTTCTCGGAAGAGCTGGAGACAGCCGTCACCCAGGTCAGCAGCCTGGGAGACGACCCGGCCGTCAAGGCCATTGTCATCTGCGCCGGCTACGAGGGGCTTCTGGCCGGGATCCAGAAGGTCAAAGAGAAGCGGCCGGACATGGTAGTGGTCACCGCCCCGATATGGGACGACCCTCACATGATGTCGGACTACATTGACCTCTGCCTGGACACGGACTGGGTACAGCGGGGCGTCACTATCGCCACCAAGGCCCACCAGATGGGCGCTAAGACCCTGATCCACTACTCGTTCCCAACGCACATGGCCAAGGAGGTCATCGCCACCAGGAGAGACCTCATGAAGCAGACCTCCGAGAACCTGGGCATGACCTTCGTGGAGGTGCTCACGCCTGATCCACAGGCTGCCGGCGGCGGCAAGCCGGCCATGCTGCAGTTCCTGGGCGAGGACATCCCGCGCCAGATCGCCCAGTACGGCACGGACACCTGCATCTTCGGCACCAACTGTCCCATGCAGGACGTGATCATTGCCAAGGCGCTGGAGCTCAAGTTCATCATGGCCGAGCAGTGCTGCCCCACACCGCTTCAGGGCTTCCCCGCCGCCATGGGCCTGGAGATCTCCACGGCAGGGCCGGTGGACTTCGATGCAGTCAATGACCTGATAAAGCAGAAGGCCGCGGCGGCCGGGATGACCGGCAGGCTTTCTACCTGGCCCGTGTCGGTATCCATGTTCTTCCCCCAGTTTGCGGCCGAGGTGGCCATGGGGATGGTGGAAGGATCGATTGACAAGGACAAACTCGTCATCGAGGAGCTGGAGCAGCCCGCCAAGGACATCGCGGGGGTGAATGTCAGCTTCAACAAGATGGAGGAGGACATAGACAACTACTACCTGATCATAATGGACTCCATCATCTACTAGGCGGCGCTGGACCAGGTCGAGACTACACAGACGGAAACCGGCCGCCGGCACCACGGCGGCCGGTTTCCGCAGGATCGCCATCCGGCGGATTACCCCGATCGCTTCCGGAGGACAAGTGCCTGTCATGCTGAGGGTTGAGAGCCTCTCCAAGAGCTTCGGCGCCAACCGTGTTCTGAAATCCGTCGATCTCGAGGTCGGCGCCGGAGAGATCCACGGGCTGGTGGGCGAGAACGGCTCAGGCAAGACAACCCTCCTGAACATATTGATAGGGCATCCCATCATCAGGCAAACAGGCGGCTTCTCCGGGCGCATCTCGCTGGACGGGAGAGCGTTTCAGTTGCGCTCTCCGGGAGAAGCCATGACGGCCGGCGTGGGCATGGTCCACCAGGAGTTTGCCATCCTGCCGGGCCTGACCATTGCGCAGAACATCCAGCTGGGACGGGAGAACCTGCATCCGCTGTCAAGAAGGTTTCTCGGGCCCTCCCTGGCCTCCATTGACCAGAGCCAGGACAGCGCGGATGCCAGTGCTCTGCTGAAGAGGCTCGGCGTCGATGTCGATACCTCTATCAGGTCGGACGATCTGTCGGTCAACCTGAAGCAGTACATCGAGATAGCCCGGGAGATTGGCCGCAAGAGGCTCCGGGTGCTGATCCTGGATGAGCCGACTGCCGCCCTGGACGGGGAAGACGCGCGCCGGCTCTTGTCCATCATCCGGGAGATCGCCGAACAGGGGGTAGGCATCATCTTCGTCTCGCACCGGCTGGAGGAGGTGCTGAGCGTCTGCCAGCGAATCACGGTTCTGCGCGACGGCGAGGTAGCGGCGGATATGCGCCGCGGGGACGCAGACTTCGCCCTGGGCGCCGTGGCCCTGGCGATGGTAGGGCGCAGCCTGGCGGGGACGAAGCGGGGCACCAGGCCGGACCCGGGCCCCGTGCTGATGAGATTCGAGGGCTTCGCCGTCGACATGCCGGGCGAGCCCATCAGGAGCCTCAGCCTGGACCTGCGCCGGGGTGAGATAGTGGGCATCGCCGGGCTGGCCGGGCACGGGAAGCTGGCCCTGGGACATGGGCTGATGGGGTCCCACCCGACCCGAGGCCGGGTCCTGGTGGATGGACGGCCCCTGGACACGGGTTCCTCGCCCAGGGTCCTGGCGCAGGAAGTCTGTTACCTTCCGGACGACCGGCGGGGGGCGGGGCTCCTGCTGGACCGCTCCATTGAGGAGAACATCATCTTCACCGCGGCCCAGCACAAGCAGCGGTTCCTGAAGCTTCGGCTGGGGCCGCTCTCCACCATCGACTGGAAGGCCAGCCGGCGGTACGCTCAGGAGAGCGTGCAGAGGCTGGACATCCGCTGCCGGGACCCTCGTCAGCGCGTGGAGCAGTTGAGCGGCGGGAACCAGCAGAAGGTCTGCCTGGCCCGGGCCTTCGCCCTGGAACCCAGGGTGCTGCTGGTGGCCGAGCCGACGCGCGGGGTGGACATCGGCGCCCGGCAGGCCATCCTGGAGGCTCTGCTGCGCATGAACGAGGACCAGGGGACCTCCATCATCTACATCTCCAGCGAGCTGGCCGAGCTGAAGCAGATCTGCGACCGCATTCTGGTCATGTACGAGGGAGAGGTCCTGGCCGAGCTGCCACCCCATGCCCCAGATTCGGAGTTCTCCCTGGCCCTGGGCGGGGAGAGGCCGCCATCCTCGGTCACCCGGAGCCAGGGGGCCGGAGGCTGATGTCCCTGGTCAAACGGAACGCCCCCCAGCTCATCGTGCTCGTCTTCCTGATAGCCATGGCGGTGGCCGCACCCCTGGTCGGAAACATACCCCTCCCCGGGCTGCTCGGTAACGCCCTGGTCAGGCTGGTCATGAACGGGGTCATGGTGCTGTCGCTGGTCCCCATGCTGAACTCCGGCATGGGCATCAACTACGGCCTCCCGGCCGGCCTCTGCGCCGGGCTGCTGGGGATGTGTGTGGCCGTGAACTACCGGCTTACGGGGATGGCCGGCTTCGCCCTCGCGGTCCTGGTATCCCTGCTGGCGGGCCTGGTCTTCGGCTTCCTTTACGCGCGGGTGGCCCACCGTGTCAAGGGACAGGAAGAAATAACCGGGCTCTTTGTCGGCTTCTCCGTGGTCTTCGTCATGTGCTTCTTCTGGAACGTGGCGCCGTTCTCCAACCCGGAAATGAGGTGGATCATCGGGGGCCGCGGCCTGCGCCCCACCATCGGGCTGGACAGCACCTTCGGGAAGGTGCTCAACAACCTGTGGGCCTTCAATATCGGCGGGCTCCGCGTGCCCCTGGGCGGCCTGCTCACAGCCGGGTTTCTGTGCCTGCTGCTGGCGGTCTACCTGCGGACACGGAGCGGCCGGGCCCTGGCGGCCGTGGGCGAGAGCGAGACCTTCGCCCGTTTCTCCGGGATCAATGTCAACCACTACAGGACCATAGCCGTGGTGATGTCCACCGCCATCGCCGCGGTGGGCATCTGCTTCTATGCCCAGGGCTACGGCTTCATAGAGCTCTACGACGCGCCGCTGATGATGGCCTTTCCGGCGGCCTCGGCCATGCTGCTGGGAGGCAGCACGGGCCGGAGGGCCTCCATAACGCACGTGCTGGTGGGGACCTCCCTCTTCCAGACCATGTATGTCATGAGCGGCCCGCTGGCCAATGCCCTGCTCGTGCCACAGCTCTCGGAGATCCTGAGGGTCATCGTCTCCAGCTGCATCATCCTCTACGCGCTGATCTATGCGGGAGGAGGCCAGTCCCGATGAGAAGGATAAAGAGCATCAACCTCGTCCCCCTGATCTTTCTGGCACTGTCGCTGGCCGGTCTTTTCTTCTCCCAGCTCAGCGGGACCTTCGTGGTGAACCAGGTGGTCACCCGGTTCATCCGTGACGGAGTGCTGGTCCTGTCCCTGGTCCTGCCCATCGTGGCCGGGATGGGCATAAACTTCGCCATCGTGGTGGGGGCCATGTGCGCGCAGGCCGCCATGTTGACTGTCATCATCCTGCAGATCGGCAGTTGGGGTGGGCTCCTGATGGCCACCGCGGTGGGCATCCTTCTGGCCGTGGCCACCGGGTACGTCCTGGGGCGGTTCCTGAACCGGGTGAAGGGGAAGGAGATGATCGCCACCATCGTCATAGGGCTGCTGGCCAACGGAGTCTATCAGCTGGTTTTCCTGGTGGGCTACGGCACGGTCATACCGGCCTGGAACCGCGAGATCCTGCTCTCAACGGGCAGGGGAGTGAGGAGCATGGTGGACCTCGATGCCTACCGGAACATCCTGGATCGGACCTGGGAGCTGCACCTGGCCGGCGTTGACATCCCGCTCTTCATGATCCTGGTAGTCCTGGCCTTCTGCCTGGTAATGGGCTACTTCCTGAACACCCGCCTGGGGCAGAGGATCAGGGCGATGGGACAGGACATGGACAGGGCCGAGGTCCTGGGGATAGACGTGAACCGCACTCGCATCATGGTCATGATCCTGTCCCTCGTCATCGCCTGCCTGGGCCAGTTGATCTACCTCCAGAACATGGGCATGTTCAGCGTCTATACGGCCCATGGCAACTCGGACATCATCTCGGCGGCGGCGATACTGGCCGGCGGCGCCACGGTCAAGGATGCCCGGGTCCGTCACGTCATTCTGGGGGTACTGCTGTTCCACACGCTCTTCGTCATCTCCCCGCAGGCCGGGCAGCACATCTTCGGCGACGCCGCCCTGGGGGAGTACTTCCGCAGCTTCGTGGCTTACGCCACGATCACCCTGGCCCTGATCCTCAACCTGCGGAGACGCCCAGTGCCGGAAGCCAGGGTTGCGGCGGCTGAGGCCCACGCGTAATGCACTTGCAAATTCCTCTGCCAACCTCTAAAATCCTCAAATGCGCTCCGCGTAGGCGTGGCGCTGCAATCATCCCTGGAGGAGAGGTTGAGCCCTCACAAGAACCGACCGGACCTGGAAAGGTATGCCAAAGAAGCAGTCGATCTGGCACTGAAGGGGCAGTGGCAGGAGGCGGTGGCGGCCAACCGCAAGATCCTGGAGAAGTACCCCGACGACGTCGAGACCTGTAACCGGCTGGGCCGGGCCCTGACGGAGATCGGGGAATACGACGAAGCCAGGAAGACCTACGAGCAGACGCTGGCGCTGGATTCCTTCAACATGATCGCCAAGAAGAACCTGGGCCGGCTGTCGCTGATGAGCAAGCGCCCCGCCAAGCCCGACGCCCGCAAGGTGGTGGCCGACATATTCGTGGAAGAAACCGGCAAGGCCCGGGTCGTGAAGCTGGTCAGCCTGGCCGCGCAAGAGGTGCTGGCCAAGATGGCCCCCGGGGATGAGCTGGTGCCCTACGTCGAAGGCGAGAGGCTGCTGGTCCAGAACAAGGAAGGCGAATACCTGGGAGAAGTGGAGCCCAAGTATGGGGCGCGCCTGGCCAAGCTCACCAAGCTGGGCAACCAGTACATGTCCGCCATGCACAGCCTGGGTGACAAGGAGACGAAGGTCATCGTCCGGGAGGTGTATCAGCATCCCAGCCAGGCCGGCCGGCCCTCATTCCCCCTGAAGGACAAGCAGGGGTACCGCCCTTATGTGAGGGAGAGCCTCCTGAGGCACCGCCTGGAGGAGGAGGATTTCGCCGATGACTCCGATGAGGCCATTGATGCCGAGAGGGAGGGCTTCTCGGTGACGGACGCCTTCGACCGCTCCGGGACAGATGACGAAAGCAGGTCGCGCGCAGAATGAGTGAAATGGAAGCTGGATCCGGGTCCGTCAGGCCGGTAAAGATCGAGGACGAAGTCCGCACCTCCTACCTGGACTACGCCATGAGCGTCATCGTGGCCCGGGCGCTGCCGGACATTCGCGACGGGCTCAAGCCGGTACACCGCCGCATCCTCTATGCCATGAACGACATGGGCATCCGCTACAACACCCGGTACCGGAAGTGCGCCACCGCCGTGGGCGAAGTCCTGGGCAAATACCATCCCCATGGCGACGCCCCGGTCTACGAGGCCCTGGTGCGCATGGCCCAGGACTTCTCCATGAGGTACCCCCTGGTGGACGGGCAGGGCAACTTCGGCAGCGTGGACAACGACCCTCCCGCGGCCATGCGATACACGGAGGCCAGGCTGGCCCAGATCTCGGCGGAGATGCTGCTGGACATCGAGAAGGACACCGTCGACTTCGTCCCCAACTTCGATGATTCCCTGACAGAGCCGTCGGTCCTGCCCAGCCGCCTGCCCAACCTGCTGGTCAACGGCAGCTCCGGAATCGCCGTGGGCATGGCCACCAACATCCCGCCACACAATCTCACCGAAGTCTGCCAGGCAGTGGAGTTCCTCATCGACAACCCCGATGCCCTGACCGACCAGCTGATTGAGCTGGTGCCGGGGCCGGACTTCCCCACCGGGGGCATCATCATGGGGCGCGAGGAGATCCGGAAGGCCTACAGCACCGGGCAGGGCAAGGTGGTGGTCCGCGGCGCCACCGAGGTGGAAGAGCTGGCCAAGGGCCGGCACCGCATTGTCATCACCGAGCTACCCTACCAGACCAACAAGGCCGAGCTGGTGGAGCGAATCGCCGTCATGGTCAAGGAGAAGAGGATAGAGGGCATCAGCGACCTGCGCGACGAATCGGACCGCCAGGGGATGCGCGTCGTCATCGAGCTGAAGAAGGATGCGCAGCCGGAGCGGGTGTTGAACAACCTGTACAAGCACACCGCCCTGCAGTCCACCTTCTTCGTCAACATGCTGGCCCTGGTGGACCGGGAGCCCAGGGTCATAGGGCTCAAGGATGCCATCCAGCACTATGTCGATTTCCGCCAGGAGGTCATCACCCGCCGCTCCCAGTACGATCTGAAGCAGGCGAAGGACCGGGCCCACATCCTGGAGGGCCTCAAGACTGCACTGGACAATCTGGACCTGGTGGTGAGCATCATCCGCAACTCCAAGAGCACCGAGGCCGCCCGCAATGAGCTGATGTCGCAGCTGTCCCTCTCCCAGATACAGGCGCAGGCCATACTCGATCTGCAGTTGCGGCGCCTGGTGGCCATGGAGCAGCAGAAGATCATGGATGAGTACACCCAGACCCTGAAGACCATCGGTTACCTGGAAGACCTGCTGGCCAACCCCCGGAAGATACTCCAGGTGGTGAAGCAGGAGACGGAGGAGCTCAGGCTCAAGCACGGCGACAGCCGCCGCACCCGGATCAGCGACGAAGAGGCCCGCGCCTTCACCGACGAGTCCCTCATATCTCACCAGGAAGTGGTGGTGACCCTCTCCAGCCGGGGATACATCAAGCGCGTCCCGGTGGATACTTACCGCCTGCAGCACCGCGGAGGCAAGGGCGTCCGGGGCATGACCATGAAGGAGGCCGAGAGCCCGGCGGTGTTCCTCTCCGCGGATACCCACGACACGCTGCTCTTCTTCACCAACCGCGGCCGGGTGTTCTCCATCAAGTGTTACAGGATCCCCCAGGACACCTCGCGCACGGCCAAGGGGACCCCGCTGGTCAACCTGCTGCCCATCACCACCGAGGAGCAGGTGCTGATCGCGGTGAAGGCCGATTTCACCCCCGGGAACCACCTGGTGCTGGCCACTCTCAAGGGCCGGATCAAGAGGACCCCCATAGAGAAGTTCGCCTCGGTGCGCAGCCGCGGCATCATCGCCATGTCTTTGCCCAGGGGGGACGAGCTGGTGGCCGGGAGGCTGGCCAACGAGAACGACGACATCATCATGGTCTCCGAGCAGGGCAAGTCCATCCGGTTCGCCGTGATCGATGCCCGGCCCATGTCCCGGGCCACCCAGGGAGTGAGGGGCATCCGACTGAGCGCTGGCGACAAGGTGGTCAGCATGGATATCGTGGACCCCGAGGCATACCTGCTGACCGTCACCAGCCACGGCTACGGCAAGATGAGCCCCATCAGCGCCTTCCCGGTGCAGCACCGCGGCGGGAAGGGAGTGCTGGCCCACCGGGTGAACGACAAGGTGGGCATCGTGGTGGCGGCCCGGTTGACCACGCCCGACGGTGAGGTGATGCTGATCTCCGACCGCGGCACCATTATCCGCGTGCCCAAGGAGAGCATATCCCGCCTGGGCCGCAGCACGCAGGGGGTCAGCCTGATGAAGGTGAGCGCCGGCACCAGCGTGGTGTCCATCGACTGCCTGGACAAGGGCGACAAGGACAGCGAGCCCTCGAAGTGACCTCATGCCTGATCAGGGAAAGCTCGATGACGGCGGGAACCCGCCAGACGGCTCGCCGCAGGGCCGCTGCGGCCGGCACCATGAAGCGGTGCGTGGCTTTGGCCAGCTTCTTGACATAATCGCGAGGCTCCGGGCCCCTGACGGTTGCCCGTGGGACAGGCAGCAGACCCACCTCTCCCTGAAGCCGAACCTCCTGGAAGAGTGCTACGAAGCGCTTGAGGCCATTGACGAGGCCGATGACCGCAAGCTGTGCGAGGAGCTGGGCGACATCCTGATGCAGTTAGCCCTGCACTCCCAGATCGGGCACGAGGATGGCCGCTTCAGCATGGAGGACGTCCTGCGCAGCATCAACACCAAGCTGGTCCGGCGCCATCCGCACGTCTTCGGAGATGCCAGGGTCAGCGGCGCCGCGGATGTGGTGGCCAACTGGGAGGCCATCAAGCGCGAGGAGAAGGGCACGTCCTCGGTCCTGGACGGCCTGCCCCGGGGGATGCCGGCCCTGGCCTACAGCCAGGCCATGCAGCGGCGCGCCGCCCGGGTGGGCTTCGACTGGAAGGAGATAGAGGGCGCCATCGACAAGCTGGCCGAGGAAGTGCGGGAGCTGCGAGAGTCGACCACGCACGACGAAAGGGTAAGGGAGTTCGGCGACATGCTGTTTGCCCTGGTCAACGTGGCCCGCTGGCTGAGCGTGGAGTCGGAAGAGGCCCTGGTCCTGGCCAGCCGGCGTTTCAGCCGCCGGTTCCGGCACATGGAGGAAGCTTGCGACCGCCAGGGCGTGGCGCTGGCCAGCCTGTCCCTCGAGGAGCAGGACCGGCTGTGGGAGCAGGCCAAGAAGGAACTGGCGGAGTGAGCCGGCGCCCAACCCCGGACAAACGTCTGGCGCCGGGCGGGCATTTGAGGTTGAGCGAGAGCGGAGGGCGCCAACCTCCGGTGATAGTGCGGCGGAGAATGGTCGGGGTGAGAGGATTTGAACCTCCGACCTCAGCGTCCCGAACGCTGCGCGCTAAACCGACTGCGCTACACCCCGATAGAGGAATTATATGACCTCGGATCGCATAACTCAAGGAACCATGAAGTACGCCGTGCTCATCGGCGACGGCATGGCGGACGAGCCGCTGGACAGGCTGGGCGGGCGCACGCCCCTGGAGGCGGCCGACATCCCCAACATCAGGGAGATCGCCCGCCGGGGACAGATCGGCCGCATCCGGACCGTGCCGCCGGGCATGCCGCCCGGGTCGGACGTGGCCACCCTGTCGGTGCTGGGCTACGACCCGAAGATGTACTACAGCGGCCGGGCGCCGCTGGAGGCCGCCCGGCTGGGGATCAAGCTGGGCCCGGAGGACGTGGCGTTCCGCTGCAACCTCATCTCGGTGGAAGACGAGCGCATCGCGGACTACTCCGGGGGCCACATCTCCACGGGCGAGGCCCGGGAGCTTCTGGACGCCATCAGCCGCCGCCTGTCCTCCACGGAGGTGAAGTTCTACCCGGGGGTGGGCTACCGTCACATCTGCGTGGCCCGGGGCACCGACCTGGCCAGCACGCTGTGCACCCCGCCGCATGATGTCACCGGGCAGCCATGGCGGGACCATCTGCCGCGGGGGAACCGGGCGGCAGCGCTGGCCGACCTGATGCTCCAATCACGCCAGATCCTGGAGGGCCACCCGGTCAATGCCGCCAGGGCGCAGCAAGGCCGGCGCCCGGCCAACATGATCTGGCTGTGGGGCCAGGGCGTCACCCCGCGCCTGCCCCCATTCAGAGAGCGGTTCGGCCTGGGCGGGGGCGTCATTTCGGCCGTGGACCTGCTCAACGGCATCGCCATTCTGGTCGGGCTGGAGCTGATCGATGTCCCCGGCGCCACCGGGTACTACGACACCAACTACCAGGGGAAGGGGGCCGGAGCCGTGGAGGCCCTGGATAGCCGGGACTTCGTCCTGGTCCATGTCGAGGCCCCGGACGAGGCCGGGCACAACGGCGACCTGGAACACAAGATCGAGGCCATAGAGAGCTTCGACCGCTGGGTCGTGGGGCCGGTGCGGCGCCGGCTCGACGCGGAGCCCCGATCGCGGCTGCTGGTCCTGCCCGACCATCCCACACCCATCCGGTTGCGCACCCACACGGAGGACCCGGTGCCCTTCGCCTGCTGCGGCAGCGGCATTCCCGCTGGAGGCGCCCCGGCCTTCAGCGAGTCAGAGGCCGCCCGGAGCCGGCTGCAGGTGGACCCGGGCCACACGCTTATGGGCCGTTTGATTGGCGGGGAAAACTTGGTAGAATAGACGACATGCCTCTGGTGGTGCAAAAGTACGGCGGCAGCTCGGTGGCTGACGCCGAGAAGATCAAGAACGTGGCCCGGCGCGCTATCGCCGCCAGCGACCAGGGCAACCAGGTGGTGCTGGTAGTGTCGGCCATGGGCGACACCACCGACGATCTCATCGATCTGGCCCGCCAGATAGCGGTCCATCCTGATGAGCGGGAGATGGATGTCCTGCTGTCCACCGGTGAGATCGTGTCCAGCACACTGCTGGCCATGGCCATCAAGGCTCTGGGGCGGAAGGCCATCAGCCTGAGCGGCGGCCAGGCCGGCATCCGGACCGACGGCATGTACTCTCAGGCGCACATCCGCGCCATCACACCGGAGCGCATCAGGAGTGAGCTCGCGGCCGGCAACGTGGTGGTGGTGGCCGGGTTCCAGGGGATAACGGAGTCCATGGACGTGACCACGCTCGGCCGCGGCGGCTCGGACACCACGGCCGTGGCCCTGGCGGTGAGCCTGGGGGCCGACATGTGCCAGATCTACACGGACGTCGAGGGCGTATATACGGCGGATCCGCGCATCGTCCCGGAGGCGCAGAAGATACCCGAGATCGATTACGAGGAGATGGTGGAGCTGGCCACCTACGGGGCCAGGGTGATGCACCCGAGGGCAGTCGAGATCGGTCAGATCTACCGTGTGCCCATTCTCGTCGCCTCCAGCTTGAACGACAAGCCGGGGACGGTTATCCGCGGAGGTATTCCAATGGAGATACGAAACAAGGCGCGGGGCATTGCCCATGACCTGAACGTAGCCAAGGTCACCGTCCTGGCAGCGCCAAACAGGCCGGGCATAGCCGCCATGGTCTTTGAGCCGCTGGCCGCGGCCAATGTCAGCGTGGATACCATCGTGCAGAATGCCAGTGTCGATGGCATGACCGATCTCACGTTCACCGTCTCCCGGAATGACCTGGCGAAGGCCATGGAGGTGGTGGAGCCGATAGCCAGGTCCATAGGCGCCAGGGGATGCGCCAGCGACGCCAAGCTGGGCAAGGTCAGCATCGTGGGTACGGGGATGCAGAACACGCCCGGGTATGCGGCGCGGATGTTCAAGGCCCTGTACGAAGCCGGGATCAACATCGAGCTCATTACGACCTCCGAGATACGGATCACCTGCATCGTCAACGAAACCAGGGTGGCCGATGCCGTGAGGTCTCTGCACAAGGCGTTCAAGCTTGACCAGGCATAGGCCGGGCCTGTCGGGGCCCGATATCCGGACCCCGGGTTTCCGGGGCCCGGCATCCGGGGAAACCTCATGACACAAGTTGACTTCAGCGGAGCATCTGATGGCTGAGCGAGTGGCCATTGTGGGGCTGGGCTTGATCGGCGGGTCAATGGGCCTGGCGCTGAAAGGCGCCGGGCAGGAAAGACTGCAGCTGGCGGGCTACGCCCGCCGGCCGGAGAACGCGGAGAGGGCCCGGCGGCTGGGCGTTATCGACCATGCGGAGGGATCGCTGGCGGGGGCCGTGGAGGGGGCGGAGCTGGTCATCCTGGCTATCCCCACCATGTCCATCAAGGAGGTCCTGTCGCAGATCGCCCCGCACCTGGCGCCCGGGGCCGTGGTCACCGACGTGGCCAGCACCAAGCTCCAGGTAATGCACTGGGCCGAGGAGTCCGTGCCGCAGACCGCCAGCTTCGTGGGCGGCCACCCCATGGCCGGCAAGGAGCTGTCAGGTATCGAGGTGGCTGAAGCCGGCCTGTTCGCCGGTTGCACCTATTGCATAGTCCCGGGCCGCGGCGCATCCGACATCGCCATCCAGCGGATCGTGGACCTGGCCCGCACGGTGGGAGGCCGTCCCCTTTTCCTTACTGCCGGAGAGCACGACTACTTTGCGGCCGGCACCAGCCACCTGCCCCTGGTCGTGGCCTCGGCCCTGGTGGCCGCCACCACCCGGAACCCCCGCTGGTCGAAGATGGCCGAGATCGCGGCCACCGGCTATTCCAGCAGCACCCGCCTGGCCTCCCAGCACCCGCGCATGAACCGCGACATCTGTCTCACCAACGGCGAGAACATCGTGGCCTGGATTGACGAGTTCTCCCGGGAGCTGCAGCGCCTGCGGAGCCTCATTGCCGAGGGCGACCTGAACCTGGAGCTGGCCTTCGAGAGGACCCGGCAGGCGCGAAATGCATGGATTGAGGAGCATGGTAAGAAGAGTTAAGAAACCACTGCAGGTAAAAGGCGACATCGTCCCCCCGGGGGACAAGTCAATATCACACCGGGCCGCCATTCTCAACAGCCTGGCCAACGGCACCAGCCGGATAAGCAACTTCGCGCCGGGGGCCGACTGCTCTTCGACCCTGTCCTGCCTGCAGGCCCTGGGGGTGAAGATCGAGCCGGCCGGGCCGGGCCCGGGCATTGCCGTTCGGGGGGTGGGGGTCGGCGGCTACACGGAGCCGGCCACGATACTCGATGCCGGCAACAGCGCCACCACCATGCGCCTGCTCACCGGCCTGCTGACCGGCCAGGGGTTCTTCGCCGTGATCAGCGGCGATGCCTCGCTGTGCTCCCGGCCCATGGGCCGGCTGATCCACCCGCTGAGGTTGATGGGCGGCCGGATCTATGGACGGAACCGCGATACGCTGGCGCCCCTGGCCATCAAGGGCCAGGAGATCCACGGGCTGGACTACAACCTGCCGGTGGCCAGCGCCCAGATCAAGTCGGCCATGCTCATTGCCGGTCTCTTCACCGTCATGAAGGGCAAGACCATAGTCCGGGAGCCGGCCCTCAGCCGGGATCACACGGAGCGGATGCTTCGGGCCATGGGGGTCAAGGTCACGTCCGAAGGCCCTACCACCACCCTGGTCTGCCCGACGGCGCCCCCGAAGGCCCTGGATATCGAGGTCCCGGGCGACATCAGCTCCGCGGCCTGCTGGCTGGTGCTGGGCGCCGTTCACCCCGATGCCCGCATCACCATCAGGGGGACTGGCACAAACCCCACCAGAACGGGTATCATTGATGTCCTGCTCAAGATGGGAGCCAGTCTCAAGGTCGAGAACGAGCGAATGGTCAACAACGAGCCGGTGGCCGACCTGACCGTCGAGTCCAGCGGGCTCACAGCTGTGGACATAGAGGGGGAAATGGTCCCCCGCCTGATAGACGAAGTGCCACTTCTGGCAGTGGCCGCCTGCCTGGCCCGGGGCACCACCACCATCAAGGACGCGGCAGAGCTCCGGGTGAAGGAGGCCGACCGCATCGCCTGCCTGGCGGCCGAGCTCTCCAGGATGGGTGCTTCCGTAGAGGAGAGGCCTGATGGCCTGGTCATCAAGGGCGGCGCCAGGCTGACCGGGGCCAGCTGCAACAGCCACGGCGACCATCGCGTGGCCATGGCCCTGGGGATCGCCGGGTCCGTCGCCGAAGGTGAGACACTGATTGAGGGTGCCGGAGCGGTGGACATCTCGTATCCCGGCTTCTGGCAGGAGCTTGAGAGAGCCGCCGCCGGCGGAAGATGCTGATGGAGGAACAGATGACTACTGAGCTGATTCACCTCGGTTTCAGCAACATGGCAGCCATCGATAAGGTGGTTGCCGTCATATCGCCCAACTCGGCGCCTTCGAAGCGCCTTATTCACGACGCCAAGAGCAAGGGGCATGTAATCGACATGACTAACGGACGGCGGACCAAGGCGGTCCTTATCATGGACAATGGCCACCTCGTCCTGTCCGCCATCACCCCCGAAACCATTGCCGGCAGGGTGGCCAGCATGCGGCGGGCCGGACCGCGGGCCCAGTTCGAAGATGCGGAACAGGCGGAGTAGGGAAAATGCCTCTGTTGATCATCCTTTCGGGTCCCTCCGGGGCAGGCAAGGACGCCCTGCTCAACCGCATGAAGGAGCTCAAGGTGCCCTTCGACTACGTGGTCACTTCCACCACCCGTCCGCCCCGGGCCAGCGAGAAGAACGGCGTAGAGTACAACTTCGTCTCCGAGTCCGGGTTCCAGGAAATGCTGCAGCGAGGCGACCTGATAGAGTCGGCCAAGGTCTACGGCTACTGGTACGGTGTGCCCAAGCACGAGGTCAAGCAGGGCCTGGACGCCGGAAAGGACCTCATCCTCAAGATCGATGTCCAGGGGGCGGCCACCATCCGGAACCTCCTGCCGGGGGCGGTCCTGGTCTTCCTGACCCTGCCCTCCCTGGAGGACTACGAGCGCCGGCTGCGGCGGCGCCAGACCGAGTCTAACACCGATCTCAAGGTGCGGCTGGGCAAGGTGAACGAGGAGCTGCGCAGCATGCTCATGTTCGACTACGTGGTGGTGAACCGCGACGACCAACTCGACGCCGCGGTGGAGCAGATCAGGGCCATCGTCACCGCCGAGAAGTGCCGCGTGGCGCCGCACGTCGTCCAGTTCAAGTAAGGGGCAAAGAGCCCCGGGAGCGATACCGGGCAGTCACCGCCAGGCCCGGGGGGCCCGGCCATCAGCCATCTCCCGCGCCGGCGCCGGGGCCGCGCGCGTCACATGATGGCCGTTATCAGGGGGCCCACGTCGGAAGGCTCCGTATCCACCTTCACCCGGTCGCCGAAGCGCAGCTGGTTGAATATGTCCCGCTCGGCGCGGCAGGCCTGGCAGTACTGGTATTCCTCTCCGGACATGAGATGAAGGGTGACCGTGTACGAGATGCTGTCATAGGACGCGTCAATCTGCTCCAGCGCGGCATCGTCCACCACCAGGTCGCCGGCGGCCGGGAAGCATTGACGCAGGCCTTCTTCAACGGTGGGATCGAACCGGATGCCGGGCTGGCCCTCCGCAGGCTCGTTGCGCACGATGATGAACCATCGCCGGTCCTGCATGCCATTGACCATCTTGGCGATGACCTCCCCCTCCACGACACCCCCCTGGCTGCACCCGCAGGGCAACAGGCTCAGCGCCGCCAGGCACAGGAGCACCAGCTTCGCCGGGAGACCGCGTCCGCTGACCACAGTACGCATGGGCTATGGATATCATACTTTGCCGGGACCGCTGCTATCAACACTACTTGATGCCCACGGATGCTCCGTGGAGCTACTTGACGCCCACGGATGCTCCGTGGAGCTACTTGACGCCCACGGATGCTCCGTGGAGCTACTTGACTCCCACGGAGGCGCGGTACTCCCTCTTCTTCCAGCTGACCCCGCGGCCGGTGAAGTGCTTGTAGCTGGCATAGACCGCGGACAGCAGCCAGAAAAGGATGGCCGCCGGATGCGCCACCGAGTAGGCCTCGGACCAGCCAAAGCGATGATCGATCAGGGCCCGCATCACGATGATGAAGATGACCTGGGCCAGGGCCAGGGCCATCCAGCCGGGGGCGTCGAGGAAGGGCGCCAGCTCCCAGGCCAGGAAGATGAAGGGGCCGAGGAACAGGCCTATCCCCAGGGTGATGAGGAGAATGAGGGCCGCCTCGGAGAAGCAGCTGACGGAGTAGGTCCACTTGGTCAGCCCCTGCCACAGCTCGCCCACGCTGCCATACATGCGGGTGGACACGTCCCGGGAGAGGTCCACTACGCCCTGCCTCTTACCGTGGCGGGTGAACTCCAGCCCCAAACAGACATCCTCGATAATGCGGGCCTTCACCGCCTCGTGGCCGCCCACCTCGTGGTAGTCGGCGGCATCGCAGAAGATGAACTGGCCGAAGACAAAGCCGGCCTTGGGCCTGGCCGCGCCCTGCACCCACCACAGAGGGAAGCAGGTGAGGATCAGGAAGTAGAGCGTAGGGATGACCACCTTCTGCGAAAACGAAGCGGTCTGCTGCAGCGGCAGGCCGGAGAGCAGGGACAGGCCGTGCTCCCGAACATAGGCCATGGCGTGGCTCAGCATCGAGGGCGAGTGCCTGGTGTCGGCGTCGGTGAACAGATACCAGGACCCTCTGGCATTCCGGGCCAGCTGGTGGCAGGCATGCGGCTTGCCCGCCCAGCCCGCCGGCAGCGTCTCGCCATGCAGCAGCCTGACCCGGTGGTCCCTGGCGGCCAGGGCCTCCACAATGGCCCCGGTGCGGTCCGTGGAGTTGTCATCCAGGACCAGTATCTCGAAGTTGGGGTAGTCCTGCTGCATCAGGGATTCGATGCAGGTGGCTATGTTGAGCTCTTCATTCCTGGCGGGGACCAGAACGGAGATCAGGGGGAAGGGCCCGCCCGGGTCGGTCTCTTCCTCGTCCAGCCGGTGCAGTGACCTCAGGTTCAGGAGGAGGTTCACCCCCATGATGGTCAGGAACAGACTGACGATGCCTAGGTAGGTTAGCCACATCGCTGGAAAGCCTCCTGTGCTGCCTCTCTCTCCCGGTCAAAGACAGCAGCTCACTCTTTTCTTCAGACATCCACCGCGCCCATTCATTGCTCCAGAGAGGTATGTTACACCATCTGTCAATAGCGCCGGCCGTGCTCGGAGGGCCCCGTTTACCCGTGGAAAGGGTCGTGCTAGAATGTCAGGGCCCGCGTATTGGAAATGCGTTAGAGGAGGGAAACCAGCCCTGGAAGCCGCCGCCCTGGCCATCGCCCTCATCTCGCTGACAGTCTCGATCATCATCCTGGCCGTCCTCCTCAGAAAGGCATCAGGACAGGAAGGCCGGCAGCTGGAAGCCGCGGTCCGTGATGATCTGAGGGCCGCCAGAGAGGAATCCGCCAGGGGAGCGCGGGAGCTGCGACAGGAGGTCGCCTCCGGCCAGAAGGCCGCCACCGACTCCCTGATCAGGGCCCTGGCCGAAATGGGCCAGGCGCAGTCGGCCCAGCTCGATCACCTGGCGCGGCAGCTGAAGCTGCTCACCGAGTCGAATGAGGGCCGGCTGGAGAGCATCCGCACCACCCTGGAGGGCCAGATGCGCCAGATCCAGGACAGCAATGAGAAGAAGCTGGAGCAGATGCGGCAGACGGTGGACGAGAAGCTGCAGAGCGCCCTGGAGAGGCGGCTCGGCGAGTCCTTCAAGCTGGTCGGCGATCGCCTGGACGCCGTGCAGCGCGGCCTGGGCGAGATGCAGACGCTGGCCGCGGGGGTAGGCGACCTGAAGCGCGTCCTCACCAACGTGAAGGCCCGGGGCACCTGGGCGGAGGTCCAGCTGGGCGCCATCCTGGAGCAGACGCTGGCCCCGGACCAGTACGCCCGCAACGTGCACATCAGGGAATCCTCTGCCGAGATGGTGGAGTTTGCGGTCCGGCTGCCGGGACCGGGCGGCAGCGCCGATCCGGAGATGTGGCTGCCCATAGACTCCAAGTTCCCCCAGGAGGACTACCTCCGGCTCCTGGATGCGGCGGACGATGGCAACGAGGCGGCGGTGCAGGAATCAGTGGCCGGCCTGCTGCGGGCGGTGCACGCATCAGCCAGAGACATCTTCCAGAAGTACATTGACCATCCCCGCACCACCGACTTCGCCATCATGTTCCTGCCTACCGAAGGGCTCTATGCCGAGGTCCTGCGCCAGCCCGGCCTGGTGGAGGAGCTGCAGAGGAAGCACCGCGTGGTGGTCGCCGGCCCCACCACCATGACGGCCATACTCAGCAGCCTGCGCATGGGCTTCCAGACAGTGGCCCTGGAGAAGCGGTCCCACGAGATCCAGGTGATACTGTCCGCGGTCAAGACCGAGTTCAACCGGTTCGGCGCCGTCCTGGCCAGGGTCAAGAAGCAGCTGAACACCGCCTCCAGGACCATTGACCAGACCGAGGTCCGGGCCCGGGCCATGGAGCGCGCCCTTCGGGATGTCCACGAGCTGCCGGACGAGCAGGCCGACCAGGTGCTGTCACTGGAGGGGCCCGCGGCGCCCGGCGTCCCCGACGACGAAGACGCCGCGGACTGACGGCGGCCGGCGGCGGTCCGGGCAGCATGTCGGGGCCAACAGGCGTCCGCAGGCGTCCCATCCTCTTCATCGTTTACCGCGCGGAGACGATCATGCTAGAATTGCTCCCTGATCAGGCGTCGTTCCGAAAGGGGCCCATCCGGCAGTGAAGTTCATCCACACGGCAGACTGGCAGCTGGGAATGAAGGCGGCGCACGTTGGGGCCGCCGCGGCCCGCGTGCGGGAAGAGCGCCTGGAGGCCGCCGGGCGGGTGGTCGCCACCGCCCGGGAGCGGGGCGCGGAGTTCCTGCTCATCGCCGGCGATACCTTTGAGGACAATGCCGTGGACCGGGCGCTGGTACAGAAGGTAGCGGACATCCTGGCCGGCAGCCCCGTGCCGGTATACGTGCTGCCGGGCAACCACGACCCGCTCACTCCCGGTTCGGTCTGGGAGCACCCGGCGTGGAGGTCAATGGAGCACGTCCACGTGCTGCGGGAGGAGAAGCCGGTCGAGATCCCCGGCGGCCGGCTCTATCCCTGTCCCGTGACGGACAAGCGCTCCCGCAAAGACCCCAGCGCCTGGATCGGGCACCAGGAAGCCGGAGTCATCGGGATAGGCCTGGCCCACGGCACGGTGGAAGGAATGCCGCAGGCGGAGCCGGACCATCCCATCCCGCGGGACGCCGCATCACGGTCCGGGCTGGACTACCTGGCCCTGGGGCACTGGCATTCGACAGCCCTGTACCCGGCAGCCGACGGGGCGGCCCGCATGGCGTACTGCGGCACCCACGAGACCACCGGATTCGGCGAGAGGGACAGCGGGAACGTCCTGCTGGTCGAGATCCCGGACCACGGGGCAGCGCCCTCGCTCACAACGGAGCGGACCGGGGCCCTGGCCTGGGAGGTCATGGAGAGAGACGTGCGTGCGCCTGGCGACCTGGCGCAGCTGCGCCGGGACATCGAGTCGCTGGAGCGCCCGGAGTCGGTCCTGCTGCAGGTGCGGGTGAAGGGGCTGCTGCCTGCGTCCGATCGCGGCGAGGTGGCCAGCATCAGGGACCTCCTGGCGCCCCGGTTCCTGTTCTTCTCGTTCGACGGCAGCACCCTGCGGCCTTCCCCGGAGGACGCCAGCTGGGTGGCCGGCCTGCCGCCCGGGGTCCTGCGCGAGGCGGCCGCCAGGCTGCAGGAGCTTTCCGATCCGGCGTACGGCGGAGGGCGCCCGGAGGGGGCCACGCCGGAGGTGGCCGGCAGGGCCCTGCTGGAGCTCTATGCCATCATGGCGGAGGCAGGGCCGTGATCGTCCGCTCGATATGCGTGTCCGGCTGGCGCTGCTTTGCCGACGCTGTCGCGGTGGGCCCGTTCCAGGAGGGGCTCAATGTCATCCACGCGCCGAACGCCAGCGGCAAGTCCACCCTCTTCGAAGCCATGCGCCTGGGGTTGATGGATGGTCACCGTGTCCGGAGCCGGGAGGCCGAGGCCCTCCGGCCCTGGGGCCGGGCGCTGACGCCGACCGTCACCGTCGAGTTCTGCCATGGCGGCCGCGAGTACCGCATCATCAAGAAGTTCCTGGATGGCCCGTCCTCACGGCTGGAGAGGCTGGAGGGCGGCCGCTTCGTGGGGCTGGCTGAGTCCGACAAAGCCGATGAGCTGGTCCGGACCATGCTCAGCGGAAACGCCCCCGGGCGGGGACTGTCCCGGCCGGAGAACTGGGGGCTGGCGCAGGTGCTGTGGACCACACAGGGTGAACTGGCCCTGAAGGGGCTGAGCGGAGACCTGGCGGAGGACATCCGGTCATCGCTGGGGGCCCAGATCGGCGGCTCATCCTTCGGCCCGGTCGAGCGAAGAGTGGAGGAGGCCTACCTCCGGATCTACACTCCCGGAGGCAAGCTCAAGACCGGCAGGGACGCCGCGCCAGTGGTGCAACGCCGCGAAGAGCTTGAGGCCGCCGCTGAGGCCAGGGCGGCGGCCGTCGCCCGGCAGCGTCAATATGAAGAGGCTGCCAGGCGGGTGGAGGACTTGAAAGCCGCGCGGGCGCAGGCCAGGTACGACGCGGAGGCGGTCTCCGGGGAGCTCAGGGAGGCCAGGGCCAGGGCCGAGCTCTTCCAGAAGCTCGTTTCCGAGAAGGCGCGCAGGGAGGAAGGAGCCAGGGCGGAAGAGGCCAGCTACCGCGAGCTGAAAGGGCGCATAGAGGCCGTAGCCGCCATCAGGAAGGAGATCGGTGACACCGCCGCGGTCCTGCGGCGCATGGAAGGAGATCTGCCGGTGCACCAGCGCGAGCTGTTGCAGCGCGAGCAGGAGGCAGCGGCCGCCAGGTCCGCGCTGGAAGACGCGCGGAAGGAGCGCCCGGCCATCGACGCCAGGCGGGAGCTGGCGGATCAGGCCCGCCAGGCGGCTGATGCCGCCCGGAACCTGGGCGATGTGGACCGGCTTCTGGGCCAGATCATGGAGGCGCAGGGGAGCGTGGCCGCCCTCCGCCGGGAGCGCACCGCACTGCTGGCCCCCGATGACAGGGCGTTGAAGGCCATCCGCTCCGCCATGAGAAGGCGCGACGAGGCCCAGCTCATGATAGAGGCGTCGCTGCTCACCCTGGAGGTGGTCCCCGAGGTTGGCGGGAAGCTGATCGTAGTCGCCGGGGAGGAGCCGGGCGAAGTGGAGCTGAAACCCGGGGTCCCGGCCCGGGTCACCGGTTCCCCGGAAGTGGTGGCGGACCTTCCGGGCGTGTGCCGCCTGAGGGTCTCCGGTCCGGCCGGGTCGGTGGCGGAGCATCGGGCCCGGCGGGCAGAGGCAGAGCAGGAGGTGAAGCGGCTGGCGGAGCCTTTTGGCACTGCGGATGTCGACTCGCTGGAGGCCCTGCAGGATAAGGGCCGGGCCCTCGACACCAGGATAGCCCACACGGACGCACAGATGAAGGCCTGGCTGTCCGGCCGGACCCTGGAGGACCTGCAGCGGCAGCGGTCCGAGCTGCTGGCGGTTCGGGCCAGACTGGTCCAGGCCCACCCCGGCTGGGAGAAGGAGGCACCCGACCCGTCAGCCCTCAAATTCGCGGCCGATGACGCCCGGCAGGCCTTTGTGGCCAGGGTGGAGAAGGCAGAACGCGCGTGGGACGCGGCCCAGAATGGCCTGGCTACCGCCCGGAGCAGAAGTGAGGAGCTCAACTCCCGCGCCGGGGCCACCAGGGCCCTGGCCAGGTCGCTGGAGTCCAGGCTGGCGGAGCTGACCGGGGACGGGAAGTCGGACGAGCAGCGCGCCGACGACCTGAAGAAGGTCACGCTCTCCTGGGACGCCGCCCGCCTGAAGCTGGAGGAGATAAAGGAGAAGCTCTCGGGCTTTACGGACAACCCCGTGGACACGGTGGCCCGGCTGGAGAGGCAGCTGAATGCGGCGGCGGAGGCCGATGGCGCGGCCCGGGACGCTGAGACGCGGGAGGAGATGCGGCTCCAGACCCTCGGGGCCGATGGCACCTACTCGCTGCTGGCGGAGGCGGAAGAGAAGGAGGCCGCGCTCCGGGCAGAGGTCGCCGGCGGAGAGCTGCAGGCGGCGGCCATCCGTCTATTGCGGGACACGCTGAGGAAATGCCACGATGACGCCGTAGCCGCGGTGGCCGGGCCGGTGGAGTCCCTGGCCACTCACTTCGTCCGGCAGATCGGCGGCCAACGCCTGGGCAGCCTGAAGCTGGGCGCCGCCTTTGAGCCCTCAGGCGTAGTCCCGGAAGACGTCGGGGAAGGCGTCTCCCTGGATGCGGTCTCCGGGGGCGAGTTGGAGCAGATCCACCTGGCCACCAGGCTGGCCCTGGCCGAGGTGCTGGCACGGGATGAGCGGCAGATGGTGGTCCTGGATGATGTCTTGACCTGCACCGATGCGCGGCGCATGGCACGGGCGCTGGCCATTCTCGAAGAAGAGGCCCGGCGCCTTCAGATCATTATCCTCACCTGCCATCCCGAGCGGTATCGCGGCCTGGCGGAAGCCAGCTTCGTGGACCTGGAGGCGGCGGCCAGAGAACCTGGCCAGCCTTGAGGAGCACCGGGCTGCCCGCCGGTGCGCCGCCAGGGCAGCCGGACTGGACTGGACTGAACGGGACTGGACGGGACTGGACGGTCACCCTGAATGAGCGTTGAGCTTCGCTTTCTGGGCTGGGATGCGCCGCTGACCACGAAGGTGAGTGAGTTCCTGCTGCCGCAGGGCCCGGGCGACCCATCATCCCTGGCCGGAGACGTCATCGTGGCCCCCACCAGACAGGCCGGAAGGCGGCTGCGGGAGACGCTGGCGGTGCGCGCCTCTTCTCTGAAGATGGCCCTTCCCTCCTTGCGGGTGGTCACCCCGGCCTACTTCCTGCAGGCTGAGGACGGCGCACCGGCGGCTTCGCCCCTGGAGGTGACCGCCGTCTGGGCCCACGTCCTGTTGGAGGCCGACCCCGGCCGCTACCGCGGGCTCTTCCCGGCCCGGGTCCCATCCGGGGACTTCCGGTGGGCACTGCGCACCGGGGAGATGATCGAGGAGCTGCGCCGGGCCCTGGCTGACGGCGGGTACAGTATCGCCGATGTCCTGGGGCAGTTCGGCGGACTGCTGGAGGAGAAGGAGCGCTGGCGGGACCTGGCGCGCCTGGAAGAGGCCTGCCTGGAGAGGCAGGGGTCCCTGGGCCTGCATGACCCATTACTCCGCCAGTTGCGCCATGCGGGTGAGGGCCAGCCGCCGGCGGGGACGGAGCGGCTGGTCCTGGCTTCGCTGCCGGACCCGACGCCTCTCCTGGTAAAGATGCTGGAGCGCCTGGCGGCGCGCATCCCGGTGGTGGTTCTGGTGCACGCGCCCGAGGCGCTGGCCGGATGCTTCGACGGCTGGGGACGGCCTATTCCAGAGAGGTGGCGCGGGCGCCGCATCGAGGTCCCCGACTCGGAGGCCAACATCCTCCTCGGTGGCCCGCCCTGGAGCCAGAGCCGAAGGGCCATGGAGCTGATGGGCCAGGAAGCGGACCGGTTTGGGCCCGCGGATGTGGCCCTGGGCGTTCCGGACAATGAGGTCGTGCCCTTCCTGGAAGCCGATCTGGCCGCCGCCGGGCTGGTGGCCTTCAATCCGGCAGGGCGCCAGGCCGACCGGCACCCGCTGGCGCAGCTGCTTTCCGCCTTTCGCGGCCTGGTCCGGGAGGGTGACTACGCCGCCGCCAGCGCCTTTCTGCGCCACGCGGATTTCATGGACTATCTTCAGCATGAGAACCGGCTGGCTCCCGGCCAGGTCCTGGAGGAAGCCGATGCCTTTCACAGCCGCCACCTGCCGCAGTCCTTTGACGGCCTGGTGCGGGGCCTGGAGCGGGTCCAGGCCAACGTCAACGGCCATGATGGCCAGCCTGGCCACCGCGGCGAGAGGTACCCCAGCCTGGAAAAGGCCCTGAGTGTGGTGGCGGACTGGGTGCGCGCCTTCCAGATGGGCAACACCGACGACTCGCTGCGCTCCTTTCTGGCGGCGGTGTATGAACACCGCCTTCTGGACGTTGCCGCCAGGCCCGGCGACGCCGAGTTCGCGGCCGTCGCCGAGGGCATCGATGCCGGGCTGCGCAGCCTGGCCCCGGGCGCCCCGGCGGCCGCGGGCCTGGACCGGGGAAATGCCCTGGACCTCCTCCTCTGGTCACTGGAACACCAGTCCTACTACCCGGAGCCGGAGGGACCCCTCATTGACCTGGAGGGCTGGCTGGAGCTGCCATGGAATGACGCCCCGTTTCTGATCGTCACCGGCATGAACGACGGGAAGGTCCCTGACACGCGCCCGGCCGATGTCTTCCTGCCGGACACCCTGCGCCGGCAGCTGCGCCTGCGGCATGACGAAGAGCGCCTGGCCCGGGACGCCTATCTCATGTCGTCGTTTGTCGAGTCCCGCCGCCGGGACGGCCGGGTCTGCTTCATAGCGGGCAAGACCGGCGCCAGCGGGGATGTCCTCAAGCCCTCCCGGCTGCTCTTTCAGTGCAGTGAGGCCGAGCTGCCGGGGCGGGCGGAGCGGCTCTTCGCCACTCCGGTGGAAACGGAGTCCGGCCATCCATCCAGCATCTCCTTCCGGCTGGCAGCAGCCCCTCCAGATGTCTCGCCCGACAGCCTGGAGATCAGGAGGATACGGGTCACTGCTTTCCGCGAGTACCTCCAGTGCCCCTTCCGCTACTACCTCAAGTATGTCCTGGGAATGGAGGCCCTGGATGACCGCAAGGTGGAGCTGGATGCCATGGACTTCGGCTCCCTGGTGCACTACGCGCTGCATTGCATGTCCCTCGACGCAGGCCTGCGCCGCGTTCAGGACGTGCCCCGCCTTCAGGACTTCCTCTGCGCCAGGGCGGAGGACTGGGTTGACCGCTGGTGCGGTTCCCCGCCCCCGCCGGCGGTGGAGCTGCAGCTGGAGTCGGCCAGGCAGCGCCTGCGCCAGGCAGCCGCCGTGCAGGCCCGGCTGGTCGGCGAGGGCTGGGAGACGTTGCACGCCGAGCTGGACATCAAAGGGGTGATCGACGGCGTGGAGGTCCGGGGCCGGATCGACCGGGTGGACCGGCACGGAGAAACCGGCCGGATCAGGCTGCTGGACTACAAGACATCGAGCAGAGGGGCAGCTCCCGGGGCGGCGCACTTCGGCCCCGTGCCGGCGGACCGGGAGTGCCCGGATTACGCCCTGATCGAGGTCGGGGGAAGGCAAAGGCGCTGGACCGACCTCCAGGTCCCCCTCTATGCCATTCTGCTGCCATCCACCACGGACCTCGCCGGCCCCTTCGAGCTGGGATACTTCAACCTGCCCAGAACCCTGGATGACACCGGGGTCGTCTGCTGGTCCGATGCGCCGGACAACCTCCTGGAGTCCGCCCGGCACTGCGCCGAGGGCGTCATCAGCGACATCCGAAACCGTCGCTTCTGGCCGCCGGCCCAGACTGTGACCATTGAGGAGTTCGCCAGTGTCTTCCCCGGCGATCCGGCCCGTTGTATCGATGCGGAGGCCTTCCAGGACTTTCTGCGGCAGGCAGAGGCCGGGGCGCGCGGCGGGGAGGCCCCATGACCAGGGCGCGGATCGGTCATCAGGCCATCTCGGCCTCCGCCGGGTCGGGAAAGACCTACCAGCTGGCGCACCGGTACATGGAGCTGCTGGCCGGCGGCGTCAGCCCGGACCGCATCGTGGCCCTCACCTTTTCCCGCAAGGCCGCGGGGGAGATCTTCGACTCGGTGGTGCGCTACCTCTGCCGGGCGGCATCCTCGCCGGACGAGGCCGATCGGACGGCCAGGATGATACGCCAGCCCGGCACCGGCCAGGGCGAGTTCCGCCAGATGCTGCGCCGGCTGCTGGACAGCCTGCACCGCCTGCACATCAGCACGCTGGACAGCTTCACCGTGCGGGTGGCGCAGACCTTCCCCCTGGAGCTGGGGGTCCCGCCGAACTTCCGGCTGCTGGGCGAGGAGGGGATGGCCAGGGCCGTCCGCGACAGGGTGCTGGCCGCAGCCCTCAGCCGGGATGCGGCCGGCGCCAGAGGGCCGCACTCCTTCCGTCTGGCCTGCCGGCAGGCCAGCTTTGGACGGGAGCTCAGGAGCCTGCGGGAGGAGATGGAAGACATCGTCGACACCAGACGTGACTACTACCAGGTGCTGCCGGACCCGGCCGCCTGGGGCCGCGAGGACCGGATATGGACCGGCACCCCCCCGTGGTGGCAGGCCGCCGCCGGCCCGGGGGGCGCCTCCGCCAGCCCCGAAGAGGCCGCCGCCTGCCTCCTGGGCCTGCTGGACCAGGAGGACCTCCCGGACGGCGTACGGGGGCGCTGGCGTGCCTTCGCCGAGGCCACCTGCCGTTTCGGGATCAGCTCCAGCTGGTCGCCACCCCTGGATTACCTGTTCCCGAAGCTGGTGGAGGGCCTGGACGGCATGCTGGCCGGGGATGTCCGGCTGGTAACGGACCGGAGGCAGCAGAAGCTCTCGGCGGCACAGTGCCGCCACGCCCTGGCCCTCATGGCCCACATCGTCCGGGCCGAAATCACGGTGGCCCTGGAGCGGACCCGGGGCATCTACGGGGTCCTGGACCTCTACGAAGAGGCCTACGACGCCATCATGCGCCGCCAGGGGCGCCTCACCTTCACCGATGTCCAGTACCTGCTCACCGCGGGAAACCAGGCCAGCGGGGGCTCGGTCCTGAGCCGCCTCCCCTCGACAGAGGCGCGGCTGTACATCGATTACCGGCTCGACTGCCAGCTCGACCACTGGTTGCTCGATGAGTTCCAGGACACCAGCGACCTGCAGTGGGAGGTCCTGGGCAACCTGGCTGACGAGATCCTGCAGGACGACAGCGGCCGGCGCAGCTTCTTCTACGTCGGCGATACCAAGCAGGCCATCTACGGCTGGCGCGGCGGCAACGCCCGCCTGTTCAGCCGCATCCTGGAGCGCTACGGGGAAAGCATTGAGGTGCGCCGCCTGAGCACCTCATTCCGCTCGTGCCCGGCCGTGATCGATATGGTGAACGCGGTCTTCGACCGCATCCCGCCGGGCCTCTTGCCCGAGGGGGCCCTGGCCCAGTGGCGGGACTCCTGGCAGCGGCACCAGTGCGAGGCCGGCGCCGTTCCGGCGGACGGCTACGCCGCGGTGGTAGAGCCGCCCTGCGAAGGCGGCAGCGGCCGGCCCACCGCCGGGGACCGCTACCGCACCCTGGCCGGACTGCTGCGGGAGATCGATCCCCTGCGCAAGGGCCTCTCGGTGGCCGTCCTGGTGCGCAGAAACCAGAGCGGCGAAGAGGTGGTGGACTACCTCCGCCGGGAGTGTCCCGGATGGCACATCATCCACGAGGGCCGGGCCTTCATCAGGGACAACCCGGTGCTGTCGCTGCTGCTGGCGCTGGTGCAGTTCGCCGCGCACCCGGGGGACACCCTGGCCTGGCGGCACCTGGAGATGAGCCCCCTTAGCCCGCACTTCGCGGAGCTGGCCCTGAACCGGGACAGCCTGCCGCTCCTCCTCCTGAGGCAGCTTCAGTCAGATGGCTTCCAGGGACTGGTCCGGGCCTGGGGCGCCAGGCTGGAGGCCGCCGGCGCCCTGGACGATTTCGGGCGCAAGAGGCTAGGCGAGCTGGTCAATGCCGCCATTGAGTTCGACGGCAGCGGCCTGCGCGATGCCAACTCCTTCCTGGACTTCATCGACACCTACCAGACCCATGATCTGGCGGCCAGTGGGGCCATCCGGGTGATGACCATCCACCAGGCCAAGGGCCTGGGGTTCGACGTCGTGGCCCTGCCCGACCTGCAGGATGGCAGCATGACGGCAAGCGCCCGGACCGACTTCGTGCTGGGCCGCGACCCGCGCACGGAGCAGCCCGGCTGGGCCCTGGAGATGCCGCGGCGCGCGGTCGCCCAGAGCGATCCCGTCCTGCGGGAGCAGTTGGTCAGGGCGCAGGAGACCGCGGCCTTCGATTCCCTCTGTCTGCTGTACGTGGCCATGACCCGGGCCCGCCAGGGTCTCTACCTGATCACCAGCTTTCCGGGCAGGAGCGCCGAGGCGCTGACGCCGGCGGCCTTCGTTAAACAGCAGCTCACCGGCGGTTCCGGCGCTGTTGAAGGCCGCCGGATTCACCTGGCGGGAGAGGATGCGGTCTGCCTCTACGAGACCGGAAACCGGCATTGGCATCGGGCCAAAGGGCCTCCGGTGACAGCGCCCGCGCCTCGAGCGGCGCCATTGCCCGCCGGCTTCAGTTTGCGGCCCTCCCGGCGCGGGCGCCTGGCCCACGTGCAGCCCTCGCGCCTGCCGTACAGGGCACAGAGCGCCGGCCGGCTCTTCGACCCGGCCGCCCGGGACGTCCTTGACGTTGGCACGGGCGTTCATCAGCTCTTCGAGAAGGTGAGCTGGATCGACCAGACCGACCTGGAGGCGTTGATCGCCGGCTGGAGCCTGTCCTCCTCCCTGCGGGAGGACCTCAAGCGGCAGGCCGCTGGCATCTTCCGCCAGGCCGCCGCTGCCCCCGAGATACGCTCGGCGCTGGCCCAGCCGGGGGGTGAGGTTGAACTGTGGCGTGAGAGACCGTTTGAGGTGGCGGCAGGGGGCAAGTGGATCAGCGGGACCTTCGACCGCGCGGTGCTGTCTCGTGACCAGGCCGGCCGGTTGCTGGAGGCCACCGTGATCGATTTCAAGAGCGAGGACGCCTCCGGCGAGGCCGCACTCGACAACGCAGCCAGACACTACCAGCCCCAGATGGAGATCTACCGGACGGCGCTCTCGACGATGCTCGGTCTGCCGCCCGCCAGGGTGACGTTGAAGCTCGTGTTCGCGCGGGCGGGCCGGGTCCGCACCCTGGGCCGGCCCTGAAGTGCGCCGGGAGCACGGTGGCCGGCCCTGAAGCAAACGCGCTGCTGCGTGAAGTCACGGTCCTGGGACTGACGGATGGGAGAGCCGCCACCGCATGTGTGGCGGCTCTCCGCGCTGGCCGATGGTGTGCCGGCCTAGTCTCCGGGCTTGGCCGCCGAGATGACGGCCTTCAGGGCCACGATGAGCGCGGCCGGAACCATGAGAAGAGCGAAGGCGCAGACGACGCCCTGCAGGTTCTCCGCAAAGGTCTCCGAGATCTGAGCGATGGGAGCCGCAGCCGGCGTGAAACCCCAGATGCCGAGGATGATCAGGGCCACCGAGGCCGCCAGCACGGTGGCGCCCTCCTTGGCCGTCACGTTGAGCAGCCCGATGAGTATCCCGGCGATCAGAAGTACCCAGATCACTACCTCGTTGGTGGGCACTGACTCGCCGCCCCAGATGCCGCCGAATATGGCGAACAGGACACCGGCCACGAATGCGATCTTGCCTACGATTGCTAGAATACCAGCCATTGCTTACTTCCCTCCTTTTGGAAACTGCCGCATGTGACTTTGCCCCGAAATGCCACCGCGGCTCTTGCATGTGCGGATCTCCTACTGCACTTCACGCGGCAAACGAGCACCTTTCTCCTGTCCGGCCTCCTCTCGTTCCGGAGTTGTCTTGAGGCTATCACATGAGTGAATAGGCGTCAATAGCTCTGGCGGCCTCTTCCCGATCGCCAGGTCACTTGTCATTGGCGAGCCATTGCGCCTAGAATACAGGGAGACCAGTGTCCGGGGACAGGAGAATGCCCGAAAAAATCAGCCGCCGGGCAGACGATCCGGGGAGGCCAGCCGGGAGCACCGGCGCCAGGCCCCGCCATGCCCGCACCGGGCGCGACAAGACCGTTCCCTCCGAGGACGAAGGGGCCCTCCTCTCACTATCCGACAGCCTTCGCGATGGCGCCGCCGTTATCGATGCCGAGGGCAACATCAAGGGGGCCAACAAGAGGTTCTGGGAGATACTGGGCGTCTCCGAGCAGCGCACGCTGGGCAAGCGCCTGGACATGGTGAAGGCCTTCCAGGGCAACGCCGTGTCCTCGAGGCTGTCGCAGCTGCTATCCGGGCAGGAGGTGCCCCCCTTCGAGCTGGAGACCCGCAACGGGCGCCGCCAGGCCCTGAGCCTGCAGGTGAACCTGACCCGCGTTCGCCGGGCGGCCGACCCTCCCAGGGGGGCTGTGGTCATTATCCGGGACATCACTGACCAGCGCCGGCTGCAGCAGAAGCTGATGGCGGTCGATGAGAGAAGCCGCCTCTTCGTGGAAAACGCCGATGAAGGCATTGTGGTGCTCCAGGGAGGCAAGGTGGTCTTCATCAGCCAGAGGGCGGCGGACCTCATGGGCCGGCCCATAGAGGAGTACCTGTCGAGGCCCTTCATCGAGAGCGTCCATCCCGATGATCGGTCGTTGGTGCGGGGGCTGCACGAGAGGAGGACCCGGGGGGAGCCGGTGCCCCGGCTGTACTCGTTCCGGGTGGCGCGGGCCGACGGGTCCATCAGGTGGGGAGAGGTCAGCGCCGTTCCCCACAAGTGGGAGGGCCGGCCGGCCTTCCTGTGCTTTGTGAAGGACATCACCGAGCGCAAGAGGATGGAGGAGGAGCTCCGCGAGAGCGAGCGCCGCTACCGCCTGCTGGCGGAGAATGTATCGGATGTCATCTGGGTCACCGACATGTCGCTCGGCGCCACCTACCTCAGCCCCTCCATCGAGCGGCTGCTGGGCTACCCGGTGAAGGAATCCCTGAGCCTCGGCGTGGAGGCCGCCCTGACCCCGGCATCAGCCGAGGCGGTGCGCCGGCTTCTGGCGGGAAAGCCGGACAAGGAGCATAAGCCGGGCGCGATGGGTGGAGTCGAGGTGGAGCTCAAACGGGTGGATGGCTCCACGATATGGGTGGAGAGCACGGTGTCCTTCATACCGGGGCCGGACGGGCGGCCGGCGGAGATCATGGGCGTCCTGCGGGACATCACCCAGCGCAAGCAGGCCGAAGAGGCCCTGCGGGAGGCCAAGGCCAAGCTGGACCTGCTGATGCAGCAGATGCCCTGCCTGTGCTGGACCACCGACCGGGACCTCAAGTTCACCTCCTGCGCCGGCGCCCTCGTCGGCGCTTCCCGGCTGCGTCAGATGCTGGGGACCGGCGTCAGGGACTACTATGGGGTGAAGGAGGGGGAGGAGTTCGCCCCCCTTTCCGCCCATCGCCGTGCGCTGGCCGGCACCCTGGATTCCTTCGAGATGGAGCAGGAGGGGAGGGTATTCTACTGCCGCGTTGAGCCGCTGCGGGATGCGGCCAGTGAGCTGGTGGGGGTGGTCGGCGCTGCGGTGGACCTGACGGACTACAAGAACCTGGCCAGCCAGCTTCAGACACTGTCCCGCCGGCTGATCAGCGTGCAGGAGGATGAGCGCCGGGCCATCGCCAGCGAGCTGCACGACCAGGTGGGACAGTCCCTGACAGCCCTCAAGCTCCTGCTGGAGAAGGCACAGGCCACGGCCCCAGGTACAGAGGGCCGGCAGCTGGCCATCGCCGGAGGCGTGGTCAACGACCTGATGACCCGCGTCCGCGAGATGTCGCTGGACCTTCGCCCCGCCATGCTGGACGACCTGGGCCTGCTCCCCACGCTGCTCTGGCACTTCAAGCGGTACACCGCCCACACCCAGGTGAAGGTGAAGTTCCGGCACGGCGGCCTGCAGCAGCAGCTCCCGCCCGATGTCAGCATCGCCGCGTACCGCATCGTGCAGGAGGCGCTGACCAACGTGGCCCGGTACGCCCGGGTCAAGGAGGTCTCCGTCTGCGTGCGGGCGGAATCGGGGGCGGTGACGGTGGAGGTGGCCGACCACGGGGTCGGCTTCGACGAGGTTGCGGTGTCCAGGCAGCCCTCCAGCGGCATCCGGGGCATGCGTGAGCGGGCGCTGGCCCTGCATGGCAACTTCGCGGTGAAGTCCGTTCCTGGCCGGGGCACCTACGTCATGGCCGAGCTGCCCTGCAGATTGCCGTCAACACCAGGCAAGGAGGAGGAGCCACGGCGACCGTAGTTCTGGCGGATGACCACTTCATTGTCAGGCAGGGGCTGCGCAGCATGCTCGAGGGAGAGGGCGATCTCAGGGTAGTGGGCGAGGCCTCCGGCGGCCTGGAGGCCATCGCGCTGGTGGAGAGCCTGCAGCCCGACATCCTGGTGGTTGACCTCAAGATGGGCGACATGAACGGCATCGAGGTAGCCCGGCGCATCGCCAGGTCCTCACCAAAGACGCAGGTGGTCATCCTGTCCATGCACTCCGATGAGAGCTACGTACTGGAGGCGCTCCAGGCCCATGTCTCGGGATACGTCCTCAAGGACTCCACCGGCAACCAGCTCCTTCATGCCATCCGCGAAGCCGCCGCCGGGCACCGCTACCTCAGCCCGCCGCTCTCCGAGAAGGCCCTGGAGGTCTACGCCCGGAATGCCGAGGCCACCACCCTTCAGCCGCACGAGAAGCTGTCACCCCGGGAGCGGGAGCTCCTGTCTCTGCTCACCGAAGGATACACCAATACCCAGATCGCCGATCGGCTCTGTGTGAGCCGCCGCACCGTCGATGCTCACCGGGCCAACCTGAAACGGAAGCTGGGCATCAGGTCGCAGGCGCAGCTCATCCGCTACGCACTGGAGCACGGCATCCTGCCATCGAACCGGTAGCCGGGACCCGGGCCCTTGCCCGGATTCGACCCCGACCCGGACCCCAGCGGCTTCCAGGCGCCCCCCTTTTGCGCATTTGCGCTGCCCTCAATTAGGTATTCTGCGCATGGCGTATTACGCTATTTGGCCGGTTCCATTGCGGCCGCCCTCCCGGCCATAATGCTCCCTGTTGTGAGCCATTCGATTCAGTCCGGCAAGGAACACGCTCCGCATGGAACCACCACCGTCGTCCTGGCCGACGACCATGGCATCGTGAGGGCCCTGCTCCGGAACATCCTGGACGGCCAGCGTGGCCTTGAGGTAGTGGGCGAGGCGGGCGATGGCGTGGAGGCGGCCCAGATGCTGAAGGAGCTGCAGCCTAACGTGGCGGTGGTCGACATATCCATGCCAGGCATGAACGGCCTGGAGGTCACCAGGCGCACGCGCGAGTGCTCCGTGAACACCGGGGTGATCATCTACTCCTTCTACACCGGCAGCGATTGCGAAGTCGAGGCCATACGCGCCGGGGCCAGGGCCTGGGTTTCGAAGACCTCCAGCCTGGACGAGCTGGTGCTGGCCATCCGAGAGGTGGCCGCCGGGCGCACGCATTTCAGCCCGGGCTGCCCTCCGCCGGCCAGGGCGCACCACGATCGCAAGAAGGCCTCCGCAGCACGCCATGCGGCGGTTCACCGGCGCAATTAGGCATTTCGCGCACATGTAATTAGGTCATGTTGACAATAGCGTGGGTGTTTAATAATCGGCATAATCCGGCAAGTGCGATGATTGGGTGCGGCACCTGGCACTGTCCCTGGTTGAAAGGGGGTTTGTCATGAGCAGTTCTTGTCGTCATCACTGGGTGATCGAATCGGCCACCGGGCCGGCCAGCAAGGGCCGGTGCAAGTTCTGCCGGGCCGAGAAGGTCTTCGAGAACTACATGCCAATGATGACCTTCAGGAAGCATGTCCCCTTGCAGAAGGCGCAGCGCCCCAGCGCGGCCTATGAGGCCGGCCTGGCGCCGCTCTTCGGGATGCGCGCCAGCTCCTGACCTGGAGGGCCGAGCCTCCCTCGGGATAGCCACACCAGGTGGTGACGCCCACTGTATGCTCCACGATTCGCTCTGTGTGCTTCGCGCGCCATCCATCGCTGGTAGCAGCGGCCTCCAAGAAGCTCCACGAGCGCTTCCCGGCAGCCGGAGCCGGCGCCGTTGATACCGAATACCGGCCTTCCTATCCGGCCTTCCCGCGCATCCGTTTGCGCCGCACGGTCTCAACCCGATTGACAGGGGCTATCGATCGTGTGATCCTGAAAGGACCAGGCCAATGGGCAACTGGAAATCCCTGCTGAAGGCGGACCCCACCGGCTGGCTGCTCGAGGAGGACAACCCCTCGGTGCGGTACCTGACCCTGGTGGATATCCTCGGCAAGCCGGCGGGCGGCGCCGAGGCCAGGAAGGCCCGGGCTGCCATCATGGCCAGGGGCGCCGCGCCGTTGATCCTGGACAAGCAGGAAGAGGGCGGCCACTGGGACCAGCCCGACCGGATGTACGCGGCCAAGTACCGGGGGACCCTGTGGCAGCTGGTCATCCTGGCCGAGCACCTCGCCGACGGCGGCGACCATCGCATCCGGAAAGCCTGTGAGTTCGTGCTGGAGCACTCCCAGGACCGGCAGAGCGGCGGGTTCTCTATGCATCGGGCTGCCAGGGCGGGGGGAGGCCGGCACAGCGAGGTCATACCCTGCCTCACCGGCAACATGGCGTGGAGCCTGATCAGGCTGGGGTACATGGAGGACCCCCGGGTGCAGCTGGGGATCGACTGGATCACCACCTACCAGAGGTTCGATGACGGTATCGCGGCCCCCCCGACAGGCTGGCCCTACGACAAGTACGAGATGTGCTTTGGAAGGCACACCTGCCACATGGGGGCCGTCAAGGCCCTGAAGGCCCTCTCCGAGATCCCGCCGGGCGAGAGATCAGCAGAGGTCCGGCGCACCATCGACGCGGGTGTGGAGCACATCCTGCGGCACCACGTGTACCGGCAGAGCCACAACCTGGCCCGGGCTTCGAAGCCGGGCTGGCTCCGGTTCGGCTTCCCGCTCATGTACCAGACGGACGTCCTGGAGATACTGGGGATCCTGACCGCACTCGGCTACCGGGACAAGAGGATGCAGGAGGCCATGGACGCGGTGGTTGCCAGGCAGGACGGCCGCGGCCGGTGGAAGCTGGCCGACACCTTTAACGGCCGCTTCCAGGTCGACATCGAGACCAGGGGTCAGCCCAGCAAATGGATCACGCTGCGGGCCCTGAAGGTGCTGAAGGCGTACTACGGCTGACCCGCCCGTTGGATTCGCCTGCAGCGCAGAAGGTATACTAGGAGCAAGGGCTCTCCATGTCTTTCTCCAAGCGCGTGTTCTGCGGGCAGCTTACCCTGGCCGATGCCGGACGCGAAGTGCTCCTGGCCGGATGGGTGGACGCTTTCCGCGACCACGGCGGCCTGCTCTTCATCCACCTGCGTGACCGCAGCGGCATCATCCAGATAGTGTTCAGCCCTGAGAGCGCGCCGGCCCCCGTCTGCCGGCAGGCCGCCGCCCTGCGGGCCGAGTACTGCATCGCGGTCACCGGCGAGGTCCGGAAGAGGCTGTCGGGCACCGAGAACCCCAACATCGGCACCGGGGACATCGAGGTTATGGTCTCGGAGCTGCGCGTCCTTTCGGCGGCCGACTCCCTTCCCTTCGCCATCTCGGACAAGGCCATGGTGGCCGGGGCCCCGTCCGCCGGCGGGGAAAACGTGGCCGAGGACCTGCGACTGCAGTACCGGTACCTGGACCTGCGGCGCCCCGCCATGCGGGACAACCTGGTGGCCCGGCATCGTATCTTCCAGTGCGTGCGCCAGTTCCTCGATTCCCGGGGCTTCGTGGAGGTGGAGACCCCCGTGCTCACCGCCAGCACCCCCGAGGGCGCGCGCGACTACCTGGTGCCCAGCCGCATTCACCAGCAGAGCTTCTACGCCCTGCCCCAATCGCCGCAGCTCTTCAAGCAGCTGCTCATGATCGCCGGGATGGAGCGCTACTTCCAGCTGGCGCGCTGCTTCCGCGATGAGGACCTGCGCCCCAACCGCCAGCCGGAGTTTACCCAGCTGGACATCGAGGCCTCCTTCATCGATAAGGAGTTCCTCTACGAGCTGGTGGAGGAGCTGACGGTCAGCATGTTCGCCATCGGAGGCATCTCCCTCTCCCGGCCCTTCCCCCGCATGACCTGGGCCGAAGCCATGGACACCACCGGGTCGGACCGTCCCGACCTGCGCTTCGGGCTGCGCTTCGTCGATGTGACCGATGTGTTCTGGCAAACGGGCTATGCCATCTTCCGCCAGGTCCTGCAGCGCGGGGGCTGCATCAAGGGCCTCAACATCAAGGGCCAGTCTGAGAAGCTGAGCAAGAACGTCCTGCAGAACGAGTACGCCAGGGAGATCGCCCCGTCCTTCGGCGCCAAGGGAATGACCTGGATGCGCGCCGAGCACGGCCAGCTCGAGTCCAACATCGTCCAGTTCTTCAGCGGCCGGGAGCAGGAGGATCTGCGCCGCCGGTTCGAGGTGTCCGACGGCGACGTGCTGATCATGATCGCCGACCCGTCCTACTCCATCGTCACCTCCGCCCTGGGCCAGCTGCGCCTGCACCTGGCCAACAGGCTGGGCCTGGTGCCGGCCGGCGCCTTCTGCCCGGTCTGGGTCACCGAGTTCCCGCTGTTCGAAGCCACGGAGGAGGGCGGCGTCACCTCCAGTCATCACCCGTTCACCGCCCCCGACCGCACCGATTTTGACCCTGCGAATATCGAGGATCTGCTGGCCCTGCGATCCCGGGCCTACGATCTGGTGATTAACGGCGAGGAGCTGGGCGGCGGCAGCATCCGCATCAGCGATCGCGAGGTGCAGCGCCGCATATTCGCCGCCCTTGGCCTGACCGACGACGAGGTCCGGGAGAGGTTCGGCTTCTTCCTGCGGGCCTTCGACTTCGGCGCCCCGCCGCACGGCGGGCTGGCGCTGGGGATGGACCGCACGGTGTCCATGATCCTGCAGACCCCCTCCATCCGCGAGGTCATCGCCTTCCCCAAGAACCGCAGCGCCGCCTGCCCCCTGACGGGGGCCCCCTCCACGGTGAAGCGGGAGCAGCTGGCCGAGCTGGGGCTGCTGGAGCTTGGAGGCCAGGGCGCCCTGCCCGGCGCCGCCCAGAAGGAGAACCAGGTGGACCGCATATCGTGGGTGTCGCGCATCGGCGTGGCCCCCGCGGAGCGCGCCCTGATGGAGGAGACGCTGGAGCAGGCCGAGGAGCTGGCGTCGATGGCCACCGAGAAGGCGGGGGAAGAGGAGCCGGCCTGCAGTGTGGCCCCCGTGGCCAACCGCACCCGCCCGGGTATTGAAGCCAAGCGGTCAGAGCTGTCCGAAGAAGGGCAGCTCCTCAGGAGCGCCCCGGCAGTCAAGGGCGGGTACTTGAAGGTAGCCAACATCCTGGAGTAGAGAGTTGCCCGAAGATCCTGTATTCGCCTATCGTGACCCCGGCGCCGCCGGCGCCGGGGAAGGGCCGCTCCTGGGTTTGAGAGTAGCGATGCAGCCCAACCTCTCGGTGGCGGGCTGGCCCGCCGATGCCGGCTCCAACGCGCTGGCCGGCTTCAGGGCGCTGGAGGATGCCACCATGGTGCAGCGGCTGCGCCAGGCCGGGGCCATGCTCTGCGGGTACACTCGGGCCAGCGAGTTCGGCTTCGGCCTGCGGGGGAGCCAGGCCGGCAGCGCCGTCACCCCAGGACCATCCGGCAGCGCCGTCGCCCCAGGACCATCCGGCAGCGCCGTCGAACAGGAAGCCGACGCCGAGCTGGTCCTGGACCTCATGGGCGAGAGCCGCCTGGCGGCCGCCCGGGCCGGCGTCTGCGGCTTCAAGCCCAGCTACGGGATAGTATCGCGGTATGGCCTGATCGGCTTCATCCCGTCCATGGAATGCTGCGGCGTGCTTTCCCGCAGCCTGAAGACGGTGCGCGGCCTGCTGCAGGCCATGGCCGGCCAGGACGGGCTGGACTACTCTCTGCCCGACGAGGGGATACCCGACCTCTCGCCGCAGGAGATAGACCCGGGCAAGACCGCCATCGGTGTGGTGGCCGAAGCCTGCGCCGGGCTGCCGCCCGAGCAGGCCGAGGGCTTCCGCGCGGCCGCCGGCGAGCTGGCGAAGGCCGGTTTCACCATTCACGAGATGTCCTTCCCCGACTTCCCCCTCTTCGCCCTGGTCCACCGCATCGCAGGATCGGTGGAGGCCTCATCCTGCGCCGGGCGCTACGACTCGGTGCGCTACGGCCCGCGGGCGCCCGGCGCCCGCAACTGGAACGAGATGTACCTGCGTTCGCGCGGCGCCGCCTTCGGCCCGCTGGTCAAGAGCTACCTGTTCCAGGGGGCCTTCTTCCAGTTTGAGCGCTACGGGGCCTTCGAAGACGCCTGCCGCATCCGCGCCCGTCTTCTGGCCGGCATGCGGCAGCTCACCTCGCACGCGGACTTCCTGCTGCTCCCGGCGGGAAACGGCGCCCGGGCCGCCTTGCAGGACGCCCCTGCGTCGCTGCCGGATACCTATGCCGAGTTCGCGGCCACCCTCTTTGCCAATGTCACCGGCCAGCCAGCGCTCTACCTCCCGCCCCGGAGCTCAGCGCTCCCCGGGTTCCAGCTGGCCGGGCCCCGGCGGGGCGATGCGCGCCTGCTGGCACTGGGCGAGCACCTGCTGGCCCGGCTCGGGGGGAGCCTGTAGCCATGGACTTCGAAGCCGTCATCGGGCTGGAGATCCACGTGGAGCTCAACTGCGCCACCAAGATGTTTTGCGACTGCCCCAACCGCCCCGGGGACGAGCCCAACATCAACACCTGCCCCACCTGCCTGTGGTTCCCGGGCGCCCTGCCCCGCTTCAGCCAGCAGGCCCTGGAGAAGGCGTCACTGCTGTGCCTGGCCCTGGGCGGCGAGCTTCAACCGCTCAGCGCCTTCGACCAGAAGGTCTACTACTACCCGGACCTGCCCAAGGGCTTCCAGCTGTCGCAGGCCCACCTCCCCCTCTCCCGCGGCGGGGGCATCGACATCTCGGATGAGGCCGGCCAGCCCAGGAGGCTGCGGATACATCATATCCACATGGAGGAGGACGTCGCCCGGCTGGTGCACGAGATGGAGGGGCGCCTGCCCATCAGCCTGGTAGACTTCAACCGCGCCGGCGCGCCGCTGGTGGAGATCGTGACCGAGCCGGACCTTCGCACACCGTACGAGGCCATGGAGTTCCTCAAGGCCCTGCGCACGCAGGTGCGCTACGCCGGCTCCTCGGAATGCAGCATGGAGAACGGCACCATGCGCGTTGACGCCAACATCTCCATCCGCCCCCGGGGCACGGCCCGGATGAACACCAAGGTGGAAGTAAAAAACATGAACTCCATCCGCCACGTGGCGGACGCCATCGCCTACGAGATCAGCCGCCAGGGCGCGGCCGTGCAGGCGGGAGAGGCCGTGGTCCTGCACACCCGCCTCTGGGACCCGGACAAGAAGGTTACCCTCCCCATGCGGGCCAAGTTCGAAGGGCCCTGCGTGCCCGATCCGTCGGTGCCGGCCATCGAGCTGTCGCGCGAGTGGATCGACCTGATGCGGTCGCGCCTGCCGGAGATGCCCGCCGCCAGGGCCGAGCGCTTCGTCCGGCAGCACGGGATGACCGGGGAGGAAGCCCGGTTCCTCAGCTCCGATCCAGAGCTGGCCGCCTACTTCGAGGCGCTGCTGGCAGAGGGGATCGCCCCACGCACCGCCATGCACTGGCTGACCACGCAGCTGGTCCCCGCCCTGCGGGAGCGCCAGCAGGAGCTGTCCACTTCGCCGGTGAGCCCCGCCCGCCTCGCCGCCCTGCTGCGGATGCTGGCCAGGGACGAGATCAACGCCAACGCGGCGCGGGAGGTGCTGGGGCGCCTCTTCGACAGCGACGAGTCACCAGAGGCCATCGTCAGCGCCCAGGGGTTCCGCCAGGTCTCCGACCAGGCCGCCCTCGATGCCCTGATCGACGGGGTGCTGGAAGCGCAGCCGGCGGCCGTGGCCGACGTCCGCAAGGGCCAGGCCAAGGCGCTGGGGTTCCTGGTGGGCCAGGTGATGCAGGCCTCCGGCGGCAAGGCCAACCCCAGGGTCATCCGGGAGATACTGGCCAGGCGGCTGGCGCCGTAGAGCCCTACCACAAAAGGCTTCGCGCCTGTTGACATCCCGCCAGCCTGCGTTTAGTATATCGGGCCATGATTCCTGAGGAGGGTGGATGAGTCAGTACTGGCAGTGGGTGGAGCACAAGGGCAACCGGATCTTGCTGGTCAAATTCAACGGCCTCAAGGATGAGCAGATCTATGTGGAGGCCATCGCCGATGTTGAAAGGGAGATAATGAAGCAGCCCAGGGGCCACATGGTGCCGCTGGTAATGGATGTCAGCGATACCAGGGTAACGAAGGCGGTGACCGAAAGAGGGAAGCAGTTGCTGGAGAGGTCCAAGTCCTACGGAATACCGGACAGCCCGGCGGTGCTGGTGGGCCTCTCCGGGGCGCAGAAGGCCATCGTCATGGCCATCCAGCTCATCAGGCCTGATCTGCATGTGGCCGGCAGCGTCGATGAGGCCAAGGACTGGGTGGCCAAGCGCCTGGAGCAGTCTGGCGGCTAGACGCCAGCCGCTGGCGCCAGGTCGACCATTCCATTCTGCAGCTCCCGGAGGATCCCGCTCTCCAGGAGGCTCCGGATCACCGCCTCGATGCGCTCGCGGGCCCCGGCGGAGGTGCTCTGTATCCCCAGCAGCCGCGAGGCCTGCGTGGCCAGATCATCGGGCAGGGTAGCTGACTGATAGCGGACCACCAGCTTGACCGCCTCCTGTATCTCCTCATCGCAGATGAGGGCCATCCTGGGCGGCGGGTCCTGAAGCCGGCGCCTCACCCGGGGAGGAGCGTCCCCCGGGGCCCACAGGAAATCGCCGCGCCGCACCACCCGTCCCCCGGCCACCGCCACGCGCACCCCTTCCTCCACCGCCTGGCGGATGCGGTCGCCGGCCCGGGCCCGGTTCCAGAGGACCCGGATGCGGCGCACCACCTCATCGAGGCAGACCGGCCCTTCCACCACCACCACGTTCTCCACGGCCAGGGCCATGACCGCCGGCGTCTGCTCGTGCAGCTCCCCGCGGCGGCGCACGCCCAGTGACCGGCACGCCTCATAGTCGGAGACCAGGTCCTCCAGGCGCCCGCCTGACGCCGGGGCGCCGGTGGCAGCGCCGGGCGGCAGCGAGGCACTGTCCCTTGCGCCATCAGACGCAGAGTATGGCCCGCCATCAGACGCAGAGCATGGCCCGCCATCAGCCACGGAGCATGGCCCGCCATCAGCCACGGAGCATGGCCCGCCATCAGCCACGGAGCATGGCGCCTCTGCCACGGCCCGCTCGATGGCCTCCAGGAGGGCCTTCTGGCTCTCTTCACGCCTCCGATACCAGTCGGTGGACCAGACGTGGTGCAGCTTCCATCCCCGGTCCTTCAGCACCGTGTCACGGAGCCGGTCCCGATCGCGCGCCACCCTGGACGAGTGGTACTGGGCCCCGTCGCCCTCCACCCCCAGGAGGTAGCTGCCCGGCGACCCGGGGTGCACGATGCCCAGGTCCACCCGGAAGCGGGCGCACCCCACCTGACGCCGCACCTCGTGGCCCCTTTGCCGCAGGAAGTCGAACACCGAGTCCTCAAACGGCGAAGCGCCCCCTCCGTCCCGGGTGACGCTGGCCAGGGTCCGGTTCTGGGCATACTCCAGGAACACACGCAGCGCCCGGGGACCGGGCGGCGCATCCTGCGGGAGCGACAGGTCGGCGGCCAGGAAGCTGGAAAACACCACGCACTTCTCCCGGGCGCGGGTGATCAGCACGTTCAGGCGGCGCTCGCCGCCTTCCTGGTTCAGGGGGCCGAAGTTCCGGGTCAGGACCCCGCCGGCATCGAAGCCATAGCCGATGCTGAGGAAGATGACGTCCCGCTCGTCACCCTGTATGGTCTCCAGGTTCTTGATGAAGAAATGCTCCTCGCGGTCGCGGTCGAAGAACCGCTCCATCCCGGGGTTCCGCCGCCTGAACATCTCCACCTCGGTGTCGATGGCCTGCTGCTGCTTGATGCTGAAGGCCCCCACCCCCAGACTCTTGCCCGGGAAGCGGCGGAAGTGCTCCATGACCGCTTCGGCCACCGCGCGGGCCTCCTGACGGTTCACCTGTCCCCGGCCGCGCTCGTAGACGGCCCCCGGGACGTGCCGGAAGTGAAGCCCCAGATCGCCGGATGAGCTCACCGAGCTGGGATACACCAGCAGCCGGTTCTCGTAGAACTGCTGGTTGGACACCGCGATCAGCGACTCGTGCCGGCTGCGGTAGTGCCAGATCAGGCGCCGCGACGGGAACCGGGTGGCGCACTGGTCCAGGATGCTGTCCATGTCCCCCACGGTGGCCTCGTCCGTCTCGACATCCTCCTCGTCCTCGTGGACGATGCGGTCGAAGAAGGTAGTGGGCGGCAGCTGGCGCCGGTCTCCCATGACCACAACCTGGTTGGCGCGCAGCAGCGCCCCCAGGGCGTCCTCCGGCCGCACCTGGCTGGCCTCGTCAAAGAGGATGAGGTCGAATCGCACGCTGCGCGGATCCAGGAACTGCGCGATGGATAGCGGGCTCATCATGAAGCAGGGTTTGATCTTCTGGATGTGGGCGCCGCACCGGACCAGCAGCTTGCGGATGGGCATGTGCCGGCGCACCTTGCGCAGCTCACCCTGAAGTATCCCGGCCGCCGATCCCGGCGAGGCGTCCTCCGGGTCCCGCGGCATGGAGCTCCACATCTTGCGCCGCAGCCGGCGCCGGTTGGCGGCGATCAGCCCGCGGTCGAGGTCGGCGAAATCCCGTATCTTCTTTTCGTGGATCAGGCCGAAGAACTGCGCCAGGCTGGGCCGCTTCTCAAACACCTGCCGCAGCACCGCCTGGCCCAGGTTCCCCTCCAGGCAGGGAACAAGGTCGGCCCCCTCCACCCGGTCCTGCATGACCAGGTCCGCCACCGGCGAGCCCACGGTCTCCAGGCAGCGGTCCCGCAGCATCTGGAACTGGGCCCAGCGGTCGAGGCCGGGCAGGCCGCCGCTCCAGGTCTCCAGGCGGCGTCCCGCCTCTGGGAACCGCGCCCCTTCCTTCGGCCCCCCGAACAGCAAGGGGGACGCGCTGTCCGCGCCCAGCCGCTGCAGCACGGCGTCGAAATCCCGCGAGAAGGCCTCGGCGCCGGCCCTCAGCGCCGCGGTGGCTTTGCCCACCTCCTCCGCCGGCAGCCCGGCGGCCACCAGGGGCACGGCGGCCTCCGTGATCACCCCCGAGGCCAGCATGTCCCGGAAGGCCGGCACCCAGTCCGCCAGACGGCGCAGGCGGGCCGGATCGCTGTCTTCCGCCCGCCAGTGCCCGCCGAACAGGGACAGGGCCACGCCCTCGCTGTCCTGCATCCGGCGGCGCAGGTCCCGGTAGGTGACGAAATGGGCCAGATCGGAGACCTTCCGCCCATTGTCCCCCGGGACCCGGTCCCGATAGAGCGCGGCCACGCGCCGGTTGAGCTCCCGGTAGCGGCCGCTGAGGAAGCGGAGAGGGCTGCCCGCCACGCCGGCATACTCGTCATGGATGCTGGCGATCTCGCCGGCCCGGGCCAGAGCGTCATCGTGAAACCGGGACTTCAGGAAGGCCTCTTCCGCCTGCACCGACTCCACCAGGCCGATGACGTCCCGCGCCGGGCAGCCGGCTTCATTCCACCCGGGGTTGGCCAGCGCTTGGGGGTCCAGGGGGATCGAGGCCGCCATGAGATCCGCGCCGGCCGCGGCCTTCGCCACCTCATCGAGGCTCTCCGGGCGCCTCACGGCGCAAAGGCCGGACAGGGCCTCCGCGCTCTCAGTCAGCCGCCGCAGGGAAACGCTGCACCGGGCCAGCATCTCCCGGACCTGCTCCACGTCCGATGGCAAGAGGGCCGCGGGACGGCATCCCAGCCACGGGTTAGCGCTAACGGGGGCCACCAGCGGCAGCGCCTGGGCCAGCGCTTCGAAGGCGGAAATGGCCTGAGCCCACTGCTTCCGGTCGAAGCCCTCCGGCAGGGTCAGGCTGGCCAGGGGCATGGGCCGGCCGGCGGCCTCGAAATGGCGCCGCACCACCTCGCCGGCGCAGTACAGGTCGAACGGAGAGCGCGGCAGGTTTCCCCAGGGCTCCCGGAGGTCCCTGGCGTACCCGTTCAGCTCCGCCCGGAGGCTGTCCAGCCGGTCGAAGTCCTCCTCCAGCCGCACCTCGCCCGGCGCCGCCATCTCCAGGGTGCGGCGCAGCTCGGCCAGCACCTCCCTCTTGTTGGATTTGTGGCTGTGCAGCTGCAGGCAAAAGTCGCCGATCCCGGCCTGGTCCAGCCGGGCCTTGACCACCTCCAGCGCCGCCATCTTTTCGCTCACGAAGAGAACGCTGCGGCCGGCCGCCATGGACTCGGCGATGACATTGGCGATGGTCTGCGATTTGCCGGTGCCCGGGGGCCCCTCCACCACCAGGCTCCGCCCTGACTTGACATCCTCGATGGCCGCGATCTGCGAGGGATCGGCGTCCATGATGTGATACAGGTCCGCGGCCCGAAGCTTCTCGTCGGCCTCCTCGCCGTCGAAACCGGGCACGGCCTCCGCCTGGAAGGCCGGGTCGAAGAGGGCCCGGATGAGGGGGGCCTGGGCCGGAGACGCTTCATCCGGCCAGGCTCGAGGGTCCAGGTCCCGGTACATGGTGAACTTGCGAAAGCTGAAGAAGCCCAGGCAGATGTCGCTGACCACCCGCCATCGGGGCCTGTCCCTGATGTTCCGGGAGACGGCCTGGAGGTACTCGTTGACCCCATCCTTGTCCTCCGGCATCTCGAAATCGGGCAGCACGATGCCCTGCCTGGCCACCGCCGCCTGCAGCGAGATGTTGGTGGACAGGTCTTCGCCGCTCCAGCGCAGTGAGAACGCGGCCCTCACGCCGGCCCGCTCCAGCTCCACCGGGATGAGGACCAGCGGCGCCTTCCTGATCTCCGGTGAGACATCGCTCTCCTGCCACTCCAGGAACCCCAGCGCCAGGTACAGGATGGAGTACCCCGCCTCCTCCATGCTGGAGGCGGACTCCTGGTACAGGAAGTACAGCCTCTGCTGCAGCTCCTCGCCGTCAAGCTCCGTCTGCAGGAAGCGGTCCAGGTGGCGTTCAGCCGCCGTGGTGTCCGCCGGCGGCATCTCCCACAGCCGGGAGGCTTCCTCAGCGTCCTGCCCCGGCGCGCTGTCGGGGGCTCCGGCGGAGGCCGCCGGATCGCCCTGGTCCCCGTCCAACCGGGCCGGCGAAGAGGGCGGCCGGCCACCGGGAGCTGCCCCAAAGGCGGCGGCCTGCTCCACCGGGCGGAAGTGCATGGACTTCTCGTTGAGGACCAGGATGTCGTAGACCTCTGCGGGTACCTCATCGACCACCTTGATCGACCGGCGCCGGGTGGGCCTGAAGTTGAGGAGGCGGTTGCGCAGGGACAGGTCCAGCAGCTTGCCCCTGGCGATCTCCAGCTGTTTTTCGGTCTCAATCACAAGCCTGCTCCAGCGCTCCGGCGGCCATGGGAAGGCAGTGGACACCCCTTCGGGGCGGCCCCGCGACATGATAGTCGCCGCAACCGGCAAAAGTCAAAGCCTCCGGCCTGGCCGCCCCGAGACCCAGATGAGACGGAATGGATAGCCCGCGGTGAGGAAATCGAGAGGTGCGATGGTTCTGCTGATAGGCCGACGTGACAGTGCTTCCCCATACTGTATGAGGTGAAGCCCCGCCTGAGGAGGGAGGTCGAGCGCGTGCTCCGCGGGAGTACTGCGGGGTGTGGCGCATGCCGGCCGGCGGGGAGGCGGGCACGTGTACGCGCGCGAGCGGGAGTGTGGTCCCGCGGCTGATACAGAGAAACAGGTATGAGACTGCGCACCAAGTTCGTGGTCATGATCTGCGCTGGCTTTGCCGTAGCGCTGGTCCTGATCATGCTGGTGGCGCAGAACCTGGTGGGCCATCGCTTTGCCGGCCTGGAGAGGGACAGCGCGGAGGAGAACACCCAGCGGGCGGTGAGCGCGCTGTACCAGGACTTCACCGCCCTGAACGTCACCTTCGGCCCGGAGGTATTCGAATGCGGCTCCTTCCGATGGGTCCAGGACGCGCGGGGGACACACCTTGAGGTAGGCTTCGACGGGCCCTCTTTCTCCATCCTGAACATCAACTACATCGCCTTCGTCATGAACCCGGGCGATCCTCCCACGGGAACGGGGTACGACCCCGAGACGGGCGTGACGCTGCCCTTCCCCGAAGGCTTTGCCGTGGAGCTGATGCGCGAGGGAAACCCCGTCGTCACTCCCCAGGACGAGAACGTGGCCATGACCGGCATACTGCTCCTTCCCAACGACGCCCTGCTCATCCAGTCATTCCCCGTCGCCGTTGACACGGCCTACGGGCCGATCAAGGGCCGGTCGGTCTTCGCCCGGCTGCTGGACGAAACGCAGGTGGAGCGGCTGAGCGAACAGACGCGCATGTCCCTCAGCCTTGCCCGGTGGGACGCCGCGCAGATGCCCCAGGATTTCGCCGCCATCAAGTCCCAGCTGTCGGATGATTCCCCGGTGGTCAGCCGGCCCCTGGACAGCAACACGGTCTGCGGCTACGGGCTGATCAATGATGTCTACGGCCAGCCGGCGCTGGTACTGAGGGCCAGCATGCCGCGCGATATCTATCACCAGGGCCGGCAGACCGTCTACTGGCTTCTGGCCCTGCTGACGGCCATTGCGGTGTCATTCACCGTGGGCATGGCCCTGGTCATAAACCGGGCGCTCCTTTCCCGCCTGCTGGGGCTCTCCAAGGACATCAACCGGGTGCGGGAGACCGGGAATGCGGCGGGCCGGATCACCGTCCAGGGAAGGGACGAGGTGTCCGGGCTGGCGGAGGCCATCAACGGCATGCTGGCCTCGCTGGACCGGTCGCAGCGCGAGCTGAGCGAGCGAGAGGCGGAGAAGCGGGCCCTGCTCAATGCCGTGCCCGACCTGATGTTCCGGGTGGCGGCCGATGGCAGCATCATAGACGCCCGGGCCGCTGAGAAAGGCGGCCCGCCGGGGTCCAAGGCCAGGTTTGCCGACGGGAAGCTCCTGAAGGACATGGCGCAGTACGATGTCCTCTCGGCGGAGGTGGTGCGCCGCGGCCTGCCCCTGGTGAAGCGCGCACTGCAGACAGGGGAAACCCAGACCTTCGAGATCCAGGTGCCGCTGAAGGGCGACACCGCCTTCTACGAGGCCCGCGTGGCCGCCAGCCGCGAGAACGAGGCCCTGGTCATGGTCCGCGACGTCACCGAGAGGAAGCGGGCGGAGATGAGGCTGGAGTTCGTCAGCAGCCACGATGCCCTCAGCGGGCTGCACAACCGGGCCTACTTCGAGAGCGAATTTGCCCGCCTGGAGCGCGCCGGCGGCCCCTTCCCGGTGAGCGTGGTGATGGTGGATGTGGACGGGCTGAAGGCCCTCAACGACACCCAGGGCCACGTGGCCGGGGATGCGCTCCTGCGGCGCACGGCCACGGTCCTGGTGTCCACCTTCCGGTCGGGCGATGTAGTGTCCCGGATCGGGGGCGACGAGTTCGCCGTTCTGCTCCCGGGGGCCGACGCCTCGGTGGGAGAGAAGGCCCTGGAGCGGCTCAGAAAGAAGCTGGCCATCCACAACAGCGAGCACCGCGGCATCCCCCTCAGCTTCTCCATGGGTGTGGCTACCGGCGGGGAGGGGTGCCAGCTGGCCGAGATCATGAGGGAGGCCGACAACCGCATGTACCAGGACAAGCAGGCGAAGAAGGCCGCCAGGGCCGCCGTCAGCCAGCCGGCGAGATAGCCCGCCGCGGGCACTTTCCCCGCCACGCCGCCGTGGCAGACCGCCTGAGGGGCGCAGCCCGCCTTCAGGTGAGCACCCGGACGGAGGCGATGGCCCCGGGCATGTCCAGGCGGATGTCCCGGCCGCTCACCGGCAGCGGCCCCAGGTCGCGCTCCCGGGCGTCGCAGAGGAAGGCCTGCCTCGGGAGATCGCCTCTCAGGCTGAGGACCACGGGCAGCCCGGTCTGCCCCCAGCTGCAGAGCCGCACGATGGTGCCGTCCCCCCGGGAGGCGCGCTTGACGGCGGCCACGGTGACCTCCGGCCGGTCCACAGAAGCCAGGGAGGCCGCCAGCCCCTCCGGCCCCGGCGGCAACAGCGGGTGCCCGGAGAAAGCCCGGCGCGCCGCCACCGGGATTGAGTTCCGGCGCCAGTCGCCGGCCGCGGTGAACAGCAGCGCGTACTCGCAGGCGTGCGGCGACACCTCGTGGCCCGGCACCGTCATGCCCTGCAGCGGGAAGAGGCCCAGGACGCGCTCGCCGGTGGCGTTGCGCAGGACCACCAGCTCCAGCGTCCCATCCGGCCGGCAGGCCACCGCCCCGGGCAGAGAGAAGCAGAGGGCCAATCCGCGGCCGCTGGCCTCGTCCTGGAAGTGCACGAAGCTCTGGGCCGGCCAGAAGGTCGGAGAGTATATCCGGTCCAGAGGCCTCACCACCACTCCGCCCGGCACGTCCATGGCCAGGGAGCCCGGGGCCAGGCCCGTGCCGAACCGGGCAGTCACCGTGCGGCGGTCCGCGGCCCGGCCCTCCAGCCGGAACCTGATGGCGGGGGAGCCGGCTTCAAACCGGCACACCTGGCGCAGGGCCTGGCCGTCCACCTCCACGGCGGTTTCCACCTCCAGCCAGCCGCTGCCCCCGCGCGTCTCCATCCGCGCCGGCCGGTCGCAGGAGCGGCCGGCCTCCCTCAGCCACCCGCCAAGGTACTCATGCCCCATCCTCCACAGGCCGCCCGAGTCCCGGTAGCTTACCAGGCAGTTGGACAGCGACAGTAGCGGCGCTCCGCCGGCCGGGTCCCGGGCACTGACGATGGCCCCGCCCTGGTCCTCGGCCAGCTCGACCAGATAGTGGGGCGTGCTCACCTCCAGCACGGCGCCGCGGCGGCTCCAGGCCAGCGCCGATGGGGCCGGCGCGGCCGGCGCGCCACCCGCGTCCGGCTGCGGCAGCGCCAGGCCGGCCACGGCCGCCCTGGCCTGGGCAATCCCCCGATCCAGCCATGGCTCCTGCTCGCCGCGCACCACCGCGTCAGCAGACGTCCCCGTGACGAAGTCGTGGTGGTTGGCAACGGCGGCATGCCACCAGCCTTCCTCAATGGCCCTGGCCACCCGGTCCGCCTGCTCCCGGTTCCCGGGCAGCAGGGAGGCCGCCTCAGCCCACAGCAGCGCATCCACCAGGTCCCGGCACTTCCTTTTCAGGGTGGGCCGGGAGGCATAGAACCCGGTCCAGCACGGGTTGGGGTCCATCTCCAGGACGGGCAGGGCCTCCCGGTAGCAGCCCACCAGGGACAGGTAGTCGTCCAGCCCGGCATTCACCGCCCAGACACCGCCCGACGGGTAGTGGCGACGGTTGTAGCCGTCCAGCAGCTCCACCAGTCCGGCCATGGGGCCGATGAAGTCGCCGCCGATGGCGCAGAAGAGGTACGGCGTCCGGGAGTAGGGGAGCAGCTGGCGGGCGAAGCGGCGCACCTTGCGGGCCACATTCCGGGCGGAACGATCGGGGATGGCGAAGGTATTGAGCCCGCCCCTCCCCAGCCCCCGGTAGGCCAGGGTATCGCCCTGGTTGTACCCGTGCCGGTTCCAGTGGCAGAGGACCTCGGCGCCGTCAGGGCCGCGCCAGATGAAGTCGAGGCAGCGCTCCACCTTCTCCAGCCGGGCGGCGCTCGAGCCCGGCCGCGGGAACCGCCGGCAGAGGGCTTCGTGATAGGAGCTGGGGTGCGTGGCGCCGTCGATGTGGGTCAGGGCCGCCTGGCTGAAGCCGGCGGCGCGCAGCAGGGAGGGCAGCGCCGGCGAGGCGCCGAAGCTGTCCGGGAAGTAGGCCAGTGGGGGCTCCGGTGACATGCCGTAGGAGCGCAGCCATTCCTGCCCCAGCAACAGGTCTCTCAGGATGGCCTCGGCGCTGGGGATGATGGTATCGGCGGTGGTGACCCCGCTGGACGTGAGCCGCAGCCGGCCCTCGTTGACCAGCCGCCGCACGGTATCCTGCTGTCCCGGGCGGCCCTCCCAGTACAGGCGCAGGAAGAAGACGCACTCTATGGAGTACACCCGCCGGGGCTCCCGGAGCAACTCGCTGATGGCCGCATCCAGGTTCGGGCCGACCAGCCGCCGGAAGTAGTCCCCCGAGGTGAGCCTCCAGTTGGGGTCCCAGTGGCTGGATTCGGCGAAAATGATGACCCGCTGCGCGTCGGGCGGGATGCCCAGCCGGGCCCTCAGCGCGGCCTCGCGCCCGGGCTGTCCGCAGCTGGTGGTCGGCTCGGCTTCCGGCATGGCTGGCCCCATGATACCAGACGCGCCTGCCGGATGGCATGCCCGGGCCCCGGCTTCGGCATGCGCGGGGCCCGGAGAAATGCCGCCGGCCGGTGCCGGCGGCCGCGCCGTTGACAAGGGCGGTCGCCATCGACAGAATATAGGATCGGGCAGCCGGAACGGCGCAGAACGGCGCCGCCGCACACCGGGAAGGGCAGCGGGCACGGTATGATCAGAAGATGAGCATGCGCAGGCGGAGCGAAAGGCATTCCTTCGCCGACGGCGATCCCCTCTGGTACAAGGACGCCATAATCTACGAGCTTCACATCCGGGCCTTCTCCGACAGCGATGGGGACGGGGTGGGCGACATCCGGGGCCTCATTGACCGGCTCGATTATCTTCAAGACCTTGGCATAACCACCATCTGGCTGCTGCCATTTTTCCCCTCCCCCCTGAAGGACGACGGGTACGATGTCTCGGACTACGCCAGCATCCAGCCGGTCTACGGCGACATGGCCGATTTCCGGACGCTGGTGGATGAGGCCCATCAGCGCGGGCTCAGGATCATCATCGAGCTGGTCCTGAACCATACTTCGGACCAGCACCCCTGGTTCCAGCGGGCCCGCCAGTCACCCCCGGGAAGCCGGTGGCGTGACTTCTACCTGTGGAGCGACAGCACCACCCGGTTCCGGGACGCCCGCATCATATTCACCCAGTACGAGCAGTCCAACTGGTCCTGGGACCCGGTGGCCGGGGCCTACTACTTCCACCGCTTCTACTCCCATCAGCCCGACCTGAACTACGACAACCCGGCGGTGCACCGGGCGGTCTCAAACGTGGTGAACTTCTGGCTGCGGCTGGGCGTTGACGGCCTCCGGGCCGACGCCGTGCCCTACCTCTACAAACGGGAGGGCACCACCTGCGAGAACCTGCCGGAGACGCACGTGTTCCTGAGGGCCCTTCGCCGCCACATCGATGCCCGCTTCCGGGACCGCATGCTGCTGGCCGAGGCCAACCAGTGGCCGGAGGATGCGGTGGCCTATTTCGGCAACGGGGATGAATCGCACATGGCCTTCCACTTCCCGCTGATGCCCCGGATGTTCATGGCCATTCGCATGGAAGACCGTTTTCCCATCGTGGACGTGATGGAGCAGACCCCGGCCATCCCGGAGAGCTGCCAGTGGGCGCTCTTCCTGCGCAATCACGATGAGCTGACCCTGGAGATGGTAGCCGACGAGGAGCGCGACTACATGTACCGGGTGTATGCGCACGACCCGGTAGCCCGGCTGAACCTGGGCATCCGCCGCCGCCTGGCCCCCCTGCTCAACAACGATCGCCGCAAGATCGAGCTGATGAACGTGCTCCTCTTCTCACTGCCGGGCACGCCGGTTATCTACTACGGCGACGAGATCGGCATGGGGGACAACGTCTACCTGGGCGACCGCAATGGCGTGCGCACCCCGATGCAGTGGAGCCCGGACCGCAACGCCGGTTTCTCCCGGACGAACCCCCAGAAGCTCTACCTGCCCCCCATCATCGACCCCGAGTACCACTACGAGTCTGTCAACGTGGAGAACCAGCAGGGCAACCCCGACTCGCTGCTGTGGTGGATGAAGCGGCTGGTGGCCCTGAGGAAGCGTTTCAAGAGCCTGGGCAGGGGCGCCATCTCCTTCCTGTTCCCGGAAAACCGCAAGATCCTGGCCTTCATCCGGCGGCATGAGGACGAGGCCATACTGGTGGTGGCCAACCTGTCGCACAACGCGCAGCATGGCCGCCTGGACCTCTCCGCCTACCGCGGTATCTCGCCGGTGGAGCTGTTCGGCCGCTCCGAGTTCGCCCCCATCGGCGACGGCGAGTATCACCTGACCCTCGGGCCGTACGGTTTCTACTGGCTCTCCCTGAGCCCGGAGCCCATCGAGGCCCCGCACCAGCGTCTCCTGCCAGCGGAAACCGCGGAGGCTGCCCCCGACATCCCCGCCGTCGTGATGGACGACAGCGCCCTGGCGGAGCCGGAGAGCTGGCCGGCCCTGGAAGCGGTGCTTCTGGACTACATCTCCCGCCGCCGCTGGTTCCGGGGGAAGGCGGAGCGGACCCAGGCGTGCCAGATCGAAGACGCCGTCTCCTTCGATTTCCCAGACCAGGCGGCCTGCCTCTTCCTGGCCCGCATCGACTACTGCGAAGGGGAATCGGAGACCTACTCCATCCCGCTGGCGGCGGCCCACCAGGAAGCCGCGGCGCGCATCATGGGGGAGCACCCGCGCGCCGTCGTGGCCCGGCTGATACCGGAGGCGGAGGAGGCCGAGGCCGCCCCGGGCCTGTGCCTGCTCTACGACGCCACGGTGGACCGGGCCTTCTGCAGCGGCCTTCTGGACGCCATCGGCAAGCGCCGCCGTTTCCGAGGAGACCAGGGCGCCGTCTCGGCCGTGCCCGGCCGGCTGTTCGAGAGCTACAGCCAGGTAAACGGGGACAAGCAGGCGCTGGACAGCGCGCCGGTCAAGGCCGCCAGCAGCAACACCTCCATCACCTACGGGAAAAGCCTCATCCTCAAGCTGTTCCGGCACCTGGAGGAAGGCCTCAATCCGGAGCTGGAGGCAGGCCGTTTTCTGACCGAAAAGGCCAGCTTCCCCTACACCCCTCCCCTGGTCGGCGCCATCGAATACCGCCGCAACAAGCGCCAGTCGACCCTGGCCGTCCTGCACGGCCTGGTGCCCAACGCGGTGGACGGATGGCGGCTGGCACAGGACGCCCTGGACGGTTACTTCACCCGGGCCCTGGCCCATCCTGCGGTGCAGGCGCCCTCCGTTCCGGTTACGGCCCCCCTGCTCCTGAACGAGCCGGTCCCGGCGCTGGCCCAGGAGACCATGGGGCCCTTCCTCTCTTCCCTGCACCTCCTCGGGGAGCGCACGGCCCAGATGCACCTGGCACTGGCGTCCGATCCGGTCAATCCCGACTCGCGCCCCGAGCCCTTCTCCCTCATCTACCAGAACTCGCTCTATCACGCCATGCGCAGCTCTGCAGCCCAGACCGTGGAGCTGCTGCGGGCCCAGCTGGACGACCTGCCGGCGGCGCTGAGACCGGAGGCCGAGCGGCTGGCGTCGCTGGAGGACGAGATAGTCAACCGGTTCCAGGCCTTGCGTCAACTGAAGCTGGGGGGCCTGCGCATCCGCTGCCACGGCGACTACCACCTGGGCCAGGCCCTGTACACCGGCCGGGATTTCGTCATCATCGATTTCGAGGGAGATACCAGGCGCCCGCTGAGCGAGCGGCGGCTGAAGCGATCGCCGCTCACCGACGTCGCCGGCATGGTGCGCTCCTTCGACTACGCCGCCAGCTTTGCGGTGGCCCGCCAGGAGTCCGCCGGCACCGACCCTCGCCGGACGCCCACCCTGGAGCTCTGGGCCAGGTTCTGGACCACCTGGGCCACGGCCGTCTTCCTCACCTCCTACCTGGACACCATGAAGACGGCGACGCTGCTGCCCGTGGGCCAGAAGGAGACGGCGGCCCTGCTGGAGGCGCACCTGCTGGCCCGGGCCCTGGTGGAGATCACCAACGAGCTTGACTCCCGCCCCGACTGGCTCAGCGTGCCCGTGCGGGCAGTGCTCCGCATTCTGGAGGGATAGCGGGCGTGGTAGAATGGGCCTGTGGGGCATCATCTCGAGGAGGGAATGGAATGAAGGTCCTGGTCACCTATTTCTCGCAGACGGGCAATACCAGGAAGGTGGCCCAGGCCATCTTCGATGAGGCCCGGGGCGCCGGGGAGCTCAAGGAGATGCAGCAGGTCCAAAGCCTGGACGGATTCGACCTGGCTTTCGTTGGTTTCCCCATCCAGGCCTACGCGCCGGCCCGGCCGGCCGCCGACTTCCTTCAGAAGCATGCCGCCGGGCGGAGAATCGCCCTGTTCGTCACCCACGCTTCACCCGAGGATGCGCCGGGGGTGCCGGGCTGGCTGGACAACTGCCGCGCCGCCGCCGCCGGGGCCATGCTGGCCGGTGTCTTCGACTGCCAGGGAGAGCTCTCGGAGCAGGTGGCCGACTTCATGACCAAGAGCAAAGACGAGAAGCTGATGGCCTGGGCCAAGGACCGGCCGTCAACCATCGGGCAGCCGGACGCCGCCAGGCTGGACAGGGCCCGGCGCTGGGCCCGGGAAATCCTGGCCAGCGTCCACTGAAATCCTGGCCAGCGTATTCTGAGCCATCCCGGGAGCGGGGGCGGAGGTGAGGAGGGGTGCCGATGACTACAGAAGCCGCGAGGCCATACCCGGCGGAGCTCGAGACCGAGGTAGTACTCAAAGACGGCTCCCTGGTCATATTCCGCCCCATCAGGGCTGACGACACCGGGCGCTGGCTGGCCTTCGCCAACGGGCTCACCCCCCGCAGCCTCTATCTCCGCTTCCACCACGCCCGGGGCATGATGGGGCCGGAGGAAGCCGCGCGGTTCTGCAGCGTCGACTACCAGAACACCTTCGCCTTCGTAGCCGAGCTGCCCCGGGGTGAGGCCCGGGAGATCATCGCCATCGGCCGCTACGTGCGGCTGCCCGATCAGCGCTCGGCGGAGGTAGCCTTCGTCGTGAGTGAGGCCCACCAGGGCCGGGGCATCGGCACCAGGCTCCTGGAATGGCTGGTGAAGGTGGCCCGCCGCAACGGCATCACCGCCTTCGAGGCCGATGTCCTGGGCGAGAACGACGCCATGATGCACGTCTTCCGCACCTACGGCTTCCACGTCACCAGCGTCATCGAGGAGGGCACATACCACGTCACCTTCCCCATCGCCCCTACCAGGGCCGTGGTCAAAAAGGAGGAGAAGCGGGAGCTGGACTCGGTCCTGGCCGCCCTGCGGTCCGTGCTGCGTCCGCGCTCGGTGGCCATCATCGGCGCTTCGCGCGACCCGGCCAGCATCGGCCACCTGGTAATGCACTCCATAATGCAGGGGGATTTCTCCGGGGTAGCCTACCCGGTCAATCCCCGGGCGGAGGCCATACTCTCAGTAAAAGCCTATCCCTCGGTCCTGGACGTGCCCGGCCCGGTGGACATGGCCCTGGTGGTGGTGCCGGCCAACCTGGTGGTGGGCGTGGCCGACGAGTGCGGCCGGAAGGGGGTACGGGCCCTCATAGTCATCTCTGACGGGTTCAAGGAGAGCGGGTCCGAGGGGGCCCTGCGGGAGCAGGAGCTGCGGCTGGTCACCCTGGGGCATGGCATGAGGCTGGTGGGGCCGAACTGCATGGGGGTCATCAACACCGATCCGGCGGTGAGCCTCAATGCCACGTTCTCGCGGACCCGGCCCCGGGCCGGGAACATCGCCTTCCTGTCCCAGAGCGGGGCCATGGGCCTCATCGTGCTGGAGTACGCCCGCGGCTTCAACCTGGGATTGTCCTCGTTTGCCAGCATCGGCAACCGGGCCGACATCTCACCCACGGACCTGCTGCAATACTGGGAGCAGGACCCGGCTACCAGGGTCATCCTCCTGTACCTGGAGTCCTTTGGTGACCCGCGCCAGTTTGGCCACGTCGCCCGCCGGGTCTCAGCCTCAAAGCCCATCGTGGTGGTCAAGGGAGGCAGCACCGCCGCCGGCTCCCGGGCGGCGCAGTCCCACACGGGCGCCCTGGCCACTCCCGACATCATGTCCGATGCCCTGTTCCGCCAGGCAGGGGTGGTGCGCGTGGATACCGTGGAGCAGCTGTTCGACGTGGCCGGGCTCCTGTCCACACAGCCCATGCCCCGGGGCCGAAGGCTGGCCATAGTCACCAATGGGGGTGGGCCGGGCATCATCGCCGCCGACGCCGCCGCCCAGAGGCGGCTGGTGCTGCCGGAGCTATCCGCCGGTACCCGGGCGGCCATCAAGGCCCTGGCCAGGCGGGAGATCAACCTGGGCAACCCCCTGGACCTGACGGCCGGCGCCACCGCGGAGGAGTTCCTGGGCATCCTGAAGGTGCTGGCTGGCGATCCTGACATCGACGCGGCGCTGGCCATATTCGTGCCCCCGGTGGTCATCGGCTATGATGAGATGGAGGCCGCCCTGCGGAAGGTGATGCCCGTCTTCCAGGCCCGGGACAAGGTGCTGCTGACCTGCTTCATCGGCCAGAGGGGCATGCTGAGCAAACTAGGAGCCGGACGCCGGCCCATGCCCAGCTTCCTCTTCCCGGAGGACGCCGTGGCCGCGCTGGACAGGGCCGCCCAGTGCGGCGAGATCGCCCGGCGCGAGCCCGGCAGGCTCCCCCGGCTCCGCGGCATCCGGCGGGCCCGGGCGGCGAAGATGGTCCAGGAAGCCCTGACCAGGAGCACGCAGCGGCCGATGTGGCTGCCCGCCGACGCCGCCGCCAGACTGCTGAACTGGTACGGCATCAGGATGGTGGAAACCCTGCCCGCCAGCACGCCCCGAGAGGCCGCGGCGGTGGCCGCGAAGCTGGGCTTCCCCGTGGCCGTAAAGGTCCAGTCATCCACCATAACCCACAAGACCGACGTGGGTGGAGTGGTGCTCAACATCGAGTCGGCGGCGGAGGTGGAGGCCGCCTGGGACATCATCAGTGGCAAGCTCCGGGAGATCGGGCGCGAGTTCGAGATGCAGGGGGTGATGGTGCAGCCCATGGTCAAGGGGGCGGTGGAGGCCATAGCCGGGGTCATCCAGGACCCCTCATTTGGCCCCGTCATCATGTTCGGTATGGGCGGCATCTACGCCGAGATGCTCAACGATGTAGCGGTGGCTCTTCCGCCGCTTACGGACAGGGACGCCAGGGAGCTCGTCAGCTCGCTGAGGATGGCCCAGCTCTTCGATGGCTTCCGGGGCTCTCCCCCGGCCGATACGGCCGCCCTGCGGGACATGCTGCTCCGCCTGTCGGCCCTGGTGGAAGACGTGCCGCAGATCAGGGAGCTGGACCTGAACCCGGTGAAGGTGATGCCCCGGGGAGAAGGGTACCAGGTGGTAGACTGCCGCATTCTGCTCGAATAGCGGGCCGGATCCTGCTGGAGTAGCAGTACCGGGCCGCATCCTACTCGAATAGCGGGCCGCATCCTACTCGAATAGCGGGCCGCATTCTACTCGAATAGTGGGCCGGATCGTGCTCAGGTTGCGTCTCCAGGCAGCGAGTATAATGTGGCCGGAGGTGACCATGTCCGAGTCCGGGTTCTACCGCATCTCCCCGGCCGGCGCAGCGCCGGCCGGAGGCGGCCTGACCGCCTTCGCCAGCGCCGCCGAGGCGCTGGCGGCCCCGCCGGGCGCCGGATACCTGTGGCTGCACTACCCGCAGCCGAAGAAGGAGGACCTGGCGGAACTGATCGAGCCCCTGGGCCTCCATCCCCTCTCCATCGAGGACTGCTTCGACCAGAACCAGGTGCCCAAGATGGAGGACTACAACCGCAACACCTTCATCCTCTTCAACTCCTTCTCCTATGCGGAAGCGCGGCTGTCCGTGGATGAGGTAGACCTCTTCATCGGCGAGGACTACCTGGTCACGGTTTGCGGCCAGCCCCGCGTGGGGCAGCCCCTGGCGGGCATCGAGAAGGTGGTGGAGCGCGAGATCGAGCGGGCACGCCGGGGGCCGGCCTTCCTGCTGCACATCGTCATGGACTACATCGTGGACCAGAAGTTCGCGGTCATAGAGTCCATCGAGGAGGAGCTGGACGAGATGGAGGAGGAGATCATGGCCGCGGCCTCCCGGTTCCGGCCCTCCGGGCTGATGCGCCGGCGCCGTATGCTGACGACGCTGCGCAAGAGCGTCTTCCATGAGCGGGAGATACTGACCCGGATCTGCCGCCGGGACAGCCGCTTCATCCCGGAGAGCGCCATCTTCCACTATCGCGACGTCTACGACCACCTGGCCAAGTTCTTCGAGCTGGTGGAGAGCTGCCACGATCTGGTGACCAGCCTGATGGAGACCTACCTGTCCCTGATGAACAACCGGATGGCCTGGGCCGCCCAGGAGACCAATGCCACCGTCAGGCGCCTGACGCTCATCACCACCGTCTTCATGCCGCTGGGCTTTCTGGCCGGCATTTTCGGCATGTCGGAGTGGACCATGATGACCGGCGGAGAGCAGAACTGGCGCATCGCCTTCCCCCTCTTCATACTGGCCATGGCCCTGCTGGGGCTGGCCAACTACTTCCTGCTCAGGCAGATGGAAAAGCGGCGGAAGGACGGCGTAAAGCCGCCGCGGTAGCGCCCCCAGGGGAAGCCCGCGGCCGCTAGGCCCGGCGCCGGCGCCGGCCGAGCATGATTATCAGCAGCATGACGCCGGCCACCGCCAGGAACACCGCCACCCAGACCATGGCCCCCGAACGGCCGGGGGCCACCTCCAGGCGGACGCGCACCTTCTGAGGGCTGTTGGAGGCCCCGGACGCCGAGACGGTCAGCATGGCCTCTTTGACACCCGGGCGGGGCGGTGCTAGGCTCGACCCGGAGGCCGGAAGATAGCCTACGCTGAGCTCTCCGGGATCAGGCTGTACTACCGGATGCGCGGGCAGGGCGAGGCCCTGGTCCTGGTGCCGGGCATGGGCGCGGACCACAACTCGTGGCTGCGCCAGCTGCCGGCCTTCAGCCGGCACTACCGCGTCGTCACCTACGACCCCAGGGGCCTCGGCCGGAGCAGCGGGACCACGGAGCCATATCCCTTCAGGGCCCTGGCGGACGACGTGGCCGCCCTGATGGACAGCCTGGGCATCGATAAGGCCCACGTCCTGGGCCAGTCACTGGGAGGACTGGTGGCCCAGGAGGTGGCCATCAGCCACCCCGGCCGGGTGCTCAAGCTGGTCCTGGTCAGCACCCTGGCCGGCGGGGACGAAGCCGGGCTTGACCCGGCGCTGGACGAGGCGCTCGGTGCTGGCCGGGCCGCAGCCGGGCCCGGCGCCTCCGGGGCGGGCGCCCGCAACACGATGGATGCGCTGATCGCCAGCTCCTTCAACCGCTGGACGTACCGGACGGCCCTGCAGCTCCTGTGCCGGCTCTTCGTAGGAGAGAAGATGCTGGCTGGCCTGCCGGACCAGGAGGGGGCCGCCGCCGAGTGCCATACCATCGACCGCCTTCACCTCATCCAGGCCCCGACGCTGGTGATCACCGGGACCGATGACCACGTCATCCGGCCCTGCGCCTCGGAGCTGCTGGCCGCCAGGATCCCCGGCGCGAAGCTGGTGATGGTCCGGGGCGGCTCGCACGGCTTCAACCTGGAGATGGCCTCCCGGTTCAACCGCGAGGTGCTGGGTTTTCTGAGGAGGACTGAATGAACGCCACTCCCGACAAGAGGCTGGCAGCCGTCTGCGGGCTGTTCTGCCCCGCCTGCACCTTCTTCATTGCCACCACCGGGGACCGGGCCCGGCTGAAGAAGCTGGCGGACCGCTTCGGGCTCCCCGTCGAGAAGCTGGAGTGCCTCGGCTGCCGGTCCGAGAAGCGGTGCATCTACTGCGAGGAGCACTGCAGGATGACCGGCTGCGCCGCCGAAAGGGGGCTCGACTTCTGCGGCCAGTGCCCCGAGTACCCCTGCCCGGAGCTGGCGGATTTCCAGGCCCAGATGCCCCACCGTCTCGAGCTCTGGGAGTCGCAGCAGCGGATCAGGGAAGCCGGGTGGGAGACGTGGTACCGGGAGATGCTGGACCACTATGCCTGCGCCGGGTGCCGCACCATCAACTCGGCCTACGACCTGGCCTGCCGCCGCTGCGGGGCCACCCCCGGCTGCGAGTACGTGAGGCTACATAAGGAAAAGGTCTCCGATCTGGCGCAGGCGATGGGGGCCTGAGGCACCGGTCATGAAGCGCGTGCGTAGAGAGAGCGAAGCCCTGGGCCATCTCGGCTCTGGGCTGGCGGTTCCGCCACGTCGGGATTCCGATGCCGCCTAGCACCGGGCCACGGCGTAGACCACCGCCACGGAGACGTGGAAGCCATCCGGTTTCAGCATGGGGCGCAGCCGGCCCAGGTACTCCTCCTTGAAGGCGGCCCTGGCGGCCTCATCCATGGACATGATGGTCAGCCTGGTCCCCACCGTGAGCTGGAAACGCCACCAGTCCTCCAGGGTAGGGTAGATGATGTCGTACGCCTCGCTCCGCGCGGCGGCGGCCCGCAGGCCGGTCCTGGTGAGCATGGCCGCCACCTCCTCCGGCGGATACACCACCGGCTGCGGCATGCGCACCCCCCGGCCATACTCCAGGAACTGCCGCAGCAGCATGGGCCAGCCCGGGTCGAACGCCGGCGGCGTCCGGTCGAAGAGCGACACCCCGACGCTGCCACCGGGCCGGCACACGCGGTGCATCTCGCGCAGCGCGGCGTCCATGTCCGGCACCAGGAAGAGCGACAGGGCGCAGGTGACGGCATCGAAGGACTGGTCCGGGAACTCCAGGCGCTCGGCATCCATGCGGCACAGGTCGACGTTGCCCAGCCCTGCCGCCCGCACGGCCAGCCCCGCCTCCCTCAGAATCCCGGCGGACAGGTCGACGCCGGTCACGTGCCCGGCCGGCCCTACCTGCCGGGCCGCGGGAAGCAGCACTGCGCCTTTGCCCGTGGCCACGTCGAGCACCCTCATGCCCGGGGCCAGGGGCATGTGCTCTGCCAACCGGGCGCCGAAACGGGTGAATATGCCGGGGCCGGTGCAGTCATACATGTCCGCCGCACCGTCGAAGAGCTGCTCGATCATGCCCCTGGTGGCGACGGTCGGGTCCGGCGCCTTCCGTTCATTCGTCACGTTGCAGATGCTCCCCGTCCTGATCAGCATCCTAGCGGCCCGCCGCAGAGGCTGTCAAGCAGGCCTTTGAGGAACGAGCGCCGCGGGAGTAGAATTCAGGCCGTGGACAGGTGGCTCACGGCGGCCCTGGTGACCTGGGGATTGGCGCTCTCGCTGCTGGTGGGCGCCGACGGTTCCCCGGGATGGCAGGCCCTGCGGGTGATCGCCGTCCTGGCCGTCACCGCCGCGGCCGTCTGGCTCTGGGCCCGGACGCGGCTTCCGGGGGCCGGAGCGGCCGTCGCCTGCGGGACCGTCGGGGTGGCGGCGGGTATCACCTTCGGCATCCGCTACCTGATGGTCGACGGGGCCAACTGGCGGGCCCTGGCCGGGCTTCTCGAGCTGGCGGCGGGGCTGGTACTGCTGACCATGGGGACCTGGCGGCTGGTCTCCAGGCTGCGGCGCGGCCCGATGATCGCCGCCGGCCTGGCCCTGGTGCTGGCCGTGATGGTGGTCATCTGGACCGTCATTCCGGCGGTGCTGGCCACCAACGTCCCGCCCATCCCGCCCGGCGAAGCGGCGCCGGCGGACTTCGGCCTGGAGGCCCGGGGGGTGCATTTCACCGCTGACGACGGCACCGCTCTCTTCGCCTGGTACATCCCCCCGGCCAATGGCGCCGCCCTGGTGCTGCGCCACGGGTCCGGCTCGACGGGCTCGGATGTCCTGGCCCACGCCGCGTTGCTGGCCCGCCGCGGCTACGGCGTGCTGGTGACCGACGCCAGGGGGCACGGCCGCAGCAGCGGCCGCGCCATGGACTTCGGCTGGTACGGGGACAGTGACATCAGCGCAGCCGTGTCCTTCCTGGAGGCCCAGCCTGAGGTCGATGCCGGGCGAATGGGCATCGTCGGCCTGTCCATGGGCGGGGAGGAGGCCCTGGGAGCCGCCGCCCGCGACCCCCGGGTGAGGGCCGTGGTGGCGGAGGGCGTCACCGCCCGCACCGATGCCGACAAGTCATGGCTGCCGGACGCATACGGGATCCGGGGCGGCATCCAGCTGGGCCTGGAGCGGATAGAGTACTCGCTGGCTGACCTGCTCACCAGCGCCTCCAAGCCGGAGGCCCTGGCCGATGCGGCCCTGGCCGCAGCCCCGCGGCCGGTGCTGCTCATCGTCGCCGGCGAGGTCAGCGACGAGGGACATGCCGCCAGCCACATCCGGGACAGGGCCCCGGCGAACGTCAGCGTCTGGACCGTGGAGGGGGCCGGGCACACCGGGGGGCTGTCGGCCGCTCCCGCCGAGTGGGAAAGCACCGTGGTCGCCTTCCTGGACACCGCCCTGGCCCGCCCGTGATAGAATCCGGGGGCAGTGGCTCACAACCAGGCCGTCACCATCCTGACCTTCCCGGGGGTCATCGTCCACGAGATGGCCCACACGCTGCTCTGCCGCCTGACCCGGACCAGGGTCATCAAGGTCAGGCTGTTCCGCCTGGGCAACCCCGCCGGCTACGTCATCCATGAGAAGCCCCGGGGCGCGTGGAAGAACATCTTCATCGGCACCGGGCCATTCTTCGTGAACACCCTGGCCGGCCTGCTCATCGCCCTGTCCGCAGCGCTGCTGCCGGACCGGGCCGGAACCACCTCCGTGGTGATGCACGCGGTCCTGATCTGGCTGGCCATCTCGGTGGTCATGCACTCGTTCCCCAGCACCGGTGATGCCGGCAGCATCTGGGCCATGGTCCGCGATCGCGGTTGCCCCCTGGCAGTGAAGGTGGCGGCGGTGCCCGTCGCCGGCTTCATCTACCTGGGGGCCCTGGGCTCCCGGCTCTGGCTGGACCTCCTGTACGCGGCGGTGGTGGCCATCGGGGTCCCGCTGGCGCTGGGCCTGCGCCCATGGTAGCCGGGCAGGGCCCCTGCCAGGCGGTCAGCCGCGCCTGCGCTGGCTGCCGGGGGCCGGGTGCGCCTGCGCCAGCCCGGCCCTGGGGTATTGGCGCCGTCACTGGTGACATCTCTGTGATGTTTCGGGCGGCCACCGAGATGGCGGCGTGAGCCACCGCCACGTGCCGGATACCCGACTGTGATTGGCCCGGCCTAATATCGCTCGTATATGAAACGGCCCTGGTGGATGATCTACCGGTTCAGTCTGCTGTCCAAGGTATTCCTGGCATTCCTGCTGATACCTCTGGCGGTCGCCGTCTACATGGGAGTATACAGCCTGCCGGGAGCGGAGGCGTCCGCCTGGGACCAGGTTGAAGCCCGGGTGCAGCAGGAAGTGGAGATCGCCTGCGGCAGCCTGCAGTACTGGCACGACCTGGCCGCTTCCGGGCTGGTGAGCGAGGAGCAGGCCCGGGCCGCCGCTCTGGATATGGTGGCCGGGCTCCGCTATGGAGAGGACGGCTCCTTCTGGGTCACCGACCGGGACCTGGTGCTGCTGGCCGATCCTCTGCAGCCCGACCTGGTGGGCACCAGTGTGGGGGCGGTCCGGGGGCCTGATGGCAAGGCCGTCTTCGCGGACTGCGCCGCCATCTGCGGCGACGCCGGGGAGGGCTTCTACCGTCATGACTGGCCATACCACGGCAACGCCGGCCGGTCCGAGGCCCGCCTGCTCTACGCCAGGAGCTTCGACCCGTGGGGGTGGACAGTAGGTACGGGGGTCTATGCCACCGACGCCATGGGCAGCTTCCAGCGGTTCCAGGACTCCACGTGGTACTGGGCCCTGGGCATCATGCTGGTGATCTTCCTGTACTGTGTCTTCGCCATGCGCCGCGTCCTGAGCCAGCCCCTGTCGTACCTCACCCGTATGGCCAGGTCGTTGTCGTCGGGGGACATAAGGCAGGAAATCCACGTCAAGTCCGGCGACGAGATGTCGGAGCTGGCCGAGGCCTACTCCGAGTTCGTGGACTACGTCAATGAGATGGCCGCGGTGGCAGAGAGGCTGGCGGACGGCGACCTCACCGTCGAAGCCAGGCCCCGGTCAGAGCGGGACGTCCTGGGCCAGGCCCACGCCCGGCTTATCTCCCGGCAGCGCGAGCTCATCGGGCGGACCAAGGCAGCGGCCACGGCCGTGGCCGAGGTCAGCCGGCAGCTTTCCCAGGCCTCGGAGCAGACGGCCCAGGGGGCCCAGCAGATCGCCTCCACCATACAGCAGGTAGCCCGCGGCGCCACAGAGCAGTCAACATCCCTGCAGCAGACCACCGGCTCCATGGACCAGCTGACCAGGGCTATCGACCTGATAGCCGCCGGATCACAGGAGCAGGCCAAGGCGGTGGAGCTGGCTGCCCAGGCCGTGGCCACGCTGTCCGAAGCCATCGAGACGGTGTCCAGCAACGCCCGGGGAGGGGCCCAGGAGTGGGAGAGCGCGGCGGAGTCGGCCGTGGGAGGGGCCCAGAAGACGCACGAGACGGTGGCCGGCATGGAGAAGATCAAGAAGGCCATAGAGGCCGTGTCGGCCAGGGTGACGGACCTGGGCCAGAGGTCCGAGGAGATCGGGGAGATCGTCCGCACCATCGATGACATAGCGGACCAGACCAACCTCCTGGCGTTGAACGCGGCCATCGAAGCCGCCCGGGCGGGGGAGCAGGGACGGGGATTCGCCGTGGTGGCCGACGAGGTGCGAAAGCTGGCGGAGAGGGCTTCGGTAGCAACCAAGGAGATAGCAGTACTGGTCAGCGGCACCCAGGCCGGCGTCAGGGAAGCGGTGAGCGCCATGCAGCAGGGCAGCCGGGAGGTGGAGGACGGGTACCGCCTGGCCATGGCCGCCGGCGGGGCCCTGGATGACATCCTGACCCGGTCGCGAACCGTGAAGGAGCAGGTATCGGAGATATCAGCCGCGGTGGAGGCGCTCCGTTCGCTGGGCCAGAACATGATGGACAACATGCTGCGGATCAACAAGATCACGGAGCAGAATGCGGCCGCGACTCAGGAGATGAGCGCCAGCGCCAGTGAGCTCTCGGCCAGCATTGAGACCACGGCCGGGGTGGCCGAGCAGAACAGCGCCTCTTCAGAGGAGGTGTCGGCGTCCACCGAGCAGATGTCGGCCCAGATTGAGCAGTCGCTGGCGGCGGCCCAGTCGCTGGCCGAAACGGCCGACACGCTGGAGGAAACGGTGTCCGTCTTCACGACGGAGTAGACCACCGCGCCAGCAGCTCCAGGACCCTGTCCCGCCCCTGCTCGATGCCCTCGCTCTCGCTGTCTATGACGCATTCCGCGGCCGGGTTCTCCTCGAACGGAACATCCACCCCGACAACCTCTCCCAGCCCGGCGAACTGCGCTCCGGTCCTCTGGCGCTCCAGGGCCTTTTCATACAGGCCGGCCATGACCCGGCCCTCCGGCCGGCCCTTCTCCCGCCTCATGGCCGTCTCCAGCGAGCAGCGGACATGGACCTCCGCGAATCGCGGGACCAGCCGGCGCAGGCGCTCCCGCACCACCCGCCGGTGGGCGGTGCCGTCCATGACCACGTTATGCCCTTCCCGGGCCAGCCGCGCCGCCTCCCCGGCGAAGCGCCGGTAGGCGCCGGCCCTCTCCGCCTCGGTGTAGGCCGGCCCGGCGGCGTAGCCCCGGCGCCACTCGTCCATGCCCAGGTACTCGACTTCCTGCCCCCTCTCCCGGAGCGCCTGGACGACGGCCCGGGCGTAGGAGGTCTTCCCGCAGCCGGGCAGGCCCACCAGCCAGATCACCCAGCCGGGCTGGGGCCGCCCTTCTCCGGACGGCGGTGCCGCCCTCCGCTCACCGGGCATGTCTGACCTCCCACCGGCCTATTCCAGGTACTGGTTGACCTCCCGGAAATCGAAATGGTCCTGGAGCAGGACGTTGCGGGCGAACCGCAGGAGCGCTCGCCGCACGACGGGGGGATGGCCGGGATACCATTCCGGGTTGGCCAGCACCAGCCCCCGGAAGACATAGAAGGGCGCGATGACCTCCAGCATCTCCTGGTCGCCGGTCAGCTCCAGGTACTCTTCCCACAGGGCCAGGTGCAGGCTGGCGAAATCGCCCTGCAGGCGCTGGCTCTGGTACAGGCCGTAGAGCAGGTAGTTGGCATCCATGGCGGCCAGGTCGTCCGCCGGCTCGCCCCACTCGCCGCGGCTGCGGTCCAGGACCGAGAACTCGCCGCCGGGACGCACCAGCACGTTCCAGGGGTGGAAGTCGCCATGCACCACGGACAGCCGGCTGGCGTAACGCCGCAGCCTCCAGCGCCACTCCACCAAGTCCGCCTCCAGCTCCTGGAAATACTCCGGGGGAAAATCGGGGTGGGGGTGCGGGTAGGCGTCGATGAGCCCCCAGATGCACTCGGAGCCGCCGATAAGCTCCCGCACCCGGCGCAGGTAGAGGTCGGGCTCCTCTCTCTTGCGGGCGTGGACCCGGGCCAGCCAGCGGGCGAACTCCCGGACCAGGTCCAGGTCCCCGGCCTGGACGCCGCCTCTCCGTATCCTCTCCAGGTCGTGGAAGTAAGGCTGGCCCTCCAGCAGCTCGTTGACGATGAAGAGCTCCCGGGGCCTGTTCAGGGGCACCAGGCACCCGTCACCGTCGATGTAGCCCAGGCCCCTGGGCCGGGCGTGCTTCTCCATCCTGGCGCTGGCGTCGTACTCGAACATGAGGATGGCCGCCCGGTCCCAGTAGAACTGGTGCCCGTAGCGGTCCCCCCGCATGGTGGAGAGGACCGCCTGCTCCTCACGGCCGTCCACCTCGTAGGTCACCTTCAGCGACCGGCCGTAGCCGAACTCCTTCATGGCCTGCTCGTCCCAGGCGCCTATCTCCCCGATCCCCTTGAGCCTCGCCGATGGGCCCAGCGCCCGGCGCAGGTAGCGCTCCAGTTCCTCCCGCCCGATCTCCATCATGCTGACCCCCTTCCGCGGGCCAGCCGCGGCCAGACGCAGTCCCCACCGCCTTTCGTCTTGACAGGGCGGGGCCGCGTGGGGTGGAATAGTACCACGGCGGCCGGGGCCGCCGGGCAGGGAGGCAGCATACGATGAGAGTAGCCGTGGCCCAGATGGTGTGCGAGGTGGGAAACGTGGCCGCCAACTGCGCCGCCATGCGGCGCCTGGCAGAGCAGGCGGCCGCGGCGGGGTGCGACGTGGTGGTGTTCCCGGAGATGGCTGACACCGGCTATGACATGAAGGCCATCGTGGAGAAGGCCTCCGCCTGGGAGTCCGGGCCCCTGACAATACTCCAGGAGACGGCTTCCCGGCTGGGCCTGTGGATGGTCTGCGGCCTCTCCGAGCGGGAGCATGACGATGTGTACAACTCCGTGGCCGTTCTGGACCGGGGCGGGGGCCTGGCCGCCCGCTATCGCAAGGCGCACCTCTTCACCCTGGCCCGCGAGCCCCGCTTCCTGAAGCGCGGCGGATCGCTGAGCGTGGCCGACATCGATGGCCTGAAATGCGGCATCATGCTCTGCTACGACATCCGCTTCCCGGAGATGGCCCGTTCCCTGGCCCTGCTGGGGGCGGAGGCCATCGTAGTGCCGGCCGCCTGGCCCTTCGCCCGGATCAACCACTGGTGCGCCCTGCTGGCCAGCCGGGCCATCGAGAACCAGGCCTACGTCATCGGTGCCAACCGGGCCGGATCGGACGGCGGTCTCTGGTTCTGCGGCTCCAGCCGGGTCATTGATCCCTATGGCGAGCTGGGCGCCGCGGCGCCGGAGGCCGGCGAGCACCTCCTGATGGCCGAGATAAGCCAGGCCCGGGTGGCCGAGGTGAGGGCTTCGATGCCGGTCTTCTCCGACCGGCGCCCGGACCTCTACCTGCATTAGCCGGCCCCCCCCAGATCGACGTTGCCCGCGGCCAGGCTGAGCTCAGCGTGCAATTCCTCATGCTCCAGCTTCAACGACCGGGGTACTTCGAGTCCCACTTTCCACCTCCAGCCACGGGTCGGGTCTTACGGCGCCCGGGGCTCTACCTGCGCGCTGGGGGCATCTCCTGGCAGGGCGCCCCGACCTTGACCGGCGCTCCCGCAGGGCCCGGGCGATGGCGGCCAGGAACTCCGGAATGTCGGCCGGCTGGCGTGAGGTGATCAGGTTCCCGTCGCAGACCACCGGCTGATCAATCCACAGGGCCCCGGCGTTGCTCAGGTCTACCGCCACGGAGGGCCAGGAGGTGACCCTCCGCCCCCGGACCACATCGGCGGTGATCAGCAGCTGCGGGCCGCGGCATATGGCGGCCACCAGCTTGCCCGAGTCGTGCATCTTCCGGACCAGCTCCACCACCGGCCGGTGCAGCCTCAGGTTGTCGGGCGCGTAGCCGCCCGGGATGATTACGGCATCGAAGTAGTTGGCCGACACCTGGCTGGCATCGGCGTCCACCCGGACCTCAACCGCCCCCCGCAGGCTCCGGCAGGTGCGGCGCGAGTCGCCGCCCACCACGGTCACCCTGGCCCCGGCCCTCTTCATGGCCTCCAGGGTATCGATGAGCTCGGTGTCATCGAAGTCCTGCTCCGCCAGGATGGCAATCCGCTTTCCGTCAAGCATCATTTCAGACCCCATACCCCGTTCGAGGCCGCAGATCCGGCCCGTTGCTGGCACGCCCCTCAGACGCATGTTCCGCAGTGCCAATCGGCCGCGACGTGCCGTAAGGACAGCATGATGACTGGCTGAGAGCGAGTAAATTGGGAATGCTACCTGAAGCGGGGGTGTGGCGGTTACTTACTTGAGGCCCGCTCCGCCGCCCGCCGGTGCAATGCCGGCCTCCATGGCATAGCGGAGCAGCTGCGCCTGGTTGCGCAGGCCCAGCTTCCTCATCATGTGGGCCCGGTGGCCCTCAATGGTGCGCTGGCTGACGCACAGCCGCAGCGCCATCTCAGCGTTGCTCATGCCCTGGGCCACCAGGTGAAGGACCTCGCGCTCCCTCAGCGTGAGCCGGTGGTGGGGCTTGAGCGCCGCGCCGCCCTGGTCCTGGATATACCCTTCGATGAACTGCTCGGAGAGCTGCGGGCTGAGGTAGCGCCGCCCCACGACCACCTCCCGGGTGGCGCGCAGCAGGTCATCGGCAATGGCGTCCTTCAGAACATAGGCCCGGGCCCCGGCCCGCAGGGCATCTATCACGAACTCCTCGTCATCGTGCATCGACAGGACCACCACCCTGGTCTTAGGCGAGACCTGCCGGACGTGACGGGTGACCTCTATGCCGTTCATGCCGCCCATCATGATATCCACTACCAGCACGTCGGGCTGCAGCCGTTCCACCAGGCGGGTAGCCTCCGCGCCGTCCGCGGCCTCACCCACGACGCGAACGTCAGGCTCTCTCTCGAGCAGCTTCCGCAGCCCCTGGCGCACGATATTGTGGTCGTCGGCCAGGACAACGTCTATCATGGTAATGCCCTCTTCCCTGATTGTACCAGCACGGGGTCCCGCGGTCCTGAGGCGATCGACAATTACGTGATGCCCACAATCTCCGGCTAAGTACGTTTCCCAATGGCTGGGCCGGCCGCCGGCTGGCAGAATCGGCGTCACAGGAGGTGTCCAATGTACAAGAACTTGCTGGTACCGGTTGACGGCTCCAGGCTGGCGGAGGGGGCTTTTGCCTACACCAGAGAGCTGGCCGGCAGGCTGGGAGCCAATGTTACCTTGCTGCACGTCAGCGATCCCGCGGACGCGGAGGCGCGTCCTATGCACCAGGCCTACGTCAATCACTCGGTCGAGGTGGTGGAGCGCCGGGTGACCGAGATCCACGAGGAGCTGGGGAAGGCGGCCGGCATACCGCAGCCAAAGGTTTTCGCCGAAGTGGTGACGGGCAATGCCGCCGATGAGATCCTCCGATACGCGCAGGAGAAGGACATGGACCTGGTGGTCATGTCCACTCACGGGAGGACGGGGGTGCGGCGCCTGGTGCTGGGCAGTGTGGCGGACGAGGTATTGCGGCGCTCGCCCGTGCCAGTGCTGCTGGTGAGGGCCGGCGCGCCCGCCAAGGACAAGTTCGACAAGTGGACGGATATCACCGTGGTGGTGCCCCTGGACGGCTCAGAGCTCTCGGAGTCCGTGCTGCCTCATGTTCAGGCGCTGGGCCAGCAGACCGGCAACGAGATGCTGAAGGTGGTGCTGGTCATGGTCTGCGAGCCGCCGCCGACGCCGCCCATTGCCGGCCCCGAGATACCTTTCGACTGGCAGAAGACCATGGATGAGAACTGGGCCACCTGCCGCAAGTACACCCGGGAGTACCTCTCGGGCGTCGAGAACCATCTGAAGCAGACCGGGCTGCAGGTTCGTTCCGAGCCCATTGAGCAGATGAAGGCCAACGTGGCGGAGGAGATCGTCCAGTACGCCGGCAAGATACCCTTCAGCCTCATTGTGATGGCCACGCATGGCCGCACGGGGTTGAGCCGGTGGGCCTTCGGCAGCGTGGCCCAGAAGGTCCTCACCGGGTCCACCAGCCCCATCCTGATGGTCAGGCCGGCCGCGGTCCCGGCCACTGCCCGCCCGCGGGCGAAGGAGATGGCTGGCCGTTGATACCGGGCGTGGCCCATCCCCGCAGATAAGGAGACGCAAGATGAGCGAGAACGAGAGAATACAGATAATCGCCTACCGGTTATGGGAGGAAGAGGGGCACCCCGAGGGACGGGCGCTCGACAACTGGCTGCGGGCCGAGGAACTCTGGGCGGATGAGAAGGAGTTCGAGGACCACCTGGCCAAGGACGTCGAAGGCTGCGCCTTGTGCACTTGACGGCGGCCCCGGGCCGCGGTCCCGCCGCGGCCTGCCCGGCCGCTCATTTACGTAGGGCCCGCAGTGAGAGGATACGTATGTCCCCGGATAGCGGCGCTCCGCGGGCGGATCCTATATTGAACAGGTAGCGCCGCGCCATGCCGGCGGAAGTGGATATTTGACTATTCGCGCCCGGAGGAAGTGCACCATGGCCAACGAGGAGAAGCAGCCGAACAAGCAGCCCGCACAGGGACCGGGCCAGGACGTCAAGCAGGATGCCAGGAAGCCGGGCAGCGTGGTACGTTACACCGTCCCCGTGCAGATGATGTAGGCAGCCGCTGGCACGGCCGCAACGACCTCGGGCCCGTGGAGGGGGCGGGCCGGCCTGGCCTACCTGGGGTACTGCTTGCGGAAACAGGTAAGGCAGGCGCTCTCCTTGCTGTCAACGCAGAGCATCCCCTTGGCCGTCTCGATGCCGCAGTAATCACAACTGAGGCAGTCCGGCGAATGCTCCGAAGCGTCGATATTGAGCCAGATCCGCCCGTCCCCATCGATGCTCGCACCGATCACGATGTCCGTCTCGATGTCTACGAACTCCCCTGCCATCGATTCCGCCTGGTCCGAAGTAGTCAATGAATTACCTCCCAGTGAAGTGTGCCGGCAGCGCGCCGTCATCCCTATCCTAAGAATACGCGCGTCCGCCGGCCGCCAGCAAGCCGCCCGGCTGAGGTCGAGGGCCGCACCGGCCCCGGCCCTGGTGCGGGAAGGCCCTCCGGCGCTATCAGCCAAGCGTGAGAGTGCCATGGTGTAGAATATAGTTAACCGCGGCCTCGGCCACAGCGGCCAGGCAGCGGGGCTGGTTTCGGGGTGGCGGCGGTGGGACGGGCAATCCCCCCCTCAACTCTCTTCACTGCAGGGCCTGGCGGCCTGGCACATGGTACGGCCCGGCCTGCGGCAGCAGCGCCGCGGCATCCGGATGGATGAAAGAGAAGGAGGAAGGCAATGGAGGTCGAGAACCTGGTCAAGACGACTCTGGGAGAGATCGAGAAGGTGCTCAACACCAGGACCGTGGTGGGAGAGCCGCTGAAGATCGAGGGCGTGACCCTGATCCCCCTCATCAGCGTTGGTTTTGGCTTCGGCGCCGGCGGAGGCCAGGGCAAGGGGGAAGCAAAGCAGAAGGGCGAGGGCACCGGCGGCGGCTCGGGGGGCGGGGCCTGGGTCCGGCCCAAGGCTGTGGTCATCATCGACGCTCAGGGGGCCAGGGTGGAGCCGATACTGGGCAGCGCATCGTACGCCGCCCAGAAGATCGGGGAGAACATACCCAACCTGGTGGAGCGGTTCCTGGAAAAGAGAGAGGAACTGAAGAAAGAGGGCTAGAGCAACCGTGTGGCCGGCCATAATCGCAGCGGCCGTCCTGGCAGGCCTGGCTGCTATCCTGTTGGCGGCGGCCTGCATACCCCTGGACCTGGCTTTCAGCCTGGAGCGCGGCGGCGGGCGACCCAGCTCGGTGAGGGCCCGATGGCTCTTCGGGCTGGTGCAAATGCAGCTCGCCCCGGGGAAGGGCCGAAAGGCGCCCGCCCCGAAGAAGGCGCGCCGGCGGAGGGGAGGCAGGGGAGCCATGCTGCGGGTCCTGAGGACACGCGGTCTGCCCCGGCATTTGCTCAGGCTGCTTCGAGAGGTCCTCGGGACCATGAGGATCGAGGATGTCTCGGCCCGCCTCCGGGTCGGGCTTGACGATCCGGCGGACACCGGGATCCTCTTCTCGGTCCTGGGGCCGGCCCTGGGCGCCTTCATCCTGCCCCGGAGCTCATCGGTGTCCATCGAGCCCTCTCCGGCCCGGCAGCTTGAAGGCCACGCCAGGGGCACGATAAGGCTGCGGCCGATCCGCCTGGCCCCCCCCCTGGTGCGTTTTGCCTTCTCCAGGCCGGCGCTGCGGGCCGCCGGCGCCCTGCTGCGGCCGGATGGAAACCGGCGCCGCCGCTCCTGACCAGGAAAAAGAAGCCGCAGGCCCGTTGTCACGGGGAGAACGTCAACCGGATCAGCGGTATACCGCCAGCATGGCCCTGGCCGTGCTGGCCACCTCCTTCCGCAGCCGCGGCGGCTCCAGCACCTCCACCTTCTCTCCCCAGCCCAGAATCCAGGTGACCAGCTCGGGCGTGTTAAAGACGGTCATGGTCATGAGCACGGAGCCGTCGGCCTGCCTCTCGACCACCTGTGACGGATGCCAGATGGTTTCCTCCATGAGGCGGGCTACCGCCGGGCGGCACCTCAGCCGGACCGTCTGCCGCTCTCCTTCCACGGTGATGCCCCAGGCGCCCCGGAGGTACTCGTTGGCGTCGAAGCCGGCGGGGATGGTGTAGTCCTCGGAGGTGACCTCGATCCCTTCGATGCGCTCGACCTTGAAGACCCGCAGGTCGCCGGCCCTGTGGCAGTGGGCTATGACGTAGCTGGAATGCCCGGGAGCGGCCGGCTCGATGAAGTAGGGGTCTATGAGCCGGTACTCCGCCATCCGGGCCCCCTGCGAGCGGTACCGTATCCTCAGCCGCTTGCGGGACACCCAGCCTTCGGCCAGCTTGGCCAGGTTCCACACCCGCCGGTCATCCTTCGGCAGCTGTCGCATCCAGGCCAGGGTCTGCTGTATCTGCTCCCGGAGCGGGAGCGGCACCGCCGCGCCCAGCTTGCTGAAGGTGGAGTCCATTCGCGGGTCGTAGCGGTGTGAGTAGTTGAGCATCAGCCTGGCCGAGAGGAATACGGTCAGCGCCTCGGGGACCGTCAGGCGTATCGGCGGCAGGAAGTACCCGTCCTCGATGCCCCACCTGGCGCCCTCCTGGGTCACCGGGACGTGCAGCTCCGCGGTCAGGGTGGCCAGGTCCCGGTATATGGTCCTCACATTGGCGCCGCACCTCCGGGCCAGGTCTTTGGCGGTGAGCTTCAGGGGCTCATTCTGGATGAGCAACCACACCTCCAACAGGCGCTCTATCTTCCGCAGCCCTTTCTCGTTCATTCGCGGCCTCCTCCTGCCGGGATCCGGGTGCATTGTAGCGCCGCCCCGCCCCGGTGTCACCCATCCGGACCAGCTCACAGTTGGCCGGGCGGCCCCCCCCCGGAGATTTTGACAATACCATGTCGCAGCCTGGTGCTATTCTACAGGCAGATCTGAAACGAAGAGGGGGGGAGACCAACGCCCCGGAAGAGGTGAACGATGGAACCCAGAACAACTGTTGAAGTGCAGTGCCCGCGCTGCGGGAGCTCCCGCAGGGCCCGGGCCCGCCAGTACGTCAACGCCCGGGAGGACCCGAAGGGCCGCAAGGACCTGCTGGCCGGCAGGCTCAACATCTTCCGTTGCCGCAGCTGCAGCTTCGCCGACAGCCTGCCCCTGGATGTCTTCTACATCGATCCCGAGAAGGAGTTCTGCGCCAGGTACGCGCCGCAATGGCGGACCGAGGAGGACGGGTTCCTCGACGGGCTGGACAGCAGGGGACAGCCGGCCGGATTCCCCGGCGTTTCCGGCTCCGATTCCCCCGCATACCTGGGCGATGTGCACCTGGTCCTCAGCCTGTCCGAGCTGGCCCGGTACGTAATCTTCCGGGAGAGGCTGTGGCAGCGCCGGGCCCCCTCCGGCCCCGGCCTGGTGACGTGCTTCTGCTGCGACCGCAGCATCGAGCACGGAGAGCGCTACTACTGCGTCAGCCGCATCGTGCGGGAAAGAGGCGACGGCTGCCAGCAGGAGGACCGGATACTGGACAGCACGGCCTCGTTGCAGGTCTGCGCCGACTGCCGGAGGGCAGCCGAGAGGCAGCCCGTCGCTTTCCCCTTCGCTCCGCTGCCCCTCCTTAACCTGGAGCAGGAGGGCTTCCGGCGCTTCGCCAGGGAGCGGGGCGTCTGGGCCTCGCTGCGGGCGCAGGACCAGCCCCGGGACAACGCCTGCAGCCTCTGCCATGCGGATATCGCCCGGGGGCAGCAGTACGTCACGGTCGAGATCGGCGAAGAGACATCCGGCCCGGAGGGTGTGGAGATCCTCCAGGTCCATGCCCGCCTGGCGGCCATCTGCGGCCGCTGCTCCGAGCAGTACATGGTCTGGCTGTCAATGCAGGAGGACGCCAGCCAGGAGGAACACCGATGAGCCAGCCAGCCGGCCGCCGGAAGATCCCCAGACTGTCCAAGTCCAGCTTCAACGCGGGGCTCCAGTGCCTCAAGCGCCTCTACCTTACCGAGGCCATGGTGAGGCTGGTGAAGGTGCTCGGGTAGGCCGGCCTCCGTGGCCCGCGCCCGGGGCGGCACTATAATATAGGGGTGGAGGCTCCGTGGCTGCCCGGACTCTGAGTCAGGACATCGTCGGCATCTGCCTGGTCCTGGCCGCTGGCGACGCCGGCATGGACCTGGAAGAGGTCATGCTGGAGGCGGACCGTTTCATGGTGGAGAGCAACCGCCACTTCGGCATCAGCCGGACGGGCCTGCGCGGGGTCCTGCAATCGCTTTTCCTGTGGGACCTCGAGGAGGACCATCCCCTGGCCATCCGCCTGGGGAACAGGTGGCAGGAAGGGGCCTTCGACGGGATCCGGCTGTGGGAGATGGCCCCCGTGCTTCTCCAGTACCACGATGCCTGCTTCAGCGATGAGGGAGAGCGCTGGTGCTGCCTCGAAGATGACGCGGAGGCCTGCTCCCGGGAGACATACCTGGAGAATGACATGGCATCGTGGTACGGGTACGACTGGCCGCAGTACTGCGGCCGGGCCAGGGCGGGGGAAGCCCTTAGCCGGCTGTTCGGGGGCCAGGGATGCCCTCCCCGGGAGGCCGTCAGGCAGGTCATGCGGGAGCACGGGCTGGACCAGGGGCTGCTCCACCACTGCTCCCGGAAGGGCCGATCCAGCTGATCTTTCGGCGAGGAGGAAGATATGGACCAGGAAGCGTCCACGCCCAGTTTCTCCGTCAAGGACAGGGTGGCCATCATCACGGGGGCCAGCCATGGCATAGGCCGGGCCCTGGCCAGAGGGTTCGCCGCATCCGGCGCCCCGGTGGTGCTGGTGGCCCGGGGCCTGGCCGACCTCCAGGCAGTCACGCGCGAGCTGGAATCCCGCGGGTGCCGGGTCGTGGCGGCTCCGGCGGACGTGACGGATGAGGGCCAGGTGGAGCAGATGGTGGGCCGCGCCCGGGACGCCTTCGGGCGCGTGGATGTCCTGATCAACTGCGCCGGTGGGACCGGCGCCGACCGCTCCGTTCCCATCCTGGACATGAACGTCGATGTCTGGAAGCGGGTCCTGGACGTCAACCTGAAGAGCGCGTACCTCTGCTGCCGGGCGGCGGCCAGGGTCATGGCGGAACGAAAATGCGGCAGCATCATCAATTTCAGCTCCGGGACCGCCTTCCACCCGGTTCACGGCATGGCCCACTATGGCCCCGCCAAGGCCGGGATCAACCAGCTGACCAGGACGCTGGCCCTGGAGCTGGGCCGCTACAATATCCGGGTGAACGCCATTTCGCCCGGGCTCGTAGACACCGAGACCGAGCGGCGGTACATGCCGCCCGCCTCCTTCGAGAAATACTCCAGGGCCGTGCCCCTGGGCAGGGTCGGGCAGCCGCGTGACATCCTGGGCCCGGCCCTGTTCCTGGCGTCCGATGCCTCCGCCTTCATCAGCGGGGCCGTTATCCCGGTTTCCGGAGGGCCCCAGTGATGAGGCGGCCCACCGCCCTCAGAGCTTCTTCAGGACCTCCATGATCTCGCCCAGGTCCGGCAGCTGCGGGATATCGTACACCCTGACAAAGGCGATCGTTCCGGCCCTGTCCAGGATGACGTTGGCCCTTTCCGAGACCCCACTCCTCTCCCGAAACAGGCCATAGGCCTGCGCCGCTTCGCCGTGGGGCCAGAAATCGGAAAGCAGGGGCAGCGTTCTGATGCCGAGATGCTCGGCCCAGGCCTTCTTCGACGGCACCGTGTCGACGCTCAGCCCCAGCGGCACCACGTTCATGGAGTCAAAGGCGGCCCGGCTCTGGTCCAGGGCCTGCATCTGTCTGGCGCACACGTCTGTCCAGGCCATGGGGTGGAACGACAGCAGGACAAGCTTCCCCCTGGAATCGGAGCACTTCACCTTTCTGCTGTTCTGGTCTCTGAGCTCGAAATCCGGCGCCGCATGGCCCGGGCCCAGCGGGCTGGTCTGCTTCTCCATGGGTACACCTCCCCGGCGCGCGCTGGCCCGTGCCCGCCCAAGCCGCGCCTGATCTACGGATAGAGCTGTTGGCCCCGGTCGTCTTCCAGGATGATGGCGTTCTCCGGGCAGCTCTGGGCCGCGTCCCAGAGGACCTGCTCCTCCACCTGCGGGCTGTCGGCGGCCACCGCCCGGTTCTCCTCATCGAGCCGGAAGACCCCGGGCGCGATGGCCACGCAGTTGCCCACGCCCGTGCAGAGGGCCCTGTCCACTCTCACCTTCATGCCCGCCTCCTCACCGCCCCGGACCGCTGATCATGGCGCCGGGATCTTCTTGCTGAGCTGCCGCGCCGCAATGAGTATGGGGTCATACAAGGGGGAGAAGGGCGGCGCATATCCCAGGTCCAGGAACGGCATCTCCATCACGGTCATCCCGGCCGTGATGGCCGTGGCCAGGATGTCCACGCGCTTGGATACCCCTTCGGCGCCGGCCATCTGGGCGCCCAGGAGCCTGCCCGACTTCCGGTGGGCCACCAGCTTCACCCTGATCATGCCGGCGCCCGGCAGGTACTGCGCCTTTGAGGCGTGCTCGATCACATTCGACACGCAGGGCAGGCCCTCCGTTGCGGCCTCCTTCTCGGTTATGCCGGTCCGTCCCACCTCAAGGCCGAGAACCTTGAAGACGGTAGTGCCCACTATGCCCGGGAACGAGGCGTGGCCCCCGCCGGCGTTCTCACCGGCCACCCGGCCCTGCTTGTTGGCGGTGGTTCCCAGGGGCACATAGGCCGTCCTCCCCAGCACCAGGTGGTACGCTTCGGCGCAGTCGCCGGCCGCGTAGACGCCCGGCACATTGGTCTCCATCCTGCTGTTGACCCTTATGGCGCCCCCCCGGCCCAGCTCAATCCCCGCCTCCCCGGCGATCTCCGAGTTGGGACGTATCCCCACGCCAATGAGCACGATTTCGGCCTCGATCGACTGGCCTCCCTCCAGGACCGCGCTCTTCACCGAGCCGCCCTCGCCGGCGAGCCGGACCACGGCCCGGGACTTGATCAGCGCGATGCCGCTTCTCCTCAGCTCCCCCTCCACCAGCTCGTTGATTTCCTCGTCCATGGTGCCCAGGACAGAGGGCATCTTCTCCACCACTGTCACCTCCAGGCCGGCCTGCCGGAAGGCTTCGGCTACCTCCAGGCCGACATAGCCGGCCCCCACCACCAGGCCGTGGCGTGGGGAGCGTCTGACAATGTATTCCCGCACTGCCAGGCCATCCTCGTGGCGGCGCAGGGTGAAGACGCCCGCCAGGTCCACACCCTCTATCGAAGGCAGAACCGGCCTGGCGCCGGTCGAAATCAGCAGATGGTGGTACGGCCACTCCCGCTCCTGGCCCGTCTGCAGGTCCTTGGCCAGAACCGTCTTCATCTCCGGCACTACCCGGGTCACTTCGTGGTGCAGAAACACGTCTATGCGGCGCTCTTCCCTGAAGAACTCGGGGCTGTACACCAGCAGGCTGTCGCCGGATTCGACCAGGCCGGAGATGAGATACGGCAGGCCGCAGCTGACGTGTGAGACGTAGCCGTTCCTCTCAAAGACCACTATCTCCAGGTCGGGCCTGACGGCCCGGGCCCTGCTGGCCGCACTCATCCCGGCGGCGACACCGCCGACCACAATGAAGCGCTCCTTCTCCATATCGCCTCTCACCCACCATACGTCTGAGGATGAGGGAAGGCCATACGTAGTCATGCTTGGTCGGGCGGTGCGGGATGGGCTAAGCAAAGCCCGCAAGCGGCGCCTAAGTACGTATGCGGATGGCGGCCGCGGTGAGGCCCGAACATACTATTGACTGGGAAGGTCGCTCGGCACCACCGGGGATGGCCGTTCTGACGGCACGACCGGGGATGGCCGTTCTGGCGGCGCGACCGCCGCAGGAGGATGGTGGCGGATGAAGCGGGTCAATTGTTTCGTGGCCCTGGTGATCATGCTGACAGGCCTGGCCGGCACGGGCATCGGCGTAGGTTTCGTCGCCCAGGCGCAGCTCAAGTCGAGCTGGATGGCGGACCAGATGCGGGCCGAGAATATCACCCTGGGGTTGTCCGCCAGCCAGGTGGCTGCGGGCGAGTTGGTCGACACCGCCGATGAGGCCCAGAAGGCGGCCGACACCGTCCGGCAGCACCGTCACAGCAACTTCGGGACCTACAGCGAGGCCCTGGGCGGGCAGCCTTTCGACCCCGCCAACCCCACCCAGGTCACCTACATGCAGGCACTGAACCTGGAGAACTACCTGTACCTGTCGGTGGCGGGCTTCGGAGTGGCCACGCTGGCGCTGGCCGCCGGCATATTCATGATAGTGATGGGGCTGGCGGTGGCCCTCTGCGGCCTCCTGCTGTTCCGGTCGTCTCGCGCGGGGGCGCGCGCCGCGGCGGCAGCTGCTCATTGGGAGCCATGAGCCGGCCCGCGCTCCAGCAGTGCCTTGAGGTCCCTCTTTGAGCCCAGGATATCCTGCCATGCATCGCCGGCCCTGGCCATGCGCTCGGGGGCAGTGAAGACGGTAAAATCGGTGGGATACACCTTTTCGATGTCCTCCCATGGCAGCGGGAGGGAAACGGTGCCGCCAGGCGACGGCCGGGGAGAATAGGCGCAGGCCAGGGTCTTGCCCTGCACGTTCTGGTTGTAATCCACAAACACCTTGCCGGTCCGCCTTTTCACCGCCCACTCCAGGGTGATGTCCCGCGGGTGGTCCCGCAGCAGGCGGGCGGCCACGATGGCGGCCGCCTGCCGCACCGTATCGAAGCCGAAGCGGCGGCGTACCGGGACGTACACGTGGAGTCCGGTGCGCCCGGATGTCTTAACGAATGACTCCAGGGACAGGCCATCCAGCAGGTCCTTGAGCCAGCGGGCTACCTGGCAGGTCATGGCGTAGGCCTGGCGGTTCAGCTCGGGCTCGGCGCCCTTGGCTTCGGCGCCCGAGTATATGTATGGGTCAAGGTCGAAGATGACGAAGTCCGGGAAGCCGGAGTAGTAGTCCGCTGCCTCCCCGGCCGGGCCCCTGAACCGGGGGATGTCACGGCTGTCGGGCTCCTGCGCGACGCGAGAGAACCACACGTGGAACTCCAGGTTGGCCATCTGTCCCAGCCACAGCAGCGTGGGCAGGTTCTGGCAGAGGAGGTACTGCTGCCAGCCTTCGCTCTTGCTGTTCAGCTGAACGGTGGCCACGAACCGCGGGAGCCGCACCGGCCAGTGCTTCTGGTAGAAATGCGGGCCGTCCACGCCGTCAGGGTACCTGGTCAGAGACAGGGGGCGGTCCTGAGCGTGACGCAGCAGGTGCGGGGAGGCCCGGGCCAGATAGACCAGCAGGTCCCTCTTGGTGACGGGCCGCTCAGCCGAGGGCCACAGCACCTTGCTCAGGTTGGTGAGGGACACGTGCTCGCCATCGACCTCCAGGGTAAAGGCGTCCCTGCTGCTCGTCAGCTGGTCCAGGACGCTCTCGACGGCCCGGTCCGGGCCCGCGGGCCCGGCCTCCGCGGCGGGGGCCCTTCGGGCCGGCCTGGCGGCAGCGAGCGCTGGCGCGGCCCTGGCCGCCTTCATCACGCGCGGGGCGGCGCCTGCGGGGCGTCCCGCTTTGGCCTTAGCCGCACGCCGGGTTCTTCCGGCCGGCGCGGGCTTGTCCCGTTTCGCCGCCGGCTCCGGTTCGGGACCTGCCGGCGCCCTGGCGTCCCCGGCTGGCTTGTCATCGCGGACGCGCAGAAAGACAGGGATCCGCAGGTATCCGTCCTTTGTGCGCTGGTCGAACTTCACCTCCACCACCATCTCCGGGCGGACCCAGGCGGACGCCACCGGCGGCCGCGGCTCCTCCGTGAAGGGGCTCTCAGCGATCCGCGTGGCCTCCAGCCTCCGCCTCAGCTCCACCAGCATCTTCTCGTCGAAGCCGGTGCCCACGTTCCCCGCGTACCGGAGCCGGCCTTGCCGGTCGTACTGGCCCAGCAGCAGGGCCCCGAAGGTCCGGCTGCGCGATCCCAGGCCGGGGCTGAAGCCCCCCACGATGAAGTCATCGCTCTGCACGGCCTTGATCTTGATCCAGTCCCGGGAGCGCAGGCCCGGCTCGTAGAGGCTGTCCCGCAGCTTTCCCACGATGCCCTCGAAGCCGGTGTCAACAGCGGACCGGTATATGGCCGGCGCCTTCCCGGTGAAGTACTCGACCAGACGGACTTCCTCGGAGGTGGTAAGGGCCGCCTTCAGCACTTCTTTGCGGCGCTTCAGGGGAACCTGCCGGAGATCGTAGCCATCGCAGTAGAGGATGTCGAAGACATAGTAGACCACGGTGGACGGGCTGCCGGCCGCCGGGGCCTGATCCAAACCCTGGAGGGCCTGGAAACTGGGCCGGCCCCGGTCGTCCACGGCCACCACTTCGCCGTCGAGCACCAGGGACGTGCCGGCCTGCCCGTCCAGCTCCCGGGCGATACCGGGGTATCGCCCCGTCACGTCGATGGCATTGCGGGACAGCAGCCTCGCCTTTCCGTCGCGCAGCAGGGCCATGATGCGGTAACCGTCCAGCTTGGGCTCCCAGAGCCACCTGTCATCGTCGCGGCCCGGCTCCGGCAGGCCGGCCGGCGTGGCCAGCATCGGCGGAACGAAGGAAGGGAAGGGCGCGCGCTTCGCCTCCGGGATATCGTCGACCCGGACCGCGGCCCTGCCGGCCCGCCGCCCGGCCGGCGCTGCGACGGCTCCGGCCGGCACCGTAACGCCCGGCTCTGACGCCGCGAGCACTGCCGTGGCAGCCGCGACCCCCGGCCCGGCCGCGGCCGGCGCGCCGGTCGAAGCTGCCGCACCAGCTGTTGGCGCGTCAACAGCGGTTGGCACGCCAACGAACGTTGGCGCTTCGTCCCGGTGCTTGATCAGCAGCCAGTTGTCCTTGTCATTCACGCGACGGGTCTTGACCAGGGTCCAGGAGCCGTTGAGCCGGCGGCCGTTAAGCACGAAGGAGACCTTCCCCGCCGCCAGCCCCTCGCGCATGACCTCGTCTGATCGCCTCCGGCCGCGTATAGCCGCCTGGCCGTGCACCTCGGCGGTATAGGTGCCGCTGTCCCAGATGCGCACCTCGCCGGCGCCGTACTCGCCTTTGGGGATGGTGCCGTGGAACGAGGCGTAGTCCAGGGGATGGTCCTCCACCATGACCGCCAGCCGCTTGACTTCCGGGTCGGGGACCGGCTCCCTGGGGATGGCCCATGACTTGAGCGCGCCGTCCAGCTCCAGGCGCAGGTCGTAGTGCAAGCGGCGGGCGGCGTGCTCCTGGATGACGAATATGGGCTCGCCGGAGGCCGGTGATGGAGGGCCCTCCGCCGGGCGCGGCTCCGGGGTCCTGGCGAAGTCCCGCTTCTCGCTGTAGTCCCCGGCGGCGCGAGGGCGGGCCTTGTCCGCGGTCCTGATTACCTGGCCTCCACCGGATGCTTGCCGCCCTGCATCTTCTTCTCGGCTTCCTCGATGCTCTGGCGGAGGGCGGTCATCAGGTCCACGGCCTTGGCCTTAGGCGCTTTCGGCGCCCGTATCTCCTGCCCCTGCAGCTTGGCCTCGACCATCTTCTCCAATGCCAGGCTGTATTCGTCGCGGTACTCTTCCGGCTTGAATGTGGTCTTCATCACCTTGATCAGGGAGACGGCTGTGTTCAACTCCGCGGCGCTGAGCTTGACCTCCGCCGGTGCCGCCCCGTCGGAGGGGCGAAGCTCACTCTGATAGTAGAGCGTGTGCAGGGCCAGCGTGCCGTCTCTGGGGCGCACGCAGCAGAGATACTCGCGTCTCTGAAAGGTGACCTTGGCCAGGGCCACCGTCTCCGTCTTGACCAGCGCTTCCCGGAAGAGCCGGAAGGGCTTCACCCCTATCTCTTCGGGCTCGAGGTAGTGGCCGCCGAAGTAGTACATGGGGTCGATCTCCCGGGGGGCGATGAAGCCAAACACGTCGATGGTGTGGGTGGACTTGATGGCTATCTTCTTGAAGTCCTTCTCTTCCAGGACGACATACTGGCCCTTGGTGTACTCCAGCCCTTTCTCCATGTCTTTCAGCTGGATGTACTCATCATCGGTGGGGCAGTACCACACCTGCTTCGGCCGGGTCAGGCACTTCCGGTGAAGGTAGTGGAAGCCGGGTGATTTGCGCTCCGTGGCCACGGAGACTCTGACGGGGATTGCGACCATGCCGAAGCTGATTGCCCCTCTCCAAAAGGCTCTGGCCATTGTCCGCCTCCTGTGCCGCAGGGAGAGTATGGCACGCCGGGGCATCCGCCGGCCATAGTCTGGGCTACGTACCGGCGGGTTGTGGACTGTACGTATAGCGGATCAGCCGCTGCGCCGGCCCTGCTCTTCCCGGGTTCACGACCGCACCGCCGTTGACCAAAACGCTCGGTTGTGGTAGCTTCACATAAGAGCGGTCGCCTGAGAGTGGGAAGGGGGGTTGCCGCTCACTCGCGTGATTCCGGGTCACTGCCGCCGGTCCCCGTGGTGAAGGGAGGGGAGGACTTCATGCAACGGACATCCTCTGCGAGGCACACGGCCAGCCGCACTGCATCTTCCACTGACGAGAAGTTCCGCTTCCTGGCGGCCATCGTTCAGTCGTCGGCGGATGCTGTCATCGGCGAGACCCTCGATGGCACCATCACCAGCTGGAACCCCGCGGCCGAGCGGATGTTCGGCTACTCCGAGGAAAAAGCCCTGGGCGAACCGATGTCCATCATAGCCGCACCGGACCACATGGACGAGTACCGGGAGATCATCGAGAAGGTGAAGCGGGGGATCAGCGTGGAGAGGTACGATACCATGCGGCGGAGACAGGACGGATCGCTGATCAACGTTTCGGTGACCGTCTCCCCGGTCCGGGATGAAGATGGGATGCTCATAGGCCTTTCCGCGATCGATCGCGACATCACGGCCCTGAAGCAAGCGGCGGAGTACGCCCGGAGCCTGATCGAAGCCTCCCTGGACACGCTGGTCACCATCAGCACTGAAGGCAAGATCACCGACGTCAATGAAGCCACCGTCAAGGTCACGGGGGTTTCCCGGGAGGAGCTGATCGGGACCGACTTCTCCAACTACTTCACCGAGCCCGGGAAGGCCCGGGAGGGCTACCAGCTGGTCTTCTCGAAGGGGACGGTGACCGACTACCCGTTGACCATCCGCCACGTCGATGGGCGGCTCACGGATGTCCTGTACAATGCCTCGGTGTACAGGGATGTCGCCGGGAACGTGCTGGGCGTGCTCGCCGCCGCCCGGGACATCACCGCCCAGAGGCAGGCTTCACAGTACGCCCGCAGCCTCATCGAGGCCTCCCTGGACCCGCTGGTCACCATCAGCCCCGAGGGCATTGTCACCGACGTCAATGAGGCCACCATCACGGTGACCGGCGTGCCCCGGGAGGAGCTGATCGGGACCGACTTCTCCAACTACTTCACCGAGCCCAGAAAGGCCCGGGAGGGATACCAGCTGGGCTTCTCGAAGGGGACGGTGACCGACTACCCGTTGACCATCCGCCACGTCGACGGGCGGCTCACGGACGTCCTGTACAACGCCTCGGTCTACAGGGACGTCGCCGGGAACGTGCTGGGCGTGTTTGCCGCCGCCCGGGACATCACGGCCCAGAAGAAAGCGGAGGCGCAGGTGGCCGAGCAGCGGTCCAGGGAGCTGGAGAAGCTGGCCGAGCTGGAGAGGTTCCAGGAGCTGACGGTGGGCCGGGAGCTGAAGATGATCAAGCTCAAGAAGGAGATCGAAGATCTGCGGAGATTGACCAGGGAGCAGGGCAGGGGGGGAGCCCTCGAGCCCGCAGGTTGAGGCGGCATGATCGAAAGCGAGAATACCCGCCGGGCCATGCTCAACATCCTGGAGGACTTCAACGAAGAGAAGCTGGGGCTGGAGAATGCCCAGCGGGCGATGCTGAACATCCTGGACGACTTCGACGAGTCCAACCGCGAGCTGAAGAGGGCCCAGGATATCCTGGAAGTGCGGGTGCGGGAGCGCACGGCGGAGCTGGCCCGTTCCAACGCCGAGCTGGAGCAGTTTGCCTACATAGCCTCGCATGATCTCCAGGAGCCCCTGAGAATGGTCTCCAGCTATGTCCAGCTCCTCGAGGCCCGGTACAAGGGACGGCTGGACCAGGATGCCGACGACTTCATCGGCTACGCCACCGAGGGCGCCGCCCGCATGCAGCGGCTGATAGTGGACCTCCTGGCCTACTCGCGCGTGGGCACCCGGGGCAAGACGTTTGAGAAGGTGTCCCTGGAGGAGGCGCTGGAGCAGGCGCTGCAGAACCTGAGGCTGGCCATCCGGGACACCGATGCCGTGGTGACTCACGACCCGCTGCCGGTGGCCTACGGGGACGGCGGCCAGCTGGTGCAGGTCTTCCAGAACCTGCTGGACAACGCCATCAAGTTCCACGGGAAGGACCGGCCGATGGTCCACGTGTCGGCCCTGGTGGAGGGCCGGCTCTGCCTTTGTTCCATACGGGACAACGGGATAGGCATCGATCAGCAGTACCTGGACCGGCTCTTTTTCCTGTTTCAGAGGCTGCATACCAGGAGGGAGTACCCCGGGACAGGCCTGGGGCTGGCCATCTGCAAGAGGATCGTAGAGCGGCATGGCGGCCGGATCTGGGTTGACTCCACGGCGGGCGCCGGATCCACCTTCCAATTCAGCCTCCCCATGCCTTCGGACGCCGGAGTGGAGCCATGACCAGCGGGGACGGGGCCGCCGGGGTAGTGGACATCCTGCTGGTGGAGGACAATGCCGGCGACGTTCGCCTGGCGCAGGAGGCCCTCAAGGGCAGCCGCGCGGCCAACCGCCTGTTCGTTGTCGATGACGGGGTGGAGGCCATGGACTTCCTTCAGCAGCGGGGACGGCATGCCGGAGCTCCCCGGCCTGACCTGATCCTGCTGGACCTCAACCTGCCGCGGATGGGCGGACGGGAGGTCCTGCAGAAGGTAAAGGGCGATGAGAGCCTGAGGCGCATCCCGGTGGTGGTGCTGACGATCTCCACCGCCGACGAGGACATTGCCCGGTGCTATGACCGTCACGCCAACTGCTACATCACCAAGCCCCTGGACTACAACCAGTTTGTGAGGATATTGCGGGCCATAGAGGACTTCTGGCTGTCGACGGTCACGCTCCCGCCGAAGTAGGGGATCGATGAGACCATGAGGATCCTGATGGTGGAGGACAACCCGGCGGATGTCCGGCTGGTCCGGGAGCTGCTGAAAGAGGGCCCGGGAGATATTGACCTCACGGCTGTGGAAAGGTTGGGGGCCGCCATGGAGGTTCTGGCCTCGCAGCCCGCCGACGTGCTGCTCCTGGACCTGGGGTTGCCGGACAGCCAGGGCCTCAACGGACTGGCCGCCCTGCAGGCGCGGTTCCCGCAACTCCCCATGGTGGTACTGACCTCCGCCGACGATGAGGCGCTGGCGGTCCAGGCGGTCCAGCGCGGGGCTCAGGACTACCTGCCAAAGGCGCTGCTGGAAGGCAGGCTGCTGCGGCGGGCGCTGCGGTATGCCATCGAGCGCCAGAGGGCAGAAGCGGCCCTGAAGGAATCGGCCAACGAGCTGAGGCTAAGCCAGCACAAGTACCAGGCCCTGGTAGAGACCACCAGCGAGTTCATCTGGGAGACCGACGCCTCCGGACGATATACCTACTGCAGCCCCCAGATGCGGGCTCTCTGGGGCTATGACCCGGAACAGATGGTGGGCATGACGCCCTTCGACGCCATGCCGCCAGAGGACCGGGAGCCGGGGCGGCAGTTCTTTCAGTCGATGATCGGGGCGCCACGCCCGTTCCGTATTGAGACCAGGGCCTATAACGCCGCAGCCGAAGTGGTCTTTCTGGAAACCAGCGGCGTACCCTTCTTCGACGAGAAGGGCCGGCTGCAAGGCTTCCGCGGCACCTCAAGGGACGTCACCGACCGCCGGAAGGCGGAGGAGGCTCTGCGGGCATCCGAGGCACAGGCCGTGGCCCTCATCCGGCATGCGCCCACTGCCATCTTCGAGCTGGACTACAGCCGCTCCCACCTGGTCAGCGCCAATGACGCCATGTGCATCATCTCCGGGTACTCCCGGGAGGAGCTGCTGTCCATGGACCCCGTGAACCTGCTGGGGGGCGAGAGCCGGGGGGTTTTCGCCGACAGGATGAAGCGCCATCTGACCGGCCAGAAGATCCCGGAGTCCATAGAGTACGAAGTGAGGAAGAAGGACGGCTCCAGGCTCTATGCCACCCTCAATGTCTCATTCTCGCCCCGTTCGCCCCATGTGGCCCTGATCATTGCCCACGACATCACCCAGCGCCGGGAGATGGAAAAGGCCCTGCGGGTTTCAGAGGAGAGCTACCGGCGGCTCTTTGACGCCATCAGCGACGCCTTCTGCGTCGTGGAGAAGGTGGATACCCCGCCGGGGGAGCCGAGCGACTACCGGTACGTGGCCGGAAACCCCGCGTACAAGAGGATCGTCGGCCGGAGCATCCCGGTGGGCCGAACCATCCGCCAGGTGTTTCCCCTGGTGCCACAAGAGGTGTTCGACGGCTATGACCGGCTGGCGCGGACCGGCAGCCCGTTCAATTTCGAGTCCGACAGGGCGGTGGAAGGGCGCGCCTTCGAGAACCACGCGTTCCTGGTCCCAGGCGGAGCGCGCCCGCGCATCGGCGTTATCATCCGGGACATCACAGAGCGCGAGAGGATGGACGAAGAGCTCAAGCGGTATGCGGAGCAGCTGGCCGCCATCAACAGGGAGATGGAGACCTTCAGCTACTCCCTGTCGCATGACCTGAGAGCGCCCCTGCGGACTCTGGACGGCTTCAGTGAAGCAGTGCTGGCGGAATACGGAGAGAAGCTGGACCAGAATGGCCGGGACTACCTCAGGAGGATCCGCCGGGCCAGCCAGACGATGTCGGACCTCATCGACGGCATGCTGAAGCTCTCCCAGATCGGCCGCACCGAAATCAGATGGGAATGGGTGGACCTGACCCGGGCAGCCCAGTCCATCGCTGAGGAGCTTCGGGCGGCCCAGCCGGAGAGGCGGGTGGAGCTGGCGGTGGCCCCTGGGCTGTTGGCCCACGGGGACCGGCAGCTGCTGCAAATCCTTCTCCGGAACCTGCTGGACAACTCCTGGAAGTTCACCGGCAGGTCCGCCGCGGGCAGCATAGAGTTCGGGGCCGCGCGCATTAGTGGAGAGAGGGTCTTCTTCGTCAGGGACAACGGGGTGGGCTTCAACATGAAGTATGCCAGCAAGCTGTTCGGCCCCTTCCAGCGTCTGCACCCGGCCAGGGACTTCCGCGGGACCGGCGTCGGCCTGGCCACCGCGGAGAGGATCGTCCGCCGGCACGGTGGCCGCATCTGGGCGGAGGCCGAGGTGGACCAGGGAGCCACCTTCTTCTTCGTCCTGGCGCCGGGACCCGCCCGAGAAGAACAGGCCTGATCTACGCAATCCCCACGACCCCCGGCCAAGTAGCTTCCCCAATGGCGCCATCGTTTCCCGCCTGAAATACTGGTGGTGGCGCGCTGGCGTCGTTGCCCGCCGCGCAGATGGCAACGGCCAGAGCGTGACGGCGCGGGAGGACCCGGACATCGACATCGTCCGCCTGATTGGGACGCCGGGGAGCCGCCGTTGACGGCACCGAAAGGAGAGACCGAGATGGGCCGTGAGGACGAAGTGAGACAGATCGCCCACAGTATCTGGGTGGAGGAAGGGCAGCCTCAAGGGCGCGATCAGGAACACTGGCAGCGCGCCGAGGCCATCTGGCAGGACCGGATGGAACACCTGGCCGATGACCAGTTCAGCCGCACCGACATCGTCATGCCCGGGTCAGAGCCTATGCGGCAAGCGGCAGAGCGGTCACGGCCGCCGGCCGGAAAGAGGCCGCAGGGGGGGACCCCGCAACGGGCTGCTCAGCCGCCCTCGCCGCGGCCTTCGAAGCGGGCGCGGCGGGCCAGATGACGCGCAGAGCGGCGCATGGCGCCCCGGGGGGCGCGACGGGCTGAGTGAATGGCATCCGGCCTGAGGGCGCCGGAAGGGTCTGGTGAGAGGTGGCTGCGTTTCAGTCGGTGCTGGTAGCCAGGGATCGCCTGGTACAAGCGTTTCTTCGGCAGGCACTGCTACCTCTGGGCCCTGCTCTGGGCTTCGGTGATCGTGCATGCCTTCCTGGCGGTCATGTTCCTGGGCTGGCCAGGATGAAGCCTCTGCCTTCAAGCGGCAGCGGACGCCCTGGACTTGCGTGTCCTCTTCATGGGCATGTCGCAGCACATGATCTCGCAGGCTTCCACGCAGCCGCAGTCCTCATCCACCGATACCACCAGCCCGCATGACTGGCAGCTGTACGAATCCCCCTTCCGGGCGTTGGCCGCCTTCGCCGGGCTCTTCTTTTCCGCCGGCTTCTTTGTTGTCATTCTGGGTGTCATGGTCTTCCTCCTCAGCTTCTTCCTCTGCCGCCTGGCGCCACCACCGGCTGCACCATCCCCGCTATGACCCGGGCGTTGTTGTGCTCGGAATCCCGCGCCGCGTAGACGATGGTGACATCCTCTTCCGCGGCCAGTTGCGACAGCCTTTCCAGCAGGCGGGCCTTTTCCGGAGCCCGGAGCTCCCGGGTGTACCTTCGCCGGAACTCGGCCCACCTCTGGGGATCATGTCCAAACCAGCGCCTCAATTCGTCACTGGGGGCCAGATCCTTCATCCATTCGTCGATGCCGGCCCCTCCCCTCGTCAGGCCGCGGGGCCAGAGCCTGTCGACCAGGATCCGTTTCCCGTCACCGGGCCCCTTCTCCTCGTAAACCCTCTTCGTCTTAAGCACCGGCAACCTCGATCTCCGCCAGTCCGGGTCTCAGCGGCAGCCTTTCGCCACCCTGGCCATGGGGAGCGGAGCGAGATCCTGCAGCACAGCCCTATTTGACCTTGATCTCCACCTTGGTGGGCATGGCCTCCTTGGCCTTGGGCACCTGTATCTCCAGGATGCCGTTTTCATAGCTGGCCTCCACCTTGTCGGCATCTACCGATGCCGGGAGCATGATGGACCGGGTGAACGAGCCATAGCGGGACTCGCAGCGGTGATAGTCCTCTTTCTTCACTTCTTTCGATGACTTCCGCTCACCCTTTATGGTCAGGGTGTCCCCGGTGACCGAGATGTCCACGTCCTCCTTCTTTACGCCGGGCAGCTCGGCCTTGATCACGAAGTTGTTGTCCTTCTCGTACATCTCCACGGCCGGCACCCAGGCCATGTCATCCCCGGGGGTCCGGCGCCACATGAGCCGGAAGAACGGCCAATCGGAGAAGAAGGGGTCCTCCATCATCCGATCCATCTCTTCCGCCAGATTCCATCTTCGCATTGACCGTGGTCTGTATCTCTCCATCACCATCTCACACCTCCTCCGCGTTCTGAGAGTTGTCTCCTTCTTTAGCGCTGTTCACCTGGCGCCGCCTATGCGCTCGACGGGCCTGGCCTTCTCCTCCTGGAGGGCCTCTATGATGGCGGCATCGAACTCGGGCAGGTCCGCCGGCTGGCGCGACGTGATCAGGTTCCCATCCCGCACCACCGGCTCATCCACCCACAGCGCGCCCGCATTCCGGAGGTCCACCGCCACCGAGGGCCATGAGGTCACCTTCCGGCCCCGGACCAGATCCGCCGATATCAGGAGCTGGGGCCCGTGACAGATGGCCGCCACCAGCTTGCCCGAGTCGTGCATCCTCTTCACCAGGTCCACCATGGATGGATGCAGTCGCATCTTGTCGGGGGCATACCCGCCGGGGATGACCACGGCGTCGAAGTCATCGGCCTTGACCCGGTCAGCGTCAGCGTCGACCCTTATCTCGGCGGCACCCCGCTTTCCGGTGTAGGTTTTCCGGGTGCCACTGCCGACCACCGTCACCGCGGCCCCCGCGGCCTTCAGCTCCCGCAACGGCTCGGTCAGCTCGACATCCTCGAAGTCCTGCTCGGCCAGAATCGCTATACGCTTGCCTGCTATCATGGCCTCGAGGCCCTCTGGTCCGCGGCGCGGCGGCACCCCGGCTGCGGGTCACGGCGTCTCGGCGCCGGCTGGTCAAGGACGGGCCAGACAGGCAACCTCCTCTCCCCGGCCCACTCCTTGAAGCTGCTGATCTCGCTGGCCATGGCATCGGCCACCTGGCAGCCATGGGCTTCAGCCAGCAGGCGGTACATCTCTATGGCGGACTGGGCCAGCACGTCCCGGCCGCGCAGGATGAAGACCGGTTCATTCTCCCCTATCATGGGTATATTCAGTTTCCCGTAAGTGCGAGACCAAGCCATATCTCCTGTCCTCCTGTGTCCTGTCACTATCTCGGGGCCCCAAGCGGCCCTCCGCCGGCTACGCCCACCGCGGGCCAGAGGCCTTCCCACTTGCGCCCGGCTCCGCGGCGGCCGGCTCGCCCCGCGCCGCCCGCCGCCCCATCAGCTTGTTGACCGGGGCAATCTCCTCCCATTTCAGCTGGTTCCTGAACAGCCTCTCTTCACCGCACGCCTGGCAGACGCCCTTGCTGAGAGGAAGCACGGCACCTTCGATGACCCAGTGATGGCAGCAGTCCTTCTTCCTGGAGAAACGCGCCGGCGCCGGCGGCGCCGTCACCGGGGCCGCCGTCACCGCCAACCTCACCACCGCCTCCGCCGCCCCGCTGGCGGCTACCATGGTCTCGCCCGGAAACGCCCGCGCGGTCCGCGCGCCTGCTGTCTGCGTCACCTGCCTCATCAACGTCCCCACTCCTTTCTCCGTATGCCTTGACTATCCTGTCGTACATCAGCAGGAGCGTCTGCCCCAGGCCCTGGTATGTCAGCTCCTGCCAGCTGAGGGACCCCTCGATCACCGGCCTCGGCTGGTTGTACTCGTCGTAATAGCCCCCATTGGCTTCCACCCGGCGCTGCTTCGGCAGCACGTGCATCTCGATGAAGCCGCCGGCCCGCAGGCCCCGCTCGTTCCTGGCCAGGGCCAGGCTGACGCCGGACACCGGGCCTTCATCCGGGCCGGGACGAAAGATGAAGAGGGGCCGATAGCGCTCCCAGTCGACCCACTTTCCGGAACGGCTGCAGATGCCGTCGATCAGGGCCCCGACGTAAATGGCAGCGTCGTTCAGAACGGATTCCACTCTCCTCCCGGTCATCGTTGCGCCTGGCGTAATCATCAGCAATCCTCCGTCGCATTGTGTCGATCTATGTCCGGGCGCTGGCGGCCAGTGCCGGGGCCCGCTGCGCCGGCTCCATCGCCGTCTCCGCTTTCCGGAGCCATCCCACCACGGAAGGCCCGGACGGCCGGGCCCGGCGGGCCGGCTCGCGAAGTACGCCCTGCACCCGGGCCTGCCTCTCCAGCTGGCGTAGCAGATTAGCCACCACCCGGTCCCAGGTGAACTGCCCGGCCGTCTCCCGCCCGGCATGGCGAATCCGGTTGCTCTGGTCAGGGTGGTCCAACAGGTAGCTTACGTAGGCCTCTATCTCCCGGGGATCGGCCGTGTCCAGCACCACCGAGTTCTGCAGGTGCCGGGCATAATCCTCTCCGGTGCTGCCGGTGAACGCCACTCCCCCGGCGGCCATGGCCTCCAGGCCTACCAGCCCGAATGGCTCATGGCTGCTGTTGGCCAGGACCGCGTCGGAGGCGTTGTAGACCACCCTGAGGAACTGCTGGGGGCAATGAAACCTGAGATTCAGATAGTCCGCCTTCCCGGCCTTTTCTATGGCCCGCAGGCAGTCTCCTTCGCCATCGCCGGCGGCGTCCACATCCCTGGTTTTCAGGCCGGAGGCCCGGGCCCGGCTCATGATCTCCGCGCCGTGGGGCTCTATACCCCCCCGGGCCAGCAGCACGCTTCTGCGGCCACCGGCCTTGAGCCTGGCCGTGGCTTCAACAGCCGGGCCCCAGTTCTTGTCGGGGTGGTAGCGGGCCACCTTGGACAGCAGTATGCCCGCGGCGGTGGCGTCTCTCAGCCTGCCGGCCAGGCCGCCGTCCACCTCGCCCAGCAGGGCGGAGGGGATGCCGTTGGCGATCACCAGGGGGTTCACGCCCACCTTCCACATGATGTGCTTCATGTATCTGCTCACGGTGGTAATAGTGGCGGTGTAGCTCAGACGGCCCCAGTTGATGCGGTCGAAGCCGAAGGTGTTGTTGGCGTTCCAGAAAACGATGGCCCGGTCCCGCCGTCCCTCCGTGTTCAGGGCATCGCTGGTGCGGCACACGGCCTCGGCGGTGTGCCACTCCTCTCCCAGCACCACCACCATCTTGTTCTGCTCCACCGCCGGCCGGACTACGCGCTCGCTGACATACCAGGGAAGGGAGTCGTTGAAGTCGTTGAGCTTCTCGTTCTCCCCTTCATAGACCCCTCTCGGGTAGTAGTCGCTGATCCACTGGCACCAGCGATGCAGCACCAGTCGCCCGTCCATCTGGGACTCCTCCCCCTGAAGCCGCGGGTCCCCGACGAAGAAGAGATGCACCGGGAACCCCTGCAGGGCCAGCGTCCGGGAAAGGCTGTCGACCCTGACCCCGAGGCCTCCCGCCGAGGAGTAAGCATCGGGGCCCTCGAAGGAGTAGATGACGAACACGGTGTTGTCGGGGGCGATCATCCGGTGGCGCACGAGAGAAAGCTCCTGAGCGTTTTTGTGGTGCAGGCGTGGTCCCCACCGATACTGGTACCACACCACCGCCCCGCGAGTCGCGCTCCACCTCAAGGCACTCTCATTGGGGGAGAGCCGCGCCTGCAACCAAGAACAGTATCGCAGCCGCTATCATGGCGGTGAACTGGGGAAACTACGTGGCCGGGGGATGTGGGCGCTACTTATTTGCCCGGCGGCACAATGCCCGCATCTATGGCGTAGCGCAGCAGCTGCACCTGGTTGTGCAGGCCGAGCTTGTGCATGACGTTGGCCCGATGGACCTCGACGGTGCGCCGGCTCACGCTGAGCCGCGCGGCGATCTCGGCGTTGCTGAGCCCCTGCGCCAGCATGTGGAGCACCTCGCGCTCCCTCACCGTCAGCCTCTCGTGGGGCTTTAGCGAGGCGCCGTCCTGCTTGTGCAGGTAGCCTTCGATGACATACTCCGAGAGCGGCGGGCTCAGGTAGCGGCGGCCCTGGATCGCCTCCCGCATGGCCCGGAGCAGGTCGTCGGCGATGCAGTCCTTCAGAACGTAGGCCTTGGCTCCGGCCCGCAGGGCCTCCACCACGTAGCCCTCGTCGGCGTACATGGACAGGACCACCACGCAGGTCTTCGGCGACAGCTTGCGGGTGTAGCGGGTAACTTCGATGCCGTTCATGCCGCTCATCATGACGTCCACCACCAGCAGGTTGGGCTGCAGCCGCTCCACCAGCTGAGTGGCTTCGGCGCCATCGGCGGCCTCGCCCACCACGCTGATGTCCGCCTGGGCCTCCAGCAGGGTGCGCAGGCCCTGCCGCACTATGTTGTGGTCGTCAGCCAGAACTACGCTTATCATCTCCGCCTCCCCGCACTCGTTTGGCTTTCTTTCGCCGCAGCGGCAGCTCCGCCATGACACAGGTTCCCTCCCCCGGCTTTGATTGTACCAGCAGCCGGCCATCCAATGACAGGGCCCGCTCCCTCATGCCGTTGACTCCGGAGCTGGTCAGGGTGACGCGGTCGGGGTCGAAGCCGGCGCCCCGGTCCTCCACCTCGATGATGAGGGCGTCCTGCTCCGCATGCACGGCCACCGATACCCGGTCCACCCTGGCATAGCGGGCCACGTTGGTCAGGGCCTCCTGGACGATGCGGTAGGCGGCGGTGACCACGTCCGCGGGCATGCGCTTGCGCAGCCCGCGGTGCCTGAACTGCACCTGGATTCCGGTCTGGGCCCCGTAGCGCCTGAAATGCCACAGCAGCGTGGGCAGCAGCCCCAGGTCATCCAGCATGGGCGGCCGCAGCTCCAGGGACATGCTCCTCACCCGCGCCACAAGCTCCCGCAGCGCTTCGCGCGCTTCCGCTATTTCCAGGACATGCTCCTCGATCCCGCCGGCGGCGGCCTTGTCCAGGCAGAGCTTGAGGGCCGTGAGCAGTTGCCCTATCTCATCATGCAGCTCACGGGCGATGGCCCGACGCTCCGTCTCCTGGGCAGTGGTGAGGCGGCGGGAGAGGCTGCGCAACTGCTTCTCCACATGCTTCTGGGCCGTGATGTCCAGGGTGACGCCGATGACGCCGGTAATGCGGTTGTCCGGGTCCCGCAGGGGCTCGATGCTGCTGTAGAAGGTGCGCCGGCCCCGGTCCAGCTCGTAGGTGGAGGGGTCCCCCTGCAGGGCCCGGCGGGCGGCGGCGTACGGTGCGAACTCGGGGTCCTTCTCCTGGAAGAATTCCTGAAGGGTCATCCCCACGATGTCGCTGTTGGCGCCGACGCCCACGGTCTCCAGCTCGGAGCCGGTGAACGACGTGAACCGGAACCTGTTGTCCAGCGTCCAGAGCACGCAGGGGATCTGCTTCAGCAGCAGCTGCAGCCGTCCCTCGCTGCGCCGCAGGGCCAGTAGAGCCTCGTTCCTCCGGGTGACATCGCGCAGCGTGGCCAGCCGGGCCGGGGCCCCCTCCCAGTCCGTGGCCACGATGCGCATCTCCACCGTGGCCTTCCGCCCGCCTTCCCGGAACAGGTCTATCTCGATCCCGTCGCCCAGGGGGAAATCCAGGGCGGTGCCGGTCAGGTCGGCCGCGGCCCGGCCAAACAGGACCTCGGCCGCCGGGTTAGCGAAGCGGACGAGGCCATCGGCGGTCACAATGAGGATTCCGTCGGCGCTATTGGCGATGACCCGCCGGAAGTTGGCATCGGTCACCGCCAGCCTCTCCTCGGCCTCTCGCCTCACTCGGCGGCTTTCCACCTCGCGCAGCTCCCGCTCGATGGCAGTGCCCAGGCGCTTTAGGTTGTCCTTCATCATGTAGTCGCTGGCCCCGGCCTTGACGCAGTCCACCGCGGTCTCCTCGCCGATCTTGCCGGAGACGATGATAATGGGGGTGTCCGAGTCCTTCTCCCGGAGCAGCTTCACGGCGTCCAGACCGGTGAACTGGGGCATCATGAAGTCGGAGAGGACGATGTCCCAGGCCCGCTCTTCCAGGGCAGCGGTCATGGCCTCGGCCGTCTCCACCCGCATCGATTCCGGGGCAAAACCGGCCAGGCGCAGCTGGCGCTCCATCAGCAGCGCATCGTCCTCAGAGTCATCCACGATCAAGACGCGTATCGCCTGTCCCACGCACCACTCCCGGTCAACACGGCGGCGGCTGGTTCAGCACCAGCCAGTACAGCCCCAGATCCTGCACCGCCTTGACGAACTGCTTGAAATCCACTGGCTTGCGAATGTAGCTGTTGGCCCCCAGCTCGTAGCTTCGGATGAGGTCCCTGTCCTCTCTGGAGGAGGTCAGTATCACCACCGGCAGCAGCCTGGTCCGCCGGTCCTCCCTCAGCCGCTGCAGGACCTCCAGGCCGTCCATGCCGGGCAGCTTGAGGTCCAGGAGCACCACCTCCGGCAACTCCTCAACGTCGCGATCGGGATGGGCCTCCGGCCCCAGCAGATACGTCAGGGCTTCAGGCCCGCTGCCCGCGACCACCACCTTATTGGCTATCTTGGCCTTCTTTAGGGCCCGCTCCGTCAGGGCCACGTCATCCGGGTTGTCCTCCACCAGGAGTATGGTCCCCTTCCCTGCCGCTCTCTGCATCCTGTCTCCTCTCGCTGCGCTCGCTGAGGCTGAAGTAGAATGTGGCGCCGCTCCCTGCTCTCCCATCGGCCCATATCCGGCCGCCGTGCCGGTTGACGATGCGCTTCACCGTAGCCAGCCCCACCCCCGTGCCGGGGAACTCCTTCTTGGTGTGCAGCCGCTGGAACGGCTCGAACAGCCGTCCGGCGTAGCTCATGTCGAATCCGACGCCGTTGTCCCTCACAAAGAACACCTGGCGTCCATGCTCCTTCAAGCCCCCAAACTCGATCCTGGACCTATCGCGTTTCGCGGTGAACTTCCAGGCATTCCCCAGCAGGTTCTCCAGCGCCGCCCGCAGGAGGGCGGGGTCGCCGTAGGCTGCCAGGCCGGCCGAGATGGCGAACTCGACTTCCCGCTTCTGATCGCCATCCTGGAGCGCGGCGGCAATCCGGTGCGCCATGCCGGTGAGGTCCACCCTCTTCCAGTGCATCTCGGTCCGGGTCACGCGGGACAGGTCCAGCATGTCGTCAATCAGCTCCCCCATGGTCTGGCTGGCCTCGCGGACCCGCCGGAGATAGTCCCGTCCCTGCTCGTCGATACTGCCCCAGTAGTCCTCCAGCAGGGCCAGGCTGAAGCCATCTATGCTTCGCAGGGGGGTCCGCAGGTCATGCGATACGGAGTAGGCGAAGGCCTCCAGCTCCTTGTTGGCCGCCTCCAGCTCCGCCGCCCGCTGGCTCAGGGCGTGGTTCAGCCGGCGGACGGCTGCCTCCGCCTGCTTCCGCTCGGTGATGTCCTGCCCCTGGGCTATGGTGGACACTCTGGTGCGGCCGTCCGGCGACTGGATGTTGGCCGAGTTCCAGAGGACCGTCCGCACCAGGCCATCCTTGCGGCGAATAGGGATCTCGATGCTCTCCCACCGCTCCCCGGCGGCAGTGCGGCCGATGTGCGATAGCGACTCCTCCCGTGTCTCATCCGGAAACAGCATGGCCAGGTGCTGGCCCACCGCCTCGGCCTCGCCGTAGCCGGTCAGCCTCTGGAAGGCCCGGTTGAACTTGGTTATGCACAGGCCGGGGTCCCACACGATTATGGGGGCGTTGGCGTAGTTGAGCAGGTTCTCCAGGTAGCTGCCTGTTTCCCGCAGCTCGTCCTTGGTGCGCTTGCGCTGCATGGCGATGGCCACCAGGTCCGCCACGGCCTTCATCAGCGACAGCTCCTCCTCCGTGAAGCGGAGCCGTGTCCGGGTCCCGAAGGACAGGGTGCCCAGCAGGCGGTCCTGGGCCATCAGGGGGTGGCAGGCATAGGCCTGGATGCCGTAGCTCTTGACCAGCTCCGTGCGGGGATCGGGCGTCTCCGCTATGTTCTCAGCCACCAGCCGGCAGCGGTCGCGGGCGGCGCAGCCGCAGATGGCCACACCCAAGTCCAGCCACTCTATCTCCTGCGCCTGCTCCGGGGAGATGCCGGCGAAGGCATTCAGCCGCAGACGGCCGGCGGCCTCGTCGAACATGAAATTGAAGAACGCGTGGCAGTCCAGATACTCCATGACCCTGGCGCAGAGGCCGTTGACCACCACCTGGGGCGAGTCCGATCTCAGCAGCTCGCCGGCGGTGTCGGCCAGGAGGCGCATGCGGCGCTCCGCCTCCACGTGCTGGCTGGTGTCCTCGAAGACGCAGGCGAACCGCCGGCCCCCGGCCGGGAAAGCCGTGACCCGTTGATGGCGGCCCACGATCGTGGCAAAGGTCTCGAACTTCTCCGGCGCCTGAGTGGCCACCACCCGGGCGAAGATGGGAAGGTACTGCGGCATTGCCTGACCGAGTATCTCCCCCGCCCTCTTGCCCAGCACATGCTCGCGGGCCAGGCCGGTGTGCTCGGAGTAGGCGTCGTTCACCTCCAGGATGCGCCAATCGGAGGGCCGGCCCTCCCCGTCATAGAGCAGCTCATACAGGGCGAAGCCCTCGGCCATGTTCCGGAACAGGAGGCGGTACTGTCTCTCGCTCTCGGACAGGGCCTGCTTGGCCCGCTGGTGAATGGCGTTCTCGATGAGCTCCCACCGGCCCTCCTTCCGGATCAGGGCGAACTCGTGGTTGCGGATGACGTCCATGACCTCCGCCGCCCCGCAGAGGTCCAGGCTGTAGGTGCAGAGGGCGATCATCCGGCGCCCGCCGATCATGCCGTTGATGGCCTCCTCGTACTCCGTGAAGCTGGCCCAGTCCTTCTTCTCCAGCCAGGCGGTGTTGCCGCTGACCCTCAGGCCGCTGTAGCCCGCGGACAGGGCGCAGTCCAGCCGGTCAATCCAGCCGTTCAGAACCCGGTTCAGGTCGAAGGCGCCTCCCTGCAGATACCATTCGGTGTGCGGGAGTATCTCGATCTGGCCCCGGGAACAGCGCTCCCCGAAGTCCGGAAGGGCCCGGCCCAGGGCGTGGCGGGCTTCCTCGAGCATCAGAGGGCTCGAGGTGACCCACATGCAGGCCTCGTTGTTCTGCAGTCCTGCCGCCATGAAAGGCACCAGGGCATCCAGGAGGTCCTCCCGGGTCTGGTAGAACTGGCAGAAATGGGTCCCCCAGGGAACGGCGCCGACCGCGTCAATCCCGCTATCCACCACCTCCGGCTTCATACCATCCAGTCCTCTGCTTCGCATCCGGCGACTGTCCCTCTAATTATGTCCGGCACGACAGGGGTGTCAAGCTCTGGCGGGTGAGTTCGGTCCCTGCTCAGTCAAGAGAGGGAAGATCGCGGGCGATCCTTTATCTAAGTAATCGCCACAATGCGCCAGTACGTATTTCTGCGGATGCCCGGCCGGGTGGAGGCTGACACAATCAGCCTTGCCGGAAGCCCGCGCGCGGGCCGGCGCCCGCGCTGGCGTCTCCGGGCCCCGCGCCGGCCGCTTCGCCCGTCCCCGGGCTGATCCGCTCCCGGGGCGGATGGCGGCGTTATTCTAAATCGAGGAGGGGGCAAATGAACCACCACTACGAGGTCCCCGTCGAACAGCTGAGATGGCAGTGTGATCCCGCCCTTTTCCAGTTTGAGTGCACCGGCGATTTGCCCCGTCTAACCGAGTTCATCGGCCAGGACCGCGCGTCGCGCGCGGTGGAGTTCGGCCTGAGCATCAAAGACGACGGCTACAACATCTACGTCGCCGGCCTTACGGGCAACGGCAAGACGTCCATGGTCAAGTCCTACATAGAGAGGCTGATAGACGAAAGGGCCGGGAAGGGCGAGGCCTTCCAGCTCGACGACTGGTGCTACCTGCACAACTTCAAGGAGCCCGACCGTCCCCAGGCGGCCAGCCTGCCCCGCGGCAAGGCCAGGGCCTTCCGGGAGCGGGTCCTGCAGCTGCTGGCGCAGACCAGGGAGGAGGTGGCCAAGAGCTTCTCCAGCGAGGAGTATAAGTCCCAGGCCAAGAAGGTGGTGGATGAGGGCCGGGCCGAGCAGCAGAGGGTCTTTATGGACATCAGCGAGAGGGCCCGAGAGCAGGGCTTCAGCTTCCAGATGACGCCCATGGGCCCGGCCCTGATCCCCTTGGTGGCTGACCGGCCCATGGAGGACAAGGAGTACCTGGCCCTGAAGGAGTCCGATCGCGCCCAGCTGGAGGCCAGGAGGGCCGAGCTCTTCAAGGAGCTGCAGGCCGGCTTTGAGAAGGCCGGCAACGTCCAGCAGCAGACGGCGCAGCAGATGCAGACGCTGGACCGAGACATCGCCCAGTACACCGTTTCCCGGCTGTTTGACCCGCTGTCTGAAGAATACTCGGCGCTGGCCAAGGTGGCCCGGTACCTGGCCGACCTGAAAGACTACACCCTGAACAACCTGGAGTTCTTCAAGGCCACTGAGGAGCAGGTGAACCCCGTATTCGGGGTCCCCATGAGCCAGGTCATGGGGGGCCGCAACCCCTTCCTGCCTTTCCAGGTCAACGTCTACATCGACAACAGCGAACGCCAGGGGCCGCCGGTGATCACCGAGCAGAACCCCAATTTCGGCAATGTCTTCGGCAAGATCGAACGCCGGTTCCTCTTCGGCGGCTACCTCACGGACCACACCATGCTCAAGCCGGGCGCCCTGGCGCTGGCCAACGGCGGCTACCTGCTGCTGAACGCCTATGACGTGCTCACCAGCGTGGGGGTGTGGCCGGCGCTGAAGCGGGCCATCAGGAACAAGGAGGTCACCGTAGAGGACCCCTTTGAGCAGTTCGGGCTGATCGCGGCGCAGGGGCTGCGCCCCGAGCCCATACCCATCGCGGTCAAGATCGTGCTCATAGGCGACCCCATGGTCTATCACATGCTCTCCAGCTACGATGAGGACTTCTGGGAAGTCTTCAAGGTCAAGGCCGACTTCAGCCACGAGATCCGCCGGACCGAGGCCGTGATGCGGGACTACGCCGCCTTCATCGCCGGCTGCTGCGACCGGTGCCGGGTCCGGCATCTCGATCCCGGCGGCGTGGCCAGAGTCATGGAGTTCTCCGCCAGGATGGTGGCCGACCAGGAGCGCCTCTCTTCCAGGTTCGGGCTGATCAAGGAGCTCATCGAGCAGGCCAACTACTGGGCCATGAAGGACGGCGCCGAGCGCATCTCCGCCAGCCACGTGAAGAAGGCCATCGACGAGCGGCTGTTCCGGCACAACCTGGTCGAGGAGCGCATGGAGGATGCCATCAACCGAGGGATGATCATGATCGATGTGGAGGGCGCTGTGCCCGGCCAGGTCAACGGCCTGTCCGTGTACAGCCTGGGCGACATCAGCTTTGGGAAGCCTTCCCGGATCACGGCCAGGACCTACCTGGGGCGGGACGGCGTGGTCAACATCGAGCGGGAGTCGCAGCTCTCCGGCCCCATACACAACAAGGGGGTGATGATCCTCTCCGGCTACCTGGGGTGGAAGTACGCCCAGGACAGGCCGCTGTCCCTCTCGGCCAGCCTGTGCTTCGAGCAGTCATACGAGGGCGTCGAGGGCGACAGTGCGTCCTCCACGGAGCTCTACGCCATCCTGTCCAGCCTGTCGGAAGTGCCCATCAGGCAGAACATCGCGGTGACCGGCTCGGTGAATCAGAAGGGCCAGATCCAGCCCATTGGCGGCGTCAACCAGAAGATCGAGGGCTTCTTCCACGTTTGCCAGTCCCGGGGCCTGACCGGCTCCCAGGGGGTCATGATACCGCACCAGAACCTGAAGAACCTCATGCTCCGGGAGGAGGTGGTGGATGCAGTCCGCGAAGGCCGCTTTCACGTCTATGCCGTCCGGAACATCGACGAAGGCCTGGAGATCCTGACCGGTCTCCCGGCCGGCGAGAAGGGGGCGGATGGAGCCTACCCCGAGGGCACCATCAACCATCTGGTCCAGCGCCAGCTCAGGGAGATGGCCGAGAAGCTCAAGGGCTACTACGCCACCGGGAAGGCTTAGCCGGTACGCCGGCTAGCCACAAACGGCGTGGCCGGGCCCTCTAGGCCAGCCACCGAATGTGCGCATCCTCCATGGGCACGGCCGCGCCTTCGTGGGCCGGGACTGCCCGGGGGGTGAAGTGGGCCGCCGGCCGGTCGGAGCGCACCTGGCAGCGGTAGACGAAGGAGTTCGCCGCGCCGCCTGCGGCCTCTCCCCGGACCATGGGAAAGCGGACGGGGTCGCCGTCTCCGGCGGGGTCAGCGTATATCTCGATGGCCGCGCAGGATGGGTCCAGCCCGCCGAAGTGCACCAGGACCTCGAAGCGCCACTCGGCCCCCTGCCGGGTGGCGGTGAAGCCCTCCAGCCGCAACCCCACCCAGTGCTCCCGGATGGCGCTCTGCCAGGCGTGGATGCTCTCAGCCAGGCGGGCGCCGTTCCCGGACCGCCGGCGGAACGACCGGGCCAGGGAGGTGTAGATCTCCTGCACGTACTGGCGAAGCATGCGGTTGCTGCTGAAGCGCGGAGTGAGCCGGGCCATGCTGGCGCGCATCCGGGCCACCCAGGCCTCGGGAATGCCCTGCCCGTTGCGCTCGTAGAAATCGGGAACGATCTCCCTCTCCAGCAGATGGTACAGCTGGCCGGCCTCCAAGGCGTCCCAGCCAGGCTCCCCGTGCACCTGCCCGTCACCCAGCGCCCAGCCGACGTCCGGCGAGCTGGCTTCGGCCCACCAGCCATCCAGCTCGGACAGGTTGAGCCCCCCGTTGACCAGCACCTTCATGCCGCTGGTCCCGCAGGCTTCCCAGGGGCGCCGGGGCGTGTTCAGCCACACATCGACGCCCTGCACCAGCTGCTGGGCCATGGCCAGATCGTAGTCCTCCAGGAAGACGGCCCGGCGCCGCACTTCGGGCCGGCCGGTGAACTCCACAAACTGGTGCACCAGGCGCTGGCCGGCCGGGTCATCCGGATGGGACTTGCCGGCCACGATCAGCTGCACCGGGAAGCGGGGGTTGTTGAGCATGGCGGTCAGCCTGTCCGGATCCTGGAGCAGCAGGAGGGGGCGCTTGTACTCGGTGAACCGGCGGGCGAAGCCGATGGTGAAGACGTCCTCGTCGAGCACCAGCCTGGCCTGGTCCAGCAGGGACGCCCCGGCCCCCTGCCGGCTCAGCTGGCGCACCAGCTGTTCCCTGACGTAGCCCACCAGGCCCTGGCTCTGGCGGCAGCGAAACGACCACAGCTCCGCGTCTGACAGCCTGCTGATGGCCCGCTCCAGGTCTTCCGTTCCGTGAAGCCAGCGTTTCTTGCCGCAGGCCTCGGTCCAGATGCTGTCGGCAAACTGCGAATCCCAGGTGGGGACGTGCACACCATTGGTGACGTGGGTCACCGGCACCTCCGCGCCCGGCCACCGGGGAAACAGCGGCTCAAAGAGCCGGCGGCTGACCTGCCGGTGGAGCCGGCTGACGGCGCTGGCAACGGCGCTGCCGCGCATGGCCAGGTAGGCCATGTTGAAGGCGCCGCCGTTCCCGCCGGGCTCCCGCCCGAGAGCCAGCACCTCCTCGGGATCCGCCCCGGCGGCCTCCAGGTAGTCCTTGAGGTTGCGGGCCACCATGTCCCGCGGGAAGCTGTCGAAGCCGGCGGCCACCGGGGTGTGCGTGGTGAACAGGTTGCCCGCCCGCGTGGCCGCCAGGGCCACGCCGAAAGGCTTCCCATGCCGCAGCCGGAAGTCGCTGGCCCGCTCCAGGACGGCGAAGGCGGCGTGGCCCTCGTTCAGGTGGCACACCTGCGGGTCGAGGTCCAGGGCCCGGAGGGCCCGCCAGCCGCCGATGCCAAGTATCATCTCCTGCCTCAAGCGGGTCTCCGGCCAGTCATCATAGAGCTTGTTGGTGATGCCCCGGTCCGCCGGGCTGTTCAAGGGGTCGTTGCTGTCCAGCAGGTACAGGCTGCAGCGCCCTACCCGGGCCTGCCACACCCTCAGCCAGAGCAGCCGGCCGGGCAGCTCCAGCGGCACCCGCAGCCAGGCCCAGTCGGGGCCCGTGGCGGGCACGATGGGAAGGCTGGTGGGATCATTGTAGGGATAGGCCTCCCTCTGCCGGCCATCCGCGCCCAGCATCTGGCGGAAGTAGCCCTGCTGGTACAGGAGGCCAACGCCTGCCATCGGGACGCCCAGGTCGCTGGCCGTCTTCAGGAAGTCGCCCGCCAGTATGCCCAGGCCCCCGGCGTACATGGGCAGGGCCTCGCCCACTCCGAACTCCATGCTGAAATAGGCGGCCAGCCGCAGCTCCGATCCGGGGCAGGCCTGGCCGAACCAGGTGGGGCGGCTCAGGTCTTCCTGCCGCTCCCGCAGCAGGCGCTCCAGCTCCGCCTTGAACTCGGCGTTGTCCGCCAGGCCCGCGATCTCCCCCCGCGACATGGTCTGCAGCATGTGCCAGGGGTTCCCGGTCAAGTGCCAGGTCCGCGGGTTGACCATCTTCCACAGGCGGTCCGCCTCATGGCTCCAGGTCCAGCGCAGGTCCAGCGCCAGGTCGGACAGGGCCTCCAGCCCCTCGGGCAGCCGGGTCTGCAGATGCGAGTAGGCCCTGATCACTGAAGCTCATCCAGAAGAGGCTCGAGCTGCCGCGGGTCAATCCGGTTCCGGATCAACGGCGCCCCGGCGGACAGGCCGAGATGGTCCTCGAAGAGCGGCCTCTGGTTCCGATAGATGATGCCTATCGGTATCCGGTCCCCCCATTCCAGCGCTCTGCTGAAAGCCACGGCCCTGTCCCCCGGGTCGTAGCCCCCCGCCTCATCCAGCTTGTAGACCCTCTGTTGGTACCACTGAAACGTGTTCTTGCGGTTGAAGGTGGGGCAGGGCTGCAGCACCTCCAACAGGGCGAAGCCCCGGTGGCTGATGGCGGCCCGGATGAGCCCGGCCAGGTGGTCTCCATCGCCGGCAAAGCCCCGGGCCACGAAGCTGCAGTCCGCGGCCACGGCCAGAGCCAGGGGCCGCAGGGAAACCCAGGCGCCGGCGGCGTTCATCTTGGTGGTGTACCCCGGGTCGCTGGTGGGCCCGGCCTGGCCCCGGGTCAGGGCGTACACCTGGTTGTGGTGCACCATGTAGGTCAGGTCCACGTTGCGGGTCATGGCGTGCATCAGGTGATTGCCCCCTTCTCCATACCCGTCGCCATCGCCGCTCACCGCGAGGACGGTCAGGCCCGGGTTGACCAGCTTGGCGGCCGTGGCCGCCGGGACGGGCCGCCCGTGCAGCTCGTTGAGCAGGTTGCACTGCAGATAGTGGGGGAACTTCCCCGCCTGGCCTATGCCCGATACCATGAGCACCTGGTGCGGCGGCAGTTGGAGGTCGACCAGGGCCCTCTTCATGGCCCGCAGTATGCCGAAGTTGCCGCACCCAGGGCACCAGGCGACCGCCACGGCGGACGCATAGTCCTCGATTCTGACCGGTGGCCGGTCCGCCATAGCTATGGCACCTCCTTCTTCAGAGCGTCGACGATGTACCGGGGCGAGAATTGCCGGCCGTCGAACTTGAGCAGGCTCCGGTGCGCCCCGATGCCGGTCTCGGCCCGGATGAGGCGCGCCAGCTGGCCGGTGGAGTTGCTCTCAATGACTATGGTCCGGCGCGAGCCCGAGAGCGCCTGCGCCAGGGCATCAGCCGGGAAGGGCCACAGGCTGCTGAGGTGGACCACGGTGGCGGGGACGCCCTGCGCTTCCAGCAGCTCCGCCGCCTCCCTGATGGCCCCGCGGGTGCTGCCCCAGCCCACCAAGGTCATCTCTGCCCCAGCCCTGGAGGTGACCTCGGGCGGGTCCATCTCGGCGGGCAGGGAGGCCAGCTTGCGCTGGCGCTTGAGCACCATGCGGGTCCTGGTCTCCGCATCCTCGATCATGTGGCCCTCCTCGTCGTGCTCGTCGGAATCGGTGGCCACCAGGAACCGGCCCTGCATGGGCCAGGCGCGGGGCGAGATGCCGGATTCGGTGATCAGGTGCCTCTTGTAGGTGGCCAGGCTGGCCGCCTGCTCGTCGGAGATGGTCTCTCCCCGGTCGATCCGGACCGCCCCCAGGTCGAACCGGGCCACGGTGCTGAAGGAGTCCGCCAGGTCGTGGTCGGTAATGACGATGACCGGCGTCTGGTAGCGGTCGGCTATGTTGAACGCCTTTACCGTCAGCCGGAAGGCCTCGGCCACGCTGCCCGGCGCCAGGACCGGCCGCTGGAACCCTCCGTGCCCGCCGTACAGGGCGAACTCCAGGTCCGACTGCTCGGTCCGGGTGGGCAGCCCGATGGCCGGCCCCGGCCTCTGCCCCAGCACTACCACCATGGGCGTCTCCGTCATGGCCGCCAGGCTCAGCGCCTCCACCATGAGGCAGAAGCCGCCGCCCGAGGTAGCGGTCATGGCCCGGGCGCCGGCGTACGCGGCGCCCACCACCATGTTGGCCGCCGCTATCTCGTCCTCGGCCTGCACCACCGGGATGTTGAACGGTCGCCCCTTCTCCGCGATGAACTCCAGGATGCTGGTGGTCGGCGTCATGGGATACCCGGCCACGAACTGGCAGCCGGCCGCCATGGCCCCCAGGGCCACGGCGTCGTTCCCGGTCAAGAGCATTCTCCGGCCGGCCTCCCCCTGCGGGCTTACCCGGCGGGGGGCCCGCCCGCCCTGCTCCCGGGCCTGGTCGTAGCCGGCCCGCGCCGCCGCCACGTTGCCCTCCACGATCTTTGGATCGCGGCCGGCAAACTCCTCCCGCAGGACGACCGCCAGGGGATCGAAGTCATATCCCACCAGGCCCAGCAGCGCCCCCACGGCCACGGTGTTGGACATCACCCGGTCTCCGCCCTTCTCCAGGGCCAAGCGCTGCAGGGGCACATCGAGGATGCCGTCGCCTTCCGATGCGGCCAGCTTCAGCGCTTCACGGTCGCAGATGGTGAGGCTCCCGGGAGCCATCTCCGGGCGGTGTATATCGATGGTCTCAGCGTTGAGGGCGATGAGGATGTCCGCTCCGCCGGACATGGCGGCTATGGGCCGGTCCGCGATGCGGACCGCGGCCGAGCTGTGGCCCCCCCTTATCCGCGACTCGAAGTCCTGGCTGATGAAGACCTCGTACCCCCCGCGCATCAGGGTCTTCCCCAGCGTGACGCTCATCGACTGTATCCCCTGCCCCGCCTCCCCCCCGATCACGAAGTTGATATCGACACCCATGCTGCCATCTCCCTCCTGATTCAGCCACCCGTCGAAAGACCTCCTGGGCCGCGCCGCAGGACGGACAGGTCCACGTCCGTGGCAGCTCCGCGAAGGAGATCCCCGGTTTGATGCCCCCATCCAGGTCGCCCGCAGCGGAGTCATACTCGTAGCCGCAGGCGGCACATCGGTACTTGTCCGCCGTCACCGCTCGCATTTCCATGATCTTCGCGCCGAGGCCACCGTCTCCTTCAGACAGAGACCGGCGCCACCTCCTTCCCCGGCAGCGTGGCCGCGGCCGGCCCGGCCAGCCGGCCGGCCCGAGCCCAGTATGGCCCCCAACCGCCGGGCGGGCAGTTGGTAAATCTATCTATATGACGGGTGTGGAGACTACTTATTCTCCAGCGCCGCCACCTTGGCCAGCCGCCTGGCATGGCTCTGGTTGGCGACATAGCGCGCCTCCAGGAAGGTCCGGGTGAGGTCCCAGGCCAGCGCCGGGCCGCACACGCGGCCTCCCAAGCATATCACGTTCATGTCGTCGTCCTCCACGCCCTGGTGGGCCGAGAAGACGTCGTGGATGAGGGCCGCCCGCACCCCCGGCACTTTGTTAGCGGCCACGGCCGCGCCTACCCCGCTGCCGCACACGGCCACGCCCCGCTCCACCACCCCGCCGGACACCGCCCGGGCCAGCGGGACCACGTAGTCAGGATAGTCGTCCTCCGGGCTGTACTCGAAGGCCCCGAAATCAACGACATCGTGCCCGGCCGCCGACAGGGCCCGGGACAGCTCATCCCTCAGGGCCAAACCGGCATGGTCCGCCGCCGTCCCCACGCGCATGGCTATCCCTGGGCCATGGCCGCCTGCATGCGCTCCATCATCTCGTCCGGCGCCACGTCCTGGATGTGGGTGGCGATGGACCAGTGGTGCCCGAAGGGATCGGCCACCTCACCGAAGCGGTCTCCCCAGAAGGTGTTCTCCAGGGGCATGACCTGCCTGGCCCCCGACGCCAGCGCCCGGGAGAATACCGCATCCACATCGTCGACGTACAGGTGCAATGTAACCGTGCTGCCGCCCAGGCTCCGGGGCGATTTGCCCTCATTCCGGGGGTTCTCATCCGCCAGCATGATGGTCGAGTCGCCGATCATCAGCTCCGCATGCATGACAGTGCGGCCATCGGGGTCCATCATGCGCGAGCGCTCCCTGGCCCCGAACGCCTTCTGGTAGAACTCGATGGCTTCCAGCCCCCCGGTGACCCACAGGTCCGGAGTAACGCTGTGATAGCCCGGAGGAATCGGATTGGCTTTGTTGGCCATGGTGCACCTCCCGCCACTGGCCCGCCGGGACGACGCATCCTCAGCGCGGCCGGGCCGCTGATATGCCAGCCGGTCAGATCTTGACCGTCAGCCTGTTTTCCACCTGGCACACGCCCTGCCCGGCGCAGGCGGCCCTCTCCGCCTCTTCCCGCTCCACCCAGGAGCGGACCGTGCCGGACAGGACGAGCTTCCCGTCCTCGATCTCTGCCTTGATCTTCTGGGCGTCCAGCCTGGCGTTGCGCTGGAAGGCCTCCTGGATCTTGGTCTTCACCTCGGACGGCTTCGCCGCCGGCTTGACCTCTATCTGGCTGGTGACCGCGCGCACGCCGGTCAGGTTCCGCACGGCGTCAAAGGCCGCATTCTTCTGGTAGAGCCACTCCACCTCGCCGGTCAGGGTCACCCAGCCGTCCTGCACCATAACCTGGATCCGGTGCTGCGGCACATCCACGTTCCATTCCAGGGCATTGCCCGCTGCCTGGGCGATGTCGGCATCCGTGCGCTGGCTGTAGCTCGGCAGCTTGACCTCTATCTTCTCTACGAAGGCGTGGACCCCCACCACCCGTTTGGTGGCCCGCTCCGCGGCCCATTTCTGGGCGAAGCTCTCCACCGTCCCGGTCAGCGTCACCACGCCATCTTTGGCGGAGACGCCAATGTTCTCCGCATCGACGCTGGGCTCCCAGAGCAGCTCGTTCATTACATCCCGCTGCAGCGCTGCATCGCTCTTCATCTTCCGTCCTCCTCCGGTGGTTTGCCCTCCAGCCGCTCCGGCGTCACCGGCCCTCACCGCTCAGCCGAAGCTCTGGCCCAGCCAGACCAGCATGGTCAGGATGGCCACAAGCACTATCCACCGCCGCAGGTCCTCGCCCGAATCCCACATCGGGTCCCCCTTGTCCATCCCATGGCGCGGGCTGCGGCCCGCATCGCCAGTATGGCAGCCGCGCCGCGGCCCGGGCCATTCGGAATCCTACCTGCCGGCACGATGTGGAGCCTACTTAGTGCTGCCGGCGGCCCCCGCGGGAGCTGCCTAGAAGCCGAGATTCTCTCTGACCAGGATGGTCGATATCCGGTCCGGGACCGCCTCGCGTTCGTAGACGACCACCTTGCCCACGGATGTGCCCGGGGCGCCGCTCTTCTTCATCCGGGCGTCCTCCAGCGGCACCACGTATTCGTGCAGGCGCCGGAAGGCGAGGACCAGGTCGGTGACCAGCTTGTTCACCCCGGCCACCCATATAACGTGCCGGGCCCCGAAGACATAGCCGCCCTGGCGGCTGCCGGTGGCGTCTACTCCCAGCGCCTGTCCGCTTTCGGTGATGGCCTGGACGCTGCCCAGGAAGTAGTCGGCGGTGGTGCTGGCCCGCCTCAGATCGGCCTGCTTCGCCGGGTCCTTCTCGGACAGGATGCGGTCCTTCCAGCCCCGCCACGGGTGCTGCCCCTCCATGAGCAGGGCGATGAAGCCTATCTCCGCCAGGGTCGTCGACGAGCCCGTCATTACCTCCGCCCCGGCCGGGATCATCTCCCGCAGCCTGGACAGGGCCTCGCCCCTGCTCTCCACCAGGACCGGGTGGAAGTTGCGCGCCCGCATGGCCTCCATGGTCCTTTCGATGACGCTCCGGTCAGGCATCCGGTTCCAGTCCACGACACCTCCTTGCCACCCGGCCCGCTGAGGCGGCGCGCCGCCTCACGGGGATGGCCGCTGGCCCAGGGTCACGCTGGCGCTGCGGGCGGACTGGCCCCGAAGGTAGGTCACGGTCACCACGTCTCCCGCGTTGTGGCTGAATATCTGCTCCGCAAGGATGTGGCTGCTGGTCACCGGGGCGCCATCGAAGGCGGTGATGACGTCGTCCGCCCTCAGGCCGGCGGTGTAGGCCGGGCCGCCCGGGACCAGCTCCACGATCACCACCCCCGAGTCCACCGACAACCCGAACTGGGACCGGACCGCCGGCGTCACGGTGAGCAGGCTGGCCCCCAGCCAGCCTGCGGTGACCTGCCCTTTGGTGATCAGGGAGTGCACCACCGGAATGACGGTGTCGGTGCTGATGGAGAACCCGATGTTCTCCGCGCCGGAGGCTATGGCGGTGTTGATGCCCACTACCTGCCCGGCCATGTTCACCAGCGGCCCGCCGCTGTTACCGGGGTTGATGGCGGTGTCCGTCTGGATCAGGTCGTCGAGCACCACGCCGTTCGACTCCTGGATGGACCGGCCCAGGTAGCTGACCACGCCCGCGGTCCAGGTCGGCCCTCCGGGGAGAGCCAGGGCATTGCCTACGGCCACCACCTCCTCCAGCAACGCCAGCCTGTCCAGCGAGTCGAAGAGGAAATGGGCGTAGGGAAGGGCCCCTTCCGGCTGTATCTGGACCACCGCCAGGTCCGTGTTCGCGTCACTGTCCCACCTCACGGCCGTGTAGCTGCGCCCATCGCTCAGGGTCACCTGGAGGGCCTGGGCCCCCTCGACCACGTGGCTGTTGGTCACGATGTAGCCCCGGGGGTCGATCAGGACGCCACTGGCCGCCCCGGTCTGGGGCACCGGCTGCAGAAACGATCCCCGCCCTACGGTCTGGAAGGTGATCGAGACCACGGTTGGGGAGACGCTGCTCACCAGGTCGGCCCGGCTCAGGGCCGGCTCGGTCTGGTTGTCGATGTACGAGGGTACCCAGCCGGCGTCTATGGGCAACGGCGCCGCATCCGTAGGGCTGCCCGGACTGCTGCTGCAGGCCCCGGCGCAGCACAGGCCGACAACCAGCAGGGCAGTAATGGCAACAGCCCCTATCATCCGCTTCATGGCATCACCTCCCAACGATCTCCCACGAATAGCATCACCAGCCGTCTCCGGCGGCGCCATTCGCAAACGTACTTAGCGAGGCGCTACGGAGGACACGTAGCCGGCAAAGTAAGTAAGGTCCACAAGCGCCGCCCAGGTAGACTCCCGAATGGCTGGGGCCCGGGGGCCCCGCCTATACTGGGCCCAGAGTGCCGGTGGTGCGCGTGCGTCCCTCGCGTGCCCAAACAGGAATGAGGAGGTGGCAAAATGCCCGCAAAACACGCGGCGGCGACCAAGGTATCGAAGGGTCTCCTGGACAAGCTCAACGACGCCATTGCCAGGGAGATCGCAGTGTCCATACAGTACATGTGGCAGCACGTGCAGTGGGGGGGAGTCCGGGGATTCGCCGTGCATGACGAGCTGCGGGCCATAGCCATAGCCGAGATGAAGCACGCCGAGGCCATAGCCGAAAGGCTCTTCTATCTCGGCGCCATACCGACCACCAAGCCGGCGCCCATCTTCGTGGGGGACTCCCTGAAGCAGATGATCGAAGCCAACATCCAGGCCGAGGCCGAAGCCATCGCCCTCTACAAGGACATCGTGGAGATGGCCCGGCAGGAGCGCGATGAGACCACTAACCGCCTCTTCCGCGAGATTCTGCAGCAGGAAGAGGACCACCACGATACCTTCACCACCCTCATGGAAGACATGGAGTAGCGGAGATTGGGATGACCACTGAATCGGTTCAGACACTGCTGTGCCCCGCCTGCGGCTGCCGGGTAGTCAACGGCGGTTTCGAGAAGGACGGCGTCCGTTACTGCTGCGAGGCCTGCGCCAGCTCCAGCGCCTGCCAGTGCGGGTGCTGCCACCCGGAGCAGTAAGAGGTCGGGGCCCCGGCGAGGGACGCCGCTGACGCTCATCAGCTAGCACTCTGACTTGCTCCTGGCGCTCCATCGCTTCCCTCCCCATGCCGGCGTGTTCTGCGCCGCGCCCATGCGGCCTTCCGGCGACTCCCCTGCTGAGCCCGGGGTGGCCGGCTCAGACCTTGATCAGGATCTTGTTCTCCACCCGGGACACGCCGGGGGCGCTCCAGGCGGCCCGCTCGGCGTCCTCCTTCTCTATCCAGGCCCGCACCGTGCCGGTCAGGATCACCTTACCGTCCTCCACCTCCACGTTTATGCGCTGCGCATCCATCCTGGCGCTGCGCTCGATGGCCTCGCCGATCCGGGTCCTGACCTCCGCCGGCCGCAGCGCCGGCAGCACGGTGATGAGGTTGGTCACCCCCTTGACACCCACCAGGCAGCAGATCTCGTCTTCGGCCGTCTGCTTCTGGTACATCCAGTCCACCGTTCCGGTCAGGGTGACCCAGCCTTTCTCCACCGTCACTTTGATGCGGTCCTGGGGTATGGACACGTTCCACTTGATGGCCTCCGCGGCGGCCCGGGCAACGTCCTGATCGGTGCACTCGCTGGATGACGGCAGACGGACGGTCAGGTTGTTGACCGTCGCGGTGACGCCCGAGATGCGCCTGGCCGCCGCTTCCGCGCCCACCTTCTCCAGGTAGCTGTCCACGTTCCCGGTGAGGGTCACCACCCCGTCCTTGGCAGACACCCCGATAGCAGCGGCATGGATGTTCGGCTGCCACTTCAGTTCGTCCATCACGTTTCGCTGAATCTCGGCATCGCTCTTCATGGCATCCTCCTTCCTGATGGCATTGTAGGGCCGCCGCCCGAAGCCGGGCTATTCAGGAGACCACTTGCTGGGCCATTGTGGAGCCTACGTAACGCATAAGTAACGGACACAATGCCCGAACAAGTACAAGTCACGATGCCACGGCCGGCCGGAAGGCGGAGCATCAGATCAGTCGACAGCGACGTTCGGCCGCCCGTGGAGCGGCGGCCCGTCCCCATCAGCAAAGGAGGTTGTGATGAAAGAGCCAAAGTACCCGAAGCTGTTCGAACCCGGACTCATCGGCCGGATACTGGTCAAGAACCGGATCGTCCTGCCGCCCTGCACCACCAACTACGCCGGCCCCACCGGAGAGGTGACCGACCGCCTCATCAGCTACTATGCCGAGCGGGCCCGCGGCGGGGCAGGGCTGCTCATTATTGAGAACACGCAGGTCAAGTACCCCGAAGGCAAGAACGTTTCCTGCCAGCTCCGCCTGGACAACGACAAGTACATCCCGGGCTACCGCGAGTTGGCCGACGCCATACACCTCTACGGGGCCCGCGTCTTCCAGCAGATCCACCACGCCGGCCGGCAGGTCCACAACACGGAGGGGGTGCAGCCGGTGGCGCCCTCCGCCATACCCGACGGGTTCCTGCAGATACCAGTGCGGGAGCTCGAGCCGGCGGAGATCTGGGACCTGGTGGAGCGGTTCTCGGAGACGGCCCTGCGGGTGAAGAAGGCCGGCATGGACGGGGTGGAGTTCCACGGCGCCCACGGGTACCTCATCGGCGAGTTCATGTCGCCGCACACCAACCAGAGGGTCGACGAGTGGGGCGGCAGCTTCGACCGGCGCCTCAAGTTCCTCACCGAGATCGTGCGGCGCACCCGCCAGAAGGTGGGCCCGGACTTCACGCTCTGCCTGCGCTACAGCGCCGACGAGTTCGTCCCCGGGGGGCTCACCCTTGAGGATGGCCAGAAGATAGCCCGGCTGGCCGAATCCCTGGGCATCAATGTGCTGAACGTCAGCTCCGGCATTTACGAGTCCATGCCCACCCTGCTGGAGACCATGCGCTTCGAAGAGGGCTGGCGGGTATACCTGGCCGAGGCCATCCGGAAGGTGGTCAAGATCCCGGTGATCACCGTGGGGCAGATCAAGACCCCGGCCTTCGCCGAGAGGGTGCTGGCGGAGGGCCGGGCGGACTTCGTGGCCCTGGGCAGGCCCCTGATCGCCGACCCGCAGTGGCCCAACAAGGCCCGGACGGGCAGCGACGAAGCCATCCGCAAGTGCATCAGCTGCAACACCGGCTGCATCGGAGGCCACGTCTTCAATGACCTCTACATGAGGTGCGCCGTCAACGCTGAGGTAGGCCGCGAGCGGATGGATGGCTGGCTGGAGATCAAGCCGGCCGCGCGCAAGAAGAAGGTGATGATCGCTGGCGCCGGCCCCGGCGGGATGGAGGCTGCCCGCGTGGCGGCCCTGCGCGGCCACGAGGTCACTCTCTATGAGAAGGAGAAGGAGCTCGGCGGCCAGCTCCGGGTGGCGGCCCTGGCCCCGGGCCGGGACAAGCTCAACTACATACTGGAATTCGAGGTGCCGCAGCTCAAGGCCATGGGTGTGAAGGTGGAGACCGGCCGGGCCGTCGACCAGGACCTCATCGCGGCTGTCAGGCCCGATGTACTGATAGTGGCTACCGGCGCGGAGCCGCTCATCCCCGAGATCCCCTGCAACTGGGGCGGGAACGTCTACATGTACTGGGACGTCTTCACCGGGAAGGCCTCGGTGGCCGGAGAGAAGGTCATCGTGGCCGGCGGCGGGGTGGGAGGCTGCGAGGTGGCCCTCCTGCTGGGGCTGCAGGGCAAGAAGGTCACCATCCTCGAATGGCTGGATGAGCTGGCCCTGGATGAGGAGCCCATAACCCGTTTCGACCTGCTCACCAACCAGCTCCCGGAGGCGGGCGTGCAGTGGATTACGGGGCGGAACATCCTGGAGATAGCGGAGAAGGGGGTCACCGTTATGGACCGTCACGGGCGCCGCAGCCTGCTGCAGACCGACAGCGTGGTGGTGGCCCTGGGCACCAGGTCCGTGGAGACCCTGGCCGAGAAAGCCAGGGAGGTGGTGCCCGAGGTGTACGTCATCGGGGACAGCGTCCGCCCCCGCAAGATAATCGATGCCATTTACGAGGGGGCGGCGATAGCCAGGCTGGTGTAGTAACGACGGGCCGCGGGCGAGGCGATCGGCCGTGCGCCGGGCCAACCTCAGAAGGGCGGCCTGCCGGGCCATGACCAGTGCGCAGGCCATCGGCCGGGGGCCGGGACAACCTGGCAGCGGATGCCCGGCAGGTCAAACGGACGCGGGAGACCGGAATTGCCCTGATGAGGTGACCGGCTAGCCGGGCCCTGCGCCATCGGGGTCCGGCGAGGCAGCAGGCCGCTCGCCGGGGCTGGCGGATAGAGACAGCAGCTTTATTGACATAATTGCTATCCAGGCCAGGACCACCAGCACCATCACGCGCTGAATGACGCCTTTCCAGGGGCCCACCGAGTGGAGCTGGTAGGGTATGTACAGCCCGGCCAAGGCAATGGCCACCGCCAGCGACACGTCGGAGAAGACCCGCCACTGGCCGGACCCCCTGAGCCCCACCCACAGGGCCAGGGCCCCGCCTATGATGGACATCTCCCCGGTCCGGGCCAGGGCCCCGTGGGCCACGGCCGTTCTCGGCGCCTCCATCCCGTCCGCGCCGGAAGGCAGAATCCCGGCCAGGGTCACCGCGAGGCCGGCCAGGCCGACCAGGGCGCTGCCGATGGCCGCCGTCCGGGACCGGCGCAGCACGTCCGCCAGGCCCACGGAGAACAGAGCTATCAGCAGTCCGGTAGCTCCTATCCCCAGTGTATTGGCCAGGGCCGCGTAAGGAGCGCTGGGCGCCCCCAGCTCGCTGATCCGCTGCGTGACGGAGCTGTACGACGGGTCCAGGAGGGTGGCCGTCAGGAGCGCGCCCCCGCACAGGAGCGGCGCCGCCACTCCGCACAGGGCCGATGCCCTCCGCAGGGCTGTCCGGGCGGGCCAGGCCATCGATCGGTTCATGCCAGGTCCTCAGTTGACACGGTCCCTGACTCTTCCCTCCAGCAGCCTGAAGAGGTACACCGCCGCCTCGTCGCTGGAGGTCACCGGGATCGGCTGTCCCCAGAAGCGGGTCAGCTTGTCCAGCGTGTCCGCCAGCGAGCGCCCCGCCTGGTGCAGATATAGGATACACCACATCAGGTCGTCGCCGGCCGGGATGAGCACGATCTTGCCGGACAGCACCAGCTGCTGGACCTCGCTGGCCAGCAGCTGCCTGGCAGAGGCCCTGACTATCGCGATCCGCAGTCTCTTGTACATGGTTCTTTCGCTCCCTGCCCCTACAGTGTCCCATCCCTCCGGCGCGCCGGCCATTGTCAGAGGCACGCGGCCCGGCCTTGTGGAGCCTACGTAACCGGCCTGGGCTTTTTTGGCCCGGGGCCGGGGGCGGCCGGCTGTCTACGTAAGTAGCTGGGCTCCGGGCCACACACGTTAGGTATATCCCGCAGGGACGCGATAGGTGCCAGCCCCAATTGGAGGCCGGCAGCGCTTATGACATACTGCTTCAGGTCAACCGAATATCCGAGCCCCGCTCCACCACCAGAACCCCCAAACCTGCCGCCCGGGGAGGTGCGTTTTCCGCTGACGCCATCAACAGCATATGCGACATGGAGACCCGGCCATATGCGGCGGCCGCGCGGCCGCCAAACAGGCCCGGGTCCATCGATGAGCCAAACGCTGTAAAAGGCAAGGAGACCGACAGATGAAGAGTAGGATAAGCACCGCAGCCCTGTACGCCCTGCTCTGCCTGGCGCTGGTGGTCACCACGGCCCTCGTGGCTGCTCCCATGAGTACCAACCAGGATGGCGACGGGCCGGGGGTCATCTGCGTCATTTCGACCCCTTCCGGCCAGGCCTTCACCATCAGCGGGGCCGCCAGCTACAACGGAACAACGCCGTGGGCCACGGCCGATGCCCCGGCGGGGTCCTACACCATCAGCTGGGAGGACCTTTCCGGCTATACCAGTCCGGCTGATGAAACCGGGGTGCTCGACGCCGGAAGAGGCCTCCAGTTTGAGGGCATGTACACCGAGGGCGACACCGCGCCAGAGGCAGGAACCATTGGCGTGACCTCGAACATGCCCGGGGCCACGTTTGTCCTGAGCGGCGCAGCCAGCTACAACGGGACCGCTGCCTGGGCCATGGCCGGCGTTCCGGCCGGGGACTACACCATCATGTGGGACAACGTGACCGGCTTCACCGCGCCGGATAGCGAGAACCAGACCCTGGGCGCCGGAGAGGGCATCGTTTTCGACGGCCTCTTTGAGCCGGCCGCGATCGAGACGGGAACCATCGGCGTGGCCTCGGCCCCCGCGGGCGCCACGTTCACTATCGCCGGGCCCGCCAGCTTCAACGGGACCGCCCCCTGGGCGGTGGCCGATGCCCCGTCTGGCGACTACGGCATCCTGTGGGACAACATGACGGGCGTCACCCCGACACCGGAGGGGGAGAACCTCACCCTGGAGGCCGGGGGCGCCATCGCTTTCCAGGGCATCTACGGGGAGAATGCCACTCTGCCCGAAGTGGGGGTCATCTCCGTGACCTCAGCCCCGCCGGGCGCCGGGTTCAGCATTGCCGGTGGGGTCACCTACAACGGGACCACGCCATGGCTGATGCCCGACGTTCCCGCCGGGTCCTACGCCATCACCTGGGAGAACATGACGGGCCTCACCGCGCCTTCAGGCGACAACCAGACCCTGGAAGCCGGAGAGGTTCTGAGCTTCCATGGCGGCTACACGGCGGCGCCCTCTGAGGCGGGCACCATGGGCGTGGCCGCGAACCGGCCCGAAGCCACCTTCACCCTGAGCGGGCCCACCAGCTACAACGGAACTGTGCCCTGGGCCGTAACTGACGCCGAGGCCGGGGATTACACCATCACGTGGGAGAACATCACTGGCTACACTGCGCCGGACAGCGAGGACAAGACCCTGGCCGCCGGAGAGGCCATCAACTTCTTCGGCCTGTATCAGGAGATGCCCCCGCAGATCGGCACCATCGGCGTGACCTCGGCTCCCGCCGGGGGGACTTTCACCCTCAGTGGGGCGGCCAGCTACAACGGTACAGCGCCCTGGGCGGTGGCTGATGCTCCGGCTGGCGACTACACCATCATGTGGGAGAACATGACCGGCTACGACATGACTCCCTCCAGCGAAAACCAGACCCTGCCTGCCGAAGGCGCTATCGTGTTCCGGGGCGTCTATGCCGAAAACGCCACCGAACCCGGGGAGGGGACGATCGGCGTGAACTCGAACGTGCCCGACGCCGCCTTCAGCCTCAGCGGCCCATCCAGCTACAACGGGACGGTGCCATGGGCCGTGGCCGATGCCCCGGCCGGCTCCTACACCATAATGTGGGACAACATCACGGGGTACACCGCGCCGGAAGGCGAAAGCCATGAGCTGGCTGCGGGAGAGGCAGTGACCTTCTATGGCGCCTACACGCCGGCGATAACGCCTCCCCAGACGGGGGTCATTGGCGTGATCGCGAACGTGCCCGACGCCAGCTTCACCATCAGCGGGGCCGGCAGCTACAACGGGACGGTACCGTGGGCGGTCGACAACGCTACACCCGGGTCCTACACCATCATGTGGGACAACGTGACAGGCTACACCAAGCCCGCTGACGGCATGGCGCAGCTTGCCGCCGGAGGTGCCATCATCTTCGACGGCATGTACACGCCGGCGGGGCCTCCGCCGCAGGGCGGGACCATCAACGTGACCTCGGTCCCGTCCGGAGCCAGGTTCACCATCACCGGCGCCGCCAGCTACAAGGGGACGGCGCCCTGGACGGTGGACAACGCCAGCCCCGGCACCTACACCATCCGGTGGGGGGAAATGGCCGGGTATGCCACACCTCACAGCGCCACCATGAAGCTGGAAGCCGGCAAGGCCATCAGCTTCGAGGGCAAGTACGTCTCCTCGGAGTGGACCTACGTGTTCCGGGACCCCAAGAGGGGAACCACCCTCTGCATCAATACCCGGGACAAGACCTTCCGCTTCACCGGCCCCAGGAACTTCGACTCAGGGGTGCAGAAGGCCACCTGGATGCAGGTGCAGAGACTACCGGGGCAGAAGACCCACGTCAACATGTACTATCGCGGCCAGTCCTTCCGGGTCATCCTCCACGCCCATGCCTGGCAGGACTTCTGCGAGGCCTGGGTCTACAAGGTCCCCAAGGTGACCCTGTACCGCCTGTTCGACGTGCGGGGGGTCGAGTGACGCCCTGACCTGCCGGACCGTAGCCAGCTATCGCATCGCCGGGGCCATTGGCCCCGGCGATGCACTGAAGCTCCGGCGTGCATGCCGGGCGGCAGGACCACGGGCATCGTGATACTGGTGGCCGGGGTGGTGGTGGCATCGGCCTTCACCGTCAGGAAATGGTTCAAGAAATAGGCCGGTGTATAATGGTCCGATGCATCTCGTTACCGGAGGCGCGGGCATGCTGGGGCGGGCCCTGGTCTCCCAGCTACTGGAGATGGGCCGCAGCGTCCGCATCCTGGACATCGAGCCGGCAGAGGACTCCCGGGCCGAGGTGATGGTGGGCGATGTCCGGGACCCCGCCGCCGTCAGGAAGGCCTGCCACGGCGTGGACACCGTCTTCCACACGGCGGCGGCCGTGTGGGACCCCAAATTGCCGCGCGCCATCTACGAGGACACCAACTTCAAAGGCACCCAGGTGGTGATCGACGCCTGCCGCGAGCTGGGCGTGCCGCGGCTGGTCTACAGCAGCAGCCTGGATGTGGTCCTGGACGGCAAATGCTGCCACTCCCTGGCCGACGAGTCAGCGCCGTATCCCGCCGATGTGGCCGGTATGAAGAAGATGAATCGCTACGCCTACAGCAAGATGATGGGGGAGCAGGCCGTCATCAAGGCCAACGGGCCGGCCCTGTCCACCTGCTCCCTGCGGCTGGTGGGGATGTACGGTCCGGGCGACAAGTACCACCTGCCCAACATCATAAAGATCGCCCGGAGCGGCGTGCGGCTCCGCCTGGGAAACGGGAAGGCCCGGTTCAGCCACGTCTTCTCCGGGAATGCGGCCCACGCTCACATCCTGGCCGCCGGGCAGCTGCGGCCCGGTTCACCGGTGGCCGGACAGGTCTATTTCATCACGGACCACGAAACGGGCAACTTCTTCATTTTCATGGACCCGTTCCTGGAGCAGCTGGGCCTGCGCGGGCCCAGGGTATCCATACCTTACGGCCTGGCGAATGCCCTGGCATGGCTGGCGGAGAAGGTCAGCAGCACCTCCAACTTCAACCGGTTTTCGGTGTACTCCACCTGCGTGGAAAGCACCTTCGTGCACCACAAGGCCACCCGCGATTTCGGCTACCAGCCCCGCTACAGCGCGGAGGAGGCCTTCAACATCACCCTGGAGTGGCTGAAGACGCAGCAGTTCTAGCGCCGCGGCGGCGAGTCCGGATCGCTGCCAGAAGGCGTCGCGCTGAACACGCCGCTTGACTTGCCGGCGCGCCGGGCGCAGAATCCGCTTAACGGGGGTATTTCATGTGTCCACGTCAACAGGGGCCGCGGCCCTGTCAGGCGATGCGTGGCCAGGACCGTGTCGGTCAGCTGCTCAGGTGCTGCCCGCTCCCAGCGCTGGCCATCGACCCGGACGGCGGCATCCTGGGCGTTAATCCCGCGTGCTCGAAGCTGCTGGCGTTTAGCCGGCGCGGCCTGCTGGGGCGCAATGTCCGGGACCTCTTTGCCCAGCCGCAGCAGTGGGCCCGTCTCCGGGAGCAGCTGGCGAAGGCCGGCCGGATAGTCGATTCTCACCTCCACCTTCGCCACAGCTCCGGCAGGGAGATAGAGTGCATCCTGGCCGCCAGCACCCTCCGGACCGGCCGCGGCCGCGCGCACTGCCTCTTTCTGTGGGACCACACGCCCTGCGCCGACAGGATCCGGGAGATGGAGCGCGAAAGGGAGAGGCACCACCTCTTCGCCGCCCTGGAGAAGGACGGCCTGTGGATATCCGAGTTCGACTCCGGGCAGACGACCCGTGTTGTCTACATGAGCGAGCCCATAGCCAACATCATGGGATATACCGCCGACGAGATCAAGTCCATGACCCTGGACCAGATGATCATGCCGGCCTCTGCAGGAGGGGCAACTGCAGCCTATGTGAGCCAGCTGCAGGTCGAGGGCCGGAAAGGGATCGATCCCGCCCGGACATGGGACCTCGAGCTGCAGCTGCGTCACAGGGATGGGCACCCGGTCTGGGTGGAGACCAAGTCCACGTTCATGCGTAACGAAGCGGGCCAGCCTGTCGGCATCATCGGCTTCACCCGCGACATCACGGAGCGGCGCCGCTACGAGGCCCGTCTCCGGGCCCTCACCGCCCGGCTGGTTGAGCTGCAGGAGGTGGAGCGGAGACACATCGCCCGGGAGCTGCACGACCAGATCGGCCAGTCGCTGACCGGGGTCCGCATGCTCGTGGGGATGCTACCGGAGCGCCAGCCGGCGCAGCTCGGCCTGAGCATCGCCCAGATCCAGCGGCTGCTGGACGACATGATGACCCGCGTCAAGGACCTCTCGCTGCAGCTGCGCCCGTCGTCCCTGGACGATCTGGGCCTCCTGCCGACGCTGCTGCGCCATTTCGCCACGTACAAGGACCAGACCAGGATAGGAGTGCTCTTCAAGCAGAGGGGCCTGAGCCGGCGCCTGCCTTCAGAGGTGGAGACAGCCGTCTTCCGGATAGTGCAGGAGGGCCTCACCAACGTGGCCCGTCACTCGGGCGCCGCCGCGGTGGAGCTCCGCATCCTGGTTACCGGGACCAGGGTGAAGATCGAGGTCGGTGACAAGGGGAGGGGGTTCGTGCCGGACGCGGTGTTCGCCTCGGGCAGCGCCAGCGGGATTGCGGGTATGATGGAGCGGGCCACATTGCTCGGCGGCCATCTCTCGGTCGAGTCCATGCCCGGAGTCGGCACGCGTCTGCTGGCAGACATCCCGCTGAAGATCGGGCCGGGAAGGAAAGGCCCCGGATGAGCGCCACCAGGGTGCTGCTGGCGGAAGACCACCACGTGGTGCGGCACAGTCTCCGCGTCATGCTGGAGACAAAGGCCGGCTTCAAGGTGGTCGGGGAAGCAGACGACGGGGTGCAGGCCCTGGATCTCCTTGATTCCCTCAAGCCAGACGTGATCGTTCTGGACGTCATGATGCCCCGACTGGGCGGGCTGGAGGTCGCCCGCCAGGTGCGCAGGCGCTCTCCAGGGACGAAGGTGGTCATCCTTTCGATGTATGCCGATGAGGCCTATGTCCTGGAGGCCCTGCGGGCGGGAGCGCTGGCCTACGTCCTCAAGTCCTCCTCCCCGGACGAGTTCGTCACAGCCATAAAGGAGGCCGCCCTGGGACGCTCCTACCTCAGCCCTCCGCTCTCCGACATCGCCATACGGGCCTACATCAATGCCGCCCAGGCCAGCAGCATCGACTCCCCTGAGCCGCTCAGCGCCCGGGAGCGCGAGGTGCTGCACCTCGCGGCCCAGGGCTACACCACGTCCCAGATCTCCGACATACTCTCCATCAGCAAGCAGACGGCGCAGACCCACCGCCGCAACATGATGAGAAGGCTCCGGCTGCACAGCCAGACGGACCTGGTGCGCTATGCCATCGAGAAGGGCATACTGAAGCCCGGAGAGACCTCTCCGCCCATGCTGCGCACCTAGGGCAAGCCGCACCCGGGGCCATCGCCAGCCTGACTCGTGTTTCCCGGCCCACACCGCTCCGCGGCTGTCGTCGGCGGCCTACCTACCCCAGGGTAGCCGGGAATACCCCCCGGATTCGGGGCAAATTACACCGGTCGAAGCATGGTCACGGCCGGAATCGGGTGCCATATTGGGACAATGATCCCGGATGTGCGGGGGGACTCTGGACCGACTCTTGCCAGGCCGGTGCATCAGGCATGACGAACAGGACCGTGGACCAGCTTCTCGACCTTGGCCCCAAGGTGGCTATAGTAACCGGCGGCGGCACGGGTATCGGGAAGGCGACAGCCATTCGGCTGGCGGAAGCGGGGGCCAGCGTCATGCTGGCCGATGCCGATGAAGCAGCATCCAGGCAGGCCGTGAGGTACATTCGCTCCCGGGGAGGCAAGGTCGCCTGTGCCGGTTCGGATGCCGCCCATGCCTCCGGTGCCAACCAGGTGGTTGAGGAGACCATGCAGACCTTCGGGCGCCTGGACCTGATGGTCAACATCGCCGGGATGTGCCCGCCCGCTCCGGTCCTCACCATGTCGGAAGACGTGTGGGACACCACCCTGGATGCGAATCTGAAGGCCATCTTCTTCTCCTCTCAGAGCGCGGCCAGGGAGATGACCAGGGGAGGTCACGGGGGCAAGATAATAAACATAACCTCCTTCGAAGCCCTGCACCCCGTCATGCAACTGGCGCACTACAGGGCATCCAAGGGCGGCCTGGTGATGTTGACCAAGGCCCTGGCCACCGAGCTGGCCCCTCACCACATCCTGGTGAACGCGGTGGCGCCGGGCATCATCAGGACGCCCGCGCTGGAGGAGCTCCTCTCGGCCCTGATCCCGACCGGCCAGAGCTTCGAGGAGCTGACCCAGTTCCTGCTGCCCCGGGTGCCGCTCTTTCGCATCGGTGAGCCCGACGACGTAGCCAAGATCGTGCTGTGCCTGGCCAGCCCCGCCGCCGATTACGTCACTGGACAGACCATAGTGGTAGACGGCGGATACCAGCTGTCCTGAATGGAGGATTCTTTCCAGGATGGGTACGTATGAGCCTGATGATAATGAGGGTATTCGACTTTGGGGGTCATTCCCGAGCGCAGATTACCGAACTGCAGCTGTAAGGAGGCGGAGTTGTGACACACAAGCATAACGGCAAGACCTATCACATCGGGGTGGACACGGGGGGCACCTTCACCGACGTTATCGTCATAGACACCGACGGTAACGTGGTCATCGGAAAGGCCGAGACCACGCCGGGGAAGTTCGAGGAGGGCGTACTCAACGCCATCACGGATGCCGGCGGGAAGGTGGGACTGGGACTGAAGGAGTTGCTCACGCGCACGGAGAGCTTCGTTCAGGGCACGACGGTGGGGACCAACATCCTCATCAACCGCAACGGCGTCAAGACCGGCATGATCACCACCAAGGGTTTCGAGGACACCACGCATATCCAGCGGGCCATCGGCCGCATCGACGGACTCAGCCCGGAGGAGACCCGGCATTCGGCCATCGTGAAGAAGCCGGTGCCCATCTCCCCCAAACGGCTCATCAAGGGGGTGGCCGAGCGCTTCGACTCCTTCGGCAACGAGATTGTTCCTCTCAACCGCGAGGAGCTGATCACGGCCACGCGGGAGCTGGTGGCCGAGGGGGTGGAGTCCATCGCCATCTGCTTCCTGTGGTCCCACCTCTATCCCCAGCATGAGCTGGAAGCCTACGAGATCGTCACCAAAGAGGCCCCGGGGGTGTACGTGGATATGTCGCACAAGGTCGCGCCCCTGATCAGGGAGTACGGGCGCTTCAACACGGCGGCCATTGACTGCTACATCGGCCCCATCATGGTCAAGTGGTACCAGCACCTGGACGGCGTGCTCAAGGGGCAGGGCCTCACCAAGGAGCTGCTCACCGCCCAGGTCTGGGGCGGCGTGATGCCCTACAAGGACATGATGCCCATCGGCACCATTAACTCCGGTCCCGTGGGGGGCGTCATCGGCAGCCGTAAGGTGGCCACCGACCTCCTGGGCCTGCAGAACGTGGTGACCACTGATGTGGGCGGGACCAGCTTCGATGTCAGCATTATCGCCGAGGGCCGCCACGTGTACGCCCGGGAGAAGCCCATCATGCGCTTCCGGGTGAACATACCCATGATCGATGTCACCAGCATCGGCGCCGGAGGCGGGACCATCGCCTGGGTAGACGAAGGCGGAGCGCTCAAGGTCGGCCCGGCCAGCGCCGGGGCCGATCCGGGACCGGTCTGCTACATGAAGGGCGGCCAGCACCCCACGGTGACCGACGCAGCGGTGACGCTGGGCATCTACGACCCCAACTTCTACCTGGGCGGCCGCAAGAAGCTGAACAAGGAGGCCGCGGCCAAATCCATCAAGGCCCTGGGAGACAAGGTAGGCATGGGCCAGATCGAGACGGCAGCGGCGATCTGGGATATCCAGAACGAGCACATGATCGATCTGCTGCGCCTCATGGTGACCCGGACCGGCTACGATCCCCGGGACTTCTCGGTATTCTGCTTCGGCGGCGGGGGACCCAGCCACGGTGCGGCCTACGGCAAGCGCCTGAACTTTCAGAACATCTACATGTTCCCCACGTCGGCCGCCTTTTCGGCCTTCGGCCTGGCTTCAGCCGATGTGTCCCGGATCTTCGACCGGTCCACCTTCTTCCAGATGCCGGCAGACCCCGCGCAGGTGAATGCCGTCTGCGATCAGCTGGAGAATGAAGCCCTGGCCGAGATGACCCGCATCGGCTTCCAGTCCAGCGAGGTCGTCCTGCACCGGGAGATCAGCATGAAGTTCGGGCGGCAGGTGAACGTGGAGAGGATACCCATCGAACGCAAGACATATGACGCCCAGGATATCGAGAAGATCGGCAACGACTTCGTGGAGTTCTACCGCAGCGTCTACGGTGAGGGAGCGGCCTTCGTGGAGGCCGGCATGGAGGCGATGGCCGTCCACGTGACCGCCTCGGTGCCCCTGGCCCGGCCCAGCCTCATCAAGAGGCCTCTCAGCTCGCCCAAAGCAGAGCATGCCCGGAAGGGCAGCCGCGACGTGTACTGGAGCGAGAAGAAAGCCTATCAGGTGACCCCCATCTACGACGGCGACAAGCTGGAGCCGGGCAATGTGATCCCCGGCCCGGCGCTGGCCGAGCTGGCCACTACTACCATCACGGTGCCGCACGACAGCCAGCTGAAGATAGATGAGTACGGTTTCTTCGTCATATAGGAGGTGAGGAGATGACGACTACTGCTCAGCCACAAAAGGTACTGTACACCTACGAGATACCGCTGCAAGGCAAGAGGACATTCATCGGAGGGGGCTGGCTGCCCAGCCGCGAGGAGGTGACCGGCTACAAGAAGCTGTCCGCGGTGGACTTCGAGATCCTCTCCTACCGCATGAACTCCATTGCCAACGAGGCCCGGCAGGCCATACTGCGCGTCTCCGGGTCCCCGGTGGTGGCCGAGGGAGGCGAGGCCCTCTTCGCCATCTACGATGCGCACGGCCTGACCTCCTCGCTGGCCTGCGGCCTGCTGCTGCACACGGCGGGCACCCAGGGCAACGTCCGGGAGGTGCTGGACGTGCAGGGCAAGGCCCCGGGGATATATGACGGCGACATCTTCATGATGAACGAGCCGTCGATAGGCGGCTACCACGCCTGCGACCAGTGGACCGGGACCCCGGTGTTCCACGACGGCGAGCTGATAGCCTGGCTGGGATCCCTGACCCACACCTCCGAGACCGGCGCCATCGAGCCGGGCGGCATGCCAGCCAGCGCCAAGTCCCTGCTGGACGAAGGCTACCGCGTCCAGGGCATCAAGGTCCAGGAGCGGGGCCAGATCAACCACGCCGCCATCAACTGCCTGCTGCGGTCCACCCGAGACCCGGCCTACTACGTGCTGGACCTGCGGGCCAGGATCGCCGGTCTGAACGTGGCCAAGGAGCGCTTCATGGCGCTGATCAAGCGCTACGGCATCGACAAGGTCAAGGCCTGCGTCGAGCAGAACATCGACTATGGCGAGGAGATGGCCCGGGCCAAGCTGAGAAGCCTGGCGGACGGCACCTGGCGCATCGACTCCTACCTGGAGCTCGAGGTCGGCGATCCAAAGCCCAGGCTCATCAAGATCAGCCTGGAGATGACCAAGAAGGACGACGAGCTCATACTGGACTTCGATGCCTCCGGGCCCAACCCCAACTACTACAACTGCTATCTGAACGGCTGCTTCGGCCTGATCTACGTGGCCATATCCAGCCAGCTCTTCTGGGAGACCCCCGGTAACTGGGGCTACGTCAAGCCCCTCAAGACCTATATCCCGCAGAGCTGCTGCCTCAACGCCCCCTACATGACGCCGGTCAGCCTGTGCGCGGCCTTCCCGGTGACCGAGGCCGTAACCGCACTGGTGGGCAACATGCTCTACACCAACCGCAAGTACTGGCCGGACATCAACGCTCCCTGGCAACGCAACTGCATTTCCCCGGTCTACTGGGGCGGCCTCACCCAGTTCGGCTATCCCACGGGCTCCATATTCAGCGAGTCCTGGGCATGCGGCACGGGGGCCGGGGTCGACGAGGGGAGGGGTGACGGCTGCGACACCGGCGGCATGATGATGACCGTCGAGTCCTCCATATCAGACGTAGAGATGATGGAACTGCAGTCGCCGTTCGTCTATCTCTGGCGCAGGGAGGGCCGGGACAACGCGGGTGCCGGCCGGTGGAGGGGCGGGGCCAGCGTCACCTATGCCATAGTCCCGCACAACTCCCCGTACGTCATGCTCGGCTGGACCTGCATGGGAGCTTTGATCGATCCCACCCAGTCCATGAGCGGGGCGTATCCTCCCGGGCTGCCCTACCGGGGAACCATCGCCAGGGGGATTGACTTCCCCGAGGTATGGAAGAAGGGGCAGATTCCGCAGACGGTTCAGGAGCTGGAGGCCCTGGCCAAGCAGTATGGCGGGACCGTCCAGATCGTCAAGGAACCGATCCCGGTCCAGTACGTAACCACGGACAAAGATGTGGCCGCCGGCGGGTTCGGCGGGGCCAAAGGCATCGGAGATCCCCTGGACAGAGAGCCGGAGCGAGTACTGGCCGACATCGAGAACCGCATCTTCTCCGTCGAGTTCGCCCAGCACGTATTCGGGGTCATCGTGGACCCCAAGGCCATGACGGTGGACCTCAAGGCCACGGAGAAAGCCAGAGCGGAGATCAAAGCCGAGCGAAAGCGGAAAGGCGTTATCTGGGGAGGAAAGAAATGAGAATCCACTACTACCTGGACCTGGACGACAAGACGCACGAAATCAAATGCCGCAAGTGCGGCCACGTCTTCTGCCACGGGTCGGAGAACTACAAGCTCCATGCCCCGCGGGTGGACAAATACCCGGATGAGGTGTACGGCACCCGGCCTCCCCGGGAGACCTCGATCGTGATCTACCACGAGTACTACTGCCCGGGGTGCTACACGATGCTGGATGTAGAAGTGACGGAGCCGGATGCGGCCCCGATTTGGGACATACAGATCGCCATACCGCAGCCGGGCAAGTGATCAGAACCTCAGCGGGGCACGGCCATTGAAGGAGGGAATGATGTCCAGTCCGATACTGGAGCTGTTCGATCTCTCGGGGAAGTCCGCGGTGGTGACCGGCGGAGGCTCGGGCATAGGCCGGGCCATAGCCAGGAGGCTGGCCCAGGCGGGCGCGGGGGTTTCCGTGGTGGACATTGATGATGCCGGAGCCTCCGTCACCGTGAAAGAGATCCGGAATGGAGGCGGCAAGGCCACAGCCATCCATGCCGACGTGCGCAGCTCGACCGATGCCGCCAGGGCCTGCCAGGGGGCTGTGTCGGAGTTCGGCAGCCTTGACATCCTGGTGAACGACGCCGGCATCTATCCGGCGGTGCAATTAATGGACCTGACCGAGGACGTCTGGGAAAGGGTCATGAGCACCAACCTGCGGGGATACCTGTTCTTCGCCCAGGCGGCGGCCCGGGAGATGATCAAGGGCGGGAAAGGGGGCAGGATGGTCAACATCGCCTCCCTGGAGGCTGTGCATCCGGTGGTCATGCATGGCCACTATGCCTCTTCCAAGGGTGGGGTGGTGATGCTCAGCAAGTCGCTGGCACTGGAGCTGGCGCCGCACAAGATCAACGTGAACGCCATCGCCCCCGGGACCGTGTGGACGCCAGGGCTGGAGAAGGAGCTCAGGGGCTTCTACGAGCCTGCCGGGATGACCTGCGACCAGCTGCTGCAGGCCACCGTTTACCCGCGGGTTCCCCTGGGCCGCATGGGGGAACCGGATGACATCGCCGGGGTGGCCCTGTTCCTGGTGAGCAAGGCCGCCGACTACGTGACTGGCGAGCTGATAATGGTGGACGGGGGATACCTTCTCACCTGAGTATTGCGGCCCACAGGGATGTACCACGGGCATGCCCGCGCCCGGTTCATAACGGAAAGGAGAGAGACTATGGAAACCTTCGACCCCGGCGACTACATGCAATGGCTCAAGCTGACCGCGAAACAGAGCCTGCCCCCGCTGATCATCACCGTGGCCGTTACCGGCGGCGTGCAGGGCAAGGAGACCCATCCCGACCACCCCGAGTCCGCCGAGGAGCAGGTCCAGCAGATCTACGACTGCTACAAGCTCGGCGCCACGCAGGTGCACCTGCACGTTCGGCAGGCCAAGGCCCTGGGCTTTGCCTCCCCCGATCCCAAGGAGTACTTCAAGGTGAACGGCATGATCCGGGAGAAGTGCCCCGAGATCATCATCAACAACACCACCGGCGGCGGCCTGGGCATGGACGCCACCGACGAAAACCGCATGGCGCCCATCTGGGCCAACCCGGAAACCTGCAGCCTGGACATGGGAAGAACGGTGACCCGTTTCACCCTGAAGAAACGGCTGCCGCCGCTCACCGGCGTTCGGGAGCAGGAAGTGGCCTTCGAAGCGGTGCAGGGCACGTCCTTCAAGGAGACCGAGAAGTTCGCCAAGGCCATGCTCGAGCACAACATCAAACCGGAGATGGAGCTCTGGTCTACGGGCGATTACGACCTGGTGAATAACCTCATTGATTTGAAGCTCATAAAGCCCCCCTACCTCATGCAGGCGGTCATGGGCTACAGCAGCGGGGCCAGGGCCACCATCAAAGAGGTGATCCACCTGGTGGAGCACGGTCCCAAGGACGGTGTCTACAGCGTGCTGGGCGTGGGCCTTTTCAGCCCTATCATGTGCGCCCTGGGTATCCTGATGGGCATCAACGTCCGGACCGGGATGGAGGACACCATCCTCTACAAGAAGGGCGAGCTCTGCAAGAACAACGCGCAGCTCGTCGAGAGGGTAGTCCGCATGGCCCGCGACATGGGCCGGGAGATAGCCACGCCGAAGCAGGCGCGGCAGATGATGGGGATATCCGAAACGCCGACCAAGTATTGACCTGGCAGCCCGCCGCTCCGGGCAGGAACTGATTGCGAAGACAGGGGGATGCCGGAGACCGGCATCCCCCTGGAGGCTGGAGAGAGGATTCCTTGCATATGAACAAGCCCATTATCACCGCCGAGGAAGCGGTTAGACTCATAAGAGATGGGGACACGGTGGCCGTCTGCGGCTTCGTGGGCGTCGGTCATCCTGAAGAGATCACGGCCGCCATTGAGGAGGTCTTTCTGCACCAGGGCAGACCCCGAAACCTGACCGTGGTCTACGCGGCTGGACAGGGAGACGGGAAGGACCGCGGCATGAACCACCTGGCCCATGAAGGGCTCGTCAGGAGGGTGATCGGAGGCCACTGGAACCTGGCGCCGAAGCTGGGACAGATGGCCATCGACAACAAGATCGAGGCTTACTGCTTTCCCCAGGGCGTCATCTGCCAGCTCTACCGGGCCATTGCCGGGGGAAGGCCCGGCCTGATGAGCCACGTTGGTCTCAAGACCTTCGTCGACCCCCGCCTGGAAGGGGGGAGGCTCAGTCGGTCGGCCGCTGAAGACCTGGTGGAGGTGATCACCGTCAGGGGCAGGGAGCAACTGCTGTACCACTCTTTCCCCATCAATGTGGCCCTGATCCGCGGCACGACGGCCGATGAGCTGGGCAACGTCAGCTACGAGAAAGAGGCGCTCCGGCTGGAGGCGCTGTCTGTTGCCCAGGCGGCCAAGAACTCCGGCGGCATTACTATAGCCCAGGTAGAGAGGGTCGCGGCCGCCAGGAGCCTGCCTTGTAGAAACGTGGTGGTGCCCGGCATCTTCGTTGATGCCGTAGTGCCGGCCAGGCCGGAGAACCACTGGCAGACGTTTGACACCTTCTACAGTCCAGCCTATTCGGGCGAGGTGAGGTTGCCGCTGGCGTCCATCCCTGCGCTTCCTCTGAACGAACGCAAGATAACCGCACGGCGGGCGGCCATGGAGCTCTTCCCGGCGGCGGTGGTCAATCTGGGCATCGGGATGCCCGAGGGCGTGGCCAGCGTGGCCAACGAGGAGAACATCTGCAACCTCCTCAACCTCACGGTGGAGGCGGGGCCGGTCGGCGGTGTCCCAGCGGGAGGGCTCAGCTTCGGATGCTCCTTCAACCCGGATGCCATCCTGGACCAGGCCTACCAGTTCGACTACTACGACGGCGGCGGCGTGGACCGGGCGTTCCTGGGCCTCGGTCAAGCCGATCACGAAGGCAACGTGAACGTCAGCCACCTGGGGACCCGCATCGCCGGGGCGGGCGGGTTCATCAACATAACCCAGAACGCCAAGGAGGTGACGTTCATGGGATCGCTGACGGCCGGTGGGCTGGAGGTGGCCGTCGAATCCGGCAGGCTGAGAGTCATCAAAGAGGGGAAGGTCAAGAAGTTCCTTGCCCGGGTGGGGCAGGTAACCTTCAGCGGCGAGTATGCCGCCAGCAGGGGCCAGCGGGTGCTTTACATCACGGAGCGGGCCGTCTTCGAGCTTGGCCCCCGGGGGCTGATGCTGGTGGAGATCGCACCGGGGGTGGACCTGGAGAGGGACGTAGTAGGGCAAATGGAGTTCCGGCCCCTCATTTCCCCTGACCTCAAGACCATGGATCCGCGGATATTCGTGGACCGGCCGATGGATATTGCAGCGGAATTCGGCAGAAGACGCCCTTAAGGTCGAGAGACCGTGAGATGCAGGAGGAAACACACATGAACCTGGAGGACATCCGGAAGGTAGCAGTGCTGGGGACCGGTACCATGGCCCCGGGCATTGCCCAAGTCTTCGCGCACGCAGGCTACAGCGTCAGAATATGGGCGCGGACCGAGGAAAGCGTCCAACGCGGGCTCAACCGTCTGGAATCCAGCCTCAAGAGCTTCTCCAGGCACAGGCTGATAGGTCCTGAAGAACGTTCAGGGATCCTGTCCAGGGTAAAGGGCGGGACGGATTTCGAAGAGTCGGTGCGGTATGCCGATTTCGTGGTGGAGTCAGTGGCCGAGAACCTGGACCTCAAGAGAGAGATCTTCGCCAGGCTGGACAGGGCCGCCCGCAGCACTGCCATCCTGGCGACAAACACCTCTGGCCTCAGCATCACCCAGATTGCCTCAGGCGCTCGCCGCCCGGACAGGATGGTAGTGACGCACTTCTGGAACCCTCCCCCCCTGGTGCCCCTGGTGGAGATAGTGGGCAACCCGGAGGTCTCGGAGGAGACCATCAGCATCACCAGGGCGCTCATGGTGCGCATCGGCAAGACGCCGGTGGTCCTGAAGAAGGACGCCCCGGGATTCATCGGAAACAGGCTTCAGTTTGCCCTGCTGCGCGAGGCGCTCTATATAGTCGAGCAGGGGATTGCCAGCAAGGAAGACGTGGACACCGCCTGCAAGGCGAGTTTCGGGCGGCGCCTGCCGGTTACCGGCCCCCTGGAGTCGGCCGATCTGGGCGGCCTGGACGTGTTCCTGGCCATCTCGGAGTACCTCATGAAGGAGCTGTGCAGCTCTGGTGAGGCGTCTGCCCTGCTGGCTGACGCGGTCAAGAACGGCAGGCTTGGCGCCAAGAGTGGAAGAGGCCTGTATGAACTGCCGCCCGAATCCGCGCGGCAGTTGCTGAAGGCGAGGGAGGACCTGCTGATAAGCTTCCTGAAAAGCGACAGGAAGAACGCTGTTCACTCCGATGAATGAGATCCGGCCGGCCGGCGCGGTCGGGAGCATGACCGCAAAAGCAACACAAAGACTCGAGGGACGGAGGTGCAAAGTGGGCAAGCTCGACGGCAAGGTAGCCCTGATCACTGGAGCCGGCTCCGGCATAGGCCGGGCGACCGCCATACTGTTCGCCCGGGAGGGGGCCAGGGTCAGCGTGGTCGACTGCATAATAGAGACCGCAGAGAAGACGGTGGCTGAGATCAGGAAGAACAAGGGAGAGGCCATCGCCATCAAGGCCGATGTGTCCAGAGCGGCCGAGGTGGAGATGATGGTGAGACAGACCGTGGATACCTTTGGGCGGTTGGACATTCTTCACAACAACGCGGGCGTCGGCAGACTGGGCCTCGTCGCCGATCTCACTGAAGGGGACTGGGACGCTGTCCTGGATACCAACCTGAAGAGCGCCTTCCTGGCCTCAAGGCTGGCTATACCCATCATGATAAAACAGGGTGGCGGGGTTATCCTCAACACCTCGTCGGCCAACGGCATCGGCGCGGTGCCGACATTCTCCCCGTACTCTGCGTCCAAGGCCGGGATGATCCTTCTGTGCAAGACGATAGCCGCGGAGTACGCCAAGCAGAACATCAGGGCCAATGCCATCTGCCCCGGCATGACGGTCACCGGGATGATGCCCGCTGAGATGTTCGACTACCTTCAGGTGGACTTCATCCCCCAGGGAAGACCGGGAAGACCGAAGGAGATCGCCAATGCGGCCCTCTTCCTGGTCTCTGACGACGCCTCCTACGTCAATGGGACGTACCTGCTGGTTGACGGTGGGTGGTCATGCCAGACAGTGGTGCCCCCCAAGCAAGCTCCCGGGGCGTGATCAGCACGGCCGGTGATGCGCCCCAACCTGTCTGCATGTCAGGCAGGCATGAAGCCAACGGCAGCGTTGTCCATCGCGACACCGCTGACAGACTCAGGCAGGACGCCAATATCCAGCACTTCTACCTCGGCCGGGGAGGCCGGAAGACATGGCCTATGCGGTTCTACGCAGCAGCGCCTAGCCCATGAGGACCTTCGCCACCTCGGTCATGTCCGCCAGCAGCTGGGTCCAGGTCTTTCCGTTGGTGGCCCCTCCGTCCACCACCAGATTGTGGCCGTTCACGAAGGCGGAGTCGTCGCTGGCCAGCCACAGCGCCACCCGGGCCACGTCCAGAGGCAGCTCGGCCCTCCTGATGGGCTGGAAGGTAGCGAAAAGGCTCTTGAGGGCCAGGGTTCTGGCGGCGTAGTCCTCCCGGCTCAGGCCCGCCGCCTTCCGGAAGGTGTCGGTTACCACCCAGCCCGGCGATATGCAGTTCACCCTCACCCCGCTCTCCCCCAGCTCCATCGCGGCATAGCGTGTCATCTGGATGAGGCCCGCCTTGGCCACGGAGTAGGTCAGGTCGGAATCGCCCGTCCGGAACCCGGCGACGCTGGCGGTGCTGATGATGCTGCCGGAGCCCTGCTTCCGCATGGCCCGCGCGGCGTACTTGATACCCAGGAAAGGCGCCCGCAGGATGAGCGAAATCAGGCGATCGAACTCCTCTATCGCCAGGTCCTCAACCTGGCCGGGATATCCGCCGGCCCCGGCGTTGTTGTACATGCAGTCCAGCCGGCCGAAGTGGCGCAGGGCCAGGTCAACGGCGGCGCTGACCTCCGCCGGTACGGTAACGTCGGTGTGGCTGTAGAGGGCCTTTGGTCCCAGATCCCCGGCTACGGCCCGGCCCTTGTCGTCATCGATGTCCACCAGCAGGACCGAGGCCCCTTCGGCCACGAACAGCCTGGCCGTGGCTTCCCCAATGCCGTCCGCCGCGCCGGTGATCAGGGCCACCTTGCTGTCCATTCTTCCCATTTCTTGCTCCTTTCCAGGCGTTATCCCGGGCACCAAGCTTACCGGTATCCCGGCCGGAATGCCATATCCGGCCGGTTGGCCAGCAGCTGCGGGCGCCGCAGGCGAAGAGCGCCATCGAATTTGACATAGTGCGTGCAAGCGTGCGATATAAAGGATGCCATGATCCGGGTGCTGCTGGCCGATGACCATGCCCTCATGAGGGCCGGGCTGAAGTACATCATCGAGGCCGCCGGCGCGGCCACCGTGGTGGCCGAGGCCTCAGACGGGCTGGAGGCCATCCGCGAGTTCGAGCGGGCCCGCCCGGACGTGATCATCCTCGACATCTCCATGCCCCGGATGGACGGGATGGAGGCCATCAAGCAGATCCGGAAGGCCGACCCCAGGGCCAGGATACTGGTCCTGACGGTGCACCCGGAGATGCAGTACGCCGTCCGCTTCCTCAAGGCGGGGGCCCTGGGTTACGTCACCAAGGGCATCGGCACGCGGGAGCTGCCGGAGGCCATCCAGACCGTGGCCCAGGGCCGGCAGTACCTGGCCAGTGACGCCAGGGAGACCCTGTCCATGCAGCTGCTGCTGAGCCGATCCGACATGGCCCCGCTGGACCGCCTGTCGAACCGGGAGGTCCAGGTGGTCTGCCTCATCGCCCGGGGCAAGCGCATCAGGGACATCGCCGATGAGCTGGGCATAAGCATCAAGACGGTGCACACGTACCGCGCCCGTCTGCTGGAGAAGCTCTCGGCCCGCACCGATGCCGAGATATGCCAGTTCGCCTTCGCCAACCGGCTGGTAGACATCCCCTCTGAGCCAGCCCCTTCACCCTGAGGTCGCCGCCTGACCAGTCTGCTACGCTGCCGCGTGATCACCTTGTGACCTGGCCGTGTCCGCCTGAGATTGGCTAGTGAACCCGAGATGCTACCGTGGGCAGTGAGGTCAGGGATCGTGAGGTCAGGAGCATCGGCGTACAGAGCAGGGAGAACGGCAACGACCCTGCTAGCGGCCGGGCTGGCCCTGCTGTTGGCTGTGGCCCTGGCTGTGACATCGAGCCTGTCCGCACCGGCACCGGCAAGTGCTGCCGTGAAGGTGGCTCCACTGGACGCATGGCCAGCGGCGCCCCAGCTTTCGGGAACCACAGGAGACCTGTCCGGCACCTTCACCATATCCGATGGCCATGACAGGCTGCTGGCGGTGCTGGTCTGCGCCTACGATGCCGCGGGCTCCAGCGGGCAGACTTTCACCGCATCCTACGGGGGCCAGGTCCTGACCCAGGCCTTCCTGCAGAACGACAACCGGCGGCAGACCTGGATCGGGTACCTGGGAGAAGCCGGCATCGCCAGTCGAGCCGGCAACGAGATCGTGGTGAAGGTAGCAGGCACCCATACCCTGGTGCGCGGCTACATCGCCAGCTACGGCGGAGTCGACCAGGCCAAGCCCATCGCGGCTGCCGGCGGGGTATACATAGACAACTCGAACAACGAGCCGATCGGCGGGCCGCTCGACGTCAAAGCTGGCGGCTGCGGCATCTACGGCTGGTCCGGCTGGGCAGGGAGGACCCGCACCACCGATTCCGAGAACTACACCGAGCACAGTGACGTCTCCGGGGTCAGCCTCAACTACGGTGTGGCCTCCGCCGCTTTCGCCGCCGCCGGGACCACGGACCCGTTGGTTACCTGGTCGTCAAACAACCGCGCGTCCGTTTCCTTCGTCACACTCAATCCGGGAAGCCAGCCGGTACCCACGACCACCGCCGTCTCGCCAGGCACCAGGACCGTGGGCGATGCGGACTTCACGCTGACGGTTGACGGCTCCAGGTTTGTGAGCAGTGCCTCGGTGGTGCGCCTCGACGGGGCTGACCGGCCAACGACCTTCGTCAGTGCCACCCGGCTGACAGCCCAGATTCCAGCCAGCGATCTGACGACGGCCGGAGACAGGAGCATAACGGTGTTCAACCCCGCGCCGGGCGGGGGCACGTCCAATGCCCAGGTCCTGAGAGTGAACAAGGCCACACCCACGATCACCTGGGCCAATCCGGCTGACATAGTCTACGGTACCGCCCTGAGCAGCGCCCAGCTCTGCGCCACGGCCTCGGTGCCGGGCGCATTCGCGTACACCCCGGATTTGGGAGCCCTGCTGCCGGCTGGCAGCAGTCAGACGCTGCACGTGGACTTCACCCCGGCCGATACCGCCAACTACGACAATGCGTCAGCCGAAGTCGCCATCAACGTCGGCAAGGCCAGCCTGACGATCACGGCTGATGACCAGGTCAAGACCTATGGCGACGCCTTCACCTTCCACGGTACGGAGTTCACCACCAGCGGCCTCGTCGGCACCGACAACGTCACTGGCGCCGTGCTCGCCAGCGCCGGGACCCCCACGAGCGCCGCCGCCGGCACCTACGGCATCTTCGCGTTTGCCATCTGGGGAGAAGGCCTGGGCAACTACGATATCAGCTACGATAATGGCTGGCTCACCGTCGCGGCCCGGGACATCGAGGTCACCGCCGACGACGCCGGCAAGACCTACGGCGAGGCCGACCCGGCCCTGGCCTACCAGATAACCTCGGGCTCCCTGGTGGGAAGCGACGCCTTCAGCGGCGACA